>NZ_JACYMG010000001.1:102272-1143885 GCF_020858035.1 Janthinobacterium sp. EB271-G4-3-2 | reverse complement strand
TCGGCCGCGAATAAAATCTATGACGGCGGCACGGCGGCCACGCTGAGCGGCGGTGCGCTGTCCGGGCTGGTCGGCAATGAAACCGTGACACTGGGCGCATTGACGGGCGCGTTTGCCGACAAGAATGCCGGCAACGGCAAAACCGTGACCGTCAGCGGCGGCCAGCTGGGCGACGGCACGGGCCTGGCGGCGAATTACAGCGTGAGCGCGCCGGCCAGCATGACGGCGGCCATTACGCCGAAACCTGTTACCGTCAGCGGTCTCGCCGTTGCCGACAAGACGGCTGACGGCACGACGACGGCAATGATTGCAACGCCAGCAACGCTTTCAGGGCTCGTCGCCAACGATACCGTTAAGCTCGATGCTAATTCGGCATCAGCGAAATTCGCACAGGCATCCGCCGGTATTGCCATTCCGGTCAGCGTCACCGGCCTCACTTTGAGCGGTGCAGATGCCGGCAATTACCTTATCCCTGCTTCAAGTTCAAGCACAGGCAGGATACTGACGGCACCAGTCCGGGCAAACTCGACTGCAACGGCAACGGCAACGGCAACGGCAACGGCAACGGCAACGGCAACCGCGGCGACGATTACGCCGCAGGCGGCGGGTATTACGTCGTCGTTTGCCGCGCCCGCGGTCGGCGGGCTGGCCTATGTCGCCGTGGCTGAAAGCGTGACTGCGCCGCAGTCGGGGACAGCACAGACTGCCATGAGCGAGGGGACGGGCGCTAACGCGGCACCGGCCAGCACCACGCGGCGGCGCCAGTCGTCGACCCAAGGCGCTGGTGCCAACCGCGATGCCAAATATCTCGATGTGATGGTCGTATCTGGCGGCATCCGCATGCCTGCCAGCGCAAGCAGCGATACCTCCAACGCCCCGGCGCCGAATAATCTCTGACACCTTCAGGACATGGGTATTCTATGAAGCATCCATCCACTGTTTTGCCGATGACGCTGTTCGTCACGGCCTGCATGCCCGCGCTTGCCCAGCAATTACCTGATGCTGGTACGCTGCTGCAGGAAAATGCGCGTACGCTGCCGCAACCGACCAGTCGTGCGGCACCCACGCTGCGCGTGCTGCCTGCGCCTCAACCGGCGGCACAGGTTTCCGGTGGCGTGCAAATAACGCTGCAGCGCGTGACGATAAGCGGCAACACGCAGATCCCGAGTACGGAACTGCTGGCCGACCTTGGCCCGGTCACAGGCAAGACATATGACTTCGCGGGACTGTCCGCGCTTGCCGCACACATTACCTCCCGTTATCAGCAAGCCGGCTATCCTTTCGCGCGTGCTTACCTGCCACAACAGGATCTGTCCGCTGGCGAATTACGCATCGAGATCCTCGAAGGTCGTTACGGTCTGGTGCAGGCGACGGGCGATGGCGCATTGACGTCAGGGGCGCAAGGCTTCCTGTCGGCACTGCCGAAGGGCGCCTTGATCGAGGCGCACCTGTTGGAGCGCACGACCCTTTTATTGAACGATCAGCCCGGCGTGATCACGGCGCCGCTGATGCGCCCTGGAAAGGAGGTCGGCACTGGCGACCTGATCGTCGACGTGCAAAGGGATCATCGTTACAAGGGTGAAGCGGGGATCGACAATTTTGGCACGCGGGCGACCGGCCGCACGCGTCTTCACGCGAGTCTGGATGCCGACAGTCCATTCATGCTCGGTGATCAACTCTCCCTGCAGGCGCTCTATACGGATGCCCAAATGTGGTTTGGATCGGTGGCGTATGCGGCACCCATCGGTTACAGCGGCTTGCGCGGACGCGCCAGTTACACGCATTCATACTACGAACTTGCAGGCAGTTTCGCGTCCCTTGGCGCGCGCGGCACGGCGGACGTGGCGAGCGTCGGGGTGAGCTATCCGATCGTCCGCTCACAGTCGCGCAACCTGATCGTCTCGGCAAGCATCGATCACAAGTCCCTGCAGGACCGCCAAGGGGCGACTTCGTCGTCAAGTGACAAGCGAAGTACAGTCGTGCCGGTCAATTTGTCCTTTGACGTGCGCGATCAGTTCATTTACGCCGGCATCACCTACGGCGTCGTCTCGTGGGTGCATGGCCGCCTCGGACTGGATAAGGCAAGCGAGACCATCGACAGCGCGAGCGCCCGCACGGCCGGTGCGTTCTCCAAGCTGAACATAGACCTGGCGCGCGTTCAGTCCCTCAACAGCAAGATTGACCTCTATGGTCGCCTGTCCGCGCAGCGCGCGGGGAATAACCTCGACCCGTCCGAAAAGCTGGGCCTTGGGGGCGTGAACGGTGTGCGGGCGTATCCGAACGGCGAGGCGTATGGTGACAATGGCTGGCTGGCACAGGCCGAGGTGCGCTACTCAAGCGGCGCGGCGGTGCCGTTCGTCTTCTACGATATGGGACGAATTGACATCAACAAGGACGCCTTGGCGAGTACGGGCAACCGGCGCACGCTGGCCGGCAGTGGCGTCGGCGTCCGCTATGCAGGCGCAGCGTGGAGCGCAGGCATGACGCTGGCCTGGCGTACCCGCGGGGGGGCTTCGCTGACAGAGTCTTCGCCCCATAATCCGACCTTGCTGGCTAGCCTGGCGTACCGTTTTTGAGGCCGGCGAAAACTTGATGCTATTTCTCCATGTTGGAGAAACGGCTCGTTGCGCGGGCGGCGAAGCGGCAGCAATGCGATTGGATTCGCACCATGTCCACGCAGCGCACCGGCTTGCCCCCAGCTGCGCCAGGCCCCCAAATACGTGCGCGACGCGGGTGCCGGCCATGGCAACACGGTGCTTGCGACGCTTGCGGGCTTCGGAGATATCCCGGGCAGCGCAAGCTGCATGGCATGAGGCTGGAATGCCACAAGCGCCGGAGATTTGTAAATTGAAGTAAATAACAATGGTTCGCATTTGCTTTGCTCCTTGCAATCGTGGCATGCTTGGCATGTGCTCTCACGCTGCGGCGTAGTGCCTCATCCGTAGCGTCTCGATTATTTTTTAGCCAAATGCATAAACTTCTTTTCCATTGCCTGGCGGGCGGCAGCCTGCTCGTCTCCGGCGCCGCTGTCCAGGCGCAAACCGTCACCGGCGATGCCGTCGTCAAGCCGCCTGCCAAGACGCCCGCCGTTGACGCGCCGCCGTCCGTCAGCGTGACGGCCGAACGTCCCACTGGCCGCATCGACCGGCAAGTCTACGACGTCAAGTCCGACGTCGGCAGCAGCAATGGCACGGCGGCCGATGCCTTGAACAATGTGCCGTCGGTGGCCGTCGATCCCGATGGGTCCGTCTCCCTGCGCGGCAGCAGCAATGTGCAGATATTGATCGATGGCAAGCCGTCGGCCATGCTGCAGGGCGATTCGCGCGGCGCCACCCTGAACGCCATGGCCGCCGACGATATTGAATCCGTGGAAGTGATCAACAATCCCGGCGCCCAGTTCGGCAACGAGGCCGGTGGCGGCCCCATCCTGAATCTGGTGATGCGGCGCAACCGCAAGCCGGGCGGCTTTGCCACCGTCAACGCGAACGCGGGCATCGCGGGGCGCTACAACAGTGCCGTGTCCGGCACCTACAACGAAGGGCCGTGGGGCTACCAGGGCGGCATCAATGTGCGCCATGACGGCCGCAATTCCGTGGGCGAGGTCAGCCGCGAGCGCCTGGAGCGTGGCACGGGCGCCTTCGCCCCCAGCAGCCAGCAGTCCACCAGCAATGGCTTGAACGACTCGCTGGGCTTGCACGGCACCGTCAATTACAACCTGAACGCCAACGACACCCTGGCCGCCAGCGTGTCGTATAACGGGCGCAGCAACGACCAGCGCTCGCTCGACCGCTACATCAATGGCGACAGCACGGGCAGCACCATCGGCGACTATGTGCGCAGCACTGTGCGCAACGGCGACAGCCGCAACTACAGCTGGGGGGCGCGCTACGACCACAAGGGAGAATTGCCGGGCGAAACCCTCAAAATCGACCTGCGCGTGTCGTCGTCGACCAACGAGAGCGACAGCGATTACGCGAATACCTACGCGGTGACGCCCGTCAATGCTTTCGACAGCCGCGCGCGCCAGCACAGCGAAACGGGCAACCGCATCGTCGACTTCAGCGGCGACTACGAGCGCCCGCTGGCGGGCGGCACGGCCAAGCTCGGCTACAAGGTGGCCGACAACAAGAGCAGTTTCGACACTTTATATACGGACATCAACCCGGCCAGCCTGGCGGAAATCGTCAACCCCATGCGCAGCAACCGTTTCGAGCTCGACGAGCGCACTGTGGCCCTGTATGGCTCCTACCAGATGCGCCTGACCGAACGCTGGGGCGCGCTGGCCGGCTTGCGCGCCGAATACACGGACTTGAACGTGCGCCAGATCACGAGCGGCATCGAGGCCGGCAACAATTACGTCAACTACATTCCCAGCCTGTTCGCCACCTACAAGGTCAGCGACGAGAGCAATGTGCGCTTCAGCTATGCGCACCGCATCCGCCGCCCGAATGCGGGCGACCTGAATCCGTACGTGGTCTACCGCGACGAGTTCAATGTGTCGGCCGGCAACCCGAAGCTGAAACCCACGCAGACGGATTCGTTCGAGATCGGCTATGAAACGAAGATCGCGGGCCTGGAAAGCAGCTTGCGCGCCTACCACCGGCGCGACACGGACGCCATCGTCGATTACCGCTACTTTATCAGCGACAATGTGCTCTTGACCACGCGGGAAAACGGCGCAGGCAGCCATTCGAGCGGGCTCGAGTTCAGCGTCAGCGGCAAGCTGACACCATCGTTGACCCTGAACACGAGCGGCAACCTGGCGCGCAGCCAGCAGACGAGTTCCGACGACCTGGGCAACCGCAGCACGCGCACGGCGAACGCCCTGAGCGGCCGCGCGCGCCTCAATTACCAGTTCGATGCGGCCAACCAGTTGCAGCTGGCCCTGCAAATGCAGGGCAAGACGCTGTCGGGACAGGGTTACCGCTCGCCGAACAACACCTTGAATGTGAGCTGGCGCCACACGGTGACACCGCAGCTGAGCCTGGTCATGAATGTGACCGATGTGTTCAGCAGCAACAAGATGGAAACCGTCATCAACAGCGCTTCCTTGCGCGAGACGAGCACGCGGCGCTTCGATGGACGCATGATTTATGTGGGGTTGTCGTACCGCCTGGGCGGCGCCACGTCGGCGGCGAAAGAGGGCGAACGGGAACCGCGCTTCGGTCCGCCTGGCGGACGCGGGCCAGGCGGACCTGGCGGTCCCGGTCCGGGCGGACCGGGAGGCGAACCAGGCTAGGCCGCTGCCGCGATCTCGTTCAGGAAGTCGATGAAACTGTCCGCATGGCGCTCGAAGCGCCATGCGCCCATGCCATGCTCGGCGTGATATACGGGCGCATCGCCATCGGCGATATTGCCCAGGTCCAGGCAATACGGGTCGGCGCCCGCGTCGGCGATTACCAGGTACTGATCCGGCCAGCCGGCGATGGTTTCCTGACTGACGGGGTTCCATGCGTAGCCGTGCTGGGCCTTGACCAGCTCGGCCGCGCCGTACAGGCTCAAGCCTTGGAAATACAGTGGGCTGTCGATATACACCCGCAGCGGCGAATGGCAAGCGAGGAAGCGCCGGTAGTGCTCCGGCAAGGTCCAGCGCTGCGCGATGCCGGCCATATCGGCCGCGCTGGCGATGGTCAGCCAGTTCGATGGCTGGGCCAGGTCCTGCTCCTTCTTGCGTCTGGCCGCCAGTTTTTTCTCCAGCCTGGCCGCCGCCTTTTCCAGCGGCGAGCGCGGGTCCTCGAGCGCCGCATGCGTGACGGGCAGCGCATGGCCTGCGCCATCCGGGTAGCCATCGCGCTGCCAGGCCAGAACATCGGTCAGGCCCAGCCGCTCGGCCTTCCAGTGGCCGGGGTCTGTCGGCAAGCCGGCATCGAAAGGCTGGCGGCTGAAGACGGCCAGGCTTTTGACGGCCTTGGCGCGCACGCTGAGCTTGGCATCTTCCGCCGCTGCCAGGGCCACCAGCCGGGCATAGGCTTCCTTGCCCATGCTTTTCAGCATGCCATCCACGCCCCAGTAGGCGAGGCCGTCCATCTCAAGGCTCCAGCTGAAAAAGTCGCCGTATTCTCCCGGCTCGGCCAGGGCGACGATATCGGTCATCAGGAAGGCGCGCCAGTGCAGCAACTGGCCTTCCCTGGCGTAGGCGGTCAGGATGTCGAGCACGGCTTGCCGCTCCTCGGCCGCATGCTTTTTCAGCAACCGGTCTTTCAGCTTGGAAAACTTAACGCCGTCCGTCTCGTCAAACAGCTTGCGGTGCAGGGCTGCCAGCGGTGCGGCCGCCATCAGACGGCCATCGCCGCCTTGATCGGCGCATGGTGTTCATAGCCTTCCAGCGAGAAGTCGGACGGTTCGATCTTTTCCAGCCATTCCGGCTCGTACTTGCCCGTCTTGGCGTACTCGGGCACGCGGTCGGAAATGACAAACCTGGGCGCCGGGAACGGCGTGCGCTTCAATTGCTCTTCCACCATGTCGAGGTGGTTTTCATAGATGTGCGCGTCGCCGATGAAATAGGTGAACCAGCGCGGCGTGTAGCCCGTCAGGCGCGCCACCAGATGCAGCAGGGCTGCGCCTTCGGCGATGTTGAACGGCGTGCCCAGGCCGATGTCGTTGCTGCGCACATATAAGCATAGCGAGATTTCGCGCGTGCTGGCGTTCGGGATGAACTGGTACAGCAAATGGCAGGCGGGCAGGGCGACGGCATCGAGCACGGCCGGGTTCCATCCGTGGAACAGGATGCGCCGGCTGCCGGGGTTCGTCATGATGGTGTCCAGGCATTCGCGCAACTGATCGACCGCCTTGTACAGCAGCACTTTTTGCACGCCTTCTTCGACGATGGGAGCGACCAAGGTGAAACCGTTCGCTTGCGCGTCGGCGATTTGCGCGGGCTGGCCGGCGTCGAGCAGTTTATATGCGGGCCACCGGCGCCATTGCACGCCGTACACGGGGCCGAGGTCATCCTCGCCTTCGCGGTAGGGGTTGGCCAGCCATTGCGCGTTTTCATTGGCGTTCTGGTCCCACACCTTGCAGCCCAGCGCGCGGAACTCGGCCGCGTTGCGCGAAGCGCGCAGGAAGGCGCACAATTCGCCGATCACGGATTTGAAAGCCAGTTTCTTGGTCGTCACGGCAGGGAAGTTGCCGTTGGCCAAGTCGAAACGCATCATGGCGCCCGGCACGCTCAGGGTGCGGATGCCCGTGCGGTTGTCTTGCCAGCTGCCCGTTTCGAGCACGGTCTTGATCAAATCTTGATATTGCTGCATGTATTTCTCCAACGGTAAGGATGGTGATTGTAACGCAGGCGCGACAGGCGGGATGCGGCCCGCACACATAATTACGCTGCTGTCTTACCTGCAAACATGACTCTGTGGTAATTTGTGTGTCCTTAAAGAAATACATAGAAACGGCAGACGCTGCACCATGTTCTTGCGACAATTTGTAAACAATAATAACGGCGCCATGGTGGAGATGAGCAGGGCCGATTTTCTCAGGGCCAACCTGCGCCTGATCCTCGCCTGGCCCTTGCTGGGGCTGGTCCTGTGCGCCGTGCTGTGGACGGCCACCCTGCTGCAGCTGGAGGCGGAAAAGAAGGTGGCGCAGCAGCAGGCGATCGATAGCGTGTCTTCGCTGTCGAAAGCGTATGGCCAGTATCTGCTGCGCACCCTGGAGCAGATGGACCAGCTGACCTTGCAGCTCAAGTATGAATGGGAAAATTCGCGCGGCCAGCTGCGTCTCGATCAATTGAAGACGCAGGGCATGTATGCCTTGCCGCAATTTGCCATCGTCGCCATCCTTGACCGCAAGGGCCATCCCGTGACGGCCACGGCGCCGCTGCAGCGCCTGCGGGTCAACGAGCGCAGCGATTTCCTGCTGCGCCACTGGCGCAGCAATTCCAGCGCGCTGCGCATCGCCCTGGGGCGGGCCAATGCGGCCAATGCGGACGATGCTGCCACGGTACCCGGCGCCGACGAAAGCCTCGTGCATTTCACGCGCCGGCTGGAAGACGAGGATGGCAATTTCGACGGCGTGCTGCTCATTTCCATTCATTCCAGCTATTTTTCCGAATTCTATAACAGCGTCAGTTTCGGCAAGTTCGGCATGTCCGCCATGGTGGGCGAAGAGGGCGAGCTGTTCAGCACGCGCCTCGGCTCGCGCGTGCTGCCGGCCCGGAGCGCACAAGCCACGCCGTTTCTCGACACCAGCTTCCTGGAAACGGAGAGCGGTGCCCTGCATTCGAGCGGCAGGATCTCTTTTTCCGACAAGCAAAGCCGCTACGTGGGCTGGCAGGCGCTGAAAGCCTATCCGTTTACGGCCGTGGTCGGACTGTCGGATGGCGAAATGCTGCACCCCTACGAGGAAACGCGCACGATTTATATCGGCATCGCCCTGGCCGTCACCATGCTGCTGCTGGCCTTTACCGCCATCGCCACCATGTTGTCGCTGCGCCTGGCGTGGCGCCACCACCAGTCCGAAGGCGTGCGCAATGCCTACCGCATGGCCACCGAAGGCACGAGCGACGGCTTTTATATCATTGCCGCCCTGCGCGGCGCGGACGGCAGCATCCTCGATTTCGAGATGGTCGATTGCAACGAGCCGGGCGCCGGCTATTTTGGCGTGCGGCGCGAACAATTGCTGGGCATGCGCCTGCAGTCGCGCGCCCACGAGCCGTATTTCCGCGACCTGATCCATCATTACCGGGCCGCCATGGTCTCCGGTTTTTCCGAGGAAGAGATCGAACTGCCGGAGGGCAACCCGTTCAAGCTGCGCTGGATACGCCGGCGCGTGGTGCGCAGCGGCGACCGCCTGGCCGTCACCTTGCAAGACATCAGCACGGCCAAGGAGCACGAGCGCGACTTGCGCCGCCTGGCCAACGAGGATGGCTTGACGGGCTTGCCCAACCGCTACTGGCTGCAGCAATTCCTGCCCGGTGCCCTGGGCCGCGCCGCCATCGCGCGGCATATGCTGGCGCTGCTGTTCATCGATCTGGATGGCTTCAAGGATATCAACGACACGCAGGGCCACGCCGAGGGTGACAAGGTGCTGCGCGCCGCCTCCTTGCGCCTGAAAGCCGTGCTGCGGCCGGGCGACCACATGGTGCGTCTGGGCGGCGACGAATTCGTCGTCGTGCTCGACCCCGTGGAAGACGACAGCCGCGCCGAACAGGTGGCGCAGCGCATCGCCATCGCCTTCGACGAGCCGTTCTACCTGGGCAGCGAACGCCACAAGATGGGCGCCTCGATCGGCATCAGCCTGTATCCGCGCGATGGCGCCGAAACGGACGTGCTGCTGAAGAACGCCGACATCGCCATGTATGCCGTCAAAGTGGCGGGCAAGGGCCATCACCGCTTTTTCCAGCCCGAATTGTTCGAAACCATCCGCAGCCGCCGCGAACTCGAGCAAAGCCTGGTGGCGGCGCTGGAGCTGGACCAGTTCCTCGTCGTCTACCAGCCGCGGGTCGACGCCATGAGCGGACAGCTGTGCAGCATGGAGGCGCTCGTGCGCTGGCACCATCCGCAGCATGGCATGGTGCCGCCGCTGGAATTCATCCCCGTGGCCGAGAGCAGCGGCCTGATTTCGCAGCTGGGCGAAGTCGTCATCGAAAAGGTGTGCCTGCAGATGGCGCGCTGGCAGGCGAGCGGACTGGAACTGGTGCCCGTGTCGATCAACGTGTCGGCGCGCCAGTTCGGGCGTGGCGACGTGCACCAGGTGCTGGCATCCGCGCTGACGCGCCACCGCATCGATGCGCGCCTGATCGAGGTGGAAATCACGGAATCGGCCATGATGGATGAACAGAACCGCGCCGTGGAGCAGCTGTCGGCCATCCGCGCGCTGGGCGTGCGCCTGCTGGTCGACGATTTCGGTACCGGATACTCCTCGCTGTCGCAGCTGCAGAAGTTCGCCATGGATGGCTTGAAGATCGACCGCGCCTTCACCATGGAGCTGGGCCGCTCGGAGCAGGGCGAGGTCTTCGTGCGCGCCATCCTGTCGATGGCGCACGCGCTGGGCATGAGCGTGGTGGCCGAAGGCGTGGAGACGCGCGAGCAGCTCGACATCCTGCGCACGCTGCAATGCAACGAAGTGCAGGGCTATTTCATCTCGCGCCCCGTGCCCTCCGAACAGATGCTGGCGCTGATGCACCAGCGCTTTCTGATACCGCTTCCAGCCCCGGTGCTGGCCCTGTAGAACGCCGTGATTGGCGTGGAAAACAACGCTGTTTCATAAAAAGAGCGAACGTTCGCTTTTTTCTAAAAAATATTATATGCTTCGCTCATGCCGTCAGTGAATTGGAGTTCACGGCGGCAAGAAAAGTGCAAGACGGGGCGGCTTGAGATGCCCGCGATAGTGTGCCGAAGACCTTCATATAATAAAGAGAGACTAACTTGAAACATAAATATCTGCCCCTCCTGATCGTTGCCGCGTTCGCCGGCATCTCCTCCACCGCACAAGCATCGGGCTACCGTTTCGGCTCGCAAAGCGTTTCCGCCCAGGGCTCGGCCGATGCCAGCGGCGCCGAAGCGGCCGACGCATCGACCATTTTCTACAACCCGGCCGGCATGTCGCGCCTGGAAGGCACGCAATTCCTGGGCGGCGGCACCCTGGTGGTACCGCATTCGACCTACCAGGACACGGGTTCGAAGACCTTCACCGGCCGCACGCCGGGCGGCACGACCAAGGACTACGCGCCGGACGCCGTCTTCGCGCCAGCCCTGTATGCGAGCAAGAAGCTCAATGAGCAATGGACCGTCGGCATGGGCCTGTTCGTGCCTTACGGCGCCAAGCTCGATTACGGCAATGACTGGAGCGGCCGCTATGCGATCACCAACATCAAGCTCGAAGCGATCGCCCTCAATCCTTCCGTTTCCTTCAAGGTCAATGAACACCATTCCTTCGGTTTCGGCGTCACCGCCGAACACATGAAGGCGGAACTGGGCCAGGCGGTCGACGTGCCGGGTTCCGTGGCCTTCCTGGCCCAGCACGCGCCAGCCGCGTCGCAAGCCTTCCTGGCCAATATCGCCAAGACGCAGGGCCTGGCCGCCGCGCAGGCAGCCGGCGCCGCGCTGAAGGGCGCCAAGGATGGCCATGCCTCGATGGATGGCGACGACTGGGGCTTCGGCTTCAACCTCGGCTATTTGTACCAGATGAATGAAGGCACGCGTTTCGGTATCGCCTACCGTTCGTCGATTTCGCACAAGCTGAAAGGCGACACGATCTGGGACTTCTCGCAAGTGTCGGACAACGCCGCCGTGAATGCCTTCATCGCCAAGGCATCGAACAAGGTCAATTCCAAGGCGCTGGTCGAAGTGCGCACGCCGGAAACCCTGTCGATCAACGCCTTCCATCAGATGGATGATCGTTGGGCCCTGATGGGCGACGTCACCTGGACCCGCACTTCGCGCCTGCAGAACCTGGACATCCAGTTCCCGCCGACGGCCGAAGGCGCCGAGCGCATCCGCCAGCAGTGGAAAAACACCTACCGCGTCTCGCTGGGCACCAACTACAAATACAGCGAAAACCTGCTGCTGCGCGCCGGTATCGCGCATGACCAGGCGCCAGTGCGCAGCGCCGAGCTGCGTCATCCAGCGCTGCCGGATAGCGACCGCATGCAGTACTCGATCGGCGCGAACTGGAAGCTGAACGCCAATTCCTCGCTCGACCTGGCTTACAGCTTCATCGACTTCAAGGATGCCAGCGTCAATTACAAGAATGACTGCTCGCCGGTAACCCCTGGCTGCACCGGCAACGGTGAAACCACCAAGGGCCTGTTCAAGACCCGCATGCAGTTGATCGGTCTCGCTTACAACTACAAGTTCTAAGCAGGTAGTGGCGGCCGACCCGGCCGCCATGAAATGAAAAAAGCGCCTTCGGGCGCTTTTTTTTCGGGGTCAGACCCCAGCCTTTCATGGGTTTTCGGATGTTGTCGGCTTACGCGCTGCGCGCTAACCCGACCTACCCCGACCTATGTCGACCTACGCCGCTCAGGCTTTGATGCGCATGGCCTGATCCAGCAGGGTCAGGGCCAGCCGCACGGTGTCGTCGGGCAGTTCCAGCAAGTTATCTCCCACATACCATTCCGCCACGCTGTGGCCGGGCAGGGCAGCGTGGCTGGCGCGGCCGAACAGCCAGATGCCGTGGTCTTCCGCCACCTGGTTGCGGATGGCGATGGCCCGCTCGCGCGAGACGGGCAAGTGCAGGTGCAGCATGTTGGCGTGCGGGGCGGCGGGATTGACGGCAATCGATGGAAAATCGCGCAGCAGCGCGTACAGCCACTGCGTGCGCGCAAAATACCGCGGCATGGCGGCCAGGCGCGCGTCGAACTGCATGGCGGCGGCCACCACGTAGGGCGTGCGGTGCACGATGTTGCCTCCCTGGCGGCGGAACCATTCGCGCGCCCGTTCGACGAAGCTGCGGCTGCCGGCCAGCACGGCGCCGCCGAGGCCGCCGATACCCTTGTACAGCGACACGTAGACGGAATCGAAACCGTCGCAGATGGCGGGCAGGGACTGGTTGAAACCCGCTTGCGCTTCCCACAGGCGCGCGCCATCCATGTGCAAATGGATGTTGTGGTCGCGGCAGTGCCGCTTGATGTCGTTCAACGCTTCCCAGGATGGACACTGGCCGCCGATTTCGCGCATCGGCAGCTCGACCTGCGCGGCGCCCAGGGCATCGGGCACGGCGCGCAAGTCGTCCACCGTCCACGGACGGTGCGGGTCGCCCAGTATCAAACCCTTGAAGTGGTCGAGCAATTCGTGGTTGCCGCGCTCGTGGCGCAGGATATGCGAAGTGGGGTGCAGCGCCACCAGGCGCGAGCCCCGGTCCTGGCAGGCCAGGCGCAGGGCCGTCACCTGCGTCATGGTACCCGTGATGCAGAACACGGCCGCCTCGAAACCGAGCAGGCTGGCGATCTTGTTCTCGAACTGTTCGATCAGCGCGCCTTCGCCGTAGGTGTCGTGCGCAACAGCGTTGGCGTCGCACCAGGCGGCCATGGCCGCGAAGGTGGCCGCTGGCGTTGGCTGGCGGTGGCCGGGCAGGACGGTATGGCAGCGCTGGCGCAGTTCAAGCTCGTTCACGGTGTATTCCTTACAAGGTGGCCGTGGCCAGTTTCGCGCCAAAGCCGATGAACATGGCGCCGACGCCGCCGCCCATGCCGGCCGACAGGCGGCGACGGCGGCGGAAGGTGTCGGCCAGGCGCGCGCCGACAAAGATGATGGCCGTCAGATAGGTAAAGCTGATCACCTGGCAAATCAGGCCCAGGCCGACGAAGGACAGCACGGGATTCGGGAAGGCCGGGTCGACGAACTGGATGAAGAACGAGATGAAGAACAAAATCGCTTTCGGGTTCATCAGGCTGATGATCAGCGCCTTGCGGAATGGATCGCTTTCCTTGACGGGCGCTGGCGCGGCAGGCGTTTCACCGTCGACGGAGCTTGGCGCGCGCAGCTTGCGCCAGCAGCCGATCAGCATTTGCAGACCGATCCAGCCCAGGTAGGCCGCACCGATGTATTTCACCACGTAGAACAGGGCCGGGCTGGCTTTCAGCAAGGAGGCCACGCCGCAGGCCGACAGCACCATCAATATCAGGTCGCCGGCGAAGATGCCGAAAGCGCCCTGGTAGGCGGGCCGCACGCCCCGCTGGGCCGCGACCGACAGCACATACATGGAATTGGGACCGGGCAGGATGACGATGAAGATGGTCCCCAGCAAAAAGGTCCAGAAATCGGTGATGCCCAGGTTGGCGTGGAAAAGTGCGTTCATGATGGTTCTGTTTAATTGACTTGTACGTGATGGAATTGCAGGGCAGCTAAGTTGGCGTAAATGCCTTTCATTGCGACGAGCGACGCGTGCGTGCCCGTCTCGACGATCTTGCCGTCCTCCATGACGATGATGCGGTCGGCCCGCTGAACGGTGGCCAGGCGGTGGGCGATGATGACCGTGGTGCGGCCGACCATGGCCGCTTCCAGCGCCTTTTGCACCAGGCGTTCCGATTCCGCGTCCAGCGCGCTGGTCGCTTCGTCGAGCAGCAGCAGCGGCGGGTTTTTCAGCAGGGCGCGGGCGATGGCGATGCGCTGGCGCTGGCCGCCGGACAGGCGCACGCCCCGTTCGCCGAGGAACGATTTATAACCGTTCGGCAAGCGCTCGATGAATTCGTGGGCGGCCGCCATTTTGGCGGCCGCGATCACTTCCGCGTCGCTCGCGCCTGCGCGGCCGTAGCGGATATTTTCCATGGCGTCGGCCGAGAAGATCACCGTGTCTTGCGGCACGATGCCGATGGCGTCGCGCAGGGTGTGCAGGTCCAGCTGCTTGATATCGACGCCATCGAGGCGGATGCTGCCGCTTTGCGGGTCATAAAAGCGCAGGAACAGCTGGAACAGCGTGGTCTTGCCGGCGCCGGACGGGCCGACGACGGCCACCGTTTCGCCAGCGCGGATGTCGAGGCTGACGTGATCGAGTGCGTGGGTATCGGGGCGCGAAGGGTACGAGAACATGACGTCGTCCAGCGACAGCGCGGCGCCGGTGGCGGCGCGCGCGGGCAGCGGCAGCGGCGTGGCCGGGGATTCGATTTCCGATTTGACGGCCATCAGTTCCAGCAGGCGCTCGGTGGCGCCGGCGGCGCGCTGCGCTTCGCCCATCACCTCGGACAGGGCGCCGATGGCGCCGGCCACGATGGATGCATACAGGATGAACTGGCCCAAATCTCCGCCCGTCATCGAGCCTTCCAGCACGGCCCGCGCACCGAGCCACAGCACGAACACGATGGTGCCGAAGACGAGCAGGATGGCGATCATGGTGAGCAGGGCGCGGGCGCGGATGCGGCGCATGGCCGTCATGAAGGCGCCTTCGACGGAGTCGCCGAAGCGTTTCGATTCGATTTTTTCGTGCGTAAACGCTTGCACGGTCGGCATGGCGTTGAGGATTTCGCCGGCCATGGCCGACGCGTCGGCGATGCGGTCTTGCGAATCGCGCGACAGCTTGCGCACACGGCGGCCAAACACAATGATGGGCACGACGACGAGGATCAACAAGCCGATGATGATGCCGGCCAGCTTGGCGCTGGTAACGAACAGCATCACCAGGCCGCCGAGGAACAGCAGCACATTGCGCAGCGCCATCGAGATGCTGGTGCCGACGACGGCCTGGATCAGGGTCGTGTCGGTGGTGATGCGCGACAGGACTTCGCCCGTCTGCGTCGTTTCAAAGAAGGCGGGGCTTTGCGTGACCACGTGGCGGTACACGGCGCTGCGGATGTCGGCCGTGACACGTTCGCCCAGCCACGACACCGTATAGAAGCGCGCCGCCGTGGCCAGCGCCAGGATGGACGCCACGCCGAACAGGGCGAGGAAGACCAGGTCGACGTGCTGGATGCTGCTTGAACCGGCCGCGCCGCCGAAACCGAGGTCTATCATCTGCTTGAAGGCGGCGGGAATGGCCAGGGTCGAGGCGGCGGCCACCACCAGCGCGATACCGGCCAGGAAGAACTGCTTGCGGTACGGCGTCAGGAAAGGCATCAAACCCTTGAAGGCGGCCAGGCTGCCTTTTTTCAGTTCGCGGCTGGTGCCGGTGTCGGGCGTGGGTGCAGTGCTTGCGGCGGTTGCCGCGGTTGTTGAACTGGTGCTGCCTGTTTCTGTGCTGGTTGTCATTGTTTTTCGCTTTGATTTACATATTCGGTAGTGCTTATAACTTCATCGGCTGGACATAGCCCGTCATTTCCAGGTAGGCGCGGCCCACCGGCTGGCCGTCGCGCTCCACCGTCACGGCGCCTTCCCAGTACACGGCCCCGGTCGAGCGGCGCGAATCGAGCTCCTGGTCCGGCTGCAGCGGCTTGATGTGCCAGCGCGTGGGGCCCGTGCGGATCTCGGTGGCGACCGGGTATTCGGCTTGCGTGCGGGGCGAGCGCCACAGCTGCGTGGGGGTGAAATCGACGTCGCCGGGCGCGAACTGCGTCATCTTACCGGACGCATCGCGCCATGTCGCGTGCGCCCATAGTTTAGCACCTGTCTTGCTGCGGATCTGGAAGGCCATCAGGGCGCCGCCGTCATCGAGGTTGGCGCCTATCCAGTTCCAGCCGCTGGCGTCCGCATCGAGCACCTGGCTCGACCACTCATGATCGAGCCAGGTGGTGCCCGTCACGGCTTCCGGCTTGCCGCCCGCGCGCGCGATCGTGCCCGTCGTGCGCAGCTGCGGCTCGCTGTAGTAGTAACTCGATTGCGCGGGCCGCGCGCCCTTGCGCGAATAACCGTTCTCGCCCTGCAGCAGCACGGGCTGGGTGGGGGCGAGGGTCAGCTGTAGCGAAAAGTCGCGCGCGGCCAGGCTGACCTGGTAAGTACCGTCTTTTTGCCGCCGTATGCGCCAGTCGTCGAGTTTCACGTCCGTGTCGCCCACCTTGGCGTAGGCCAGGCCGAAGCCTTCGCGCGCGCTTTTCTCGTCGTGCAGCAGCTTGCCCACTTTCGGGTCGGACAGGGCCGCGTGGCCGATGATCAGCTGCTTGGGCGCGAACGCGCTGGGGTTATCCGTATCGGTGGCGGTGGCGCTGCGAAAGAAGGTGATCTGGTAGCCCAGTTGCTCGCCGCCGGCGGTTTTTACCCAGCCCGTGGCATACCACCATTCCGTTTTATAGGCGGGATGGGCGCCGAAGTCGTGCGGCAGGCGCAGGGTCTGGCCGGCCGGCAGCGGCGTGACGGGGGCGAAGGCGGGTGGCGCGGCCAACGCAGGCAGGGCCAGCGCAAGCAGCAAGATGAAAGTATGGCGCATTACCAGTCCTCCCTGACGGCGCGGATGGGGCCAGCGGACAGCGCCTGGCGGCCCGCGATCAGCGCCGTGGCGGCCGCCGCCGTCAGCAGAGCGCCGGCCACGGTGGCGATCAAGGGCCACGGCAGGTGCAGCTGCATGGTCCAGTGGAACGATTGCGGGTTGACGATGAAGACCAGCACAAAGCTGATCAACAGGCCCAGGACAAAACCGGTGGCGATGCCCAGCGCCGTCAGCGCGCCGCCTTCGAGCGCCAGGATGGATAAAATCTGCCCGCGCGTCACGCCGATGTGGCGCAGCATGCCGAATTCGCGCGCGCGCGCCAGGGTCTGCGCGGAGAACGTGGCGGCCACGCCGAACAGGCCGATGACGATGGCGATGGCTTCCAGCAGATAGGTGACGGCGAAGCTGCGGTCGAAGATCTGCAGGCTCAGGGCGCGGATGGTCGACGGGTTCGACACTTCCAGGCTGGCGCCAAACGGCAGGGCCTTCAAACGCTGTTGCAGCGCGTCGCCCGTGGCGTCCTTGGCCAGCCACAGGGCCGCATCGCTCACATCATTGTCGCCGGTCAGGGCGCGATAATCGTCGAGCGGCATCTGGATGGCGCCGGACGAGCGCGCATAGTCGCGCCAGATGCCGGCCACAAAGAACTGGTGCAAGCCGCCCGCCAGCGGCAGGGCTATCTGCTGGCCAGGTTTGACGTTGTACAGGTCGGCCGCCGCTTCGGACAGCCACACGGGTTTCGCGCCATTGGGAACGGGCAGGGTGTCGCCCACCAGCACCATACTCTTGCCCGGGTCCTGCAAATGGATGGGACGCGCCAGCAGCGCCACGTTAGGGCGGTCGGGCGCCAGAGACAGCGAACGCACGCGCTGGAAATCCACCCTGGCCACCTCGGGCAAGGCGGTGATGCTGGCCTGTTCGCGCGGGTTCAAGCCTGCCGTGCCGCCGCTGGCGGCCGTGCGCGCATACACGTCGGCGGGCAAGATCTGCAGCAGCCAGTCGTCGACGGAGACGCGGAAACTCGACACCATGATGGCCATCGCCACCATCAGGCTAAAGCTCGACAGCACGCCGCCGAGGGCGATGCCGGCCTGGCCCGAGGCGTTCGCCAGGCGGGCCAGGGTCAGGCCGCGCACGGGCGCATGTTTGCTCGTTTCCGTGCGCAGCCAGGCGCGTTGCAGGAAGCGGAAGACGACGGCAGCCAGCTGCGGCATCAGGGCGATGGCGCCGATCAGCAGCAGCGCGATGGACAGGTAGCCGAACAGGGGCAGCTCGAACACGGGAGGCAGGAACGTCAGTGCGCCGGCCAGCAGCAAACAAGCCAGCGCCGGCCAGGTTTTTGCCAGGCGCGTCGTCACGACTTCCTCGCTGCCCGATTTGAGGGCGATGGCGGGGGCCGCGCGGGCCGCTTCCAGCGCGGGCGCGGCGCAGCCCAGCAAGGCGACACCGAGGCCCAGCGCAAAATAGACGAAGGCGGCGACGGGCGTGAACTGCACCTGCGGCTGCACGCCCGCGAAATAGCCGGCGCCCAGGTCGCCGCCGAAGAAGCGCAGGGCGACGGCCGCCATGGCGTAGCCGCCGGCGATACCCAGCGCGGCGCCAACGATACCGAGGCTGGCGCCTTCCAGCAGCACCTGGCGCAGCAACTGGCCCCGCTCCATGCCCAGCACGCGCAGCAGCGCGAACTGGCCACGGCGGCGGATGACGGACAGGGCCTGTGTGGAAAAGACCAAAAAGGCGCCCGTAAACAGGGCGACGAGCGCCAGCACCGTCAGGTTGACGCGGTAGGCGCGGCTCAGGTTATTGTTGCGGCTATTCTGGTTTTCATCATTGGGCTGGCCCACCTGGAAACGCCCCGGATACCGCGCTTCCAGCGTGCGCGCCAGGTCCGCCTGAAAGGCGTCGCGGTTCACGCCCTGGCGCAGTTTCAAGTCGATGCGCGACAGCTTGCCCAGCTTGTTGAAGCGCCACTGCGCCGCGCCGATATCCATCACGGCGATGCGCTGGCCGGCGCGCGCCCGCTGCAGCGGACCTGCCACGCGCAGGGATACCGTGCCCGTGCCCGATTGCAGGGCGACCTGGCCGCCTTCGGCCACGGCCAGCCAGCGCAGGGCGGCCGGCGACAGGAAGACGGCGTCGTCGGCCAGGGTGTCGAAAGGCTGGCCTTCGGCAGGCGCGCCGATCAGGTCGGGCGAGATGAAGCCGGCGCGGAAGACGTCGAGCGCCAGGATGTGCAGCGGGCCGCCGTCCTTCTTGCCGGTCACCGTGGCCTGCAGCTCCAGCACGGGCGAGGCGACGGCCACGCCGTCGCGCTGCGCCAGCTGCGGGTAGATGCTTTCATCGAACAGCGCTTCGCGCCCGGCCACCTGGACGTCGGCCTGGCCGGACAGGCTTTTGACGGCCGTGGAAAATTCATTGAAGGCGGCCGCGTTGATCAAATGGATGGCAAAGCCCAGCGACACGCCGATGGCGATGGCGAGGATGGCGACGAAGGCCCGCACGGGGTGAAAGCGCCATTCGCCCAGCAGCAGCCAGCGCGACAGCAGGCGCGTCGTTGCCGGGCTTTCCACCTGCGCACTCAATTCAGGCATTCGACGGCCAGGCGCTCGCCGGCGCGCCGCGCCTTCAGTTGCGCCGCATCGCGGGTTTTATTGCCCGCGCCGACGGCGTCCTGCGCCGCCCATTTCTGTTCCAGACGCAGCTGCGCGCAATGCTTCTCGTGCATTTCCTTCTGTTTTGCGGCCCGTTCACGGGCCTGGTCTTCGAGCTTCTCGCGCTGCTTGCGCGCCGCTTCCATCTGGCTGGCCACCCGTTCCTGGCGCGTGGCCGCGCCCTTGTCGACGGCGGGCGGAGGCGAGGGGACTTCCAGTATCCGCAGCTGCCCGCCCGTGCAGGGCGTGGCGCTGTAGCTGGTCCGGCCATCCTGCACGCATTTGTAGACGTCCTGCGCAGCGGCGGAGCCGGCCAGCAAGACCATGGCACATAGCAGGAGGGACGGCGATTTCACAATATCTTCCCCGGATTCATGATGTTCCGCGGGTCCAGCGCCTGTTTGACAGCGCGCATCAGCTGCAGTTCCAGCGGCGACTTGTAGCGGGCCAGGTCGTCCTTCTTCAGCGCGCCGATGCCGTGTTCGGCCGATATCGAGCCGCCGAGACCATGGACCTGGTCATGCACGATGCGGTTGATCGCATCCTGGTTGGCCAGGAAGTCGCGGTCCGTCATGCCGGCGGGCGGCGCCACGTTGTAATGCAGGTTGCCGTCGCCCAGGTGGCCGAAGCACACGAGCTGGCAGCCGGGGAAGGCTGACTCAAGGGCCGCATCCGTGACGGCGATGAAATCGGCGATGCGGGAAATCGGCAGCGAGATATCGTGCTTGATGTTCTTGCCCGCCTGCGCCTGCGCCAATGGGATGTGTTCGCGCAGCTGCCACAGTCCCTCGGACTGCGCCACGGAACTGGCGACGACGGCGTCGGCTATCAACTCATCCTCCAGGGCCGCGCCGATGCTCGCTTCCAGCAGTTCCACGGCGTGCGCCTCGGACTGGCTGCTCGATAATTCCAGCAGCACGTACTGCCCGTGCGCGTCGGCGAACGGGCGCGGCAGCTGGGGGAACTGCTGCGCCACCAGTTGCAAGCAATACCGCGACATCAATTCAAAGCCCGTCAGGCTGGCGCCGCAATGGTCCTGCATCAGCGAGAGCAGGCGCAGCGCGTGGGCGGGCGAGGGCATGGCGGCCAGCGCCGTGATGCAGGCTTTCGGCTGCGGGTACAGTTTCATGACCGCGCCCGTGATGACGCCCAGGGTGCCTTCCGCGCCGATGTACAGGTCGCGCAAATCGTAGCCCGTATTATCCTTGCGCAGGCCGCGCAAGCCGCTCCAGATTTCGCCCTGCGGCGTGACCACTTCCAGGCCCAGGCACAGGTCGCGCGTATTCCCGTAGCGCAGCACGGCCGTGCCGCCCGCGTTCGTCGCCAAATTCCCCCCGATGGTGCAGCTGCCCTCGGCCGCCAGCGACAGGGGGAACAGACAGCCGGCGGCGCTGGCCGCTTCCTGGATGGTTTGCAAAATGCAGCCCGCATCGACCGTGATGGTACGGTTGACGGGATCGAGCGCGCGGATGCCGTTCAGGCGCGCCAGCGACAGCACGACGGCCGTGCCGGCGGCGTCGGGTATGCTGCCCAGCACAAGGCCCGTATTGCCGCCCTGCGGCACGACGGGCACCTGCCATTGCGCGCAGGCGCGCAGCACGCCCGCCACCTGTTCCACCGTGGCGGGGCGCAGCACGGCCAGCGCCTTGCCCGTAAACCGGTCGCGCCAGTCGGTGAGGAAGGGCGCCGTGTCGGCGTCCAGGGTGAGGACGTAGCTGTCGCCCAGAAGGTCGCGGCAGACGGCGAGGAAATCGGCTCGGTCATTATCGGCTTGGTCACACACAGGCATGTCGCTCATTTCTTGATGCTCACTTTATTCACTTTTTCCAGCAGTTCCTTGGCCATGCGCTTGGCCGCCTTTTTATACGGACGCAGATACAGCACGGCGCAGACAAAATAGATGCAGACGATGACCGCTTCGCCCCAGGCCATCAGGGCCGAGGTGGCGTTCGTGTCGCTGTAGCCGCGCACCACGCCTTCCGTGAAGTACAGCAGGATCACCATCGACGACCATTGCAGGGTATAGACGTCGCGCTTGATGACGCCGTACAGGGGAATGAGCAGGGGCGCGGCCTTCAGGACGACCCAGGAGCCGCCCGGCTGCAGCGGGGCGATCACGGTTTCCCACAGCACGCACCAGACGATCAGGGTGACGAGGCTGGCGATGGCGCCCCAGTGAAAATACTTGTGCAGTACGCCGTGCATCATGCGCCTGCCAGTTTCGCGGCGTTTTCCGCCAGGCGCCGTCCCAGGGCGATGGCCAGGCGCTTTTCATCGTCGCTGAGCGCCTTGTCGCCGTCGATGCCCGACCAGTGCGTGGCGCCATACGGCGAGCCGCCCGTGGACGTCGTCATCAGTTCGGGATGCGTGTAGGGCAGGCCCATGACCAGCATGCCGTGGTGGAAGAGGGGGATCATCATCGACAGCAGGGTCGATTCCTGGCCGCCGTGCAGGCTGCCCGTGGACGTGAATACGCAGGCGGGCTTGCCGGACAGGCTGCCGGCCAGCCAGTCGCTGGCCGTGCCATCCCAGAAGTACTTCATGGCGGCGGCCATGTTGCCGAAGCGCGTGGGCGAGCCCAGGGCCAGGCCCGCGCACTCCTGCAAGTCTTCCAGTTCCACGTAGGGTGCGCCATCAGGCGGCACTTCGGGCGCCGTCGCTTCGGCCACCGTCGAGACGGCGGGCACGGTGCGCAGGCGCGCATCGCAGCCAGGCACGCTTTCCACTCCCTGGGCTATCAGCTCGGCCAGCTGGCGCGTGGCGCCATGGCGTGAATAAAACAATACGAGAATAATCAGATTGGTTGGCTTCATCATTGGTATTATAGGGCGCTTTACAGCCTGATACGACTGCTGTCATGGCGCCGTTCTGATTTTGCACATGTTTTCAAAATATATATTCCCGTTCTTTCAATACCTGTGGCGCACCCTGCACATCGGTGCCGACATTGTGCGCGGCCTGACGTGGTCCGAAACGCGCGACCTGCTGCAGTTCGCGCGCCGCCGCGTGCGCGAGGAAAGCCTGCCGCAAGTGGCCGGCAGCCTGACGTTCGCCACCGTGTTCGCGCTGGTGCCGCTGCTCACCCTGGCCCTGGCGATCTTCACCACGTTCCCCCTGTTTAATACCTTCCGCCACGCGCTGGAAGATTATTTCGTGCAAAGCGTGATGCCGAAGGGGATATCGAACACCATCCTCGATTATCTGACCACGTTTGCATCGAAGGCCACGCGCCTGTCGGCCATCGGCGCGGGCGCCCTGATCGTCACGTCGATAGGCATGATGGGCTTGATCGAGCGCGTCTTCAACCGCATCTGGCGCGTGCGCCAGGAGCGCCGCTGGACCAAGCGTCTACTGGTTTACTGGGCCATCGTCACCCTGGGACCGCTGCTGGTGGGCGTGTCGCTGACGGTGACCTCGCGCCTATTCATGGCCACCAGCGGCGTGGTGGGCGCCGTGCCTTTCATCGGCGCCGTGTTTTATACCCTGGTGTCGATCGGCCTGACCATGCTGGCGTTTACCCTGCTCTACATCGCCGTGCCGAACCGCGACGTGGACTGGCGCGACGCGGCCTGGGGCGGTTTGCTGGCGGCGCTGGCGTTCGAGGTGGCCAAGCGCGGCTTCGGCGAATTCATCCAGGAATTCCCCACGTATTCGCGCATCTACGGCGCGCTGGCCGCCTTGCCGCTGTTCCTCGTGTGGATATACCTGAGCTGGATGATCACCCTGGTGGGCGCCTTGCTGGTGGCCGCCTTGCCCGTCGTGAAATACGAGCGCTGGTGGTACGAAGCGGCGCCGGGCAGCGAATTCGTCGATGCCGTCGCCATCCTGAAAGTGCTGCACCAGGCTTGCCACTGCGCCGATTCGGCCCTGGTAGGCGCGGCCGAGATCCGCCGCAGCACGCGCCTGGGCTTCGAAGAGATGGAAACCCTGCTCGACAAGATGGTGCAGCAGGGATGGGTGGGACGGGTCAACGTGGATGGCGCCGTGCGCGTGCAGTGGGGCAAGCGCGTGGCCGATAGTTCCGACCACTGGGTCTTGCTGGGCAACGTCAACCGCATCAGCCTGGCCGATGTCTACCGGCTGTTCGTCTTCGGCGGCATGCGCGTGAACTCCGGCTATCCGGCCGGTTCCACGAATGAACGCGACATCAAGGCGGCCGAAGAAGCGGCCGCGCTGGCGGCGCAGGTGGAAAACGCCGTGGAGCAGGGGCTGGGTTTGAGTCTGGCACAGCATTTTGGGGAGGTGCGCTGCGCGTGACGGGCCGGGGAGGCGCGCTTCCTTGCCCGCCTATGCCCCGCACGATAGGGCGCGCATGTCATAAACTGGTCACCGAAGGCCGGTAAGCTTTCCTCTTCATTCATCTTGTTGAGGAAGCAAATATGCGTTGTCATTTGAGCGGTTTGAATGTGTGCCGCGGCCTGGCCATCGTGGTGGTCAGCGGCGTGCTCGCTGCCTGCGGCGGCAGTTCCTCTACCGCTCCTGATGCGGTGCCCAAGGACGGGGAAGGCTTGCCGCACCAGCTTGCCGGCTGGGCAGCGCTGCCTGACACGGCGCGCTGGCCAGGGCCGGTTACCGGACAGTTCACAGCCGCAGTGCTGGGCGTCACCCCGCCGTTTGCCAGTGGCGTGCCGATTCCCGGCTTTTCCGCGCTGCTCAGGAATGATGACGGCAGCTGGACTGCCATGGCCGACAATGGCTATGGCGCCAAGGGCAATTCGGCTGATTTCGTGCTCGGCCTGTATAACGCCAGCATCAACTTCCGCACGGCCGCTGACGCCAGCAAGACGCCTGGCAGCATCAAGCTCAACAGCTTCCTGGCCTTCAACGACGCCAAGGGTTTCTTAAACGATGGCAAGGGCGTTGATCTGAAAATCACGGCCGACTACGTCAACTACCCCAGCAACACCACCGGCGGCCTGGTCTTTGCCGACAGCGGTATCGCCGTCGATGCGCGCATTCGCGCCGGCCGCTTGCTGACCGGTTTTGATTTCGACATCGAGTCGCTTGCGCTCGCTGCCGACGGTACTTACTTCGTGGGCGAGGAATTCGGCCCCTATATCCTGCACTTCGACAAAAACGGCACGCTGATGGGCGACCCGGTTCCCCATCCCTTCCTGCGCAGCCCGGCCAATCCGGAAGTGCTGGGCAAGGGCGCCAGCATTACCTTGTCAGGCAGCCGCGGCTTCGAAAGCCTGGCCTACAATGCCGACCGCAGCCTGCTCTACGCGGTACCGGAAGCGGCGCCAGGCGACCCGTCGCTGCGGCCCGTCGCAGCCGATGAGCGCTACCTGAACATCTTCGAGTTCGACCCCGGCACCATGCGCTACACGGGCAAGAACCTCGTGTACCGCAAGGATGGCGCGGCCAAGGACAATGGCGTCGTGATCGGCGACATGACCAATGTCGGCGGCAGCAAGTTCGTGCTGATCGAACGCGACGGCTTCTGGGGCGCCAAGGCCGTGATCAAGCGCCTGTACCTGGTGGACCTGAAAGAAAAAGACGCTGACGGCGCGCTCAAGAAAACGCTGTTGGTGGACTTGCTGAACATTTCCGATCCCAAAGGCATAGGCGGGCAGGCGAGCAATATGCCCGTGGGTAAGTTCAGCATGCCTTTCGACTCGGTGGAGAGCGTTGAAGTACTCGATGCCCAGACGCTTGTCGTGGCAATCGATACGAACTACCCGGGTGAAGACGGCCGCAAGCCGGGCAAGCCGGACGACACCGAAGTCATTACCCTGCGTTTTGACAAGGCGCTATTCGATCGTTCCGCCAAATAACGACGACGTGCCGGCAATCCTCTCATAGCAGGACCGGCCGCAAGGCCGCCTGCAGCGCCACGGCGCTGAACGCGGCCGCATCCTGCGCCCGCACCACGCCCAGGTAATACGTATCCTCGCCACCCTGCAGGTTCACGAGGCGCAGCTGGTGCGGCGACAGATGGGCGGCGATGGCGGCCAGGCCGTCGGCCATGGCATCGCCATCTTGCTGGTCCGCCCAGCGGAAGTCCCGCAGCGCGGGCAGGGCGATATGCTGGGCGATGCGCGGCACTTCATCGACCGATTTCCAGTCCAGGGTGGTGCCGTGGCCCAGCGCATCGGCGGCCGTGGACCAGAGCAGGAAGAAGCAGGCCGCTTCGGGCGAGTCGCCGTCGTATTCCTCTTCCGGATCGTCCTCCGCCAGCGCTTCCAGGGTGATGTCCACGCAGCGCGCGGCCAGATCCGCATCGCCCAGCAGGAGCAGGGCGGCCATGCTGCGCAATTGCCCGCGCTCGGCCTTTGCCAGGATTTGCGCGGGCGTGAAGCTGCGGCGCCTGGCGGGTTTCTTTTTGCCCAGTCCCATGGCTTCGCTCAACTGGGCCGTGATGGCCGCCTTGAAGTTGTCCACGGTGTCGAACTGCTCGAGCAGCTGGCCCGTGAAATCCATGCTCCAGGCCATGCCATCCTTGACGACATATAAAAAGTCGCTTTGCACGGCCACGCCGCGCAGATGGTGGGCCGGTGGATACAGGGGCGTGAAAGCCGGTTTTCCATCGAGGGTCAGCATGCAGGCCAGGCCTTGCGCATCGATGGCGAAGATCCGGTTCTTGCGCAGCTTGGGCGGCGACGAGGTGGTGGCGCAGTCGATGGCTTCGTACTGGCACGGCGCCAGCAGCTCGCCCTGGTGATTGACCAGGCCAAACAGGGAGCGCCCCGCGATGCGCTGGCTGACGATGGCGATTTTTTTCTTGGTGCCGAAATCCTGCACCGAGCTGTAGGCTGGCGCCACCACGACCTTGCCCGTCTTGTCGACCACGCCGTGCACATTGCGCTCGTCATCATCTGTCTGGCGCTCGATGTCGATCAAGCCATCTTCGCGCAGGCAGATGTTGTCCACCCCGTCCATCATCAGCGCGCCGTCGGGCAGGCGCAGCAGGCGGCTGGCGCCGTCCGCATCGATTCTCTGCAGCAGGTGGGGGGTGATCACGTACAGGGCGCCGGGGGCGGGCGGCAGCACCAGCGTGCCATTCAAGTCCATGACGCCGTGCGCGTCGGGCGCGTCCGCCGTGGCAAAGGTGATCCAGCCATCGTCCGCATAGTAAACGCCCAGGTCCACATAGCGCTGCGACAGCGGCACGATCCAGCGGCCATACGGCGTGACCAGGCCGGTGACGTCCGGTTCGCCGGCGGCGCTTACCTCATAGCACAGTACATCTTCCACCCAGCCCGCTACTTCCAGGCCCTGTAAGAAGGCTAGGTCTTGCGTATCGAGTTCCTCGACATCGGCCAGCTGTGCATCGGCCGTGGCCGACCAGTAGCCGGTAGCCGGCGACGCGGCGCCGATGGTCAGCAACGGCGCCAGCGCGTCCCGGTCGCCGCGCAGCAGGGCAGAGTGCAAGGCTTGCGCCTCGGCGCGCAGGGCGTCGAGTCCTGCCGCGTAGCCCGGCGTGCCGATATCGTGCGCGATCAGCTGCACGCCATCGAGGATCAGCCACGGCTGGCCGCCCGCCAGCAGGGCGCTGATGGCGCCGCGCGCGACGATGGCGGCCGCGTCGCGCGGCTTGTCCATCAGCGCGGACAACGCTTGCCAGCTGGCTTGCGCCTGCGCCATCGGCGCGGCCAGCACGCAGGGGCACTCCTCGCCATCGCCGTAGATGGGCCAGGCGACGGCTTGCGTGCCGGCGCCGACGAGCAGCTTGAACAGCGTAGGTACATCCAGCCGCCATTCGGCCAGGCCGGCGATAGTCTCGGTGTCGAAGCCGGCCTGGCCGGGTAAAAAGGCGGTGCTGAACAGGGCTGCGGTATTGATCATGTCTCTTCGTTAAAATGTTGGGGGATCAGGGCGATGGCGGCATGAGCCAGTGCGCCAGCGCGCTGCGCTCGAGGCCCAGCTGCTTGGCCACGGCGGCTGCCTCGAAGGCCCACAGGCCGTAGTAGCCGCCCAGTCCCTGCGCGCGCAAATGGCCGTTGAACCAGTCTTCGTGGATCAGCGCACCGTGCCAGCTGGCCAGGTAGTGCCGCAAGTGATCGAGCTGCTGCGCAGGGTCGTCCGCGTCCAGGCAGTCGTACAGGGCGGTATAAGGTTCGGCGAAATACCACTCGTTGACGGCGGGACGCTGCGGATCGACGGCGGACAGCAGCGCTTCGTACACGCCGTCTTCGCCATCGAAGGCCGTTTGCAGGGCGGCCAGGCGCATGGCCAGGTCGTGGCGGCCGAACAGCAGGGTAGCGCCCAGCAGCTGCAGGGTGCGCGCATAATCGGTCAACTGTTCGAAATCGAAGGCCGGCAAGGCGTCGTCATCGTAGGCTGCGGCCAGGGCCGTGCGCGCCGTTTCGCAGGCGGCGACGGCCGCTTCCAGCGCTGGCTCCACTTCCGGCAAGGGCGAGCCCGCCGTGTAGCGCAGCGAGAAGACCTGGTAAGCCGTGCTGGCGGCCGCGCATGCCCAGTAGGCCGCGTCGCCGCCGTCGTTTTTCGCCTGCGTCTGTGCGCGTGCGTAGGCGGCCAGCAAGGTGTCGAGGTAGGCGAGGTTGCGGGCAAAATCGAACGGTGCGGGCGGCGTCTGGCGCGGCGTGCAAGGCCAGGGCGTGGACGAAGCCGGGCAGGTGGCGGCGCAATCGCGCTGGATGGCCCAGTCGGCGAAGATTTGCTGCATATACTGCGCCGTCTCGTCGTCGTGGACGATGGCGCCGACGCCTACCATGGTCGTGCCCAGCAGGGTGTAGCCAGGGAAGCGGCTGCTCTCGTAAGCGATGGTGGTCACGCTCTGGATGGTTCTGCCGTCGCTCAGGTCGCGTACGCGGAAGTACACGTCGTCCCAGCCGGCCGGCGGTGGCGCTGGCGGTTCATTCGGCAGGGTAGTCCAGCTGCCGTCCGCCTGCTCTTCATAGGCGTCGAGCAGCTCGTCGAGGCCACCGGGGCGGTCGATGCGGTTGTTGGCGTCGTATTGCAGGCCCAGTTCGGCAGCGAAGGCTGCCGCGTGGCGGCCCTCGAAGACCAGGTACTGGGAGCTCGTGGTGCCGACCAGCAGATCAGTGTGCTGGCCCGCCACGACCAGCGCCTGCGGCAGCCGGCACCATTGGTAGTACGGAATGCCGGCCATGGGACCGCCTTCGTCCGCCAGCGGGTTGGTGAAGCGCAGCTGTTCCAGCCATTTATAGCGTTCGTGCCGTTCCGCTTCCGTGCCGCTGCCGCGGCCAGTCAATTCATCGAACAGGGTATTCAACAACATGTGCATCTATCCTAAAAAAAAGCGTTCATGCCGCTGCCGTTTGCGCAAACGCAAACAGCGCGTCGAGCACGGCGTCCGGCTGCTCGGCCATCAATTCGTGCCCGCTGTCGACTTGCACCACCGTGCCATGCGCGATGGCAGAAGTCAGTAAACGGGTCGATTTGGGCGGTGTCATCATGTCGCGCGCGCCGAAAATGAATAAAGTCGGGCAGTGTACCGAAGCGGCGGCGATTTCGCCGTTCGCATAGGCATTGCAGGCGAAAAAATCCGTGTGAAACACGTGATCGGGGTTGAGGGCTGCGATGCGCTGTTTCAGACGCCGCGCGCCGCCCATGGCATAAAAACCGGGGCCGGGGAACGACGGCTTTTGCGCGATCGACGAGTGCGACCAGATATTGACCATGTCGATGGCCGCCTGCTCATCGTTCAGCGACGTTTCCAGCAACGCCGGCGAGACTTTCATCGGGTAGGTGGAGCCCAGCATGGCCAGGTGGCTGACCCGTTCCGGCGCCAGGAATGCCGCTTCCAGCGCGATCAGTGAGCCCATGCTGTGGCCGATCAGCATGGCCCTGGCCGCGCCGGCAGCGTCCAGCACGGCCAGTATCCAGCGCGCCAGCTCTTCCACCTTGGTTTTCGCCGCGCCCAGGCTGCGCCCGTGCCCGGGCAAGTCGACAGCCAGCACGTTCCAGCCGTGGTGGGCAAAATAGCGCGTTTGCAGCGCCCACACGGAATGGTCGTTTTGCGCGCCGTGGATGAAGACGGCCGTCGGCTGATGTGGGTTAAAAGCCTTGCCGCCCGTGTAGCAGTAGGCGACGCTATTGTCGATGGTGAACAGCATCTCAGGCGCCTTTCTGCGACAGTTTCAGGCCACGGGCCAGGTCTTCGATCAAATCGTCCGCGTCTTCCAGGCCCACGGACAAGCGCATGGTGCCTTGCGTGATGCCCGCCTGCGCCAGCTGGTCGTCGGGCACGCGGAAATGCGTGGTGGAGGCGGGGTGGATGACGAGCGACTTGGCGTCGCCCACATTGGCCAGGTGCGAGAAAATCTTCAGGCTGTCGACAAAGCGCTGGCCGGCCGCACGGTCGCCGCGCAGGCGGAACGTGAACACGCCGCCCGCGCCTTTCGGCAGCAGGGTTTTTGCCAGCTCGTAATCGGGGTGCGACGGCAGCTCCGGATAGGACACGGATTCCACGACCGGATTGGCCAGCAAAAAGTCGATGACTTTGCGCGTGTTGGCCACATGGCGGTCCATGCGCAGGCCCAGGGTTTCAACGCCCTGCAGGATGGCGAAGGAATTGTGCGGGCTCATGACGGCGCCGAAATCGCGCAAACCTTCGCGCCGCGCGCGCAGGGCGAACGGCGCCACCGTCGATTCCTCGGCGAAGACCATGCCGTGGAAGCCTTCGTACGGCTCGCACAGTTCGGCGAAACGGCCCGTCTTGTCGTACGCCGTTTGCCAGTCGAAGGTGCCGCCATCGACGAGCAGGCCGCCGATGGCCGTGCCGTGCCCGCACAGGAATTTGGTGGCCGAGTGGAACACCAGGTCGGCCCCATGCTCGAAGGGGCGCAGCAAATACGGCGTGGTAAACGTCGAATCGAGCATCAGCGGCAGATGGTGCTCGTGCGCCAGAGCGGCAATCCGGGGGATGTCCAGCACGTCGAGACCGGGATTGCCCAGGGTTTCGGCAAACAGCACTTTTGTATTTGAGCGGATGGCGGCGCGCCAAGAGTCCACGTCGCGCGGGTCGACAAAGGTCGTCTCGATGCCGAAGCGTTTCAGTGTGTAGGCCAGCAGGTTGTGCGAGCCGCCGTACAGGGCGCGCGAGGCAACGATGTGCGAACCGGCGCCCGCGATGGTGGACAAGCCCAGGTGCATGGCGGCCTGGCCGCTGGCCGTGGCGATGCCGGCCACGCCACCTTCCAGCGCGGCGATGCGCTCTTCCAGCACGGCGTTCGTGGGATTCGAGATGCGCGAATAGACGTGGCCGGCCCGCTCCATATTGAATAGCGAAGCCGCATGCTCCGAACTCTTGAAGGCAAACGAGGACGTGAAGTGGATGGGCGTGGCGCGTGCGCCTGTGGCCGGATCGGGCGCCGCGCCCGCATGCAGGGATAAAGTGTCGAAACCGGGGTATTTCGGACCGCTCATGGTGTCTCCGCCAAGTTTTTATAGTGGCAAGATCGTAACCTGATTTGCAGCTGAGCAAAAGGTCTCCTGTGCAGGGCGCATGGCGCCGTGCTGGCGGGCAGGGCATGTAACCTGCAGTGTAAAAAAAGTGACCGGCAAGGCAGGGCGGTGGTAGGATACCGGATCAGTGATATTCGGGCTGTTTGACCTGTGCGCGTGCGCCGCGCCGCAGGGAAGGCGGCTACGTGCCAGCGAATTCCTGGGCTTCAGGCGCACTCCATCGCATGTCCACCAGGAAAGATTTTATGCCCGCAATATCGTTCGACGGCTCCCTTGCCGTTCCCGGACCCTCTATCGTCGACGGCCTGTGCCAGGCAGGCTGGCTCATGCAAGAACATTTCATCTCCCCTGAACTGAACCGCCAGCTGGCCGCCGAATGCGTGCAATCCATGCTCAGCGGCAAGATGAAGGGCGCCGGCGTGGGCAGCGGCCATGCACCGCTGCTGCAGCCCGATATCCGCGGCGACCATATCGAATGGCTGGAAGCGGGCCGTTCAGAGGCGTGCGACCGCTACCTGGAACACATGGAAGCGCTGCGCTGCATGCTGAACCGCGAGCTGTTCCTGGGGCTGGAAGAATACGAAAGCCATTTCGCGCTGTACGCGCCGGGCGCCTTTTACCGGGCCCATCTTGACCGTTTCCGCGACGACGACAAGCGCACCGTGTCCGTCGTGCTGTACCTGAACGACGACTGGCAGCCCGAGCATGGCGGCGCGCTGCGCCTGCATCCGCAAGGCGCGGCCGTGATGGACATCTTGCCGCAGGCGGGCCGCATGGCCATGTTCATGTCGGGCGAGATGTTGCACGAAGTGCTGCCGACGGCGCGCGAGCGCTTGTCCATCGCAGGGTGGTTCCGCCGCCGCGCGTAATGGAACGTGGCGCGCAATCCCCCCGATTTGATTGCGCGCAAGGCTGGATTTTTCCGCAGGCATAGGCTACAGTCGCAGTAAGGGCTAGAATAACTAAAATACCAATCACGCGGACAGGACGGCCAATATGAAAGTATCTGAAATTCTCCAAGTCAAGGGCAATATTCTCTACACGGTCACGCCTGACCAGCCCCTGCTTGACGCGGCCAATACCATGGCTGAAAAAGACATCGGTTCGCTGGTGGTCATGGAATTTGGCGACCTGGTCGGCATGTTGACCTTCCGCGAAGTGTTGAACGCGCTGCATGAAAACGCGGGCCAGATCGGCGGCGGCACCGTGCGCAAGCACATGGATGACCACCCGATCACCGTCACCCCGGATACGGAAGTGAACGAAGTGCGCCGCATCATGCTGGAAAAACATGCGCGCTACCTGCCCGTCATGAACGCCAAGACCCTGCTGGGCGTCATCTCCTTCTACGACGTGGCGCGCGCCGTGCTTGAGGCGCAAAGCTTTGAAAACCAGATGCTCAAGGCCTACATCCGCGACTGGCCGGCCGAAACGACGGACTGATATCAGCATGCAGTAAAAACAACGCCGGCAACTGCCGGCGTTTTGCATTGGCTATCCAGGGTGGCGCCTACGCCGCTCCCTGCAGCGCCTCGTTGTTCAGCCAGGTGCCCAGCGCCGTGGCCGTCATCGGGCGGGCGAACAGAAAGCCTTGTGCCATCGGGCAGCCCAGCGCCTGCAAGATTTGCGCTTGCCGCTCGTCTTCCACGCCTTCCGCGATCACGGCCAGGCCCAGGTTGCGGCCCAGTTGGATGACCATCTCGGCGATGCTGCTGCCGCGCGCCGAACCGGTGATTTCCGTCACAAACGCGCGGTCGATTTTCAGGCGGTCCACCTGCAGCCGCTGCAAATAGGACAGCGAGGAAAAACCCGTGCCGAAGTCGTCGATGGCAATGCTCACGCCCGTCTGCTTGATCTGCCACAGCATCTTGATCAGCAGGTCCGGCTCTTCCATGGCCATCGATTCCGTGATTTCCAGCTCGATGAACTCGGGCGGCGCCTGTGTCTCTTCCAGCGCCGCGCGCAGCATGTCCAAAAATAGCGGATGGCGGAACTGCACCTGCGACACGTTGATGGACATGACGAAGTTGCGGTGGCCCTGTTGGCGCAGCAGCACCAGTTCGCGGCAGGCCGTGCGCAGCACCCATTCGCCCAAGTCGATGATGATGCCCGAGTATTCGGCAATCGGGATGAAGCGGTCGGGCGAGATGAACTTGCCGTCCGGCGTCTGCCAGCGCAGCAGCGCTTCCGCGCCCACGGGGCGGCGCGTCGTCAGGTCGATCTGCGGCTGGTACACGACAAACAGCTGGTCCTGGCTGAAAGCCGTGCGCAGCGCGTGCATCATGCGCACCCTTTCGCGGATTTCGATGCCCATGCTGCGCGAGAAATAGAAGTGGCCGGCGCGCTGCTGGCTTTTCGCCCGCTTCAGGGCGATATCGGCATCCTTCAGCGCATCGGCGCCCGTGCCCGCATGTTCACCGAGCCGCACCAGGCCCAGGGTGGCGGACAGCTGCACGTCCTGGCCGTCAATGCAGAACGGCGGCTGGAACAGGGCGAGGATCTTGTTTGGGTTGACTTGCGACGAGTCGCCCAGCACGCAAAAAATGTCGCCGCCCAGGCGCGCCACCGTCAGCTGGGGACCCAGCTGGGTTTGCAAGCGGCCCGCCACGGCGATCAGCAAGGTGTCGCCGAACTGGTGGCCCAGCGCGTCGTTGGTTTCGGCAAAATGGTCGAGATCGACCAGCGACAAGGTGGCGTCGTCGCGCGCGGGGCCGGCCAGGGTGGCGTCGAGGATTTCCACCAGGCGCGTGCGGTTGGGCAGCTTCGACAACTGGTCGTAAAAGGCGGCATTGTGCAGGTGCGACACCAGCTCGACGTTGTCCAGGCCCACGGCGACGTTGCTGCAGAAGACTTCCAGCAGGCTTTCATCGATGGCGGAAAGGGGACGCGGCAGCACCAGGTAGGCGGCCGCATCGCGGCTGGCCTTGCCCGCGAAGTACAAGGTGGCGTAGTCGTGCGCGTACACATTGCGCCGCTGCGCCAGCGTGTGTTCGATCGCGGCCATCACGCGGGGATTTTGCAAGCCGCACAGGGCGCTGTGCGGCAGGCTGGAAAAGCTGCCCGTGCAGGCCGAGACGAGCAGCTCCTTGCTGCCGTTGTCCTGCAAATCCTGCACGCACAGCACGCCGTCGGCGCGGATGCCCAGCAGGTCGGCGATCTGCGCCAGCACGCCGGCCGAGAAATTCTGCACGCCGTGCAGCGCCATCAGCTGCGTGCTGGCGTGGACGATACGGTCCAGGCCGCGCCGGCTGCTGTTGATCGAACGGATCTGCTCGTACGAGCGGATGGCCGCCGTCACCGTGGTAAACAGCTTGATGCGCGTCAGTTCGGACTTGGTCTTGTAGTCATTGATGTCGAAATCGCGGATGGCGTCGATTTCCGGCGCATAGCCTGGCTGGCCCGTGCGCAGGATGATGCGCACGTCCGTCATTTTCAGGGTTTCGCGGATGTAGCGCACCAGGTGCAGGCCCGCGTCATCCTGTTCCATTACCACGTCGAGCAGGATGACGGCGATGTCGTCTTCATGCCTGAGCAGTTCGCGCGCCTGGCCGGCCGAATACGCATGCACGAATTCCAGCGGGCGGTGCTGCATTTCCAGGTTGCCGAGGGCGAAAGTGGTGGTGGAATGGACGTCTTCATCGTCGTCGATGATCATCACCCGCCAGACGCTGTGCGGTGCGGCCGTCAGGGGCGCAGCCGGTTGCTCATCGAGGAATACCAGGTCGTCGTGATCGTCCTTGTTGGCGTCAAGGGGGATGATCGGTGCGGGCATGTATAGCTTCTCCAGGATGACTCGATGTTTATACGAGCGCGTCGCAAAAGCCCATCGCGTTGTTGCGTTGTCTCGCCGTACTTGCGTACTGTCTTCGGCAACGCGCCTAGCCCTGGGCATTTGTGACGTGCTCTCGGCGCAGTCCAAATCGGTTTGATAACCAGTATTGTGTGGCGCGCTTTGATCCAAGTATATAGCTATTTAATAAGCAAAATGTTTTTTTAAATCTATTCTGTGGAGCAATATTTCTTGTTTTGCATTATTGCAACTCATATTTGGTGTTTTTGTGTGAAAAAATACACGGGATGTAAAAATGGCGATTTGGGCGGGGGAATATCGGGCCTGGGCGCGGCATTAGCGGCATGGCATGCCCCGCAGGCTGGTAGAATTGAGTTTTTCAGTCCTTACACTTCCTACTATGTCCGGCAATTCTTTTGGCAAGCTGTTTACTGTTACCACTTTCGGCGAATCGCACGGTCCGGCCATCGGCTGCGTGATCGATGGCTGTCCACCGGGATTGATCCTGTCGGAAGCCGATATCCAGCCCGAGCTGGACCGCCGCAAGCCGGGCACGTCGCGCCACGTGACGCAGCGCCAGGAATCGGATACGGTCGAGATCCTCTCCGGCGTGTATCAGGGCGTGACGACGGGTACGCCCATCGCGCTGCTGATCCGCAATGAAGACCAGCGCAGCAAGGATTACGGCAATATCGCGGAAAGCTTCCGCCCCGGCCACGCTGACTACACCTACTGGCACAAATACGGCGTGCGCGATCCGCGCGGCGGCGGGCGCTCGTCGGCGCGCCTGACGGCGCCCGTGGTGGGCGCGGCGGCGATTGCCAAGAAATGGCTGCTGCAGCAGTACGGCACCACGTTCAAGGGTTGCATGAGCCAGCTGGGCGACATTCCCGTGCCATTCCAGTCGTGGGAACACGTGCATGCGAATCCGTTCTTTGCCGCCAGCGGCGACGCGGACCTGATCGCGCGCATGGAAGAGGCCATGGACCAGTTGCGCCGCGACGGCGATTCCATCGGCGCGCGCATCGACGTGATCGCGCAAAACGTGCCGGTCGGCCTGGGCCAGCCCATCTACGACAAGCTCGACGCCGACATCGCCTACGCCATGATGGGCATCAATGCCGTCAAGGGCGTGGAAATCGGCGCCGGTTTCGATTCGGTGGCACAGAAGGGTTCCGAGCATGGCGACGAACTGACGCCGGAAGGTTTTGTCGGCAATAACGCCGGCGGCGTCCTGGGCGGCATTTCGACGGGGCAGGATATCAGCGTCTCGATCGCCATCAAGCCGACCTCGTCGATCCGCACGCCGCGCCGCTCGATCGATAAAGAGGGTAATCCCGTGATGGTGGAGACGTTCGGCCGCCACGACCCCTGCGTGGGCATCCGCGCCACGCCGATTGCCGAAGCCATGCTGGCGCTGGTGCTGATCGACCACGCCCTGATGCACCGCGCGCAGTGCGGCGATGTGTCGGTTTCGACGCCGAAGTTGAAGTAAGTGGAATGTCGTCGGATTACGGGCCTGCAGCCCTAATCCGACCTACGGCCCATGCCATGGGGAGGTCGGATTAGCGCTTGCGCGTAATCCGACATCATTTGCATCACGCCACCTTGTTCGCCACCAGCTCCAACTGGTGCCGCATCTCCACCGACTGCACCAGTAAAGCCCGGATATCGTTGATCAGGTTGAATTCCGTCTGATTCAATTGGATCGGCGGGAAGCTGTCGTCCCAGTCGCCATATAAAAATCCCGTGGGGTGGCCGTTGGCCGACAGCGGCAGCACGACGAAGCTGCGCGCTTCCGACAGCGTCGCTTTCCACCATTGCGGCAGCTTGGCGGCAAATTTCGGGTCGCGCGCATTGTCGATGAAGATCACGCGGTCGCTATTGAGGGCCGCGTGGAAGACGTTCGGTTCATACGCGTCGCCAAACACCATCAAATCCTGCAAGTCGGCCATGCCTTCGCCCATGCTGATGCGCGCCGAATACAGATGATCCCTGTGGTTGCGCACGAATGCCACCGAGCGCGAAAAATCGAAGCCCTGGTGCAGCGTTTCAAGCGCCATCGAGACCATTTGTCCCGGGCTGGCGCTGCCGATGGCGCCGCGCAGGTCGGCCAGGCCGCCGATCAATACGCGGTTGCCTTCGGCGCGCATGCGCGTCGACGCCAGCTGGCGCGCGCGCCGTTCGGCCGGCTTCGACAGGGGCGCGATCGACAGGTCGGCCGCCGCCATCGCCTTGGCCTTGTCCACGGCCACCACCAGGTCGGTCGCCGTGATGCCCAGGGTGCCCGCATAATCGTCGATCAGCGCGTGCACCTGCGCCGCGCCGGCCGCATCGTCATGCCACAGCGAGTCGGCGCAGCGCGCCGCCATCGTCGACAGGCCCGCCATCCAGTCGGCGCCGCTGACGGGAGAGTTGTCCGGCGACGGATCCATCGGACGCATGCCGTTGATCAGGTGCTGCGGCAAGCCCCAGTGGGCGGCCGTGGCATAGCCCACTTCGGGCAGCGACAGGCCGAGGATTTCGCGCGCGGCGGCCGCCTCGTTGCCGGGACCCGCATGCGCCTGCATGCGCGCCCAGAAGTCCGTCATGTAGAACGTCACCATCATGCGGCCCAGGGTGTGCAGCATCGAGCAGACGACTGCCTGCTCCGCCTGCAGGCTGCCGGCGCTGGTGGCCACCTGCTGCGCCACCATCCCGGCCAGCACGGCCTTTTCCATTTCCACGTGGGCGCTGACGGAATCGGGCGACGCCTGCGATAGTTCCTCGATCAGCTTCAGGCCCAGCGCCAGGTGGCCGATGGCGTCGATGCCCAGCACCAGCACGGCCTTCGAGACCGTGTTGACCCGCTGGCCGAAGGCCGAATACATGCCGCTGTTGGCCAGCCTGAGTACCTTGTGCGTGAGGACAGGGTCGGACAGCACCGTTTGCGTGATGTCGAATTCGTGGTCATCCTCGCCGCGCATGGCGCCGAGGATGGCGCTGATGGCTTTCGCGAAGCCGGGCATGTCGCCCTGCTGGCGCGTGCGCGCCCACAGCAGGTCGAGGGTGTTTTTGCCCAGTTGTGTCGGTACCGTGAAATGACCTGGATTCATTGCACCCCTCCGCGCGGTTCATTGGCAGACGGCACAGGCACCAGCGCCGCATAGGTTTTGTCGCTCAAGGCCGACAGCGCGGCATGGGCCGGCATCGGTTTGCCCGTCAGGTAGCCTTGCACGTACTGGCAGCCGCGCGATTCGATGAAGTGCATTTGCTCTTCGGTTTCCACGCCTTCGGCCACCACGGACAGATTCAAATGCTTGGCCAGGTCGAGAATGGTGTTGCAGATGGCCGCATCCTTGCTCGATTCGGGCAAGTCCTTGATGAAGGTGCGGTCGATCTTCAGCACGGAAATGGGAAAGCGCTTCAGATACGCGAGCGAAGAGTAGCCGGTGCCGAAATCGTCGATGGCGATGCGCGCGCGGCGCTCCGTCATCTTGACGAGGATGGTTTCCGCATGCACGGGGTCGATCATCAAGGTGCCTTCCGTAATTTCCAGCACCAGGTGTTCGCCCGAGAGCCCCGAAAACGCGATGGCGTCATCGAGCACGTCGAGGAATTTGTCGTTGCGGAACTGGCGCGGGCTGATGTTGACGGAGATGTACAGCGGCCGCTTGGCCACTTCCTGGAACTGCTTGAGCTGCACGCAGGCCGCCTTCAGCGCCCAGGCACCGAGCAGATTGATCAGGCCATTGGCTTCGGCAATCGGGATGAAGCGCACGGGCGGCACCAGGCCCAGGGTCGGGTGCTTCCAGCGCATCAGGGTTTCGAAACCCTGGATTTGCCGCGTGTGCGCGTCGACGATGGGCTGGTAAAAGAGCAGGAATTCGCCTTCGCGCACGGCGTGGAACATGGCCGCTTCCAGCGAGATGTCGTGTTCCGATGGGCCGTTCAGGCGCGGGCTGTAGACCAGGCAGCGGGCCTTGCCCGTTTCCTTGGCGCGCGACATGGCCGCATCGGCCAGCGCCACCAGGCGCACTTCATCTTCCGCATGCAGCGGATAGATCGACACGCCCACGGACGCGCCCACGTAGATCGTGTGGCCGTCCACTTCGAACGGCGCCTGCAGGGTGGCCAGCAGGCGGCCCGTCACCAGCTTGATCTGCGCGTCGGTGGCGCTGCCGGGCAGCACGGCGACGAATTCATCGCCGCCCACGCGCGCCAGGGTATCGCTGTCGCGCAGGGTCTTGCGCAGGCGCGCGGCGGCCAGGCGCAGCACGGCGTCGCCGACGGGGTGGCCCAGGCCATCGTTGACCTTTTTAAAGCCATCGAGGCCGATGGTGGCGACGGAAAAGCCCTGGCCCGAACGGGCGGCCTGGGCGATCACCATGCGGATGCGGTCCGACAGCAGCAAGCGGTTCGGCAAGCCCGTGAGGGCATCGTGCGTGGCCATGTGGCGCAGCCGTTCTTCCGTATTGTGCTGGGCCGACGTGTCGCGCCCGACCACCAGCAATTCGGCCACGCCGGCCGCGTTCATATAAGAAGACAGGCGCAGCTCGAACCAGATTTCCTGGTCCGGCGTTTGCAGGCGCACTTCGAGGCGGCCCGGTTCTTCCAGCGCATCTTCCAGCGCCGCCTGCAGCGCCGCGCGCGACGCTTCGGTGGCCAGCGGCAGCAGCAAGTGGCCCGTCATGCCCGATGGTGCGCCAAACAGGGTGGCCGCGCGCTTGCTGGCGAACAGGATCAGGCCGTCCGTATCGAGCCGGAACACGACGTCGCCGGCCTCTTCCATGAGGTTGTCCAACTCGTGGCGGGCCTCGCGGTGGGCGGCGGATGGGGTACTGGAAAACATCGTGCTGGCTTTTACCTTTTTATTATCAGTGCCGGCGCTCGCTGCAGGGCGGCGTGCCAACGGAAAGAATGCGTCTTGCGTGACGCGCGCCATAGGGGCCGAAAGGCGGCTATCGGAACGCGATCCACACGAAATGTATCATTGAAAAGCACCCGATTACATGAAATAGAGCAACATTGCTTCAGGTTTTGTAAATATTCCTGCCTTCCATGAAAAAAATCATGCTGCGCGACACACATAGTCATTTTCATTCTGCATGGAAACATTTATCTGCGCTTGCTTCCACTGGCGCGCTTGCCCCGCCATGCGCTTTACGCTAGTCTGGCTGGCAGGCGGTGTTGACGGTGCGTCCGCGGCAGGCAAGGGCGCCATGATAACAAATCGCGGGAGACCCCCATGAATGCTTTTGACACGCATGAAGTTTTCAACCAGGCCACGCCGTTTGAAAACGTCAATCTGTTCGCCTGCGACCCGGCGCTGATTGAGGCGCTGCTGCGCGAGGGCGGCGGCGCGGCGCTGCAGGCGCTCGACGTGCTGGGCGAAAAGCTGGGCCGCACCGAAACTTATGCGCTGGCGCGCCTGGCCAATATCCACACGCCCGAGTTGCAGCAGTTCGACCGGGCCGGGCGCCGCATCGATGAAGTGCTGTTCCATCCGGCCTGGCACGAACTGATGGCCATCCTCGTGGGCGCGGGCGCGCATGCTTCGCCGTGGGCCGCGCCCGGTCCCGGTGCCCAGGTGGCGCGCGCGGCCGCCTATCTATTAGTGGGACAGGTGGAAAACGGCACGCAGTGTCCCGTGACGATGACGTATGCCTCGGTGCCGGCCTTGCGCCAGGCGCTGGATCTGCCGCAGATCGCGCAGCGCTGGCTGCCGAAAATCCTCTCGCGCGACTACGATCCCCGCTCTTTGCCCGTGGAGCAGAAGCGGGGCGCACTGGTCGGCATGGGCATGACGGAAAAGCAGGGCGGCTCGGACGTGCGCAGCAATACCACGCGCGCCGTGCCCGTGCCGCCGGCCGAGGGGCAAGCCCTGTTCGGCGGCGAGGCTGATGGCGTCTGGCGCATCGTCGGCCACAAATGGTTTTTTTCGGCACCCCAGTGCGACGCCCATCTGATCCTGGCCCAGGCGGACGAGGGCGGATTGTCGTGCTTCTTCCTGCCCCGCTACCTGCCCGACGGCAGCCGCAACGCCATCCGCGTGCAGCGTCTGAAAGATAAATTGGGCAACCGCTCGAACGCTTCGTCGGAAGTGGAATTTACGAATGCCTACGGCTGGCTCGTGGGGCAGCCGGGGCGGGGCATACCCACGATTCTGGAAATGGCCAGTCACACGCGCCTCGATTGCGTGCTGGGCAGCGCCGGCATCATGCGCGCCGCCTTGACGCAGGCGCTGCACCATGCGCGCCAGCGTGCCGTGTTCGGCAAGCCGCTGGCCGAGCAGCCGCTGATGCAAAACGTGCTGGCCGACCTGGCGCTCGAATCGGAAGCGGCCACGGCCTTCGCCCTGCGCCTGGCCCGCTGTTTCGATGAAAAGGACGATCCGCGGCAAGCGATGCTGGCGCGCGTGCTCACGCCGGCCGGCAAATACTGGATCTGCAAGCGCGGTCCCGGCTTCGGCTTTGAAGCCATGGAGGTGCTGGGCGGCACCGGTTATGTGGAAGACGCGCCGCTGGCGCGCCTGTACCGCGAACTGCCCGTCAACTCGATCTGGGAAGGTTCGGGCAATGTCATGTGCCTCGACGTCTTGCGCGCCTTCGGCAAGTCGCCGGCCGCGCGCGACGCCCTGGCGGCCGAGTTGGCGCTGGCCGGCGATGATGACGCCGCTTTTGTTGCCTACCGCGCGCGGCTGCTGGCCGACCTGGACGGGCCGCAAACGGATGAATTTGGCGCCAGGCAATTGTCCGAACGCATCGTGCTGGCCGTGCAAGCGGCCTTGCTGCTGCGCCATGCGCCGCCGTTTGTTGCGCAAGCATTCCTGCAGTCGCGGCTGGTGCAGGCGCCGGGCGGGGCGTATGGCCGCTTGCCCGCCGGCACCGATTGCGCGGCCATCCTGGCGCGCGCGCTGCGCGAGTATTGATTTCAATAAATCCGATTATTTCGAAAATTCCGGCCACAGGCGGGCTGCGGGCTGGGATAATGCTGCAATCCATCATTTTATCGATACACAGCGCGCTTGCGGCCCAGGCTTGCCGCCGCGCCAGACAGTAGAGAAAGAAAAACAATATGAAACAAGACCCACGCTTCCCGAATTTGTTCATTACCGATCACCCTTTGATCCAGCACAAACTGAGCCACATGCGCGAGCACGACACGTCGACGCGCACCTTCCGCGAATTGCTCAAGGAAATCACTTTGCTGATGGGCTATGAAATCACGCGCGACCTGCCGCTGACCACGCGCGAAATCAAGACCCCGCTGGTCACCATCGACGCGCCCGTCATTGCTGGCAAGAAACTGGCCATCGTGCCCATCCTGCGTGCCGGCATCGGCATGAGCGACGGCTTGCTGAACCTGGTGCCATCGGCGCGCGTCGGCCACATCGGCGTGTACCGCGACCCGGCCACGCATATGCCGGTGGAATACCTGGTGCGCCTGCCCGACTTGAACGAGCGCACCTTTATCCTGTGCGACCCGATGGTAGCGACCGGTAATTCGGCCGTGTATGCCGTCGACGTGCTGAAAAAACGTGGCGTGACGGACGAGCAGATCATCTTCCTGGCCCTGGTGGCCGCACCGGAAGGCGTGACCGTGTTCCAGAACGCGCATCCGAACGTCAAGATGTTCTGCGCCGCGCTCGATTCGCACCTGGATGACCACGCCTACATCGTGCCGGGCCTGGGCGACGCCGGCGACCGTATCTTCGGCACCAAGTAAGCCACGTCAGGCGAGTATTGCGATGGCAACCTTGATCGACCCGGACTTTCGCGCGCGTTTGCGCGCCCTGAATGAAAAATATGCGGCTGGCGTGCCGGCCCTGTTGCAAGCGATCACGCAGGCAAGCAGCCGCTGCGACAGCGATGGTCCCCGTTTGGAACCGTTGACGGAGCTGCACCGCGCGCTGCACGCGGTGGCCGGCTCGGCCGCCACCTTCGGCTTCGCCGCGCTGGGCCAGGAATGCCGGCGCATCGAACAGCTGGTGCGCGCCATGCTCAATGCCCCCGCGCAAGCGGGGGCGGAATGGCCTGTTGTGCGGGCGCAAGTAACGGCGTTGCTGGAGTGGGCGGGACGCGATGCGGCCGCCACCCATTTCACGGCGTGAGCGACCGCAATATATAGCTGTGGTTGCAATGATTCATTTGATGCAACGCAAAGCACCCGCGTCGAAGATTAGGATATAGTGTGTCCATGCCGCTGGTACAGGGCGCCGCAAGACGGGGATTTGGCTATTAAAGTAGTGTTCGTAAGTTTATTTTGCGAAAGAATGGTTTTTCTCAGTTTTGTTGGTATAATTGGGCATCGTTGGATTCGAGGTAGTAGTGCAGTTTGTCTGTCATTTCTTTCTTGCTTCAAACGATATAACGGGCGCAAGCCCAACTTAACTGAAATAGGAAATTGTAATGGCAACTGGCATCGTAAAATGGTTCAATGATTCGAAGGGTTTCGGCTTTATTACCCCTGACGAAGGCGGCGAAGATCTGTTCGCTCACTTCTCGGCTATCCAGTCGAACGGCTTCAAGTCCCTGCAAGAGAACCAACGCGTTTCTTTTGAAGTGACCGCTGGCCCTAAAGGCAAGCAAGCTTCGAACATTCAGCCAATCTAATACGCTGGATCAAACGAAATAAAGAAATCCTCGGTCTCCGAGGATTTTTTTTCGTCTGAATTTCCGTGAAGTATAGGTTTTGCTTGGACCGCGCGCTTTTTCGGCGTGCTTTGCGTCATCAGGTAGGTCGGCTTAGCGCTTGCGCGTAAGCCGACAACGGTGGTGTGGCAGATGTATGGGCTGGTGTCGGCTTGCGCTGCGCTAAGCTGACCTACGCCGACCTACATCAGCCTGCGTTAAACGACGCTCTACCGGTCCGGCCGGCAGTGGCTAGATTGCTCGTTCACGCCAGTAGTCGGGTTGCGAATAACTGTGCCTTAAAAAATCCACAAACGCCCGTATGCGCAGCGGCAAGTGGCGGCGCTGGGCGAACACGGCGTAAATGTCATTGCCCGGGGCGGCGAACTGGTCCAGCACCGTCACCAGTTGGCCCGAGGCGATTTCGGCGCCCACTTCCCACATCGAGCGCCACGCCAGGCCCTTGCCGGCCAAGGCCCAGTCGTGCAGTACTTCGCCATCGTTGCAGACCATATTGCCCGCCACCTTTAAAATCACGTTCTTGCCGTTTTCGCGGAAGGTCCAGCCTCGCTGGCTGCCTTCGCTGCTGATTGCCAGGCAATTGTGCTTGGCCAGGTCGGCCGGGATACGGGGCGTACCCGCCCGTTTCAGGTAGGCGGGCGAACCGACGAGCACGCGCTGGTTGTCCGCCAGCTTGGTGCTCACGAGCGAGGAATCGGACAGGCTGGCGATACGGATGGCCACGTCGATGCCTTCGCCGATCAGGTCGACGAGGCGGTCGTTCAGGTTCAGCGACACCGTCACGTCGCGGTGTTCGGCGACAAAAGAGGGAATCAGCGGTGCCACGTGCTGGCGTCCGAAGCCGGCCGGCGCGGAAATGAGCAAATGGCCGCTGGCCTTCACGCTGCGTTCGGCCACGGCCGCTTCCGCCTCTTCCAGTTCGCCCAGGATGCGCTGGCAATCTTCGAGGAAGGCGGCGCCTTCATTCGTCAAGGCCAGCTTGCGCGTCGTACGCTGCAGTAATTTGACGCCCAGGCGCTGCTCCAGCGCATCGAGGCGCCGGCCTATCATGGCAGGTGCGATGCCTTCCGCGCGCGCGGCGGCCGACAGGCTGCCTTTGGCCACCACTTCCACGAACGTCGATATTTGTCTGAACTGTCCCATGCCATGCTCCCGCGATGCCATCACTTGTGATAAAAACGCATAGATGAAGTGATTTTTAATCTCGTTTCCATGCCTTATAGTGCAATACTATAGAACAAACGCGCCGCCCGGCAGAGTGTTTTTGCGCCTCTGTCCAGCTTGTCCGCGCAGTCGTTCAGCTTATACTTGGATCACCAGATTACCTTTGCTTATATTGACTAAAAACCGGAGAACTTCATGACGCAGAACACGATCGCACTTCCAGAAGGCATGCAAATCACGGGTGACATCCAGCCCGGCTACGAACAGATCTTGACGCCGGCCGCGCTGGCGCTGGTGGCCAAGCTGACGCGTGAATTCGAGCCGCGCCGCCAGCAGTTGCTGGCCGTGCGCGTGGAGCGGGCCAAGCGCCTCGACGCGGGCGAGCGTCCTGATTTCCTGCCAGAAACCGCGCACATCCGCGAAGGCGACTGGAAGATCGCGCCGATTCCGAAAGCGCTTGAATGCCGCCGCGTGGAAATCACGGGTCCCGTCGAGCGCAAGATGGTCATCAACGCCTTTAACTCGGGCGCGGATAGCTACATGACGGACTTCGAGGATTCGAACACGCCGAACTGGGATAACCAGCTGACGGGCCAGATCAATATGTTCGACGCCGTGCGCAAGACGATTTCGCTCGAGCAAAATGGCAAGTCGTACAAGCTGAACGACAAGATCGCGACCCTCGTCGTGCGTCCACGCGGCTGGCACCTCGATGAAAAGCACGTGCTGGTCGACGGCAAGCGCATTTCCGGCGGCATTTTCGATTTCGCCCTGTTCATGTTCCATAACGCCAAGGAACAACTGGCGCGCGGCGCCGGTCCGTATTTCTACCTGCCGAAGATGGAATCGCACCTGGAAGCGCGCCTGTGGAACGATATTTTCGTGATGACGCAAAATGAATTGGGTTTGCCACAAGGCACGATCAAGGCGACCGTGCTGATCGAAACTATTTTGGCCGCGTTTGAAATGGATGAAATCCTGTACGAGCTGAAAGAGCACAGCTCGGGCCTGAACGCGGGCCGCTGGGATTACATTTTCTCGTGCATCAAGAAATTCAAGCTGGACAAGGATTTCTGCCTGGCCGACCGCGCGAAAGTGACCATGACGGCGCCGTTCATGCGCGCCTACGCCTTGCTGCTGCTGAAAACCTGCCACAAACGCGGTGCGCCAGCCATCGGCGGCATGGCAGCCTTGATCCCGATCAAGAACGATCCGGAAAAGAACGACATCGCCATGGGCGGCGTGCGCAATGACAAGGCGCGCGACGCCACCGACGGCTACGACGGCGGCTGGGTTGCCCATCCGGGTCTGGTGGAACTGGCCATGGGCGAGTTCACGAAAGTGCTCGGTGACAAGCCGAACCAGATCGAGAAACAGCGTCCCGACATCGACGTGAAAGCGTCGGATCTGCTGAATTTCCAGCCGGAAGCCCCGATCACGGAAGCGGGCTTGCGCTACAACATCAACGTCGGCATCCACTACCTGGGCAGCTGGCTGGCCGGCAACGGTTGCGTGCCTATCCACAACCTGATGGAAGACGCGGCCACGGCCGAGATCAGTCGCTCGCAAGTGTGGCAGTGGATCCGCTCGAGCAAGGGTGTGCTGGAAGATGGCCGCAAGGTGACGGCCGAGATGGTGCGCGCCATGATTCCGGAAGAGCTGGCCAAAGTGCAGCGCGATGCGCCAGGCGGCAACGGCCCGACCTATGTGCGCGCCGGCCAGATATTCGAGGAAATGTCGACGTCGGAATCGTTCGCCGAATTCCTGACCTTGCCGCTGTACGAGGAAATCTGATCCTGATCAAATAGATCAATAAAAAATCCCGGCGGTGCCTGATGGTATCGCCGGGATTTTTCTTTTTGGAGGCACAAGCTTAAAAGCTGTTTTTCCACATCCGTAGCGCGGCAAACGCTTCCACGGGTGAGGCATCGGCCGTCAGCTTGCCTTCCACCTTCAGGCTGGTCAGGATCGCCGGTTCGCGGTAGCGCAGGAAGGGGTTTGTGGCCTTTTCAAGGGCAATGGTCGACGGCACGGTCGATAAACCCTGCTGGCGCTTTTCCGTGTCGATGGCGATGCGTTCCTGCAAGGCCACATTGCCCGGCTCGACGGCGTTGGCAAAGCGCAAATTGGACAAGGTGTACTCATGCGCGCAAAATACCTCGGTATCGTCGGGCAGGGCGGCCAGCTTGCCCAGCGAATCGGCCATCTGGCCCGGTGTGCCTTCGAACAGGCGGCCGCAGCCGCCCGCAAACAGGGTGTCGCCGGAAAACAGCCATGGTGCGCCGCTGCGCTCGTCGCGCTGGCGCACGTAGGCGATATGTCCCTTGGTATGGCCGGGCACGTCGATGACGGTCATTTGCAGGCCCAGCTCGGGCACATGGGCGACATCGCCTTCGGCAAGCGGTTCCGTGATGGCTGTGATAGCCTCATTGCGTGGGCCGAAGACGGGTACGGCGAAATGCTGCAACAATTCAGGCACGCCACCCGTGTGGTCGGCGTGATGATGCGTGAGTAAAATGGCGGACAATGTCAGCTGATGGGCTTGCAGCGCATCGAGGATGGGCATCGCGTCGCCGGGGTCGACCACGGCGGCGTGGCGGCCGTCGTGGATCAGCCACAGGTAATTGTCGGCAAAGGCGGGCACGGCAAGTACCGATAGAGCGTGTTCAGGGGAGTGTGTCATGAGCAAAAGAGAAAACTGAATGGACAGTGTGGCATCCGAAAAATCCATTATAGCGCTTGACGGCTGGCTGCAGACGCCGGCCGGTCTGTACGTGCGCGCCTGGGAGCAGCAATGTCTCGACAGCCTGACCGTCGATATCTTCGGTTTTAATGCCGTGCAGATCGGTTTGCCCCAGCTCGACGCGCTGGCCGCCAACCGCATGCCGAACAAATGGCTGCTCGATGCGCGCCTGCCTTCGCATTCGCCGCAGGGCAATCGCCTGACCCTGGTGTCGGCCTTCGATGAGTTGCCGTTCGATTCGCAAAGCCTGGATCTGGTGGTCTTGCCGCACGTACTCGAATTTGCCGCCGAGCCGCACCAGGTCTTGCGCGAAGTCGAGCGCGTGCTGATCCCGGAAGGGAGGGTGATCGTCTGCGGCTTCAATCCGGCCAGCCTGTGGGGCATGCGCCAGGGCCTGGGGCGAGTCACGGGCCGCCACTACCTGCCGCAGGCGGGCGAGCTGATCTCTATGCCGCGCATGAAAGACTGGTTAAAATTGCTCAATATGGGCGTCAGCCAAAGCTACTTTGGCTGTTACGCACCTGCCTGCAGGACAGAAAAATGGCTGCGCCGCAACGCCTTCATGGACAAGGCGGGCGCGCGCTGGTGGCCATATCTGGGCGCAGTGTATATAGTGCAGGCGATCAAGCGCGTCAAAGGGATGCGTTTGATCGGTCCGGCGTGGACCAAGAAACCGGCGACGGCGCCCGCAGGCGCACCGGTCACGAATAAAAGGCGGGAACAGCAAGATGGATAAGGTTGAGATTTACGCCGATGGCGCATGCAAGGGCAACCCCGGCACGGGCGGTTGGGGCGCGCTGATGGTGGCTGATGGCGCCAAAAAAGAAATTTATGGCGGGGAACTGAATACGACGAATAACCGCATGGAATTGAAGGCAGTGATCGAAGCCTTGACGGCGCTCAAACGTCCGTGCCAGGTGGTGCTGTATACCGATAGCCAGTACGTCCAGAAGGGCATCAGTGAATGGATCCACGGCTGGAAAGCGCGCGGCTGGAAAACGGCGGCCAAGGCTCCCGTGAAGAACGTCGACCTGTGGCAGGCGCTCGACATCGCCCAGGCCGTGCACGAAGTGGAATGGCGCTGGGTGCGCGGCCATAATGGCCATCCGGGCAACGAGCGGGCCGATCAGCTGGCCAACTTGGGTGTGGAAACCGTGCGCGCGTAAGAATATCCAAGCTCGGGAGTTGTAATCGCAGGGCACAGGTTTGCTATACTGTGCCCTTCGCTTTTTGCTTTTACGAATGAATCCGCCATGCGTCAAATTGTTCTCGATACTGAAACCACCGGCCTGAACCCGCGCACGGGCGACCGCATCCTGGAGATAGGGGCGGTCGAGCTGAACAACCGCATGTTGACGGGCAATAATTTTCACCATTACATCAATCCCGAGCGCGATTCGGAAGAGGGCGCGTTGGCCGTCCACGGATTGACGACGGAATTCCTCAGCGACAAACCGAAATTCGCGGAAATCGCCGACGAGTTCCGTGCCTACATCGCCGGCGCCGAACTGATCATCCACAACGCCCCGTTCGATATCGGCTTTCTGAACGCGGAATTCAAGCGCCTGAACCTGCCACCGGTGCACGAGCAAGTGCTTGGCGTGATCGACACCCTGGTGCAGGCGAAGGAAATGCACCCAGGCAAACGCAACTCGCTCGACGCCCTGTGCGACCGCTATGGCGTTTCGAACGCCCACCGCAAGTTGCACGGCGCGCTGCTCGACTCCGAATTGCTGGCCGACGTCTACCTGGCCATGACGCGCGGGCAAAACAGCCTGAGCATGGAAGAAGAAGTGGAAGTGGCTGCCGACGGCGCCGTGCTGGAAATCGTGCCCCTGGCCGAAGTCATCTTCCAGAGCGCCACTGCCGACGAGCTCGCCGCCCATGAAGCCACCATCGCAGGCCTCGACAAGGCCGCCAAAGGCCAGTGCATCTGGACCGCCGTCACATCGCCGCCAGCGGCCGCCTGAGAAAAAGCGGGGCATGGTAAATTTCCTCTTGCCAGCCCTTGCGGATGCCGCAACACCTATGCGATAATTTGCCTCGCTTCGGGAGGTTAGCTCAGGGGTAGAGCACTGCATTCACACTGCAGGGGTCGCAAGTTCGAAACTTGCACTTCCCACCAGAATTCGCAATACAATCAAGTACTTATATTAAAGCCGACACATTTATGTGGTCGGCTTTTTTATTGGGTGTAATTTTCGGGTGTAATTTACTTTGCCACCACCAGAGCGGACAGCTTGTCCAGCGCGAGGCGCTGAGCATCCACCTGCAGGTGTGCGTAGCGCTGTGTTGTTTGCACATTGGCATGGCCGAGAATTTTGTTGATCGTATAGAGGTCCACGCCCAAGCCCAGCATGATGCTCGCGCAAGAATGGCGCAGGTCATGGAAATTCACGTGAGGCATGCCAGCCTTCACGCGTGCGCGGCGCCACGAGGACTGGACACCGTACAACGTCATCTCCAACGGAAAATACTTCAACCATGGTCGTAAGGCCGGGATGATAGGCACCACGCGCATCCGGAGTGTTTTAGTATTGCTGGCAGGGAAGGTAATCGAGTCCTTTCCAATATGCTCACGCTGGATCTGGAACAGCTCACCGCGGCGCGCGCCAGTCAGCAGTGCCGCCCATATCGCGGCCTGCGCAATCGGCGTGCAGAAGGATGCGATCTTCCTCACTTGCTCAACCGTAAGAAACACCTCGCGCTTGTTGTTGACGGCCATGTTATCGATCCGCAAGCCATAATTTTCAGGAATGAGGCGCTGGCGCCATGCCAACTGCAAGCCTTTTTTTGCACAGGCCAATGACCGGTTCACCGTCGCTGGCGCATAGGCCGGCTCCAGTTTGCCGGTTTTCTTATTTGGTATGAGCTTGCTCATGTCACGGATAACATGATCGGCAAACTCCTGGGCCTGGCTTGCTTTGTAGCGCTCCGCCCAAGGTCCAAGTCGTTTCGCATGATGCTTCGACGCGTCACCCCCCTCGCGCGTGCCGAGACGCGAAGCGATACCAAAGAAAGATGTCGGTGCCCGCCAGACAAGGGTACGCTGATGGCTGTTCCACACAGCATGTCGCCAGCCGCGCGCGATTATCAAGCCCGTATCACCGGTTTTCTGATTGGCATGGAATGGGTGTTTGAAGGGAAGGACTTTGACGGCTTTCAATCCCGCCTGTGCTTGTTGCAGGAAGCAAAAGCGGATTATGACCAGTTTTTTAAGGAAAACGGTGAACTTAGATACGATTTTCAAAAAAGTATCTTCCAGAACATGGTATTGAAACAGGCCACCGCTCAGTCCAATATTGTCAAAAATAACCCTCCAGCCTCGCTTAGCTGGTACTTTCAAACGCCACTCGCGTATGAACACATGCTGCCCAGTCTAAGTGCATTGGGTATTACCACTTATTACACTCCATAATATTATGATAATAAAATCCTTGTTCAAACGCGATGCAGCGAACCCATCCATTGCGTTCCGACCTTCCGTCCAAAAAATCGCGACGATTGTCCGCTTCTTGCAAAAAACTGAGGCGTTTGGAAAGAACTGGTTTCTGTCGAAAGAGACAGAAGCAGAGTCGTTTCTGTATCCGGTTTTCGATGCCTCGGGAGAGCTTACTACTGCGGCCGAAGCCGTACTCGAGGCCGAGTTTAAGGATGAGAAATTTCGATATCTCAGTGCTTGGAATGGCGAACTCGGAGACGGCGAGGGCGCGAGTATTGCGCTTGGGTTCAGCGACAGTGAGTGGCCCTCTAGGAGTCTGGAAATCAGCGATCAAGGCGTCGGCGCAAAACGGCTTGGTATTGATGGCGTGAAAGAGATGCTGTCCATTATCGCGAGGTCCCTGCGGCCGGTATTGATTACGGTTGCACGTAATCAGTATTTTAAAAAACAGGTCTTCAAGGATCGTCCCGGTGTTGGCTGGATGTTGTACCTGCCGCGCATACTCACGGTCCAACAGGTGCCAGAGGCACGCGCTTTAGTGCCCGTGATGGCGATGGATGAGCAAGGTAAAGACAAGCAGATCGGCACCATCATCGTGAGTGTCACCGACGAGCCTTTCAATGATGAGAATCCTGAGCACGTCAAGATCGCCAATGCCATTGAAATTCGTCTGGTCGATCAGGACTTGCTGCCTCGCTATGTCGATATTTGACGAAGGATAACTCACTTCGATAGTACGAAAATATCCTGCCATGCAGGGGATAATCACTGTTCGACAACAAGGTCAAGTCAATTGGCCTTTGGTACATCGTCCTAATCTGCAGTAGCTGCACGCTGACCGGATTTGATACGGCCTTAATAAGAGACGGGCACGCCGCCTACTTCGACGCTTCAACCGTCACCTCTCTGGAACTATGGGTGCGACCAGCTTTACGCTGGTCACGCCCCACCGACCGATCACATTGTCACGCATTAACGCGGGTACGCCGAGGCGCCCTTGCTCGTAAAGACGGGGTCAGCTGAACACCTGGTTCGCATTGAAACCGTGTTCGCGGGCGGTGCGAGCTACCGAGGCGCCCGGTAGCAGCGACAGCGCCACCAATGCGCGTTTGAACTCCAAGGGATGCTGGCGATAGTAGGCGCGTTTATTCGTGGAAATGATCGTTTGAGAATTTGTGTCTAAAATCGAAAATTGTGGGCACAAATACTGTGACAAAAGTCGATCATAAATGACGCGGTTCAGGCCGTCCAGACGGCACTGGGAAGACGCTTTCGGTTAAGCGGCCATGGCAAGCTTCTGTTTTGGCGTGATGCCGTCAGGTGCCATATCCAGCCGCCGTGACGGCAATTCGACCGCCAGCGTGCAAAGCCCCCGATCTGGCCGAGCGCACGAAGCAGATGACGGGCTAGTTTATCGTAGCCAACTGTGGCACTATCGCGCGCAAAAGCAGGCGCTCTGCTGCCTCGGTCGGATAAACCATCCTTGGCCGGCAGTTATGGCTCAGGAAGGCCCGCTTTTGCTAGCGCGTGGTAAGTGTCTCTGCAGGGCTGGGGAGATAGACAGGCCAGACCTCGCCGTTGGATCAGCCAGCTACGAGATCGCGCACTAGGTGCCTGGCAACACCCCAGATCCTAACACGAACATCGGCTCTTTTTCTTTCGACAACCATGGATCAGGAGGGTCTAAGCTACTGGTGGCGATTCAATTTGAGGACTTGGTATTCGAATAGCATCTCACCGCAATGTTGCCTTAATGTATCATTTTTTCGATTGAGACATTAAAATATGCGTTTTATTTGGAAATAAGTCTCACATGCACTATTTATCCTACTACTACAACGAGATATTTTGGACTGCCGTCGTTGTGTGCCTCATCATGGGGAGGCGTATTTTCAATACCACCCATACGCAATTTTCTGTATTGTCGCCACTCACCTGCGTACCACTGCGCTTAATTTCTCCCTTATCTGTCTATCTTGCAGCACTTTCCATTATTGGAGTGATAATAATCATACTCTTTGATTTTATTGGAATACTCCGGATGTCGGGAAAACTAGACGGTATCTGGCCGGTTATGATCTTAGCCGCAACATGTCTTCAATATATTCACATTTCTCGTTGTATTTTTTACCGAACGGCACATTTCAAATTCACATTACGTTGGGAAACGGCGGATGAGGTATCACTGCACCTAAACTTATCACCTGGTGGAAAAGTGCTAAGTCCGATTCAGCGATATAACCTTATATTTGGAGAACTTTCGGAAGTACTAAATGCCGTCACGCTTCCTCTGACGGTTCGTCGCCTGACTATCGCTACGCCTTGGTTCAGTCATACTCGGCCCCATACCAGCCAGGCATTATTTTCTGCATTGCACGCTCAGTATCCTCACGCATCAATTGTACCTTACTCGCGGAGTATGGGGAAAATAGAGCAGACTTGGGTCTGTCTCGTATCTACACATAAAAAGCAATGGAGAAAAATCGTTCGAAGAAATGCACATAAACAGCTGAATGTTAAAGGTTTTACTATTTCATTAACTCCAAAATTAAACGAGGTCTATTCAGGATAAATGACTCTGTCGCGTTGTTAATCTGAGTGCGAAATTTCCCTAGAGTGGCACTATGGCCCGAAAACTGGACGAACGTGTCCTGCCAGCGCATAAAATTGGTCGGCGAACGCCGTCATCACTGTGCGTGCCTTGCGAGCTGGCCTTCGTGGATCATGTGCATGAGTTCGACGCAAGCACAAAGTCCTTACAGTGCTAAGAAGCGAGCGCTCTACAGCTGCCTCGATCGGATATCCTGCAATCCACCCACCAACTCCACATATGTGAAGAAATTCCCCTTCTTGTATGACGCGACTGAGCTGTCCCCACCCATAAATGGAAAAGGTACAGGAATGAAAATCTCGCCATCATCGAGAGACCCAAGTCGGGTTTCAATTTCGACGACTTTTTCTTCCTTTAGAATCAATCGCTTGGTCTCGGGATGAGCAAGAAAAGATTCGATAAAAGCAGTGATTGAATTCATTCCCAGTGGAACGATTTCCGGATTTACTGTAAAAAGAACTGCACATTGGCCACTGGAAGGATTACGTAAGAAAACGTCTCCCAAATAGCTATATCCAAAGACTTCGTCGAATTCGCCGACAAAATTGGCCCAGCGTCCCATTGCTTGCGACACGGCTGAGTATTCTCCTGAATCTGGACACTCATTCTCATGTCAAGCCGGACAATGAATGGCATTTGAAGCCGGACACCTTTTGGCATTTTTAACCGGACACCTGTTCTCCTACTCGGACAGTCAATCTCATACCCGGACACTGATTCTCCTGCCGGACATTTGACTCCTCATCTGCGCCTGCGTTTGCGCCCAATATCGGGGCGAGATCCACGCCCTCGATCGCCACCGCGAGAAGACGCGATGGCGGTACTTCATTTGCTCAATGTTGAATCGCCACGAGTCTGCTGGACACTCGCTAGCCTTTCAAAATGCCTTCGCTCGCATTCGGAATGCAGCTCATTTCTTGTCGCCTTTGTTGCTTGCCGCTTCACATCACGGACATGCGGCATTCGCGAGGCCTCCGGTGTTGCAAGCATTGAGGTAGCCTTGCGCCACTGCGGGCGTCAATTTGCCGCCCGTCTGTGCGTTTATGAATGCTGTGCGACAAGCGCTTTGACCGTTGCTCCCCGGGACAATCGTTTGAGCGTTCATGCGTTGAACATAGGTGACGGGGTCGACGCCACAGAGCAGGGCGTTGCTTTGCGCGACAAACGCTCCGGCAGCGTTCTGGACGATATTGGTCGCTTGTTCGCAGTTGTTGGCCTGAGTGCGCACTGTCAGGTGGAGAGGGACCGGTGGGTTCACGCCATTTGGCTGGAGGCCAAAGGTCAAGTGAACGTCGGGTTGTGCGGCCGTCAATTCACATACTTGCAGGTTTTGCGTAGCAGGGCTGAGGCTTTTGCAGAGGCCGCTGGCGGCGGCATTGCCATAAAACGCCAGCGATGGGCATCGATTTGGAACCTGCGCCAAAGCACAGGAGGAGGCAGATAACAGCGAAACGATCATTGCGGCATGACGCATCTGGGATTTCATCTTGTTCCTTTCGACTTGGTTGAATGGTTGAGTTTGGTATCTCAAATTGAGGTCTGGCGAGTAGCTCCAAGATGTAAGAAATACAAATCCTACATGTTTCTACTAAAGAAAAACTATTCAAATGTAATAATATTAATTTTTTGAAAATATCGTTGATGTGCATCAGTGGTGTCCCGTTCCAGCTGAGCACAAGTACGCTTTCCAGCTATCGGGGATGTTATTTGCTGATGCGATAGCGCTCTTGATCCTTTCCTTGAGCGGAAAAATTGTCGATCCGGCTGCCGTGCGATCGTCCCGATTCCGGCTCAGGAAGTACGGATCGTCTTCGGTCAAGTGTTGCAGGGCGTCAAAAAGCGCTGTGATTTGCGCATCAGTGAAATTCTCCGATTCTCCATACCTCAGTACGCCAAATGGATCGGCTCCAAGTGCCATCGTTCACTAAACGGTCTACACGTTTGCTCAGTATGAATCGGCTAAGGGGCACTTTCAGAAGCAGCGCGTCTACGACATGCTGAGCAACGCCGATATGGCGCGCCGCATTGCGCCAGCTGGCCACGACATCCTGCCAGTGGCCCAGGCCATGGCATAGGTCAAAAAAGGGTGTTAACGTTGAAGTATGGAATGAAAGGGAACTCAGGGGCTTCGCAGAAAAGTATGTAGCATCGATCCACTCGATCCACTCGATCCGCTCGACCAATCTGAAGGATGATGAGCATCATCACCTTACCGAGGCCTTTGCCGCAGCGGCTGCCGACAGGTCGGGTGAGGGGCTGGGGGTCATTGTTGTCGAGGGTGAAATATGCATACGGTGTTGCGCGCCAGCTCTTCGAACGCGGCACGGCAAACCTGGCGCAGTTGCTGCCGATAATTGCCGCGAAAAGATGACTGTTCAGGGCGGCGGCCTGAGTCGTCAGGATGCGCCTCCCGGTATCAATCCGGGAGGCGGCAATTGCTTGCGTATGTTAATTACCCACGGCCCGATCCGGGATGATCCACTGGAAATCCGTGAGAGTGAAGGATGCCAGGCATGAACTCTTGGGGTTGAGCGAGGCGCGCAGGTTCGGGCATTGCGGATTTTGATAGCTGGCCACGCCCGGAGTCATGGCTTTAAAGCTGCTGGGCCAACCTGCGTTGGCGTGGCAAGTGTAGCAACTGGTGCCGACCGGGTGCGTCACCAGTTCGATGTACGGGTTGGTGGCGACGGGGAGCAGGTCCGGGTTGCCTTTTTCCGGGATGCCGTAGGCTTCCGTCAGCAGATAGTGTTTCCATGGTCCAGTGGCCTGGATGTCGGCCGGGCGGTTGGCGGCATAGGGCATGCTGTCCGGACGGTCCGACCACCACACGCTTTGCAGGCCCCAGCTGGGAATTTCCTTGGTATTGATGTGCATGGCGACGGTGACCAGGTAGTCGCCGGCGCCGAAGGGCTGGCCGTTCAGCCAGTAGCTGGCGGCGTTGATGATGGCCTTGTCGGCTTCGTCGAAACTGGCCCAGTCGGCCGCACTCACCTTGTGGTGGTAGAAGTCCTGCAAACCGTATACCTTGGCGGCTTTGGTGATGACGGGCCATGGCGTGGTGGTATCGTGCTTGTACAGGCCGTGCAGATAGCTGACCTTGGCCATCTGGCCGACCTGCTTGCCGTCCGGGGCGATGGCAACGGCCGTACGCCACTTTTCGTAGCCCGCATAACCGGTATATTTGGCGCTGAAGTCGTCGTGCCACACGGGCAATGCGGTCAATCCCTTGGCTTTTACGGGCCAATACATGTGCTTGGTAACGACATAGCTGGCTGGCGCATTCAGGTTATGCACGCGCTTGGCTGGATCGTCCTTGCTGTACAAGGCATCGAGCGTGCTTTGCTTGTAGACGGGCTGTTTCGGGTCGCGGATGAAATCGAGCGCCTCTTTGCTCAGCGATTCCGTCGCGATCATGATATCGCCGTTGAAGGCGAAGTGGATGCCGTCGCGGATGCTGATTTTGGTCTTTCCCCCTTCCGTCGTGCGGGCTATGGCGCCAGGATACGCGGCGATGACCTGTTGCGGGATGCGGTAAAACGGCGTGTTTTGCACGTTGACGGGAGTCAAAGTGCTCGCCCCCAGGCGGCCCATGCGGCGCTTGGCTGGCTTCACGTCCGCCGTGGCGGTTGCCGCATTGCCGCTCAACGCCGCCGTGCCGGCGAACGCGTCGGTGCCGTTGGGCCAGGTGTACCAGACTGGCCAGTCCAGGCCGGTGGCCGGCTGCATGATGCCGGCCCACAGACGCCAGCCGTGCGCGCGCACGACGGCGTTGTCGCCTGTCTTTACCGCCATCTGCAGCGCGTGGGTTTCTGCCGGTTCCAGATAGCCATAGCCTTTGGGGAAGGGCTGGTAGGCGGGCGTGCCGGCGGCTGCGGTGGCGCAGAACAATACGGCGAGGCTGGCGGACACTAACTTGGGAGCGGACATGAATGCACCTGTTTAAGTTTGGTTACTGGAATATAGTATCCGCAAATAATTGATGAAATCTCAATAATTGTCACCGCTGATTGCCCTGGCGAACGACACCGTGTATGGTCTCGCAAGCCCGGCGCCTGGCTGGTGCCGCCGGGCGTTTGATTGCCTTACCTGAATGACATACACATGAAAAACACCAACAAGGCCACCCTGACCGGGCTGGGCGCCATTCTGCTGTGGAGCTCGATTATCGGGCTGATCCGCAGTGTCACTGACTTGCTGGGGCCCACGGGCGGGGCGGCGATGATGTACAGCGTGGCGTCGGTATTCCTGCTGCTGTCCGTGGGTTATCCGAGGCTGAGCGAATTTCCGCGACGCTACCTGGTCTGGGGCAGCGTGCTGTTCGTCACCTACGAGCTGTGCCTGGCGCTATCGATAGGCTATGCCAGCACGGCCCGGCAGGCCATTGAGGTGGGCATGGTGAATTATCTGTGGCCTACCTTCACCATTGTCGCGGCCATCCTATTCAACGGGCAAAAGAGCAATTTCCTCATCGTGCCGGGCTTCCTGCTGTCCGTCGCCGGCATCGGTCGGGTGCTGGGCGGCGAGCAGGGTTTTGACGTGGCCGGCACCGTGGCCAATGTGCGGACCAGTCCGCTCAGCTATGGCCTTGCCTTCGCAGGCGCGCTGATCTGGGCCGCGTACTGTACCGTGACGGCGCGCCTCGCGCAGGGCAAGAACGGCGTGACCCTGTTCTTCATCCTCGTTTCCGTCAGCTTGTGGATCAAATACCTGCTGCAAGGGGGCGGCCACATGGCGTTCACCGCCGAGGCCATCATCTATCTGGTCTTGGCCGCGGGCGCCATGGGCTTTGGCTACGCCGCGTGGAACGTGGGTATTCTTCACGGTAACGTCACTATCCTCGCTGGCGCCTCGTATTTTATCCCCGTGCTGTCCGCCGCGCTGTCGTCACTGCTGCTGCGCACGCCGCTGTCGCTGGCCTTCTGGCAAGGCGCGGCGATGGTGTGCGGCGGCGCCATCCTGTGCTGGCTGGCGACGCGGGCGGGGCGTGCCAAGCCGGTCATCAGCTAGCACTAGCCGAAACACGCCGCCGCGCAACCGGCCAGGCGGTGCGGGCGGGGCTATTGACGCCTGCGCCATGCGGGCAGGATCAAGGTATCGCCATCAGAAAGTCTTGCAGCCCGGGCCGGGAGCGCGTCCCCACGACTTGCCGAAGCTGCCCCGCTTGCACGCTTCAATCGTGAAATTGGGTCTGGATTTGCCGCTGCATTGCCGCGCCGACCAGCAAGGGGCCAAGACGTTCTCGTCCGCGGCGGTATCCTTCTCTGCCTTGGCGGTGGCCGGGCTGTCCACCGCATTTTCCTTGGATGTTTCCTTGTCCTGCTTGGCGGCACTCGCCATGGAAACGGCCGAGATCAAGGCGACAAGGCAAAACAGACGTTGCAGTTTCATATAAACCTCCTGGTTGGATGAGAAATGTCAAACACACTGTTGTACTGCTGGGAAAGATCGGTGATTCAATTTTCCATGGCTTCTGGCGGGCTTGCCTTGTCCGGCGGGGGAATGTTGGTGCGGTCCTGATTCCGGTAGGCGATCGGCCTGATCTGCGTCCCATCCGAGCGCGTCACCACCAGGTCGGTCAGCAATTGCCATTGCCATACACGCGCCGTTTCCTTGAAGATCAGCTGTTCCGAGTATTCGACGCTGGTCTCTTCCGTGCGGCCGCTCAGCTGCGTTAATGAAAACGTGTTGGTCATGGAAAGGGATGCCGAGGCGGTGGGACCTTCGAACACGGCACCGACCTCGACATTCGTGGTGATCGACGTCGACCGTTCGAAGGTCGTGGATTCTTCTTTGGTTACGCCGACGCGGTAGGTTGTCGTCGTGGTGCCGCCCCCGGTCGGCGATAAAACGTTGTAGCAAAAGTAATACGGCTGGGCGGCGATGAAATAGAAGGGTGACGTGTATGGCAGGTCGGGTACGTTGCTGGCGTCGCCGGGGATGGCGGTAAACGGGACGATCACGACTGGGCTCAAGCCGGCCTTCAGCTTGTGGTTGACCACAATTGCCGGGTCCAGCTCCGGACGTGGCGGGCCTGGAAAATCAAATGGTTCCACGTCGAGGCAGGCCATGGGCAGGCGCAAGTAAAATGCCGGCAAGCTGCCATAGGTATACGCCAGCGGCGACAAAAGGACGTATCCATCCTGAACATCCTTCCATTTGTCCGGGCGCGCCTTCGGCGCTTCCACGCTGCCGCTGCCGTGCCATCCGTGTTCTTGCCATACGCGGATCTTGTCGACGGAAATGCACAGGTCTTTTCTCACGCACCAATACTTGCTTCTGTCCGGTTCCCTGGCGTTAAAGCAGATGCCAAGCGCGTAATAGCCATCGGGCGCAATGGGCTGCCAGTAGCAGATGTCCCGGGGGTTTTTGGAGCCTCTGTCATTGACCAGAAAACGGAACCCCGTCGGATGCGCCAATGCGGGACCCAGGGCGGACGGCGGCGCTTCCGGGCACGGTGACAGGTAAAACATGGGAGATGCCCGGGGCGGCTGATACGGCGGAGCCAGTCTGGTGGACACCGCGATGTCGCCGACAGGCAGGCAATTCGCATCGCGCTGCCCGCTGCCCGTGAAATGGTATAGGCCGATCCACGGCATGTTGTTCAGGTCGGGGGGGAACGTGCTCAGGTCCAGTTGGCTCCATACTTCGGTGAACTCATCCGGCTTGGCCAAAGTCAAACAAATTTCACCGTAGCGCACCGCCGTTTTTGTCCAGTCCCTGGCGCGCACCGCCTTGACGATGGCGGCGTTCGCCTTTTCATTGTACGGAGCCAGGGCGGGGGCGAAGGTGGCATCGTTGTTGTCGTTACGCATGGGTGCAGAACTCCGTCGAGAGTAGGAACCGGTCCCGCAGCTGTCGCGGGCGGGTAGGGAACTTGATTCTCCATCCCCGGTTCATGCCGACTTGACACCCTGTTTCACTTTTTTAAAATATTATTTTGAGGAAAGATCATTCCGGACTGTGCCTGAACTGTTCCCGAATTGTTCACGAAAATCGCGCGGCGACATGCCATACGCGCGGCTGAACGCGCGTGAGAAATCGGAGGCGCTGTTGAAGCCCAGTCCCAGCCCGATCTGCGTCACGGCAAGATGGCGCATGCTGGTCAGTTCATGTGCCGCGTCGCGCAGGCGACAATGGCGGATGTAGGCGGCCAGGCCCCCCTGGGATTCAAACAGGCGGTAGATGGTCGAGCGCGCGACGGGAAACGCCCGCATCACGCCGTCCGGCGTCAGGTGTTCCTCGTGCAGGTTCGCCTGGATATAGTGTTCGATCTGTCCCTGCAGCGCGGCGCGGGCGACAGCGCGCCCATGCTCTTCCAGGCGCTGCTGCTTGGCAAATGCGGCAATGATCAGCCGGGCGCACGTGCGTAGCGTCTGCTCTTGCTGGTCTGCCGGCAGCGCTGGCAGGCGCTGGCATAGGATATTCAGGTAAGCCGGCAGCATGCGCGTCAGTGGCGTGGTATAGCCGACGATGCGGCCATGAATGGCTTCGGCGTCGGGCAGGTGCGCGCTGACCGCGGCACGGGGCAGGAAGAAGGCCAGTACATGCGCCCGTGTCGGCCGCACCATGCGCATCGGCTGGTTCATGTCCAGGGCCAGTATGCCTGGCGTGTATTGCAGCGCTTTTGCGCTGGGGCGCGCCGTGCTGGTCTCGATAATGCCCTGCACGGCGATGTGAAAGACGAAATCGCGCATGCTGTCGGTGGAGATGCGCTCATTGCTGCGCAGCTGGGTAACCGCGTCCGTGCGGCTATCCAGATATGCCATGTCCGGCAGCAAGTACGTGTCGAGTTCTGCGTGAAAACCATTGCCCAGCTGCTGGCGCCTTACCTGGAGGTCAAGGAACCGGCCCAGATAATCGCGCCAGGCCAGTAGCTGCAGTTCCTTGTGCTCGCTGGCGACGCTGAAGTGCTGCCGCGTCAGCCCGCTGACGGGCGGCGTGCGGGCATGCCTGATGTCACGCGCGGCAAGTAGGTCGCGCATCGCCGTGGAATATTCCTGGCTCAATGGTGGTGGCTCCAGCGCTAGAGGGTAGCTGTTGCCGGCAGCTTGTCAGCCAGCACCATGATCTTGCCGGGATTGGGCCTGGCCGTCAAGACACGTCGCCGGCCGCTAATGCGACAGCACCGAATCGCGCGACTTGTGCCCGAGGTAAGGCAGCAAGCTGATGAGACCAAGCACTGCCAGCGCGACACCGACCCACAGCGGCGAGCGCAAGCCATAGCCGGCGGCGATGCCGAGGCCACCAAGCCATGAGCCGGCGCCCAGGCCGATGTTGATGACCGAGGTATGGACGGTGTTGACCAGCGGCCCCGGATGGGCGGTCTTCATCACGCGGGCGATGATGGCGGGATTCATCGACATGCCGACCAGGCCCGTGACGACCAGCAGGGCAACGCTGATGGTCTTGTCGTGCGCAAAGACGGCGAACAGCGCCAGGCTGATGCTCAGGATGACCATGCCCCAGACCATGATGACGGTGGTGTAGCGGTCCGCATAACGGCCGACCACGCCATTGCCCACTACATTGGCGACGCCGTAGACGCCCAGCAGCCAGGGGATAGCGGAGGCCGGAAAACCGGTAACTTCCGTCAGGATGGCCGCGAAGTAGCTGAACGCCGCGAAAATCGCGCCGATGATGAGGCCGCTGCTGGCATACGCCGCCCACAGGTGGCGGTTGCGGAACTCTGCCAGTTCATTGCCGAGGCTGACGACTTCGGATGGCTTGGTGCGCGGCACCAGCACGGTGATGAGCGCCAGGCACATCAGCGCGAGCAGCACCACCAGCCAGAAGCTGGCGCGCCATCCCAGGTGCTGGTCGATGAGCGTGGCAACCGGCACGCCCACCACCGAAGCGAGCATGAGGCCGCCGATCACGACGGCGGCGGCGCGTCCGCGCGCGTTGGGGCTGACGATATCGGCGCAGATCGCCAGGGACAGGCCAAAGCAGGTGGCGGCGGCCACGCCCGTGACCACCCGCGCGACGGCCAGGATGTCATAGCTGGTGGCGGAGGCGGCGACGGATTGGGCCAGGACATAAAAGCCCAGCAGCCACAGCAGCCCCTGCTTGTTCGGCACGCGCAGCTTGAGCAGGACGATGGTGCTCAGCGGCCCGCCGATGACCATGCCCATGGCGTAGAGGGAGATCAGATAGCCGATCCGTGTCACCGGTTCGTCCATGGCCAGGGCCAGTGACGGCATCATGCCCGCCACCATGAATTCGGATGTGGTTAACGAAAAGATCGTCAACCCCAGAATGTAAACAACCAGCGGCATAGCAATATCCTTCGAGAGTAATAACAAAAAACACTAGCCAGGGATGGCGCGCGCGCCGGCCGCATGCGGCCCTTGCACGCGCCATGCCCTGGTCAGGTGTTGCAAGACGTAAAGACGCTGTCCGGAATGTCGCCGACAGACAGATTGGGAAAGTCGCGTACCGAACGGTGCTGCGGGTCATTGCCGGTGACCATGCGCAGCAGGCGGTTGCCACCGGCCTCCAGGTAAAACACCGATGGCGGCTTGCCCGCTGGCTCGACTACCCAGGCATCCGCCTCCCGGCCCAGCACGCTGTGGCGGCCGTCGTGACGGGCGCCGCCGTCCAGCAGCACCGCTTGCGGCAGGAACAGCGCCTGAAACGGCGTCACCTCGTCGGCCAGCGCCGTTCCCTGCAGCTGCGCGCCAGTTGCCTGCGCCTGCCGTGCATAAGCCACTTTTTGCTTGCGGCTTTGTTCACGCCGGGCGTCGCCGATTTCCGACATCCACAACAGGTGTCCATGTTCCTTTTCCGGCCAGGGGTTGAACAGGCCATCGATGCGGCAGATGTTGCGCGCATAGTCGAACCAGCAATAGCCGGACGTGATCTGGTCGTCCTCCTGCATCGGCGTCCAGTAGGAAACATAGGCGCTGCTCCATTGCATCGGCAGCAGCGGCGGGGAGACGTGTGTCGGCATGGTATCTCCCTAGCGGCCCAGCGCGTAGCCAAGACTGGCCATCAGCGCTTCCTGCAGCGATGGCAAGTCCTTGCGGCGGGCGTCGAAGCTGTCGGTCAGCTCTGCATTGCTCAGGTCGATACGCTCGCCTACGGTTTCAAACCACAGGCGGCTGGCGTTGGCGTGGTCCTTGAACAATTGCATCAGAGGCACGGCGCGGGCATTGAAGCTGTCCAGGGCGGCGGCCGTGCCAGCTTCGGTATTGAGGATTTTGACCAGCAGCAGGGCCGCCACCACCGCCATGGTGGTGCCATGGCCGATGGAAAAATGCCCCGATTGCAGCGCATCGCCGAGCAGGACGAACTTGCCGTCGCGGGCCCGGTCGCGGCTGAGGGTCATGAAGTTGCGCCAGCCCTGGCCCGGTTGGCTCTGCAGCCCATGTTCGCCGAGCTCGGCTTTGAACGTCTTGGCGATATATGCGGCGGCGTCGCGCTCGGACAGCGCTTCCAGGCCGGCCCTGGCGTACGTCTCTTCGCTGCATTCGACGATAAAGGTGCTCATCGTGTCCGAGTATTTGTAGGCATGGCCGATGAAAATGCCTTGCTCATTGCTGCGGAACACCAGGTTCATCTGGTCGAACAGCTGGGTGGTGCCGTACCAGATGTATTTGTTGCGGCCGAAATCGATGTGCGGCGCCAGCGCTGGCGGCAACTCCAGCGATTTGTAATTGACGCCATTCGCTACCACGACCAGGTCGTACTCGGCTTCCAGCTGCGCCCGGGGCGCCGGCGGCGTTTCGTAGCTGATCGCGATGCCGGCCGCCACGCACTTGGCGCGCAGCGCCTGCACCAGGGCCTGGCGTCCGACGCCGCACAGGGTCACGCCGGTGCTCATCAGATTGGGCTGGTCGTGGTGCACGAGCTTGAATTCTTCCAGGAACTGCGGATTGAGCCGTTCCGGCTGCTCCAGATAGGAGAGCGGATTGGCGGGATGGCGCGGCGGCCGTCCCGGCAGCACGACGCCCCAGCCCAGCACTTCTTCCGGGGTATTTTTTTCCGTGATGCTGATATTCCAGCCGGGCTGGGCTTGTTTCATCTGACTGGCGAAGAGCAGTCCTGCGGGGCCTGCGCCGATAACGAGAATGTTCATTAATTTACCCTTCCAAGTTTGTACCAAACGTTTTGTTTCTTCTGGATTTGCTGCAATTCATCGTAAGGAACCGATGTGAAGTACAGTTTCTCCGCCATGTCTGGCGGATAAACACGGGGGAATTTCTTGTGCATGTAGCGCGTGTAGCGCGTCTGCAGGAAGAAAATCAGATTCGGATTGCTCAGCGCTTCATAGTTGGCGATCGCCATGTCCTGCATGGCGTCCGCCTGCACCTTGCGCTGCTGCGTGAACTCGGACAGGGCGGGGCCCAGGGTATTGCCGTGCTTTTCCAGCAGAGAAACGAAGACGTGGACGTCTTCCAGCGCCATGTTCATGCCTTGTCCGAGGAAGGGGGCGGTGGCATGCGCCGCATCGCCGATCAGCAGGATATTGGCCTTGTAGTGGAAGGTGCTGGAACGGACATTGATGAGGTCGTTGCTGGGCAGCGCCATGAACTGGTCGATCATCTCCTTGCGGCGGTCCGGCGGCAGGTTGCCGAAGTAGCGGCTGAAGAAGTCGGCCATGGCTTCGCGGTTGAGCGTGCCCAGGCTGGGCGTGCCCGTGTAGGGCAGGCACAGGGCGAAGCTGATGCTGCCATCCGGAATGGTGGCCGCGCGGCCGGCAAACAGGCCCTTGGAATCCATGCCGAAGAAATACAGCAAATCCTTCCGGAAACCCAGATCCGCCGCGTTCGGCAAGACCAGCGTCTTGTAGCCGTGGCGGAAGTAACTCTGTTTGAACTCGAAACGGCGCACGCCGCTTTGCATGGCGCGCCGCACGGCCGAGTGGGCGCCGTCGGCGCCGATGACCAGGTCGCCATGCAGCTGCTGCACGGCGCCGTCCGGGCCCTGGATCAGCACGATTTTTCTTTCCAGGTCGACATCCAGGCATTTATGCTCAAAGTAATACTTCACCTCGTGCAGGGCGGCATGCCGGTTCAGCAGGCGCTGGAAGGCGGTGCGGTCCAGCGACAGGGGAAACAGGCCTTCGAGCGGGGTCAGCTCGCGTATGCGGTGCCGGCCGCCCACGCAAAATGCCATGCCGACGATGGGTTCGCCGCACTGGTCGAGCTCCTGCTTGCTGATGCCAGCTGCCAGGACGGCCTTGATGCCGCGTACCGTCATGCTCACGCCGATGGCACGCGAGTTGACCGGGTCCGTGTTTGCCGCATTCTCCAGCAACGGATCGCCGCGTTTTTCGATAACGTGGACATCGTGTCCCCGTTGCGCCAGATAAATGGCGCTGAGGCTACCTGCCAGGCCTCCGCCGACGATAATGATTTTATGCATTTCAAGCCTCTCTTGACATCTTTCCCCGAGATAAATCGGTAAGTTGCTGATTAAAAAACTCCAACATCTCTATCGGCGCCATGCCGATGACATCGCTCTCAAGGCCGCGCGCGTATTGCGCCAGCGCCTGGCATTTCTGCGCCAGCATGTCGCAGCCCAGGCTGTAGTCGCTGCTGATCAGGCTGCTGACCGGCTCTGGCACGGGCGGTCCCGCATGGCGGCCGGGCACGCCGGACGGCATGTTCATCAGGGCGGCCGACAGGGGACGCAACAGGCCGGTCATGATGTCGATGGATGCATTCATCAGGCGCGAACGGCGCAGGCTGCCCAGCGGCCGCTGCGCGAAATGGTGCGCCATCATCAAAAAGGTTAGTTCGTAGCAGCCTTGATACAGCTGCATCAGCGCGCGCGCCTTCCGGTCGGTCACCACGGTGCAGTCCGCACGCGCTTCCAGCACGGGATTCTTCAGCGCCGGCAGCGCCGGCTCGAACGGTTTGTCGCAGGCTGAAAACTTGCCGGCCACGGCGCGCAGCCGCTGGAAGTGCGACGAGGCGAAATGCGGCGAATCGACGGCCACGCCTTCCCCCTGTTCGGTGACGAAGTCGATGGCAAACAGCGCGCTGTCGCGGTCCGACACTTCCAGCTGGTAGCCGGGATAGGCGCGGTTGGTCAGTTCTTTCAGGAACAAATGATGTTCGCCGCCGCGCTTGCCGCCGCCGCTCTCGAACAGGCCGGGCAATTCGGCAACGGCCTGGCGGATCGCGATATAGAAGGTGGCGATGGATTTGCCCGGCGTGGGAATGTAGTCGGGCCATTCGAAACGCACGAAACGGGCCAGCACGTGTTCGGAAAATGGTTCGAACGCAAATTCCGTGTCCAGGCCGAAACGCTTGCGCGCCAACTGGCCCAACACCGGGGTGCCGCTATAAAACGGTTCGCCAAGCGCCATCAACACATTGTTGACTAATAAATAGTGAATCATTTCTTCATGGGCGATCTCCAGCAACGCGCCGCGCGTGCCGCTGTTGCGGCGCCGGTCTTCGGCGCCGCAGGCCAGCTCCAGCTCGGCCGGCAGCCAGCGGCCTGCCCGCACCAGCGCCGCCCCCTGCGCATAATTGGGAATCGAATACGCGGCATACAGGTACTGCAGCATCAGAGACAGTTCCAGGTCGATGGCCTTTTTCAGTTCCTCGATCAGCTCGGCCTTGCTGCCGATGACAGGCGGCATCGCCGCTTCCGGCAGCGCCGCCTTGGCCTTTGCCTCGACCTGCGTCAGGTATTTCAGGAACAGGCGCGACTTTGGCAGCGACAGTTCGCGGGTGCTGGGCATGTAGTAGCTCTTGTCGCGGTTCTGCGGATCGCACATCTGCCACATCAGGCGCGAATAGGTTTCGCACTTGCACTGATCCGCCAGGCTGAAGACCTTGTCCGACATGAAGGGATACACGAGCTCGTAGTAGCTCATCACATGCCGGTAGAGGAAGGCGTAGTCGACCTGTTCGGCCGGTACGTCGTCGAGGTCCCAGTCGTCGGGCAGCACGCGCACGCCGAGGTATTGTTTATCCTTGCCTGCCCCCAGCACGATCCTGGTCGCGCCCGGCTGGCGCCCCGTCAGGGTCAGCGCCGTGTAGCCATCTCCGAGCGGCGACGGCTGCTGCTCCACGGCCAGCAGCGCGCCGTCCTCGGCCTGCGCCGGCAGGAGGGCAGGCGCCGCCAGTTCGCCGCGGAAGCGGCTTTGCACGGTGATCGTCTGCGGAAAATGCTCGTGCTTGTTGCGGTTCGGCGCTTCCAGGTACAGCTGATTGCTGTCCGATTGCAGTACCCAGTCGGCTTCGTCCCACTGGGCCTGCGCGCTGCCCAGGCTGAGCGAAGCCGTGGCCGCGCCAGTGTGCTGCAGCGGCACGTCGAAGACGCCGTGATGGCGCCAGTAGTCGCGGTACAACTGCTCGGGTATCCGCGCCAGCAAGGTGCCGGCGCCGTCCTGCAGCAGCAGGTCGCCGAGCGCCTGCTTGTCGCCCAGGGCATGCGTGGGATGCTGTTCCGAGACGGCGCCCGTGCCGCGCGTGGTGAAGGGAATGGCGGTCGGCATGTTGAAAGTGACGCGGTCCGCATGCATTTTCACCAGCACCGGTCCCAGGCTGCCCTGGCGCGGCTGCAGCAGGCGGCCGGCCGGATAGGTTGCCAGCTCGTCGCGCCGCCACAGGCCGATGCTGCCGGCCAGGTCGTAGAACACGGGGGAATCGGGTTTTAGCGGCGTCGACATATTGAACAGCGCATATTGCACCGTCAGGCCCAGCACCGCGTCGTCGGCCAGGGCTTGCCGCAAGGCCTGCATGCTGGCCGGCAGCGGCAGATCGCCATTGAACAGGAAATGCGGATCTTGCTTGGCCACGGAAAACTGGAACAGCCTGGAGCGGCCGAATTCCTCGTCCAGGAAATGCCCGCTGCGTTCCGTGACATGGCCGCTGCCGAGCCAGCGTACCGAGTGCGCCTGCGCGATATCGGCTGTGAACAAGGTGGGCGTGTTGGGCGTGGCCAGCTTGTCGCTCAAGGTGAACTGGCCGGCGTAGATCAGCGTGGTGTCCGGCTGTGCCGGGTTGTTGTCGATCCACCTGGCGCGGTTGAACGTCGTGCGCAGGTACTCGTTGTAGTGGCCCCACAGGGCCAGCTTGGCGCCCACCAGCGCGTCCTGCGTATCGACCTCGCCATCGCGCAGCTGGACGCCCGTGATCCGCGCGTTTTCCCACGAGAAATGGTTGTTGCCGCAAAGGTTGTAGCCTGCAGCCTGGCTGAAGACGCCGTCCGGATCGGGCTTGCCCTCCGCATTGAAGCGGGGGGCAAGCTGTTTCAGGTGCGCATGGAATTCGGCCGGCGGCCGGCTCAGGTCGACGGCCTCGCCCGCCATCGATACCGCATTCGTGGCGATATCGATGTTGCCGTGCGTATTGCGATTCCCCGTCGGCACATTGGCGCGGGCAAAACCCCGAAAATGCAGGCGGGGGAAGTCAAGTAGGCTCATGCGCGCTCGGTCGAGGAAGTGATGAAGGTATCATTGGCGGCCGCGACCTCGTCCAGTTGAGCTAGCCGTTGCAGCAACAGACCGCTGGCTTGCTGGGCGCTGATCAGGCTGCCTTCCATCCAGCCGCAATGCCCGGTATAGGCATCCGAGCAGGAAATGATGCCGTCCCGGTGCAGCAAGACGGCCGGATGCTCGGCTTCCGGTTCCACGCAAAACTCGACGCCATGCGGCCAGAACTTGTGGAAGTGCGCCTTGATCCGCGGCAGCGGCCGGCCATCGAGCGGCAGGACTTCTTCCAAGTGGCTGCGGACACGCTCCAGGTACACGTCTTCACCGAGTTCCAGGCTGTCGCGCCAGTAGCTGGCGCTTTTGCTGTCGGTGTAGAACAGCACATACTTGTCGCTCTTGAAGTAGATCTTGCGCAGGGGATTTGCCGCCATCAGCACCTTGTCGGTCAGCCCCAGCGCGTCCCACCAGGCCGTGTCGAACGTAAGGAAACCCTTGAACAGGGGCAGCGAGTCGTACTGGAACGGGCTCCAGGCGGCCGGGAAATCCAGGTTCAGGCGCGGCATGGCGGATGGCGGGATGGCCATCACCAGATGACGTGTGCGGTGCATCTGCGTGTCGCCGTGGTGGCTGAAGGCGAGCACATGGTCGGCGCCCGATTTTTCAACGGACAGCAAGCGATGTTCGAGCTGGAATTCCACGCCGGCGACCTGGGCCTGGTGCTGCAACTGGCACAGCAGCGCGTGGTAGCCATCGGTGGCATAGTGCCACTGGTTGGTGGCGTTTTCCGTGAAGTGCTGCGTTTCCGGGTGTTTCTTGATGATGTCGTAGGCCATGGCCGCCGACACCATCGGCAGCAGCAAGGCGTCATAGCCGGTCGCCTTGATGATGTGGCTGGCCTTGGCGGCGCCCAGGTAATGGCTGACGAAATCGAGGAAGGAGAGGTTCGGATGCTCTGCCAGCCTCGGGCTCAGCTCATCCAGCGTCGCCTTCAGCTCGTCCAGCACGCTATCGTGGGAGATGACCTCGGTGAACGGGTAGACCGCATGCGGCAGACCGCTGCCCTGCATCAGTTGCTGGAAATGCGGATGCAGCTGCGGTGAATAGCGGGCGGCGCCCAGTTCGGCGATTTCCTCATCATCTATTTTTCGCGACTGGATGCGGCCGCCCACGGTGGCATTCAGGTCGAATACCCGGATGCGCAGCTTCCTGTCGGCGGCGGCGCCGATCAGGCGGTTGGCGCAAGTCAAGCCGCCTATGCCGGCGCCAACGATGCAAATGTCAGAATACGTGCTCATACGAAATTCCTTTTTAACGTTCATTAATCAAAAAGCTGCAAAATCGCTAGCAAAAGTTCCCCCTGCACGTGTTGGCAAGGGACGGGGACGCTGCGTGTTACGGCACTTGGCGAGCGTTATCAGCTGGGGAATGAAGAGCCTGGCGAAAACTGGCGTTGTGTCTGGAATGGTCGATTCTTGGCAGCAGAGTTTCTGTTTCAGATCAAAGATGGCACCGACATTAGCCCAGGTATCAGGCACTCAATTTGATAAATATCAATGTATTTGCCGTCTGCCAAGCGTGCGCTGATATCGCGGAAATGTTGCTACGCTCCTCGCAAACGGGAGGCACCATGTCCGACTTCATCGAACTGTTGCAATGGCCCGCCATGGCCGCTTCGCTGCTGGCAGCCTGGCTCGTGGGGTCGCGCGCGGCCGCGCGGCGCTTTGCCGGCTTCTGGGTTTTCCTGTTCAGCAATGTGCTGTGGGTCTGCTGGGGATGGCATGACGGGGCCTGGGCCCTGATCATCCTGAACGTCTGCCTGGCCTTGACAAACGTGCGCGGCATCGTCAAAAACGAGTAAGCGCGAGACGATTTGCTCAAATATATTTCTGTTTACATATTTGTTTCTATGAGTGTATACATGGCTTGCGGGCCTGCTTGCATCTATTTCCTTGCGGAAAACCGCCATATTCTCCCGTCTGCTTCAGATATTTGCTGTCTTATATAAGATTCGACACCATCGGATACACAAACAGCGGCAGGACAGTCTAAAATACGTGGTGGGCAAGCACGGCGTCACCGCCGGCACACTAGCCGTCCAAAGCAAGGCTAACCGTCCTGTGTTTGGAATGAAGAAAGTTAACCACCAGGCATCACCGCATACAAGGGAATGAACATGGCAACACAAAAATCCAAAATCATCTACACGCTGACTGACGAGGCGCCGCTGCTCGCGACGTATTCCCTGCTGCCAATCATCAAAAAATTCACCGCGCCGGCCGGCGTGGACGTGGTGTCCAGCGATATTTCGGTGGCGGCACGTGTACTGGCCGAATTCCCCGAATTCCTGACGGACGCGCAAAAAGTCCCGAATACCCTGGCTGAACTGGGCAAATTGACCCAGAATCCGGACACCAACATCATCAAGCTGCCGAACATCAGCGCTTCCCAAGGTCAGCTGATCGCTTGCGTGCGCGAATTGCAAGGCCGCGGCTACAAGCTGCCGGACTACCCGGAAGACGCGAAGACGGACGAAGAAAAAGCCTTGAAGGCCCGTTACGGCAAGTGCATCGGCAGCTCCGTCAACCCGGTCCTGCGTGAAGGCAATTCCGACCGCCGCGCACCGAAGGCCGTCAAAGAGTATGCGCGCAAGCACCCGCACTCGATGGGCGAGTGGAGCCAATCGTCGCAAACCCACGTGTCGCACATGCACCATGGCGACTTCTACCATGGCGAAAAATCGCTGACCCTGGAAAAGGCGCGCGACGTCAAGATGGAACTGGTCACGGCCTCGGGCAAGACCATCGTGCTGAAACCCAAGGTTTCCCTGCAAGCGGGCGAAATCATCGACAGCATGTTCATGAGCAAGAAAGCGCTGCTGGAGTTCTACGAGAAGGAAATCGACGACGCGTTCAAGACGGGCGTGATGTTCTCGCTGCACGTCAAGGCCACCATGATGAAGGTGTCGCACCCGATCGTCTTCGGCCACTGCGTGCGCATTTTCTACAAGGACGCGTTCGCCAAGCACGCCGAGCTGTTCGACAAGCTGGGCGTGAATGTCAACAATGGCATGAGCAACCTGTACGACAAGATCGACACCCTGCCAGCGTCGCAAAAGGATGAAATCCTCAAGGACCTGCACGCCTGCCACGCCCACCGTCCGGAACTGGCCATGGTCGATTCGGCCAAGGGCATCACCAACTTCCATTCGCCGAACGACATCATCGTCGACGCGTCGATGCCGGCCATGATCCGTATCGGCGGCAAGATGTGGGGCGCCGACGGCCGTCCGAAAGACGTCAAGGCAGTCATGCCGGAATCGACTTTCGCGCGCATCTACCAGGAAATGATTGGCTTCTGCAAATGGCATGGCAACTTCGATCCGAAGACCATGGGCACCGTGCCGAACGTGGGCCTGATGGCGCAGCAAGCGGAAGAATACGGTTCGCACGACAAGACGTTTGAAGTGCCTGAAGGCGGCATCGCCAACATCACCGACCTGGAAACGGGCGAAGTGCTGCTGACGCAAACGGTGGAAGAGGGCGATATCTGGCGCATGTGCCAGGTCAAGGACGCGCCGATCCGCGACTGGGTCAAGCTGGCCGTCACGCGCGCGCGCAACTCGGGCATGCCTGCCGTGTTCTGGCTCGATTCCTACCGTCCGCACGAGAACGAAGTCATCAAGAAGGTACAGGTTTACCTGAAGGAGCACGACACCAAGGGCCTGGACATCCAGATCATGTCGCAAACGCGCGCTATGCGCTACACCCTGGAACGCGCCTTCCGCGGCCTGGACACCATTTCCGTGACCGGCAACATCCTGCGCGACTACCTGACCGATCTGTTCCCGATCCTGGAACTGGGCACGTCCGCCAAGATGCTGTCGATCGTGCCTTTGATGGCCGGTGGCGGCATGTACGAAACGGGCGCCGGCGGTTCGGCACCGAAACACGTCAAGCAGCTGGTGGAAGAAAACCATCTGCGCTGGGATTCGCTGGGCGAGTTCCTGGCGCTGGCCGTGTCGCTGGAAGACATGGGCATCAAGACGGGCAATGCGAAGGCCAAAATCCTCGCGAAAACCCTCGATGAAGCCACTGGCAAGCTGCTGGACAACAACAAATCGCCATCGCCACGTACCGGCGAGCTGGACAACCGCGGCAGCCATTTCTACCTGGCCATGTACTGGGCGCAAGCCCTGGCGGCGCAGAAGGACGATGCGGAACTGGCAGCGCATTTTGCGCCAGTGGCCAAAGCCCTGGCCGACAACGAAGAAAAGATCGTTGCCGAGCTGAAAGCAGTACAAGGCAAGGAAACGGATATCGGCGGCTACTACCTGCCAGATCCGGCGAAGACGGAAGCGGTCATGCGTCCTAGCGCCAGCCTGAATGCGGTATTGGACAGCATCTGATGCAGTCCTGACAGGCAGCAGATTCTTTGCTGCCTGATAAAAAAACGCCGCCGGAAGCGATTTCGGCGGCGTTTTTCATTTCTCCTCAGTGTCTATTTGTAGTGCTTGTAGACCTCGGTGCTGCCATTGCTTTTGACCAGCAAGACGTCATACGCATCCTTGCGCGGTCCTTCCATGCCAGGCGAACCCATCGGCATTGCCGGCACGGCCAGGCCTTTCGCCTTGGGTTTCTCGCGCAGCAGCTGCTTGATCTCGCTGGCCGGCACATGGCCTTCGATGGCGTAGCCGTTGACGAGGCCCGTATGGCAGGAGCCGAGCGCGTCGGGAATGCCTGCCAGCTTGCGGTATTGCGCCGGCATCTCGACATTTTTCGCCCGCACCGTAAAGCCGTTCGCCTCCAGGTGCTTGATCCATGCGGAACAGCAGCCGCACGAGGCGCTCTTGTAGACTTCAATGACGGGCAGGGCCGCCGTGGCGAACGTGGGCAGGCCCAGCATGGCGGCGAAGGCGCCGCGCACTAATAAATGTTTGATCATGTGTTGCTTTCAGACGAAGTAGGTCTATCGTGGCCACCTGAGTGGCCTGCTTGGGACGAGCTTGGAATTTAAGCGGAAAGCGGTCGCGGCGGCCGGCGCAAGCCGTCGGGAATGAATCCTGTCAGCAGGGTGGCATTGGCTACGGCGGCGTGCTCCGCGCCGTTGAGCACGGCGGCAGGCAGGGGGAAACAGGGCGGCATCAGCGCGCCCAGGCAAAAGCTGGAACAGGCGCCGCACGCGGGGTGCTTGGCAGGGGACTTGCTGTCTTGTGGCGTGCTGGCGCTGTCCGGGACGGTGGATGATTGCGCATCGTGATGCTGGCAGGCGGCCGTCATGACGGCGGCAGGCGAGGCAGCGAGCGGCGCGCACAGCCGCGTGGCGCCCGCAGCGGCCGCCTGCAGCGGCACCGCCGCGATCAGCAGCAGGATCAGCCATGTTTTGAAGAGTCTCAGCATCGCGGGAAAGTATAGCATGGGCGCACTGTCGCCAGGAGCGGCATCCGCTAGCGCGAGGCGGCGGCCAGCACCTTCGACGCGTACATGGCCCGGTCCGCATGGCGCAGCAGCAGTTGCATGGTATCGCCGTCTTCCGGATAGTGGGCCACGCCGATGCTGACGGCGATCTGCAATTGCTGTCCGTTGCCCAAGTGTAGCGGCACGGCCAGGGCCGCGTGGATCTTTTGCACGATCAGGCTGACATCGGCCGGTGTGACATTGCTTTCCAGAAGCACGACGAATTCATCGCCGCCCATCCTGGCCAGGGTGTCGGTTTCGCGCATGCAATCGCGCAGGCGATTCGCCACCGTTTGCAGCAGCAGGTCGCCACAGGCATGGCCGTGGTCATCGTTGACGCGCTTGAAGTTGTTCAAGTCCAGGAACAGCAGCGACAGCCGGCCTTCCTGGCGGTGCGCGCGCGCGAACGCCGTGTGCAGGCGGTCGTGGAACAGGCGGCGGTTCGGCAAACGGGTCAGTTCATCATGCATGGCCATGAACTGCATTTGCGTCTGCAACTGCCGGCGCTCGATGGCGGTCGCTAGTTGCTTGGCGACAAATTGCAGCAGATCCTGGTCCTGCGCCGTACCGATGACGGCATCCTGGCCGCCTTGCAAGGCCAGCGCGCCGATGCTGCCCATGGACGAATACAGCGGTACGGCAAGCCAGCACGAGGACAGGGCGCCAGCCGCCGTTTGCAGCGCCGGCGGCAGGCCGGCCAGTTGTCCCGCTTGCAGCAGCAGGGGGCGGCCGCTGCGCAGCACTTCATCGCACAGCAGGCTGGCCAGCGAAGACGTCGGCTGCGGCGCGCTGTCGCCGGCATGGCAGGTCATCGGGGGCTGGGCGCCGTGTTCGTCATGCAGCAGCAAGGTCAGGCTGCGCGTGGACAAGTGTTCGCCGATGATGTGCTGGATGCGGTGCAACAAGGCGGGCAAGTCTTGCGTTGCCTGCATGGCTTCGGAAATGGCGTACAGCGCGGCCTGCTTTGCCTGCGCCTGTTTCAGCAGGGTAATGTCGCGCGCCACCGCCACGCGCAACTGGTCGGCGGCGGACCAGCGGGCCGTCCACATGATGTGCGCCAGGCTGCCATCCTTGCGCAGGTAGCGGTTTTCAAAATGCGTCTGCGCATGGCCATCCATGATGGCACGCGCGGCGGCCAGGGTACGGGCGCGGTCGGCGGGAGCGACCAGGTCGAGCATCTGCTTGCCGACCATTTCCTGCTGCGTGTAGCCGAAGATGCGCTCGCAGGCGGCGCTGACGAAGACGAAGCGCCCGTCCACATCCACCATGCACACGGCATCGAGCAGCAAATCGGTGAAACTGGCGACCGGCGCGCTAATCATATGTTTCATATGTCCACCATTCTAGTGGACATTGCCGGTCGATATTGAAGTTGTTGTTTTTAGAAAACAAAGAGCATTGATCATGGCTTGCCGGGCCGGCAGCGGCGGCATGCTGATGCTTGTCGATGGGGGGGAGGTATCCGGTCAAAAAGTCGCATTCAGGCGCAGGAGCGCAGCCTGGGGCAGGCGATGGCCAGGCGCTTTAGTCGTTGACGACAAACGCGCCCTGATCGAGTTGATCCAGCGTGACGATGCTGCTGCCCAGCGCGCCGCTGGCCTGGCTGAGCCGCGCATGCAGCTGGGCCAGATAGTCGGCGCGGCAGCGGCGCAGCACGTAATCGCGGAAGTTATCCTGTTCCAGGGCGTGCCAGGCGCGTTCGCGTCCTTGCGCCGAGCGCATGCCGGCCAGCTCGATCAGCGCTGGCGTGATGTCGACGTCGCCGCGGCTCAGGCGCGCGTAGCCGTAGCGGTCCATATACGGGCCGGTGAGCGTTTCGATGAGGTTGATGTCATCGTCCGACAGTTGCCGCCTGAATTTGTCGATGTTGCTCGCGATCGGCGCATAGCAGTTGGCCGACCAGAGCGATGACAACTGCGCGATTTGCCGCGCCTCCGCCGACGCGGCCACGTCCAGCATTTGCGGCAGGAAATCGATGCCGAGAAAGTCACATACCGTTTCCAGCGTCTCTTGTTGCCGCGACAGGAAATCTTCATAGCGTATCGTCAGCACGCGCCGGGGATAGCGCTGCGCGACATGGTCGACTGCCGCATGGGCGGCCAGCCAGGTCCTGGCATTGAGCAGCGTGTCGAAATCGTGAATGATGGCGCGGTTCATCGACGCCACTTGCGCGCGCGGATCGCGCACCACGTTCAGGAACAGCATGTCCGGATATAGCCGCACGATGTCGTCGGCGTAGTGCACGCTGTCGAGCGACTTGTCCATCACCACCTGCGCCTGGCGGCGTTCGCCCGCGCGCAGCAGCAGCTCCCATGCCACGCGGTGGATGCTGCGCGGCTGGCCGCGCAGCGTCTCGAACACTTCCACCGGATCGAAGACGATCCCCGGCCACTTGACCATGCTGGCCGCCGCCAGGCCCACCACATCGACCACCAGGCGAAAGTAGGCGCGGTCGTCGCGCAAGTCGCCGTACAGGGGCAGCAGCGGCATCATATCGACCAGGTGCAGTGGATACGGTGAATAAAATTGCGGCGACAGGTTCAGGCGCAGGCGCAGGGCATGGCTGCCGCAGCGGCGCAAGGGGATCATCATGACGGGGCGCGGGCGGGCGCTGTGGCCGGGATGGTGGTTGCTGCTCATCTCATCATTCCTCAAAAAAGGCGGCCGCGCGGCATCAGATGAAGCGTGGGCACAGTTGCTGGAACAGCCGCTCGCAGGCCTGTTCCAGCGACAGCACGCCAGTGTCCAGCATAAGCGCCGGCGCCAGCGGTGCCTCGTAGGGCGCGGAGACGCCCGTAAAAGCAGGGATCAGTCCGGCTCGCGCTTTTTTGTACAGTCCCTTGGGGTCGCGTTGCTCGCATAGCGCGCTCGGCGTGCTGATGTAAGCTTCGATAAAATTGTCGCTGCCGATGATCTGGCGCGCCATCTCGCGGTCGCTGCGCAGCGGCGAGATGAAGGCGCAGATGACCATCATGCCGGCATCGTTCATCAGCCTGGCCACGACGGCGCTGCGGCGGATGTTTTCCTGGCGATCGCGGGGAGAGAAACCCAGGTCTCCATTCAGGTGGTGCCGCATATTGTCGCCGTCGAGCACGCAGCTCAGGTGGCCCTCTGCCAGCAGCCGCCTTTCCAGCGCGTACGCCAGCGTCGACTTGCCTGCGCCGCTCAGGCCGGTCAGCCACAGCGTCGCGCCTTGCTGGCCGGCCAGCAGGCCCCGTTGTTCCTTGCCGACATGGCTTGCATGCGGGAAGATGTGCGTCGCCACCACGTCGCCCGCAGCGGCGATCTGTTCCAGTTTACCCACGTGTGCCACTCCCCCGTTGCCGGCTCAAAACTGTTCCCACTCGATTTCGCTGGGCTTGGCGATGGCCGGGCGGGCCGGCTTTGCCGTGGCGGGCGCGCGCCGCACCGCCAGCGGCGGTGGCGGTGGCGGACGGCTGACCACGCGCAGCCCCGCATCGCGACCGCCAGCGATGTTGCCCACGCGGAAGACGCTGACCACATCGTTCAGGCTGTTGACCTGTTCCTGCATCGCTTGCGCTGCGGCGGCGGCTTCTTCGACCAGTGCCGCATTTTGCTGCGTCACATTGTCCATTTGCGTCACGGCCATATTGATTTGCTCGATGCCAGCTGATTGTTCCTGGCTGGCGGACATCATTTCAGACATGATGCCGGTGACGCGCTTGACGCTGGCGACCACCTCGTGCATGGTCGATCCTGCCTGTTCGACCAGCCGGTTGCCGGCCTGGACCTTGTCGACCGAGTCGCCGATCAGGTCCTTGATTTCCTTGGCCGCGGCGGCCGAGCGCTGCGCCAGATTGCGCACCTCGGTGGCCACCACGGCAAAGCCGCGCCCCTGTTCTCCGGCACGGGCCGCCTCGACCGCCGCGTTCAGCGCCAGGATATTCGTCTGAAAGGCGATGCCGTCGATGACGGCGATGATGTCGACGATCTTGCGCGCCGAGACATCGATGGCCGCCATGGTGTCGACCACCTGCGCCACCACGGCGCCGCCCTTGGTGGCGACATCGGAGGCCGATTCGACCAGCCCGTTGGCCTGGCGCGCATGGTCAGTGTTGATGCGCACGGTGCTGGTCAGTTCTTCCATGGATGAAGCGGTTTGCTCCAGCGTACTGGCCTGCTGTTCCGTGCGCGAAGACAAATCCAGGTTGCCCATGGCGATCTGGCTTGCCGCCGTGGCGATGGTCTCGGTGCTGGCGTGAACTTGCTGGACGATCTGCGCCAGGCTGTCGCGCATCGATTGCATGGCGTACAGCAGGCTGTGCGTATCGCCGGGGCGGGTATGGATGGGCACGGCCAAGTTGCCGCTGGCAATCTGCCCGGCGATCGCCGCCGCTTCGTCGGGCTCGCAACCGAGTTGGCGCGTTACGCTGCGCGTGATCAGCACGGCGGCCAGCAGGCTGGTGATCAGGGCCAGCGAGCCGATGCTCAGCATCACCAGGCGGGCCTGGCTGTAGGCCGCCTCGGCGACGCTGGATGCCTCGTTATTCTGCTTTTCCTCGACGGCGATCAAGGTGCGCAGCAATTCCCACCAGCGCTTTTGCACGGGGCGGAATTCATAGCGCAGCAGCTTGTAGGCATCGTCCTGCTTCTGGTCCAGCGCCAGCGCGGCGGCCCGCTGAATGAAGGGCGCCGCCAGGTCGCTTTGTGTGCGGATTTGTTCGAGCAGGTTTTTTTCTTCGCTCGAGGTGCCTTCCCGCCTGGCGAACATGGCTCCCAGCTTTTGCTGGGCGGCGGTGTATTTCTTTTCCTGCTCCGCGATGCGCGCGACCTCGATCTGGACTTCCTTCTCATCTTTCAGCAAAATCAGATTGCGCAGCGCCAGCGCCCGCTCGGTGACCGTCAAATCCATGGTTTGGGCCAAGCTGGTTTCGACGTTGTTGACCTTGGTGGTCTCATCCATGCGGCCCTGGATTTGCCGCATGCTGGTCAGCCCCAGCGTGATGACCAGCAACAGGAACATGGCGACCAGGCCAAAGCCCAGGCCGAGCCGCTTGGCTATGGTTAAGTTCATAAATTTCATACTGCCTCCTTAAGGCCGTGCTTCCTGTTCCGAATAAGCAAATGCGGATTTATCACGAAGTACTCAGCGATCATAGAGATTGCTGGTAGGTGAAAAGTCACACATAGTCACTTTCATCATTTGAGCAACAGTATGAATTTACTTGCGGCACCAGTTCTAATTGCGCCCTCGCTGGCGCCGCCGCTGGGGCGGAGCGTGACTTGTATCAAGAATGAAAAATTTTCATGCCACATTGTGCTCATGATTTCATATTTCACGTCGTTATAGCTGTGTCTGCCTGGCACCTGAAGCGGCGTGTATCCCACGTCTGGCTGAAAGTGGGCTAGCTTGACGGTTGATTGTTATCAAAAACTGAAAGTTATGAATATCTCACCCATACACCACGACTCGTTTAGCAAGGCATGACGACCATGACCTCCGTCTCCCCGATCCCGAGCTGGAATCCAAGTCCGTCCCGCGCGCCTGCCGCTACGGCAAGCAGGGCGGACACGCCCTCATCGCCAGCGCCGATCCCTTCCGCCATCGTCGCTTTCGGCGGCCCGCCGGCCGTGTCCTCTCTCGTGCCTTCGCCGATGGTGTGGGAAAGCGCGACGCGCGACAAGGTCGGCGAGGCGATGACGAAGAGTTTTTCGTCCTATGCGTTTGGCGGCCGCTTCAGCGGCCTGGGCGCGGCCATGCTGGGCCAGGCCAAGCTGGGAAACTACAACTTCTCGCAGGCGATGCGGCAGCCGCCGCCGAGCACCACGCCGAATGTCTATGCGGCGTCCGGCATCGCGCCGGGCAGCCTGCATGGCAATGGCGAAGACAGGGTGTCCCTCAGCATCACGACCAGGAGCGGCGTGGAAGTCAAGCTGTCGCTCGACAGCCAGGGCGACGGCCTGGCCGTGAGGATGACGACCAGTGGCGACCTCAGCGACGCTGAAGCGGGCGCGCTGGGTGACCTGGCGAAGGGCTTCCAGGAAGCCATCGACGGCATGGGGCAAAGTACGCCGAAAATCAAGCTGGAAGGCTTGATGCAGTTCGACCAGCAAGTGCTGGCGTCGGTGAAACTGCATGCGGAAGTCAAGGTGCGCGGCGAGCCGGAAAGTATTCAAACCCTGGACTTCCTGGCCGATGGCGCGCAGCGCAAGGTCAGCTTCAGCGGCGAGGCCGGCAGCCTGGAGCTGAAGGTCGACGCCAGCGCGCTCAATACCCTGGGCAGCAAGGAAAAGCAGGCGAAGGCGCTGGGCAGCTACATGAAGCAGTTCGACCAGGCGGCGTCGCGCGGCCATGGCGACGCGGGCCTGGTGGCCATGCTCAAGGATAGCTTTACAGCATTGCACAGCAATACCGCCGCGCCGCAGGTGGCCACGGACACGCCCGAGACGGACAAGTGGCGCCTGGCGGCCGAAGACAAATCCATCCTGACGGGGCTGGCCGATTTCAGCGCCTCCGTGTCGCAGACCGTGAAATTCAGCAATCCCATGCGCAGTTCGGAAAAGGATGGCTTCAATTATGACGTGTCGCAAAAGACGCTGCAGGCCGGCGCCAGCCAGGATGAGCGTTCGGTCAGGCAGCAGCAGCAATCGAAGCTGAGCGCCAGTTTCCATGAGACGCTCGTCCCCGGCGTGCCGCTGCGCTTGCTGGACAATACGGAATCGCAGAACTATACCTATCACCAGATCGAAGATACGGCCAGCAGCGACGCGCAGGTGGCCTACAAGGATGGCAAGATGGTCAAGGCGAGCTTGCGGCAAGAGGGCAACCAGTCCGAGCATGTCATGAAGTATTTCCTGGGCAAGCTGGAATCGGACAAGACCACGCCAGGTAACTATTCCGTGCTGCGCGACCTGCTGCCTGTGCTGGGTCCGTACAAGACGGGCGAGCTGGGCATGACTCCCGAGAAAAAGGCGGAGCAGCGCCAGCAGGCGATGCTGACCTTGAGCGACGATGTCCTGCTGCAATCGTATGCGGGCCAGACCATCAGTACGTGGCGTGCCGATGTGTCGCCGGAAGAGGGCGGGGCCGCCGCCGCTTAGAAACGGCAGCCTCCAATGCGAAAAGCCCGTCTGCGAAGACGGGCTTTTTGTTTGCCGATTGCAGAATACAGCGCAAGCCTATGCCTTGGCCTTGTTTTGCTTGATCCAGTAGCCGATGCCCAGCGCGGCGAGCCACACGGGGATCAGGTAGACGGAGATGCGCAGGCCCGGCGTCAAATACATGATCACGAGGATGCCGGCCAGGAACACCAGGCACAGGTAGTTGGTGAACGGGTAGCCCAGGCTCTGGAACAGGGTCGTCTTGCCCTCGGCCTTCTTCTGCGCGCGGAAGCGCAAATGGATCCAGCTGATCATGGCCCAGTTGATGATCAGCGCCGAGACCACGAGGCCCATCAGCACTTCGAACGCTTCGCCCGGCATGAAGTAATTGACCACCACGCAGGCGCCCGTGGCCAGCGCGGACACGCCCAGTGCCGCCAGTGGCACGCCGCGGCGGTTCAGGTGCAGCAGCGCGCGCGGCGCATTGCCTTGCTTGGCCAGGCCGAACAGCATGCGCGTGTTGCAGTACACGCCGCTGTTATACACGGACAGGGCGGCCGTCAGCACCACCACGTTCAGGGCCGTGGCCACGAGGTTGCTATCGAGCGCATGGAAGATCAGGACAAACGGGCTGCCGCCGGTGACGACGTTTTGCCATGGGTACAGCGACAGCAAAATGCCCAGCGCGCCGATGTAGAAAATCAGGATGCGGTAGATGGCCTGGTTGGTGGCGCGCGGGATCGTCGTGCTCGGGTCATCCGCCTCGGCCGCCGTGATGCCCACCAGTTCCAGGCCGCCGAACGAGAACATGATGACGGCCATGGCCATCACCAGTCCCTGCCAGCCATTCGGGAAGAAGCCGCCGTGCTGCCACAAGTTGGCCACCGACGCCTGCGGGCCCGCGTCGCCGGAAGCGAGCAAATACGCGCCGAAGACGATCATGCCGATGATGGCGACCACCTTGATGATGGCGAACCAGAATTCCATCTCGCCGAAGGCCTTCACATTGAGCAGGCTGATGGCGTTGATGGCGCAAAAGAAGACCAGGGCCGAGACCCAGGTCGGCACGCCCGGCCACCAGTACTGCACGTAGATGCCGACGGCCGTCAGTTCGGCCATGCTGACGAGCACATACAGCACCCAGTAATTCCAGCCAGACAGAAAGCCGGGCAGGTGGCCGCAGTATTTGTCGGCGAAATAGCTGAAGGAGCCGGCGACGGGTTCGTCGACCACCATCTCGCCCAGCTGGCGCATGATCATGAAGGCGATGACGCCGGCGATGCCATAGCCGAGCAGCACGGAAGGTCCGGCCATCTTGATGGTTTGCGCGATGCCCAGAAACAGGCCGGTGCCGATGGCGCCGCCCAGGGCGATGAGCTGGATGTGGCGGCTTTTCAGGCCGCGTTTGAGCTCTTGTGGTTCGGTATTCCCGACTGCCGTCATATGTTTTATCCTGTTTTTACGGGGCTGAGGTCGCTGATTCTAAAGCATGGACGGGCAAAGCAGGAGCGAAATGCATGTTGCACTGCGGGGGCGCAAGAAAAGCCCCGCATCTTCGCCGAACGGCGCGCAAAACGGTGGCCTAGTCGTCTGCGCGCAGCGCGCCGGCCGCGACGATGGCCGGTTCGTACACGGCCAAAAACTCGGGCGGCAGGCGGCGCGCGCGGCCGCTGCTCAATTCGATGCAGATCAAGTCCCAGCATCCGCGCACGACGGTGGCGCCGTCGCTGTCGCGCACCAGCTGGAAGCGCCGTTCCATGCTGGAGCGGCCATCGCTGGCGCACAGCCAGGTGGCCAGGGTCAGCGCCTCGCCGGCCCGCGTCGGCAGCAGGTAGTCGTATTCGCCGCGGCGTATCGCCATGGCCCGGTCCAGGCGCCGGTAATCGTCGAGGTCCAGCCCCAGGGTGGCCGAATGGTGCCAGGCGATATGCTCGCACCAGCGCACGTAGACGGCGTTGTTGGTGTGCTGCAAGCCGTCGATGTCGCCCGGTTCCGGCGTGACGGGCAGGGTGTGGGCGTGCGGATAATCCCAGTTCAAGTGTGCTCCTTTCGATACGGTGGCGGCTGATTGTACGTGCTTGCGCTGCGCCCTGTCTGCGGCGCACGCATGGAAAACGCTGTTTTATCCCTTGATGTATGATGCATCATAATTATTCGAATCTGAAAACCACTATGAACCATCCCCTGGACAGCCTGGTGCACGTCAATCTGGGCAAGTCCGTGTATGCGACGCTGCGCGACGCGCTGGCGGCTGGACGCTTCCAGCCGAACGACCGGCTGCGCATCCGCGAGCTGGCGCTGCAGCTGGGCACGAGCGTGACGCCCGTGCGCGACGCCATGCTGCAACTGGTGCAGGAAGAGGCGCTGGTGCTGCGCTCGCCGCGCGACTTTCGCGTGCCCGTGCTCAGCGTGGCGCGCTACCTGGAAATCCGCGCGCTGCGCCTGGAACTGGAAGGCTTGGGCGCGTTCGAGGCGGCGCGGCGCATCGACGACGCCACCCTGGCCGACCTCGAGCGCCTGCTGCAGGGGAACGAAGAGGCCATCGCGCGCCACGACTTGCCGGCGGCCCTGCAATGCAACCAGGCGTTTCACCTGGGCCTGGCGCAGGCGGCCGGCATGCCGACATTGAAACGCTTCGTCGACCACCTGTGGATGCAGACGGCGCCCCTGATCGCCGCCGGCTACGCGAGCTTTTCGCCCGACATGCGGGTCGGCCACCACCACGCCATCCTAGCCGCGCTGCGCCAGCGCGACGGCGCGGCCGCGCGGCGCGCGATCGAACAGGACATTCTCGACGGCGGCACGCAGATGCTGGCGTATGTGATGCGGCAGGAACGCATGCACGCCGGGGCAACACAGAAAGAAAAGGACGAGGAAGAACATGAAGCACACGACTGAACAGAAAACCGCCATCGTCACGGGCGCCAGCCGCGGCATCGGCCACGCCGTCGCGGAACGCTTCCGCAGTCTGGGCTGGCGGGTCATCACCGTCTCGCGCAGCCCGATTCCCGGCGGCTGCCCGCGCAGCCAGGAGCACAACACGCATGTGTGCATGGATTTGTCGGACCTGAGCCAGATCGGGCAGATGGTCGACACCCTGCGCCCCATGCTGGGCGACTCCAAATTGCACGCGCTGGTAAACAATGCGGGCGTGTCGCCGAAAGGGTCGGGCGGTTCGCGCGTCAATTCGCTGACCACCGACATGCAGACGTGGCAGGAAATGTACAACACGAATTTCTTTGCGCCGCTGGCGCTCACGCGCGGCTTTGCGCAGGAATTGTCGAACGCGCATGGCTCCGTCGTGAACCTGTGTTCGATCGCCGGCTACCGCGTGCACCCGTTTGCCGGTTCCGCTTACGCCAGTTCGAAGGCGGCGCTGGCGTCGCTGACGCGCGAAATGGCCAACGACATGGCGCCGTTGAACGTGCGCGTCAATGCCATCGCGCCGGGCGAGATCGACACGGCCATCCTGTCGCCGGGCACCTCGCACATCGTCGACACGCAAATCCCCCTGCGCCGCCTGGGCACGACGGCCGAAGTGGCGGATTTGGTGGAGTTCCTGTGCAGCGAGCGCGCCTCGTACATCACGGGCGCGGAAATTCCCATCGACGGCGGCCAGCGCATTTAGTCAAGGGGAAGAGCATGAGCAAACATATCGGCGTCGTCGGCTGTTCGGCCGAAGGCGCGGCCCTGTGCTACCGCACGATTTGCGAAGAGGGCGCACATGCGCTGGGAGCGTATGAACACCCGGAAGTATCGATGCACACGCCGCCGCTGGCGCGCTACGTGGCTTGCCTGAACAGGGGCGACCTGGCCGGCGTGGCCGAGCTGATGCTGGCGTCGGCGCACAAGCTGCACGCGGCCGGCGCGGAGTTCCTGATCTGCCCCGACAACACCATCCACCAGGCGTTCGAGCTGATGGCGCCCCGTTCGCCGCTGCCGTGGCTGCATATCGCTGACGTGGTGGCCGGCGAGGCGGCCGCGCGTGGTTTTCAAAGAGTGGGCTTGACGGGCACGCGCTGGCTGGTCGACAGCGCCGTGTATCCGGACAAGCTGGCCGCGCGCGGCATCGCGTGCGTGCGGCCCGGCGAGGACGAACGCAGCGAGATCGACCGCATCATCATGGAGGAGTTGGTGCCGGGTGTGGTCAAGCCGGACAGCGTGGCGCGCTTCCAGTCCATCATCGGCGGCTTGCGCGAGCAGGGCTGCGATGCCGTCATCCTCGGCTGCACGGAAATCCCGTTGATCATCGGCGACGCCAATTCGCCGCTGCCGACCCTCGATTCCACAAGGCTGCTGGCGCGCGCGGCCTTGCGCCGGGCGCTGGAAATCTAGCGTTCCAGCTGCGTCTGCAGGGCAGCCACCACGAGCGCGTGGTCGTCCGCCTGCGCCAGGCCGGACACGGTCACCGTGCCCACCAGTCCCACGCCGCGTATCAGCAGGGGGAAAGCGCCGCCGTGGCCCGCGTACTCGATGTCGTCGAGGTATTTCACGTCTTCGAAGGTGCTGCCCCGGCTTTTATACGAGATGCCCATGTAGTAGGAGCTGCGGCAAAAGCGCCGCACCGTGTTGTTCTTGCGGCGTATCCAGTCCGCCTGGTCGGCCGTGGCGCCCGTCATGGCGTGGTGGAACAGCACCTGGCCATTGCGCGTGATGTTGACGGTGACGGCCTTGCCCCGCTTGCGCACTTCTTCGACGATCCACAGGCCCACGGCCAGCGCGGCATCGTTGTCGAAGCGGTCGAATTGCAGGGATTCTTCCTGCTGCGCCAGGGTTTGCAGCAAATCGGCGTAATGATCCATCGTAGGGGCGGGCGGTAGTGGCTGGAAGCGCTACTGTAGCGCACCATGGGGGCTTTTTGTGTACTGCGGTTAAAATAGGCAACATGAACCTGTCCCTGTTCGCCGATGAAGAACAAGTCCCGGCCGGCCCCGCGCCGCTGGTGCCGGGCTCGTCCGCATCCGTCCTGCTGCGCGGTTTTGCGCTGCCTTATCTGGACGAGGTGCTGCCGGCGCTGGACGCCATCGTGCTGGCCGCGCCCCTGCGCCACATGGCCACGCCGGGCGGCTTGCGCATGTCGGTCGCCATGAGCAATTGCGGCCCCCTGGGCTGGGTCACGGATGGGCGCGGCTACCGCTACGCGCGCCTCGATCCGGCCAGCGGCCTCCCTTGGCCGCCGATGCCGCCCGTGTTCCTGCGCCTCGCGCAGGAGGCGGCGCTGGCCGCCGGCTATCCGGGTTTTGTTCCCGACGCTTGCCTGGTCAACCGCTATGCGCCTGGCGCGCGCATGGCCCTGCACCAGGACCGCGATGAATGCGATTTCAACGCGCCCATCGTCTCCGTCTCATTCGGTTTACCCGCCACCTTCCTGTTCGGCGGCGCAGAGCGTAGTGACAAGGCGGCGCGCATCGGCCTGCTGCATGGCGACGTGGCGGTGTGGGGCGGCATAGACCGCCTGCGCTTCCACGGCGTGGCGCCGCTGAAGGAAGGCGAACATGCGGTACTGGGCGCGCAGCGCATCAATTTGACGTTTCGCAAGGCCAGCTGATCTGTCGATACACCCTGTTAATGCAAGATACTTGCAAATGTGGCGGCTTTTCTCCATGATATGCAACTTGTTTGCATATGGAGCCATCACCATGAAGCGCGATTCGATTTCCTCGCCCCTGCCCGACGTGGCGGCCGGCCCCCACCTGGGCAACCCCTTGCCGCTCGAGTGTGTCGGCATGCAGGGCATTGCCTTGCCCTTGTGGCTGGAAGAGGGCGGGCAGGCGCAGCAAGTGCATGCCTGGGCCGACGTGCACGTCGATTTGCCCGATCCGACAGTCAAGGGCATCCATATGTCACGCCTGTATCTGCTGCTCGACGCGTTTGCCGCCGCGCAGCCGCTCGATGCGGGCGCGCTGGCCGCCGTGCTGCGGCGCATGGTGGACAGCCACGCCGATTGCGGCAGCACGCAGGCGCGCCTGGCGCTGGCGTTTCCCGTGCTGCGGCGCCAGCCGGCGCTGCTGACGGCGGGGCTGTCAGGCTGGAAATCGTATCCCGTGCGCCTGCAGGCCAGTTGCTCGCCGCAGGGTTTTGCCCTGTCCTTGACGGTGGAGATAGGCTACTCGTCGACCTGTCCGTGCTCGGCGGCGCTGGCGCGCCAACTGCTGGCCGATGCGTTTGCGGCGCGGTTCGGCGCGGGCGGCATCGACGGCGCGGCCGCGCGCGCCTGGCTGCAGGAACACGCGAGCCTGGCCACGCCGCACAGCCAGCGCAGCACGGCGACGGTCACCGTGCCGTTGACGGAGCAGGCGGAACTGGACCTGTTTCCCCTGATCGACCTGGTGGAAGCGGCGCTGGCGACGCCGCTGCAGACGGCCGTGAAACGGGCGGACGAGCAGGCGTTCGCGCGCCTCAATGGTGCTAACCTGATGTATGTGGAAGACGCGGCCCGCCGCGTGCAGGCGGCGCTGGCGCAACATCATGCGCAGGCGCGTGTTACCGTACGGCATATGGAAAGCCTGCATCCGCACGATGCCGTGGCGCAGGCGGGCAAGCTTGCCTGAGCTTTTCACTCAATCACCGTGGAGGTAGACCGCATGCCGGAGAAAATCGAACGGGAAGTCGACGATGACAGCCTGGAAGAGGAAGTGGAACGCGAACGGCGCGAGCATGCGCTGATCGACGAGGAAAAGCTGGGCATGGACGAGCTGGAAGAGGAGCGGCTGAAGCGGGAACGCCAGCCGGGCGCAGCGGCAGGGCGCTAGCGTCCAGACAATGTTATCAGCGCTGGCATCGCGCCGCGCCGCCCGGTACAATTTCGCTTTGTCCTGCTCCCCCAACCCCGGAGGCCCATGAAATATCGCGCATTCTTCCCGTTCATCCTCGGCCTGACAGGCGCCGTACTGGCCGCCACGCAAGCCCAGGCCGCCACCATCTGCACGGCCATGGCCGACGCCAAAACGGGCGCCGTCCTGCTGCAGGAGGGTAATTGCCTCGACAGAGTCACGCCCGCATCCACGTTCAAGATCGCGCTCAGCCTGATGGGCTATGACGCCGGCTTTCTCAAGGACGAGCACAAGCCCAGCCTGCCATACCGCCAGGGCTATGTGGACTGGGGCGGCGACGCCTGGCGCCAGGATACGGACCCGTCGCGCTGGATGCAGTATTCCGTCGTCTGGTACTCGCAGCAGATCACGCAGGCGCTGGGCGCCGAGCGCTTCCAGAAATACGCCAAGGCTTTGCGTTATGGCAATGCGGACGTGTCGGGCGACAAGGGCAAGGACAACAGCCTGGAACGCTCGTGGATCAGCTCTTCCCTGAAAATCTCTCCGCTCGAGCAGCTGGGTTTCCTGCGCAAGCTGGTCAACGATCAATTGCCCGTGTCCAAACAGGCGATGGAACAGACGCGGCGCCTGACGCGCCTGGCCGACGTGGACGGCTGGCAAGTGCACGGCAAGACGGGCGCGGCCTTTCCGCGCAAGGCCGACGGCAGCTTCGATGAAGCGCATGGCTACGGCTGGTTCGTGGGCTGGGCCAGCAAGGGCGAACGCAGCATCGTCTTCGCGCGCCTGGCGCAGGACGAGCAGAAGGGCGAGCAGTCCGCAGGCTTGCGCACGCGCGACGCGATGCTGAAAGAATTGCCGGCCCTGCTGGAGCAGGCGCAAAAGTGACGACCAGCATCGTCGCTGCCACCTTCATCGCTTCCGACGGCGACTATCTGGAGGCCGTCATCGAGGTGGGCGGCCAGCGCCTGCACGTGATGGACGAGTTCGGCGGTGGGCAGATGGCCGCCGGCACGCACGTGCAGCTCGAACTGTGGCCCATGCCCAGCGAGCGTGACGACTGGAACGCCATCTTCCGCGCCAATCCGGGCCGGGAGCAGGGGCTGCGCCGGCTTGACGGCTGGCGCTACCTGGCGCTGGGCGTCGTGACCCAGGTTGATCCCGTCATCTGCGATTGCGGCCTGCTGCAGCTGGAAAACCCGTTTACAACGCATGACGTGCGCTGCGTGGGCGCGTATGTCGGCGTCACGCTGGCGCGCCTCGATGCTTGCCTGGCGTAAATTCCGGCCCGCTTTGTTGCCCGCCCTATATACTTGCTGAAACGGATTTTCCGGCATCAGACAAGGTTACAGGCATGGCATCAGGCATGGAGCGGTTTCAGGAAAAAGCAAGGCAGGCATGGACATGGTCACGCGCGCAGGCATTGCGCGTGGGAAGTGCGGCGTGGGCGAGGGCGGTGGCCTTGTACCGGCGTGGCCACGCACACTTGATGACCTTGCCGCCCGTGCGGCGCGCGCTGGTGCTGGGGCTTTGGTCTTTCCTGGCCGTGCTCGCGCTGCTGACCTTCTACATGCTGCTGCTGATCCCCCTGACGCCGAGCATCCACGACTTGCGCCAGGCGCGCGCGGCCGCGCCGAGCACCATGGTCAGCGCCGACGGCAAGGAACTGGCCCGCTTCGACCAGGGCTTGCAGGAACGGGTCACGTTAAAACAGATTTCGCCGAACGTGATCAGCGCCTTGATCTCGACGGAAGACCACCGTTTCTACGACCACCACGGCGTCGATTTCACGCGCACGGCGGGCGCCATCCTGCACACGGCGAGCGGCAACCCCCAGGGCGGTTCCACCATCACGCAGCAGCTCGCGCGCAATATGTTCCCCGAAGAAATCGGCCGCTCGCGCAACCTGAACCGCAAGCTGAAGGAGCTGATCACGGCCCTCAAGATCGAGGCCACCTACAGCAAGACGGAAATCCTCGAAGCGTATTTGAATACGGTGCCTTTCCTGTACAACACCTACGGCATCGAGATGGCGGCCCGCACCTATTTCGACAAACCCGCGTCGCGCCTCGATATCCTGGAAAGCGCCACCCTGGTCGGTATGCTCAAGGGCACGAATTACTACAATCCTGTCGGCAATCCGGAACGCTCGCTGCAGCGCCGCAACGTGGTACTGGGGCAGATGCGCAAGCACGACATCATCGACGAGGCGCGCTACAAGCAACTGGTGAAGCGGCCGCTGCGCCTGCATTTCGAGCGCCAGAGCGAGCGGGCGCAATCGGATAGCCACTTCACGGCCTACGTGCGCAAGTGGCTGATCGAGTGGGCTGACGAAAACGATTACAACCTGGAACTCGATGCTCTCGTGGTGCACACCACGCTTGATTACGATTTGCAGCAGGCGGCGGAGCGCGCCGTCGAGCGCCAGGCGAATGCCTTGCAGGCCATCGCCGATGTGGAATGGAGCCGCGCCGGCGTGCCGTCGTCCACCTCGACGGGCATGTACGCGGGCATGCAGGGCGGCAGTGTGGCCTTCGATTATTTCTGGAAGTCGCACCCGGCCCTGCTCGACGCATTCGTACGCGAGTCGGGCGACTACCGCAAGCTGACGGCCGCCGGCGGCACGCCCGAAGCGGCGCTGGCGCAACTGAAGGGCGACCGGGCCTTCATGGCAACCCTGCGCAAGTCGAAGACGCGCCTGGAAGCGGGCTTTACGGCCATGGACCCGGCCACGGGCGCCGTGCGCGCCTGGGTGGGCAGCCGCGACTTTGCGCGCGAACAGTTCGACCACGTATCGCAGGCGGCGCGCCAGCCCGGTTCCACCTTCAAACCCATCGTGTATGGCGCGGCGCTGGAAAAGGGCTTGAGCCCCGAGCACGTCTACCGCGATGCCGTGATGGATATCAAGGCGGCCGACGGCACGAAATGGCGTCCGACGGACATGAGCGGCACGACGGGGCGCGACATGACCATGCGCGACGGCCTCGTGTATTCGAAAAACACGATCACGGCGCAAGTGATGCAGGACGTCGGTTTGCCGCCGATCATCAAGCTGGCGCGCTCGCTCGGTATCCGCGACAGCAAGCTGGAAAAAGTGCCGTCGCTGGCGCTGGGCACCAGCCCAGTCACCTTGCTGGAAATGGTCAACGCCTACGCCAGCATCGCCGCCCAGGGCGAGGCGCGCCTGCCGTTCGTCGTCACGCACATCACCGACCGCGAAGGCAAGGTCATCGCCCGTTTCGGCGAAGACAAGCCCAAGCGCGCCATGCAGGCCGAATCGGCCGCCACCCTGACGGACATGATGCGCGGCGTCATCGACCGCGGCACGGGCACGGCCATCCGCAGCCGCTTCGGCATCCGTTCCGACGTGGCAGGCAAGAGCGGCACCACGCAAAACAATGCGGACGGCTGGTTCATCCTGATGCATCCGGAACTGGTGGGCGGCGCCTGGGTCGGTTTCAATGACGCCAGGGTCACCATGCGCAGCAACTACTGGGGCCAGGGCGGCCACAACGCCGTGCTGGTGGTGGGCGACTTCTTCAAGACGGCGCTCGACACGGGCAAGCTGTCGCGCGACGCCATCTTCCCCGGCGGCAAGCCGCCACCGCCGCTGCGCCACGTGGAGCCGGTCGAGGAACCAGAGGACGAACCGGTGGAAGAGCCGGGTGACTTGCTGCAGGAAGGCGTGCCGCCGGCGCCGCTGGCCATGCCGGCCGAAGGCGATGGCGGGCAGGAGTCGCATGGGAAGGCGGTGCCCGAAGCGGCACCAAGTCCTGCCCCGGCACCACAGCCGGTGCCAGCGCCACAAGGCTGACCGCTGGACTGCTTGTTGCGTTTCATTGGCTTCGACTGAGAGTCGAAGCCATCTTGCCGGGTGACGCCGGCAATCTTGCTACCATTTGGGTTGACGTGACCAGCGCAGCACTGTGGCAAGCCTGATTCTCACCGTATATTCATCTCCCGTTTCATGTTCCAGCCACAGGATGCCGTCTTCGATGCTGACCCAGGCATCGACTATCCGCGTGTCGAACGGCATCGCCGTGTCTTTGATATCAATCTTCATTCGTCCGGACTCCACATCGAGCGACCGTAATACCCGTGTCGTTCGCTGCGTAAATTCGATGACGTATGAAGTGCTTGTTTTTTTTATCATCAGGAATGCTCACCCAAAATGCTTTGAATATTTTTTTCAATATTACTACATAAAAATTTACCCTTGCGCACGAAGGCAAACACGTCAATAAGCTATCAATATAAAATTCCCATAGGGAAGCATTAATTACCTCAATAGATTTAATTAAGTCTGGAACGGTGTTATTTTTACGTGCATAAAAAACATTTCCAGGTTAATTATTTCTTGAAAGAATGTATATTTACTTTTTTATAAAATTAAATATCGTGTATTACTGGTATTGATATAAATCAATGTTCCTTTTGGTGTTAACTTGAGGACATATTCTTGCTGCTAGGATATGAGATCAACCTTGGCTACAGTGAGTGATGCATGTCCGATGGAAATGAAAATTTCTCAGTAGAAATTAATTGTGTGGATACTGCATCGGCATTCATGCGCTGTATATCAGATATCGTATCCGTATAAGAAATTTGGTAAGTCAGTCCATTCATCGCGAGGAAGATATTGATGATATGGTTCGGCTTATATTTCTCAATGTTTTTCTATGATTTAAAAGAGGATGTGGGTATTCGATGTTTTATCCGAAGTTATATTTAATGGCCGTGTGCAGTATAAAATATCATTATTATTGTAATGAGGAAGTTAAATCAGTGTCACTTGATTAGATTGATGGCGCAGATAATGCCGTTGATGCATTGGACTTGGTTCGTGAAGATAGTCCGGAAGAGATATGCAGTGCAATGGAAACGGGAATGGAAGTTGTTCGATTTGTCGCCAATTTATCGCCTCCTTTGAAAAAGGCATTATTGTTGCGCGAGGAGGAAGGTATGAGTTATGACGAGATTGCAATAAAGATGGAATGCCCGATGGGAACAGTGCGAAGCCGTATCCACAGAGCAAGGGCGGAGATACGCAAGATACTGGAAAAGGATCAATGAATGCGGCCTGCCGCATTGCGGTAGTCCGCAGCGGCAGGATACGGTGCTTGTCCCATACTTGACATAAATTCATATGGTAAATAAAAACTACATCGGTGGCCTCGTCGAAGTGGAGCTTGATCATCCCAGACGGATCGATGCATTGACAGCGCAAAAAATAGATGTGGCGATTATCTTCCAGGAAATGCTTGGCACCGCTGTGGCAGCGAAATACTTGCACACAAATGGCGTGTCGCTATCTGTCGCATTGCGCGTATTGGTATGCGAGCGCAGAAAAGATCCATCGCCGCCAAAAATGATCGGAATTGAAAAACGGTAGGCCCATTGTCGCCCCCCCAGGCTCACTGCGTGCCAGACCGTATCGTGCTTCAAGCTCGACCGGGCGCGCCATCACGGCGCCGTCACGTCCTGGCGCTGGAATTCGATGCGATTTTCCTGGTAGTCCCACTTGGTGTAGGGGCCGAACACGCGCCGGTTTTCCTTGCTGTCGGCATTCGACAGTTCGCGCTTCATGCGTCGCACGAGGGCGGGGTCCGTGAGCGGCGCGGTGGTGGCGGCGAACACGTCGTGCCGCACGCTCTGTTTCGCGTCGGCGCCGCGCGAAATGATGGTGAGCTTGCGCGTGGCGGGATCGAAGTACAGGCGCATGGCGAAGGTATTCATGTCCTGCAGATACAGGCCGTCGTCGCGCTGCTGGGCATAGAAATAATCGCCGCAGACGGCTTTCGGTTCGCGTTTCCACTCGCAGGACAGCACGATCAGCAGATGCCGCTCATCGAGTTGCTTGACCAAAATGCGTCCCTTGGAATAGCCCCAGGTGCTGGCCGGCACGGTCGCCGACGAGGCAAGATTGTATTCGCCCACCAGCTTGGTCAGAGGAAGGGGAGCTTGCGCCGACGCGCTGATGCAGAGCGTCCAGGCGGCGGCCGCAAGGGCGCCTTGTATCTTGGAAAATGGAGTCATGATGGCCATAAAGAAAAGTTGCCATATTATAGATGACAACTTTCTAATACGGCCACGCGCTAGCGCGGCGCGCCGGCCTTACTTCAGCTTGCTCAATTCCGCGATATCGATCTTGACGACCTTGTCGCCCACGGCGGCGACCAGCGTCTTGAAGTGCGGCGTCGCTTCATGCGCCGTGTGGCCTGCCTTGTCGGCCCATTCTTCCAGCATGATGAAGCGGGTAGGAATCTTGTTGTCGAGGTGCAGTTCGTAGCGCAGGCAGGCGCTTTCCGCGCGGCTGGGCGGTACGACGGCTTCCAGGGCGGCGCGCACGGCGTCGATATGTTGGGCTTGGGCATCGATGGTGGCGACGATGATCAGGGTCATGGTGGTCCTTGTGGTTGGGGTTCCGGCAGCTTAGCGCATCTGGCGCTTCCTTGCCTGCCGGCCACCATGGGGCTGCGCCGCAACGGCGTGCGGCGCAGTTGGCACTCATTAGGCCGCTTGCAGCGCGCCGATCTGCTCGAAAGCGCCCGTCAATGCCTGCGCCCTGGCCGCGTCGCTGACCTTGACGCCTTCGGCGCGCACGATCTCGATCTGCTTGATGCCGAGGAAACCGAGGAAGGCGCGCAGATGGCTTTCCTGGTGTTCGAGGCTGGCCATCGGCGTGTCGGCGCCGTAGTAGCCGCCGCGCGTCGAGGCGATGATTACGCGCTTGCTGCCCAGCAAACCTTCGGGACCGTTGGCGCCATACTGGAAGGTTTTGCCGGGCACGGCCAGCGCGTCGAGCCACGATTTGAGCTGGCTGGGGATGGCGAAGTTGTACATGGGCGCACCGATGACGATGATGTCGGCGGCCAGCACTTGTTCCAGCGCGCCGGCCAGTGCTGCGCCGTCGGCGTCGCTGGGGGCTACCGTAAATTGCGGCAACGGTTGCGCGGCCAGGTCGCGGTACTGGACGGCGGCGCCAGGCGCGGCCGCTTGCAGGCGGGCCACGATGGCGGTGGACAATCGGCGGCTGATGGAATGCTCGCCGAGGACGCTGGAATCGATGTGCAGGATGTTCATATGGGGCCTTCTTGGGTGGTATGATCGGGTGGTATGTTTTTGTAACCGAGGTAAATATAGTGACTATCAAATGAACGCACAAGAAGGCACTTTTTCCACACTGGGGCACACGGATGTGACTATTGGCGACGCCGCCGCGCAAGGGGCGGAGCTGGAACGGCGCATGCGTGACGAGGGCGGCCATGCGGGCGTGGCCGCTTCCTGCCGTCCCATCACGGACATCCTCACGCGCGTGGGCGACAAATGGAGCGTGATGGTGGTGATCTTGCTGGGCAATGGCACCAAGCGCTTCAATGAAATGCGCCGCCTGATCGGCGGCATTTCGCAGCGCATGCTGACCCTGACATTGCGCGGGCTCGAGCGCGACGGCCTCGTGACGCGCACCGTGTTTCCCACCGTGCCGCCGCGCGTCGACTACGCCTTGACGGACCTGGGCCGCTCGCTGCTGATCCCCATCAGCGCGCTGGGCGCCTGGGCCCATGGCCACCGCGACGCCATCGATGCGGCGCGGCTGGCGTTCGATGCCAGGGCCGATGCGAACGCGGCGCCAGACCGTCAGGCCAGCTGAATCACGGCCAGCATGTCGTTGCCATCGGCATCCATGCCTTTTTCCACGAAGCCCATGCTGGCATAGAATTTTTTAGCGTTGGCATTGCCGGGCTTGTAGCAAATTTCAATGCTGCGCGCATCCGGTCGGGCGCGGATTTCCGCCAGCGCCAGAGCGAGCGCGGCCCTCCCATGGCCTTGCCCCTGACGCCGGTGGTCGACCATGAAGCGCCATATCTGATAGTGGCCGGGCGGATCGTCGGCATCGGGCGAGACGAACATCAGGAAACCGATCACCTCCTCGGCGCAATACACGGCGCGCGTATGCATGGTGGCGGGGTAAAAGCTGGCCTGCGCGATCGAATAGTCGTTGCTGGCCAGATAGTCGCGCTGCTGGGGCAGCAGGGGCAGTTCGCTGATGATGTCGAAATTGTCGGCCGTGACGGGGCGCAGGCTGATGGTCATGTTCAAAGGCAATGAAAAGGTAGGGCATACGAGTATGCGGAAAACTTACTCAAAAGGCAATGTTGTTCCACCACCTGCGCCAGACAGCGGTGGAACAATTGCTGCCATCGGCATTTACCGGACTGCCACCGCCTCCGTCCCCGCCTGCGGCGCCTGCCAGCCGCCGCCCAGCGCCCGGTAGGTGGCGACGGCAGCGCGCGCCGATGCCGTTTGCGCCTGTTCGCGCGCGTCCGCCGCGCGTAGCAGCCGGGAGTCGGCCTGCAGCACGTCAAGGCGGCTGACCACGCCTTTCTCGTAGGCGGCCAGCGCGGCGGCGCGGGCGCGCTCGAGCGATTGCACGCCTTGCGCCAGCAATGCGGCCTGTTCTTCGTGGCGCTGCAGGGCCGAGCCGGCGTTTTCCACGTCTTCGGCGGCGTGCAGCGCGGCGAGCCGGTAGGCCGCCAGCAGTTCGGCTTCCCGGCCACGGGAAGCTTCGATCTGCGCGTCGATGCGGCCGAAATCGAACAGGCGCCAGCGCAGGCCCAGCATGCCGGCGGCCTGGCCGGAGCCGCTGCCGAACAAGGCGCCGCCTGCCGTGGCGCTGCCCAGCAGGGCACCCAGGCTCAGTTTCGGGTAGTACCCGGCGACGGCCGCGCCGGTGCGCGCGCTGGCGGCGGCCAGGCGCCGTTCGGCGGCGATCAGGTCGGGCCGGCGCCGCAGCAGTTCGCCCGGCGAGCCGCCGGCCGCGATGCGCGGCGCGCGCGCCATCACGCCGGCGGCGGCCATGTCATCACCATAGGTGCCGGGCGCCGCGCCCAGCATCACGTCGAGCGCATGCAGCGCCACTTCGCGTGCCGTGTCCAGGCCCGGCACGACGGCGCGCGCCTGCGCCAGCGACGCTTCGGCCTGCCGCAGCGCCGGCTCGTTCGCCAATCCCTTGTCATATAACAGCGTGGCCAGTTCCAGCAGCGCCGCGTCCGTGCCGACCTGCCGGCGCGCCAGCTCGAGCCGCGCCTGCAGCCCCTGGATCGTCAGGTACAGGTCGGCCGTTTGCGCCGCCACGGCCAGCCGCGTGGCGGCCCATCCCGCTTCGCTGGCTTCGTAGTCGGCGCGCGCCGCTTCGCGTTCGCGGCGCAGGCCGCCAAACAGGTCGAGTTCCCACGACGCTTGCAGGTTCAATTCGCGCGCGCTGCCGGTACGTTCATAGCCTGGCGTGGTGTTCAAGACCTGGCCCAGCGGCGTTTGCACGGACTGGTAGGCGCGCGCCGCCTGGCCGCCAAGGCTGGCCGACGGCAGCAGCGCGGCATCGGCCGCACCGATGGCCGCGCGCGCCTGGCTGACCCTGGCCTGCGCTTGCGCCAGGTCGAGGTTTTGCGCCAGCGCCACCGTCACCAGACGGGTCAGGCGCGGATCGCCGAAGGCCGTCCACCAATGCCGCAGTTCGGCAGCGTCTGCGTCCTGGCGCGCGCCGAGCGCAGCTTGGTGCAGGTACTGGGCCGCTTGCGGCAGTTCGGGCCGGCGGTAATCGTTGCCGACGGCGCAGCCGGTGGCGGCCAGACCGGCGGCGATCAGCAAAAAGGGGAGGCGCAGGCGCGGCAGTGGCATGGTGGTCTTCCAGTTCAAATGAGAATAATGTGTGACTATAATACATTTCGGTCACTTATTGTGCATTCCGGCGCGGCGCGTTAAGCTGTCGCCATGAATTCCACCACACCCGACACTCCCAGCCCTGCACGCGGCCCCGCCGGCCACGACGTGCGCGACCAGATCGTTGCCGCCGCCACCGATTACTTCAGCCGCTACGGCTATGAAAAGACGACCGTCTCCGATCTGGCCAGGGCGATCGGCTTTTCCAAGGCCTATATCTACAAGTTCTTCGAATCGAAGCAAGCCATCGGCGAGCATATCTGCGGCAACTGCCTGCGCCAGATCGAGACCGAAGTGAAGGCGGCCGTTGAGGCGGCCGGGCGGCCGCCAGAGCAGCTGCGGCGCATGTTCAAGGCCAGCGTCGAGGCCAGCTTGCGGCTGTTTTTCCAGGACCGCAAGCTGTACGACATCGCCGCTTCGGCCGCCACCGGGCGCTGGCCGGCCGTGCAGGCCTACGAGCTGGCGATGGGCGCCCTGCTGCAGGATATCTTGCAACAGGGGCGCAAAACGGGCGACTTTGAACGCAAGACGCCGCTCGACGAAACGGCCAGCGCGATCTACCTGGTGATGCGCCCCTACGTCAATCCCTTGCTGCTGCAACACAGCGTCGACAGCAGCGAAACGGCCGTGGTGCAGCTGTCCAGTCTGGTGTTGCGCAGTTTGTCGCCATAGCCGCTTCGATGATAAGTGACTATTGACTTAATTGGTCACCAGTACCAGAATGAGCGCTCTGATCACTCATTCATGGAATTCCTATGCGCTGGCGCCGCCTCGCTTCATCTGCTGTCATTTCAACTTTACCCCTGGTGTTGAGCGCCTGCGCCGACAAGGCGCAGGCCGATCCGCGCACGGCCACGCCGCTGGTGCGCGCCGTCACGGTGCAGGGCGCCGAAGCGGGCACGCGCAGCTTCACGGGCGTGGTCGCGCCGCGCGTGCAGGGCGATCTCGGTTTTCGCGTGGCCGGCAAGGTGCGCGAACGGCTGGTCGACGCCGGCCAGGCCGTGCGCCGTGGCCAGCCATTGATGCGCCTCGACGCCGACGACCTGCAACTGCTATTCCAGGCCCGGCAGGACGCCGTCACGGCTGACCGCGCCCGCGCGCGTCAGGCGGCGGATGAGGAAGCGCGCTACCGCGACTTGCGCGGCACGGGCGCCATCTCGGCATCCAGCTACGACCAGGTGAAGGCGGCGGCTGACGCGGCCGGCGCCCAGCTCAAGGCGTCCGAAGCCCAGGCCGGGGTGGCGCGCAATGCGCTGCAGTACGCGGTGCTGCTGGCCGATGCCGACGGCGTCGTGATGGATACCCTGGCCGAACCGGGCCAGGTGGTCGCGGCCGGGCAGGTGGTGGTGCGGCTGGCCCATGACGGACGGCGCGAAGCGGCGATCCAGCTGCCGGAAACCTTGCGCCCCGCGCTCGGCTCCACGGGCAAGGCCACCCTGTTCGGCAGGCCGGGCGCCAGCGTGCCGGCCACCTTGCGCCAGTTGTCGCAGACGGCGGACCGGCAAACGCGCACCTTTGAGGCGCGCTATGTGCTCGACGCGGCGCTGTCGAACGCACCGCTGGGCGCCACCGTCACCTTGCGCCTGCCCGGCGCGCAAGCGGCCGGCGGCACCGTGCAAGTGCCGCTGGCGGCCCTGCATGATGCGGGCAAGGGGCAGGGCGTGTGGGTGATCGCCGGTGCGCCGGCGCAAGTGAGCTGGCGGCACGTGAAGGTGCAAGGTCTGCACGATGACGGCGCCGACGTGAATGGCCTGAAGGCGGGCGAACGCATCGTCGCGCTGGGCGCCCATCTGCTGCACCAGGGAGAGCAGGTCAGGGTCGAACAGGCACCGGTGGCAGCCGCCGCGGGAGCGCGTCCATGAGCGCGGCCGGCTTCAACCTGTCGGCGCTGGCCGTGCGCGAACGTTCCGTCACCCTGTTCCTGATCTGCCTCATTTCGCTGGCCGGTCTGCTGTCGTTCTTCAAGCTGGGGCGCGCGGAAGACCCTGCCTTTACGGTCAAGGTGATGACCATCGTCACCGCCTGGCCCGGCGCCAGCGCGCGCGAAATGCAGGACCAGGTGGCCGAGAAGATCGAAAAGCGCCTGCAGGAGCTGCGCTGGTACGAACGGGCCGAGACCTATACCACGCCGGGCCTGGCCTTCACCACCCTGACCCTGCTCGACGGCACGCCGCCCGAGCAGGTGCAGGCCGAGTTTTACCAGGCGCGCAAGAAGGCCGGCGACGAGGCGGCCAATTTGCCGGCCGGCGTGATCGGTCCCATGATCAATGACGAATACGCCGACGTCACCTTTGCCCTGTATGCGCTGAAGGCCAAGGGCGAGCCGCAGCGGCTGCTGGTGCGCGAGGCGGAAACCCTGCGCCAGCGGCTGCTGCACGTGCCGGGCGTGAAAAAGGTCAATATCATCGGCGAGCAGGCCGAACGCATCTACGTGGAGTTTTCGCAGGAGCGCCTGGCCACCCTGGGCGTGCGGGCGCAGGATGTGTTTGCCGCGCTGAACGGCCAGAATGCCTTGAGCCCGGCCGGTTCCGTTGAGACGCGCGGGCCGCAAGTATTCATCCGCCTCGACGGCGCGCTCGACGCGCTGCAAAAGATCCGCGATACGCCTGTGGCGGCGCAGGGGCGCACCTTGACGCTGTCCGATATCGCCACCGTGCGCCGTGGCCAGGAAGACCCGGCCAGTTTCATGGTGCGCAATGGCGGCGAGCCCGCGCTGCTCTTGGGCGTGGTCATGCGCGACGGCTGGAACGGGCTGGACCTGGGCAAGGCACTGGACGGGGAAGTGACGGCCATCGGCGCCGCCATGCCGCTGGGGATGAGCTTGGCCAAGGTCACCGACCAGGCAGTCAATATCGGCGCGGCCGTCGACGAATTCATGCTCAAGTTCCTCGCCGCATTGCTGGTGGTGATGCTGGTGTGCTTTATCAGCATGGGCTGGCGGGTCGGCATCGTGGTGGCCGCCGCCGTGCCATTGACGTTGGCCGTGGTGTTCATCGTGATGGCGGCGACTGGCAAGAACTTCGACCGCATCACCTTGGGTTCATTGATCCTGGGCCTGGGCCTGCTCGTGGACGACGCGATCATCGCCATCGAAATGATGGTGGTGAAAATGGAAGAGGGCTACAGCCGCATCGCCGCCTCCGCCTATGCCTGGAGCCACACGGCCGCGCCCATGCTGGCCGGCACCCTGGTGACGGCCGTGGGCTTCATGCCGAATGGTTTTGCCCGTTCCAGCGCCGGCGAATACACGAGCAATATGTTCTGGATCGTCGGCATCGCCCTGATCGCGTCGTGGGTGGTGGCGGTGGTGTTTACTCCCTACTTGGGCGTGAAACTGCTGCCTGAACTCAAACACGTCGCCGGCGGCCATGATGCGCTGTACGACACGCCGCGCTACCACCGTTTTCGCCGGCTGCTGGGGCGCGTGATCGCCCGCAAATGGCTGGTGTTCTGCACCGTGATCGGCCTGTTCGTGCTGGCCGTGCTGGGCATGGCCGTCGTCAAGAAGCAGTTTTTTCCGATTTCGGACCGCCCTGAAGTGCTGATCGAAGTGCAGCTGCCCTACGGCAGCGCGATCGGGCAGACCAGCGGCGCGGCGGCCAAGGTGGAAGCATGGCTGGCGCGCCAGAGCGAGGCGAAGATCGTCACGGCCTATGTGGGCCAGGGTGCGCCGCGCTTTTACCTGGCGATGGGACCGGAGTTGCCCGATCCCTCGTTTGCCAAGATCGTCGTGCGCACCGACAGCCAGCAGGCGCGCGACAGCCTCAAGCAGCGCTTGCGCGTGGCCGTCGCCGCCGGCCTGGCGCCGGAGGCGCGCGTGCGCGTCACGCAACTGGTGTTCGGCCCGTATTCGCCGTTCCCCGTCGCTTACCGGGTCAGCGGCCCCGATCCCGAGGTGTTGCGCGGCGTCGCCGGCCAGGTGCAGCAGGTGATGCAGGCCAGCCCCTTGATGCGTACCGTGAACACGGACTGGGGCACGCGCACGCCGACCCTGCATTTCAGCCTGCAGCAGGAGCGCTTGCAGGCGATGGGCTTGACGTCGGCAGCGGTGGCGCAGCAACTGCAGTTTTTGCTCAGCGGCGTGCCCGTTACGGCCGTGCGCGAAGATATCCGCACGGTGCAGGTGGTGGCGCGCGCGGCCGGCGACGTGCGGCTCGACCCGGCGCGCATCGCCGACCTGACCCTGGCCGGCGCGAATGGCGAACGCATCGCGCTGTCGCAGGTGGGCAGCGTCGAGGTGCGCTCGGAAGACCCGGTGATGCGCCGGCGCGACCGCCAGCCGACGATTACCGTACGCGGCGACATCGCCGACGGCCTGCAGCCGCCCGACGTCTCGGGCGCCATCGCGGCGCAGCTGCAAACGGTCATCGACAAGCTGCCGGCCGGCTACCGCATCGAGCAGGCCGGCTCCATCGAGGAATCGGCCAAGGCCACGCAAGCCATGCTGCCGCTGTTCCCCATCATGCTGGCATTGACCTTGCTGATGATTATCCTGCAGGTGCGTTCGATCTCGGCGATGGTGATGGTGTTCCTGACCAGTCCATTGGGCCTGATCGGCGTGGTGCCTACCTTGCTGCTGTTCCAGCAGCCGTTCGGCATCAATGCGCTGGTCGGCCTGATCGCGCTGTCGGGCATTTTGATGCGCAATACCCTGATCCTGATCGGCCAGATCCATCAGAACGAGGCGGCCGGACTGGCGCCGTTCGACGCCGTGGTGGAGGCGACCGTGCAGCGCGCGCGCCCCGTGATCCTCACGGCGCTGGCGGCCATCCTGGCGTTTATTCCGCTGACCCATTCGGTTTTCTGGGGGACCTTGGCCTATACCCTGATCGGCGGCACGTTTGCCGGCACGGTGCTGACCTTGGTCTTTCTACCGGCGATGTATGCGATCTGGTTCCGGATACGGCCGGGTAGAGATTAAAACAGCGGGCCGGAGACGCGGGCCTGAGAAAATGCCGATGGCGGCGTTGCAGCTCCTTGCCGTACTTGCGTACTGTCTGCGTCGCTGCGCCTTGCTCTCGACATTTTTCAGGCCCGCTTGGCCCGGGGAGCCTGTCTCCTTGACTTGGGCCGTCTCGTGGGTTGCCGGTTTGCTTGTGTCTTTGTCTAGGCGCCTGTTGCATCCTGCCGGTAGCGTGCCGGCGGCAGTTCGAACTGGTTCTTGAAGAAGCGGGTGAACGCGCTTTGCGAGGAAAAGCCCAGGCGGTCGCCGATTTCCGCCACGCTCAGGCTCGTTTCGCGCAGCAAACGGCGCGATTCGCGGCTCTTGGCGCGCAGTTCCAGTGCGCGGAACGAGGTCTGCTCCTGCTGCAGCTGGCGCTGCAGGGTCCAGCGGTTCATCGCCAGGCCGTCGCACAGGGCCGGCAGCAGCGAGGCGCTATCGGCGTCGCCCGCGCCTTGCCGGCCCAGCAGATCAATGATGGCTTGCTCCACGCGGGCCGAAAACAGCTGCGCCCCCTGCAACTGCTGCAATTGCCCCTGCGCGTGCCGCAGCGCGTGCGGCGCCAGCATGGCGTTGAACTGGGCGAAGGGCCGGTCCAGCGCCGGTGCGTCGAACGTCAATGTATTGCGCGCCTGGCCAAAGGTGGCGGCGGCGCCGAAGCACTCGGCAATGGCCGGCGCGAACCATGGCGCCTTGCCCTGGAAGCCGGCACGGAAGGCGGTGGGCGCGCCATCGTCGTAGGCGCGCGCCACCAGCGACAGCATGCGGAAATTGGCCAGCGCCTGCATGGCGCCGCCCGCCGGGCAGAACTCCGACAGGTATTCGATCTCGATGCGCGTGCCGTTTTCGCTCATCAGCATGAAATCGAATTCGCCGATCAGGCCCCGCAAGTGCAGCAGCTCGTGCAGCGCGCTGCGCAGGGTGGGGCGGTTGAAGCAGACGTGGGCGATGCCCGAATAATGCGCGAACCAGTGTGTCACGTCGAGGTCGAGCAGGCCGCGGTGCCGCGGCAGTTGCTGGGCGTAGGCCGTCATGCGGCGGTGCCGCTCGGCGTTGATGCGGCCGCCCGGCTCGTCCAGCTGCGCCGGCGTGATGCCCGTGCGCTGAAAAAACTCGGCGGGGTCGTGGCCATCGGCCTGCATGGCGCGCGCGCATTGCTGCGCGATCCGGTTCGAAACCGTGCGCGTGTCGGGTTTGTGCAAGGCTGTCTCCTGCTTATCCTGCTTGTTGTAGTAATTTTTCACAAATATTAGCACTTTGTAGGAGATTGTTGGTTGTTGTGCCATCTAACCAAAAATTGTTCTCGCGGGTATAAAACGCGTGCTGCGCGGTCAAGAAACTCACGCATTCTCACGCTATATTGTTTTCGGCCGGCCTTGCTGCCGCGCCTTGATACCTACAAAAACAGTCTTGGAGATAATGATGAATTGCACTTTGAAACCGATGGCCCGCCTGGTCGCCGGCTGCGTCGCCACGCTTGCCCTGGCCGCCTGCGGCAATAACGGCAGCGTGGAATACAAGCAGCCCGTGTTCGGCGCCACCACCTACAGCCAGATCCAGGTCGACGGCTATGCCTTCAAGGATATGAACCGCAACGGCAAGATCGATCGATACGAAGACTGGCGCCTGCCGGCCGAGGTGCGCGCCGACGATTTGTTGTCGCACATGAGCCTCGATGAAAAAGCGGGGCTGATGATGCACGGTACGGCGCCCACCGTGGCCGACCCCACCGGCATCGGCCAGGGCGGGGCGTACGATTTGACGGCCCTGCAAGACCTGATCGTCAAGCAGTACGTCAACACCTTCATCACCCGCATGGCGGGCGACTCGGCCAACATGGCGGCCCAGTACAACAAGGTGCAGGCCCTGAGCGAAACGTCGCGCCACGGCATCCCGGTGTCCATCAGCACGGACCCGCGCCACCATTTCCAGTACACGGTGGGCGCCAGCGCCGGCACCAAGGGCTTCTCGCAATGGCCTGAAACCCTGGGCCTGGCCGCCATCGGCGACGATGCGCTGGTACGCCGCTTCGGCGACATCGCGCGCCAGGAATACCTGGCCGTCGGCATCACGCAGGCGCTGTCGCCGCAGGCCGACCTGGCCACCGAGCCGCGCTGGTCGCGCATCAACGGCACCTTCGGTGAAGACGCGGACCTGGCCAGGCGCATGGTGCGGCACTATATCGAGGGCTTCCAGGATGGGAACACGGGCCTGCATGACGGCAGCGTGGTGGCCGTCGTCAAGCACTGGGTCGGCTACGGCGCCACGAAGGAAGGATACGATGGCCACAATTACTATGGCCGCTACATGACCTACCCGGGCAACAACTTCGCCTACCACGTGAAACCGTTCGAAGGCGCCTTCACGGCGAAGGCGGCTTCCGTCATGCCCACCTACGCTCTGCCGGACGGCAATATCACCATCGACGGCATCACCCTGGAACAGGTGGCGGCCGGCTTCAGCAAGACCATGCTGACGGATCTGCTGCGCGGCAAATACGGCTTCGAGGGCGTGATCCTGTCCGACTGGGGCATCACCTCCGACTGCGACGCCAACTGCCGCAACGGCACGGCGCCTGGCGTCGCGCCTTCCTTCATGGGCTTTGGCACGCCGTGGGGCATGGAAGACGCCACCAAGGCCGAGCGCTACGTGAAGGCCGTGACGGCGGGGATGGACCAGTTTGGCGGCGTGACGGAAGCGCCGTACCTGACGCAAGCCGTGCAGCGCGGCCAGCTGACGGAGGCGCGCATCAACGCGTCGGCGCGGCGCATCCTGATCCAGAAATTCAAGCAGGGCCTGTTCGAGCATCCGTTCGTCGATGCGGCCAATGCGGCCACCACGGTGGGCAAGGCGGACTTCATCGAGGCTGGCCTGGACGCGCAGCGCCGCTCGCTGGTCCTGCTGGAAAACAAGGACAAGGTCTTGCCGCTGGCGGCCACCGTCAAGAAGCTCTACCTGTACGGCATCGATGCGGCCGTGGCCAAGCAGTACGGCTACACGGTGGTCGCCACGCCGCAGGAAGCGGACGTGGCCCTGCTGCGCGTGGCCGCGCCGTATGAAATACTGCACCCGAACTACATCTTCGGCAGCATGCAGCATGAAGGGCGCCTGAACTATGTCGACGGCGACGCCGACTACGAGGCGATCAAGAACGCGGCCAAATACGCGCCGAAGACGGTGGTCACCGTGTACCTGGACCGCCCGGCCATCCTCGGCAACGTGCAGGACAAGGCCAGCGCCATCGTCGCCAACTTCGGCGTGAGCGACGGCGCGCTGTTCGATGTCCTGACGGGCAAGGCCAAGCCGCAGGGCAAGCTGCCGTTCGAGCTGCCGTCGTCGATGGCCGAAGTGCAGGTGCAGAAATCGGACGTGCCGTATGACACGGCCCATCCGCTGTACAAGTTCGGTTACGGACTGGCCTACTAAACGCCGTTCAACGCAGGGAAATCCAGCTGCGCTCCTGCACGGAGCGCAGCGCGGCGGCTATCAGCCGGTCCACCTCGTAGCCATCGCGGAAGGTGGGCCAGACCGGCTGGCCGCCAGCGATCGCCTGCAGAAAATCACGCGCTTCGATGACGATCTGCTCGTTGTAACCGGTGCCGTGCCCGGCGCCCTGGCTGAACGCCAGGTAGTCGGGGTGGGCGGGGCCCATCAGCAGGCGCTGGAAACCCTGGCGCTGCGCGGGGCGGCCGGCGTCGTACAGCCATAATTCGTTCTGGTTTTCCTGGTCGAAGGCGAGCGCGCCTTTCGTCCCCGTGATGCGGTAGGTGTAACCCATCTTGCGCCCGGCCGCCACGCGGCTGAAGGTCAGGGCGCCCAGCGCGCCGCTGGCAAAGCGCAGCATCACATTCCCCTGGTCGTCATTCTCCACCGCTTCCATGCCAGTGGGCCCTTGACGCTGCGCGTGCACGGTATTCATGTCCGCTACCAGCGAGTCGACGGGGCCGCCCAGGCGCAGGGCCAGGTTGAGCAGGTGCGAACCCACGTCGGCCAGCGCGCCGGCCCGCGTTGCCGTCGCTTCGCGCGTGCGCCACGAAGCGGGCGCGCGCGGGTCGTGCAAATAGTCTTCCACGTGTTCGGCGGCGATGTGGATGATCCCGCCGATTTCGCCCGATTCGATGATCTGCCGCGCCAGCTGGCTGGCCGGCGTGCGGATGTAGTTGTAGCCGACCATGTTGGCCACGCCCGCCGCTTCCGCCGCCTGCGCCAGCTGCAAGGATTCGGCGGCCGTCATGCCCAGCGGCTTTTCGCAAAACACGGGTTTGCCCAGGGCCAGCGCGGCCAGCACGATGTCCTTGTGCGTGGCCGGTGGCGTGGCGACGATGATGGCGTCGATGGCGCGATCATTGACCAGCGCGCGCCAGTCGCCCGTGGAGCGGTTCCAGCCCAGTTCCTGCGCGCTGCGGGCCGCGCCTTCCGCACTGCTGGTGCTGATGCATTCGCATACTGGATTGAGGGCGGTGGGAAAAATGCTGCGCACGGTCTTGTAGGCGATGGTGTGGGCCTTGCCCATGTAGCCAGCGCCGATCAGACCGATGTTGATGTCTTGCATAGGGAGTCTCCGAGGTTGTCGCGGTAGGGGATTCAGGCTTGCCGGCGCCAGGCCTGGCTGTCCAGGGCGTCGAGGAAGCGGGCGGCAGGCCACTCTTGCGCCAGCGCTTCGTGCATGAGCTGCTGCTGCGTGGGCGGCGCCATGCCGTCGATGGGCTGGTCGCGATCGAGGTTGCTGGGGAAGGCATAGCCTTCGGCGCAGGCGGCAATCGCGTGAGCAATGCCATCGGCGGACAGGACGCCCTGCGCGCGCAAGGTCTGCAGCGCCGGATACAGGGCGGCGCTCATGGCGCGGCGGTCCAGCGCTTCCATCGCGCGCCCGAACGGCGACGACACTTGCAGCAGATTCGCCATGCGGCGGATGTCGGACGAACGGTTATGGCCCGCGGCATGCAACAGGGCGGGGTTGAAGAAGACGGCGTCGCCTTGGGAGAGCGGCAGCTGCACGCAATGCCGGGCGAAATAATCGCGGAAGGGTGCCTGCTGCCAGGCCATAAAGCCGGCCTGGTAGCGCTGCGAATACGGCAGGTACAGGGTGGGGCCGGATTCGACCGGCATGTCGCAATGGGCGACGGCACCTTGCAAGGTCAAGAGGATCGACATCTGGTGCACGGGCGCCGGGTAGGAAGTGCAGGCGGCGGCGCTCTGGAAGCCCAGGTGATAGTCGCGGTGCGGCGCCTGGGCCGCGCCGCCCGGGTTGACGACGTTCACCTGCGCCGTCATCTGGTAGGCGGGTCCCAGCCACGCCTCGGCGATCCACGCAAACACGGGATTGGCGTAGTAGCGCGCGAACGCTTCGGGTGCGCGCAGACACAGTTTTTGCTGGGCGTTCCAGATGCGGTCATTCGCGCCCGGTCTGGCGAAATGGTCGCCGCCCGCCTGGCCGCTCGCATGCTGCTCGGCGATCAGCGCGCGAAACACGCCGCTGACCTGATCCAGGGTAGCCGTGTCGTCGACGGCGTGCCGGAGCACGATGACGCCGGGGCCATCCATCAGCGCCTTGCCCCATTCGGCCTGCAGCGCGCGCAGCGACGCCGCGCTGGCGGCCAGCGCACGCACCTGGTCGCAATCGTAGACGAGAATATCATCTTCCACCGCAGCGGCGTGGGGATAGTCGGCCAGCACCGTGCATTGGCTGACGGTGCGGATGAAATCATCGAGCCGGCAATCTTGCCGCGACAGCCAGAAGGGGGCGGGCGGCGCGGCGTCTTGGGTGATCATGCGGTGTCTCCTGAGTTTTACGTTGTAGAATCAGTATAGGGATGAAAATCCGCATTTTTCATCAGGAAATCCATCAAAAAACCATCAATGGAATGGGCATGGCATGACGCATCCGTTTCCCGTCAAGGTTGTGGCGCTGCAGGCGGGCGTCAGCGTGGCGACCGTCGACCGCGTGATCAAGCAGCGTGGGGGCGTGCACGCGAATACCGTGCGCCGCGTGATGCAGGCGCTCGATGAACTGGCGCGGCAAAGCACGCAGGTGGGCCTGGCCGGCAGAAAATTCATGCTCGACATGCTGATGGTGGCGCCGCGCCGCTTTACGGACGCCGTGCGCGCCGCGCTGGAAGCGGAACTGCCATCCTTGCATCCGGCCGTGCTGCGCTCGCGCTTTCACCTGCATGAAACCCTGGACGTGGACGGCATCGTTGACCAGCTGGAACGCATCCGCAAGAACGGCAGCCACGGCGTGCTGCTGAAAGCGCCGGACTTGCCGCCGGTGGCCGAGGCGGTGGACCGGCTGGCGGCGGCGGGCATTCCCGTGGTGACCCTGGTGACGGACTTGCCAGCTTCCGCGCGCCGCGGCTACGTGGGCATGGATAACCGCGCGGCCGGCGAGACGGCCGCATGCCTGATCGGCCAGTGGCTGGGCGCGGGCCAGCGGCCCAGGAAGCAGCAAGTGCTGGTCACCCTGAGCAGCAACCGTTTTCATGGCGAGGAAGAGCGCGAGATCGGCTTTCGCCGCGCGTTGCGCGAACGGCACCGCCATTTATCCATCGTCGAAGTGAGCGAGGGCCACGGCATCGACGGCGCCACGGGCGCGCTGGTGCGTGAAGCACTGGCTACGCATCCAGGTATCGCCGGCGTGTATTCGATCGGCGGCGGCAATGCCGCCATCGTGCAGGCATTCGCGCAGGCCGGCCGGCCTTGCCAGGTCTTCATCGGCCACGACCTCGATGCGGACAACGTGGCGCTGCTCAAGTCGGGCGCCATCCAGGCCGTGCTGCACCATGACCTGGGCCAGGACATGCGCCGCGCCTGCCAAGAGATACTGCGGGCGCAGGGCGCGCTGCCTGCCCTGGCGCACGCGCTGCCCTTGTCCGCGATCCAGATCGTCACGCCGTGGAACCTGCCCGCGCTGACCGGGCTGAATTGACAGTTACCCGGGGCTGGCCGATACTCGCCGCTTCGCTCATCGTTCACCTCAGGAAGGAATCCCCCGATGTCCGTCACTCCGCAATTGTGCAAGACCGTGCTGGTAGCCGCACTCTCCATCGCGTTTACCATGCCCGCCATGACCGCCGTTCCTGCAACTGCCGGCGCTTCATCGGCCTGGGTTGAAGCGAGCAACCGCAACGCGGCCATCGTGCTGGCGGCGCAGGCGCAGTTCTCGCCCGAAGACGCCTCCGATACGGGCCTGGCCCAGTACGACGGCCTGGCCGCCGACCTGGGGCCGAACATCACCGAGCGCCATGTGGCGGCCATGCGGAAGGCGCGCGCGCAATTGCAGCAAAAGCTGGAACTGGAACGCGACGAGCGCATACGCCAGGACCTGGAAATCCTGATCGGCGCCGTCGGCCAGGAAATCATGGGCACGCAGCTGGAAGCCAAATACACCCTGCCGTGGGTCGATGTGCCGCAAATGGTCTTTGGCAGCATGCAAAGCCTGCTGCAGGAGCAGCGTCCGGCCGCGCGCCGCGCCAGGGCGCTCGAACGCCTGCAGCGCTACGTGGGCCAGTTCCCGGGCAGCACGCCGATCACGCAGCAGGCCAAGGCGCGCTTCACGGAAAAGATCGGCCAGCCCGGCCTGGCGGGACCCGTGCGCCTGCAGGTGGAGCAGTCGCTGGAAAACGTGCCCACGTATATCGCCGGCATCCGCAAGCTGTTTGCCGACATGAAGATCGCGGGCGCCGAACCCGCGCTGGCCGCCATGGAGCAGCAGTTGAACGAGTATGCGGCGTGGGAAAAGCAGGTGGTGCTGCCCTTGTCGCGCACGGATTTCCGCATGGCGCCCGAGCTGTATGCGTTCCGCCTGAAACAGGTGGGCATCGATATCGAGCCGCGCGCGCTGGTCGAACGGGCTCAGGTGGCTTACCTGGAAACGCGCGCCGCCATGCAGGCGCTGGCGCCCGTGGTGGCGGCCAAGCTGGCCTTGAAGGGCGTCGACGGCACGGACTACCGCCAGGTGATGCGCGCGCTGAAGAGCGATTCCATCCCCAATGAGCAGCTCGAAGCGCACTACAAGGGCGTCAATACGCAGCTGGAACAGCGCATCGCCCGGCAGCGCGTGGTCGATATTCCTGCGCGCGCCATGACCATGCGCCTGGCGTCCGCCGCCGAATCGGCGGCCCAGCCGGCGCCGCATATGCGTCCGCCTCCGCTGATCGGTAATACGGGCGAGCACGGCCAGTTCGTCCTCCCCGTCAGCAATCCGGCCGCCAGCGGCAAGGGCGAAGCGTATGACGATTTCAATTTCGCGGGCGCCGCCTGGACCCTGAGCGCGCACGAGGGCCGCCCAGGCCACGAGCTGCAGTTCAGCGCCATGGTGGAGCGTGGCGTGTCGCAGGCGCGCAGCCTGTACGCGTTCAACAGCGTCAACGTGGAAGGCTGGGCGCTGTACGCGGAAGCGGAGATGATTCCGTACGAGCCGGCCGAGGGCCAGTTCATCGCGCTGCAGTTCCGCATGCTGCGCGCGGCGCGCGCCATGCTCGACCCGATGCTGAACCTGGGGCAGGTCACGCGCGAGGAAGCGGGGCGCATCCTGACGGATGAAGTGATGCTGTCGAAACCGATGGCGCGCCAGGAGCTGGACCGCTACACCTTCAACATGCCGGGCCAGGCGGGCAGCTATTTCTATGGCTATACGCGCATCCTGCAGCTGCGCGCCGAAACGGAGCTGGCGCTGGGCGAGAAATTCGACCGCCTGGCGTTCAACAACTTCCTGCTCGGGCAGGGCTTGCTGCCACCGGAGCTGCTGGCCAAGGCCGTGCGCGAACACTTCATCCCCGAGCAGAGAAAAACCAAAAGCTGACGCCATGGCACGGGAGCGGCAGGGAAGGGGAATTTTGCCGCTATTGTCCCCGGGCCAGTCGTATAATGACGCTCATTGTGCTGGCCCACCCTGGAGTTCCACTTGCAGCTACCGATCCGTTATCCGAACATGCCGCAACTGCTGCTGAAGGCCCGCGACAGCCTGCTCCAGCATTTCCGCCCCATCCTCAATCACTTCGGCGTGACGGAGCAGCAGTGGCGCATCATGCGCGCGCTGAATGAAAGCCCGACCCTGGAGCCGCGCGAGCTGTGCGAGATCTGCCAGATTTCGAGCCCCAGCATGAGCGGCATCCTGGCGCGCATGGAAGAGATCGGCCTGATCGGGCGCAGCAAGTTCGAAGGCGACCAGCGCCGCCGCAAGGTGCACCTGTCCGAAGCGGGCGCCAGTTTGCTGATGCAGATGGGCAAGCTGATCGACCTGCAGTATGCCCACCTGGAAGCGGCTTACGGCAAGCAAGTGTTCGAAGACATGCGCCGCGCCCTGGAAGCGTTTATTGCTCTTGAAACCCTGCCGGTGGCGCCCGCCATCCTGCGCTGAGCGGCAACCCCGCTCCCATCTCCCCCGTTCCTAACGCCATCGGGCGCGTGTTTTTCAGCATGCGCCGCCGTTGCTTTTCCCATGCCTGTCCCTGTGACTTCCCCGTGCTGCGGGGCGTGCGCCCGCACGCCTGCCGGATTTGCTATAAGACTAAGCCTTACAGTCAATCACTTATATGTGAGTAAATAAGCGTATAATTTGCTTCACTTGATCCAAATCAAGAAGAACAGCGGACGCCCGCTCTCGCGGGAGGGGACTGCAACGCGGCGCCACGCCCGTATTTCGCCAGATAAAACAGGAAAGTCAGGAAAAAAATGAACACACCATGCATGCGCGCCGCGGCGCTGGCTGTCTCCACGCTCATCGGCGCAAACGTTTGCGCTCAGAGCAATGCCACCATTTACGGCGTGGTCGACGCGGCCACCGCGTACGCGAGCAACCAGGGCGGCAAGTCGAATACCTATATGCGCAGCGGCAGCTTGTCCGCCAGCAAGATCGGTTTCCAGGGCGTGGAAGACCTGGGCGGCGACCTGAAGGCGCTGTTCCTGCTGGAAAACGGCTTTGAAAGCGATACAGGCGCGCAAAGTTCGGCCAGCTCCCTGTTCAACCGCCAGGCCTATGTGGGCTTGCAATCGGCAGCCTACGGCACCGTGACGGCGGGTCGCCAGTACACGCCGTACTACCTGCTCGTGGGTTCCCTGGCATCGAGCAACGTCTTGACGGGCGCCACCGGCGCCCACCCGGGCGACATCGACGGCCTCGATACGACCGTGCGCATCAGCAATTCCGTCACCTACAGCATGCCCGCATGGCGCGGCCTGCAGGCCAGCGCGCAATACGGCTTTGGCGAAGCGGCCGACGGCAATGCCGTGGGCAGCAGCTTCAGCGCCGCCGTCAAGTACAGCACGTCGCCAGCCGAATTCGCGCTCGGCTACCTGAAACTGAAAAATGGGCAGAACGGCGCCGGCTGGAGCGACAATGCTTCGGGCAGCTTCGGCATTTCCGCCCTCAACCAGGGCTACGCCTCGGCCGAAAGCATCGCATTCATCGCCGCCAGCGCGCGCTACACCATGGGCAAGTGGATGGTGGGCGCCAATGCCAGCAACGTGCAGTACCAGGCGGGCAGCCGCTCGGCCTTCCGCGACACGGCCATCTTCAACACGGCCGGCCTGATCGCCAGCTACCAGTGGACGCCGCAGTGGTTCCTGTCCGCCGGCTACAGCGATACCTTCGCCAGCCACGCCAACGGCATCGCCGACCGCGCGCGCTACCGCCAGCTGTCGTTCGAGCAGAATTACGCGCTGTCGAAGCGCACGGCGATCTACCTGATCGAAGCGCGCCAGCTGGCGCGCGGCCAGACCCTGGGGCAGGACGGTGCCATCGTCAACGCCGTCGCCTCGATCGGCGATTCGCAAAACGGCACGCCGTCGTCGAACGGCGGGCAGACGGTGGTGATGGTCGGTCTCAAGCATTCTTTCTGAACGGTTGCTGAACTCACGGGAGCTTCAATTGGACGCTACACATAATAAGGAGGGCCGCGGCCCTCTGAATCCCGGCCGCCGCATGGTGCTGGCCGGCCTGCTGTCGGCTTCGGCCGCGGCGCTGATTCCCTGGGCGCTGGCCGAACCGGTCGCCAATGCGGAGCAGGGCGCCTTCCTCGGCGTGTCGGCCATGCTGGTGGGACGGCAAGTGCTCGACCCCGTGCTGGCCACGCGCCTGTATGACGCGCTGGTGGCGCAGGACGCCGCCTTCCCCGCGAAGGTGCGTGCGCTGCTGGCGCTGATCAATGCGCAGGGCTTGCAGGCTGCCGGCCTGCAGGAAGCGCTCGACGCACCGGACCCGGCCCAGTCGCCGCTGGCTGCCTTGCCGCGCCAGATCGCCAGCGCCTGGTACCTGGGCATCGTCGGCACGGGCGAGGCGGCCGTCTGCGTCGCCTACGAGCAGGCGCTGAACGCGGCCGTCGTCGCCGACGTGCTCAAACCTCCCACGTATTCCTACGGCGCCTACGGCAGCTGGGCCAGAAAACCAATTTAAGGAGTCATCATGGCTGAAGAACTCTCCGCCGATTACCTTGTCATCGGCTCCGGCATCATCGGTTCCCTGGCCGCGCGCAAGCTGGCGCTGGCGGGCGCCTCGGTGCTGATCCTCGAAGCGGGTCCGCGCGTGTCGCGCGGCGAAATCGTCGCCCGTTTCCGCAACACGACGCGCCGCAGCGACTGGATGTCGCCGTATCCGTCCGTCGCCACGGCGCCGCACCCGATCTACCAGCCGAAGGACAACGGTTACCTGGTGCAGGCCGGACCGTATCCATACCCGGCCGAATACATCCGCCAGTTCGGCGGCACCTCGTGGCACTGGGCAGCGCAGGCCTGGCGCAACGTGCCGAACGATTTCCGCATCCATACCCTGTATGGCGTGGGCGTCGACTGGCCCATCAGCTATGAAGACCTGGAGCCGTTCTACCAGGAAGCGGAAGAGATCATGGGCGTCTCGGGTGCCGAGAACACGGGTTCGCCGCGCAAGCAGCCATTCCCGATGGATGCCGTGACGGAACCGTACGCCATGCGCCGCATCCGCGAACGCCTCGACCCCTCATATAAAGTGGTCGGCAACACGGTGGCGCGCAACAGCGTCAGCTACGATGGCCGTCCGGCCTGTTGCGGCAACAACAGCTGCCAGCCGATCTGTCCCATCGACGCGCAATACCATGGCGGCATCGCCGCGCTGCAGGCGGAAGCGGCGGGCGTCAAAATCGTCTGCAACGCCAACGTCTACAAGCTGGAACACGACGCGCAGGGCCGCATCACGGCCGCCCTGTACTACGACGTGGATAAAAAGAGCCACCGCGTGACGGCCAAGACCTTCATCCTGGCCGCCAACGGCATCGAAAGCCCCCGTTTGCTGCTCGTTTCCGCCACGGACAAGTACCCGAACGGCCTGGCCAACAGCAGCGACATGGTGGGCCGCAACCTGATGGACCACCCGAGCACGTCGATCACCTTCGACGCCGATGAAGACCTGTGGCTGGGCCGGGGCCCGCAAAGCCCCAATTCCATCAACACCATGCGCGACGGCGACTTCCGCAGCCAGCATTCGCCGTACCGCCTCGATTTCACGAACATTTCGCGCGTCGATGGTGCGACCAGGGAGTTGATCGGCAAGGGCGTGTTTGGCGAAGCATTCGAACAGCAGCTGCGTTTCCGCTCGGCGCGTGAGATGAGCTTGAAAAACGTGCTGGAAGTACTGCCGAACCGGGAAAACCGCATCGCCCTCAGCCGCGAGAAGGATGCCATGGGCATCCCCAAGCCGCAGGCGCACTATGCGATCGACGAGTACACCAAGCGGGGCCACGAGCGCTCGAAGCAGGATTTCGAGCGCATCGCCAAACTGATGGGCGGCACCAATCTGCGCCACAGCAAGGAAGGCGTGTTCGCCAACAACCAGCACATCTGCGGCACCCTGTCGATGGGGTCCGACCCGGCCAAGGCCGTGTGCGACCAGTGGGGCCGCACCTTCGACCATGCCAACCTGTTCCTGTGCAGCACCGGCGTGCTGCCCACGTCGGGCACCTGCAATTCGACGGAAAACGGCCTGGCCGTGGCACTGCGCACCGTCAAGCATATCCTCGACGAACAACAGGGAGGCACGGCATGATGGCGACCTTCAGAATGGCGGCCGGCGCCGCCTTGCTGGCACTGGCCTTGCCCGTGCTGGCGGCGCAAGCGCCGGGCGCGGACGTGCAATCGATCGAACGTGGCCGCTACCTGGCCACGGCCGGCGACTGCATCGCCTGCCACAGCGTGCCTGGCGGCAAGCCGATGGCGGGCGGCCTGGCCCTGGCCACGCCGCTGGGCGCCATCGTCGCCACCAACATCACGCCGTCGACAACGCATGGCATCGGCAACTACACGCTGGCGCAGTTTTCCGCCGCCGTGCGCCATGGCGTGCGGGCCGATGGCGCACACCTGTACCCGGCCATGCCCTATACGGCCTACGCCAAGGTGACGGATGACGACACGGCCGCCCTGTACGCCTACTTCATGCATGGCGTGGCGGCGGTGGACACGGCGCCGGCGAAGCAGACGGACTTGCCGTTCCCGTTCAATATCCGTTTGTCGATGGCGGGCTGGAATCTGCTCTTCCTCGATAAAAAACCGTTCGTGGCCGATACGTCGAAAAGCATGGAGTGGAACCGTGGCGCCTACCTGGCGCAAGGCCTGGCCCACTGCACCACGTGCCACACGCCGCGCAATGCCCTGATGGCGGAGCAGCTGTCGAAGGAGCTGGGCGGCTTTGATCTGGGCACCTGGTACGCGCCGAACATCACGTCGGACGTCAACAGCGGCATCGGCAGCTGGAGCCAGCAAGACCTGGCCGGCTACCTGCGCACGGGCCGCGCCGCGCACCGGGGGCAGGCGGCCGGACCGATGGCCGAAGCCATCGACCATAGCCTGAAGCACCTGAGCGACGCGGACCTGAGCGCCATCGCGCACTACATCAAGAGCGTGCCCGCCATCCGCGACAAGGCGGACGTGAAAGCGGTGACGCAATGGGGCCAGGCTGGCGACGAGTTGAGCAGCATCCGCGGCGTGCCGCTGCCGCAGAACCTAAACAGGATGTCGGGTGCGCAGCTCTACGATGCGCAGTGCGCCAGCTGCCACCAGGCGAAGGGCGAGGGCAGTTTCGACGGCAGCTTGCCGCCCCTGTTCCACAATTCGGCGACGGGCCGCAGCAACAGCAACAACCTGGTGATGGCCATCCTCGATGGCGTGGAGCGGCAGGATGGCAAGGGTAGCCATGCCGGCCACCTGATGCCCGCGTTTCGCCAGACCCTGTCGGACGAGCAGATCGTCACCCTCGGCAACTACGTGCAGCGGATGTACGGCAATCCCGCCATCAAGGTGACGGCGGAGCAGGTGACGACCTTGCGCAATGGCGGCGCACCGTCGAACCTGATCGGCCTGGCCCGCGCGGGCATCATCGTCGGCGTGCTGGTACTGCTGGCCTTGCTGCTGTGGTGGCGGGGACGCAGACGCAAGTCGGCGTAAGCTTGAACAGATAGCATAGGCTGGGGCCAGACTGGAAAGTCTTGGCCCTTTTTTTATGCCATGAAATTGCAACTGGTTTGCATAAGAGGAAATTATGTACTATCATTAGTTACATGAGACGCGACAGCAAACTATCATCGATCCTCCATGTGCTGCTGCACATGGCCCATGCGGGACGCCCGATGACGTCCGAGGAACTCTCCGGCTACCTGGACACCAACCCCGTGCTGGTGCGGCGCGTGATGGCCGGCTTGCGCGAGCGCGGCTACGTGGCGTCGGACAAGGGCCATGGCGGCGGCTGGCGCATCGTCTGCGACCTGCACAAGGTGACCCTGCAAGACATCTACGTGGCTGTGGGGGCGCCCACCATCTTCGCCATGGGCAACCGCGTCGACCAGCCGGGCTGTCTGGTCGAGCAGGTGGTCAACCAGTCGCTGGCCGGCGCCTTCGGCGAAGCCGAGGCGCTGCTGATCCGGCGCCTTGGCGCCGTCACCCTGGCCGACCTGGCCAACCGTTTCAGCCAACAATACGCCACACACAAAGGAGCGCCGCATGCACATTCCTGAATCGCCTGGCATTCCGTTCGATGCCATCATCGTCGGCGGCAGCTACGCGGGCCTGTCCGCCGCCACGCAACTGGCGCGCGCCCGCCGCCGCGTGCTGGTGATCGACGGCGGCCAGCGGCGCAACCGCTACGCCAGCCATTCCCACGGTTTCCTGACCCAGGACGGCAGCGGCACGGCCGCCATCGCGGCCGAGGGCAAGGCGCAGCTGATGGCGTATGCCACCGTCACCTGGCTGGACGGCATGGCCGTGCATGCGGCGGCCAGCAGCGATGGCGATGGCTTCGGCGTGACCCTGGCGGACGGCCATGTCGTCCACGGCCGCCGCCTCGTGCTGGCCACCGGCGTGATCGACGAACTGCCGCCCGTCGACGGCCTGGCCGAGCGCTGGGGCGGCAGCGTCTTTCACTGCCCGTACTGCCACGGCTATGAACTGGAGCAGGGCGCCATCGGCGTGCTGGCCACCGGCCCCCTGTCCATGCACCATGCCTTGATGCTGCCCGACTGGGGTACGGTTACTTTTTTCCTCAATGGCGCGTTCGAGCCCGATGCGGCGCAGCTGGCGCAACTGGAGGCGCGCGGCGTCAAGCTGGTGCGCACGCCCGTGGCGCGGATCGACGGCGTGGCCGACGTGGTCATGGCGGACGGCAGCCGCCACGCGATGGCCGGCCTGTTCGTGGCGACCCGCACCCGCCTGGCCAGTTCCCTGGCCGGTGAATTGGGCTGCTTGCTGGAAGAGGGACCCATGGGACCGTTCGTGCGCACCGACGAGCAAAAGGCCAGCAGCGTGCCCGGCGTCTTTTGCTGCGGCGACGCGGGCCGCATGGCGGGCAGCGTGGCGTTCGCGGTGGCCGATGGCGCCATGGCCGGCGTGGCGGCGCACCGTTCGCTGATGTTCGGACTCGATCAGGCGGCAAAACCGCCATCGATCTTCAGTCCGGCGCCCGTGACGAACGCCGCCTCGGCGCTGGCCAGGTAAGCGACCATGCCGGCGATTTCATCGGCCGTGCCGTGGCGGGGCAGGGCCATCAGGCCGTGCATCAGGTCGGCGAAGTCGCCCGTGGGCGGGTTCATGTCCGTGGCGACGGGGCCCGGTTCCACATTGTTGATGGTGATGCCGCGCGGGCCCAGGTCGCGCGACAGGCCTTGCGTCAGGCCGCTCAGCGCCGACTTGCTCATGGCGTAGGCGGCCGCGCCGCCGAACGGCATGCGGTGCGCATTCGTGCTGCCGATATTGATGATGCGCCCGCCCGTGGGCATGTGCGCCACGGCCGCCTTGATGGCGACGAAGACGGCGCGCACGTTGACGTTCAAGGTCTTGTCGAAGTCTTCCAGCGAAAAGTCGTCGATGGCGCCGGGCAGGAACACGCCCGCATTGTTGACGAGGATGTCGACACGGCCAAACTGCGCCGCCACCTTGGCGATGGCGGCCGTCAGGGCGGCGGCGTCGGCCGCATCGGCCTGCACGCCCAGGGCCTTGCCGCCGGCCGCTTCCACCTTGGCGGACAGCGCCTGCGCTTCGGCGGCGGAACTTTGATAGGTGAAGACGACGTTGGCGCCCTGGCTGGCCAGGCGGCGCACGATGGCGGCGCCGATGCCGCGCGAGCCGCCGGTGACGAAGGCGATTTTGTTCAGCAGTGGCAGGGAAGTGGTGGCTTGGGTTTGCATGATGAGCTTTCAAAGTGGGGAGTCGAGGAATTCAGTATCTGCCTTTCATTCCTGCCGCGCTAGCCATGAATCGCTACAATCACTTTCAACCTTGAGTATCAAATGAGCGGGTAGAATACAGGCATGGACGCCCTCAATCACTTGCAATCGTTTGTGCTGTCTGCCGAGCTGGGCAGCTTTTCGGCCGCCGCGCGCCGCCTGGGGCTGACGCCGGCGGCCGTCAGCAAGAACGTGGCGCGGCTGGAAGCGAGCTTGGGGGTGCGGCTGTTCCAGCGCAGCACGCGCCGTTTGACCCTGACGGAAGGGGGCGAACGTTTCCTGCAGCAGATAGGCGGCGCCCTGTCCACCTTGCGCGAAGCGATCGCCGGCGTGGCCGAAGAGGGCGGCCAGCCGGCCGGCATACTGAAAATCAGCATGGCGCCGTCGTTCGGGCGCAGCTACGTGGTGCCCCTGCTGGGCGACTTCATCGCGCGCCACCCTGGCGTCATCCCCGACTGCCATTTCGACAACCGGCAAGTGGACTTGATCGGCGAAGGTTTTGACGTGGCCATCGGCGGTGGCATCGAATTGACGCCGGGCGTGGTGGCGCGCGAACTGGGCCACGCCCACATCGTCGCCACGGCGTCGCCCGCCTTCATGCGGGGCAAAACCATGCCCGCGCATCCTTCGGACCTGGCGCACTTCGACGGCGTGGCGCGCCGCTCGGCCGGCAGCGGCAGATTGCGCAGCTGGATACTGCGCGACGGTTCGGGCGGCGAAGGCGTGGCCGAATGCCGTCCGCGCGCCATCTTCGACGATCCGGAAGCGATGGCGCAGGCGGCCATCCTGGGCGTTGGCGTGGCGCTGCTGCCCATGCCGCATGCGCTGCCCCATTTGCGCAGCGGCGCGTTGATCCGCCTGCTGCCCGGCTGGCATGCCGATTCCGGCCCTTTGTCCGTGTACTATCCGAGCAAGAAGCTGCTGCCGGCGAAGACGCGCGTCTTCGTCGATTTTTTGCTGGAGCAATTCCGCCAGCGCGATTTCGCCGCGCTGATGCTGGCCGATTAATGAGCAAGAGTTCCCAGATATATATTGCCGGTTGCTTTTGAATGTGAATGGAGCAGCATACACATACTTAGCTGCGTGGGCAGCAGCTTGACGACGTACGTGGGTGCAATACCGGATTGTGACGATAGGTTAATTAGTGACCACTTTCACTGGTCGTATAAATAGCTTGCCGACTATCTGAAATTGTTTCATCGTAACGTTCGACAAATTGTGCAAACTTTTCTCTGTTGATATTGTAAGTCTCCACCCATCGTCCCTGAGCGGCACCGAAGGCTTGGATTAAACTGTAGAAGTCGAAATAATAGACATCGCCAGAGGGGCTTTGCGCGGCGCTGCCTAATCCCCCAACTCTAAAAGAGATGCGCCGTACCTTGTTGGCGCGAACTTTTTTCGAGTTAATACTCGTCATGTGCAAGATGCCATTGCGCATTTCCCAAAGCTCTGCGGCTGTAATCCCGAGCGACGCCAAATCAGCATAGGCCTCGAGCCATAGAATAAATGGCTGCTGCCCTGGTACGTCACCGTACTCGATATACGCAACGCTATCAATACACGACACCAATAATTTCATCGCCGATACATAGAGCCGTTTGTTGAATACGAGCTTTATAGCAAGGAAGTAGTCATCATGGATGAGCAAAGAAAGATTGATGCCTGATGTGTTCGTGTACTTAACGAGCCAATCGTCCATATAGCCCCTCTCGCCAAGCGTCTGTGCCACATCATTTACATCTAATTCTCCCGAGTAACTATAGTTAAAGAAGAAATTCCCATCCTTGACAGGCGTTATACAGAGCAATGGTGCGGGCCCAGCGTCACCCTGTACAAAAAATTCTTCGATTAGGTAATGGCTGTCCCCAAGGCGACTACGAGCGTTAAATTGCTGCCGTGTGAATGGACCAGTCAGCTTGAATTTTGTGGCCAAACGAAAATCCTGTTCAACTTGAATCCTGAGGAATTCCATTGCATGTTCTTCGGCTCCATCGTATTGATGAACTCTGTAAGCTAGTTCCGAACAAACGTCGTTCTCAAATAGCAAAAAAATGTTATAGATATTCTCGCTCATTCTTGCTCCTCGTGATTTTTCGACAGTTAAATTAGATCGTTAATATTCTCGGACCAGATATCAGCAAGATCCACGTCTTCGCTATCTGGTTGTTTATGTCTCTCTAGAAGATCTACTTGAAGAGTCATCGGCAGGTCAAATGAAGTTCCAGTCACAATGCAGCACCCCTTCGGCAGGTTGGGAATCTGTGATTTTGATACCTGATCGAGCGTGCTGATCGCGTTGTCGATCAAATATAGGTCTCGCTCGTTCACTAAACGATGAATAAAAAAATTGTGAAGTTGGGAGACAATAGTTGGAGAAATGTCTGCCGGGCGTTGGCTTGATAGAGTCAAGAACATGCCAAATTTGCGTCCTTCTTTAATAATCTCTTCGAATAGCTCAAGGCGGTAGTCCCGCCAAATTTCGTGCTCCCTTGATGACTGTTCCGACAAAATGTTGTGGGCCTCATCAATGATCAAATGCATTGTTCTATCGGGAGGTGACGCGACGCTGCTACGATGGCTGTTGTAATAGTGCTTCGCCACTAATAGTGGGAGAACTTTCTTAGTATCTTGGTTGCAATTGCGCAGCGAGATTACTGTCAGAATGCGTGCGTCGGGTAATGCATCTGAAATATCGACAACCCGCCTTAGATTCGTAAACGCGGATTCACTGCGTTTGAGTAACGGCTGAATGTGTTCAAATTGAACAAAGCCGCTTAAAACGTCAAGCGTTAGATGAAGGTGCGCACGAACCAAAAATTCATCGAATGCGTTGAAATTATTTATGTTCACATCATTCACTAATACTTGCAGTAAGGCAGCATACCTATTCCCATCAGAGTCGAAAAACCGCGGTCCTGCCACAAAGAACTTACTCTGCTGACTATGCCAATTGACCGTGCTAAGAAACGCTTGCAATTCTTCGGCTTGAATTAACTTGCATACGACCCGTAGCAAGTCCAGGCATTCAGTCTTTGGAGCGGCCGACGAGAAAACTGATTTGCAAGTAAAGGCAAAGAAGCGTGCCAGACTATTTACTTGTTTATGATGTTTATCCCAGCTCGTTACGACTCGATTGATAAATGGTCGCTGCGTGTTAGTGGTTGCTTGAAACAAAATCGACAGCGTTTCGGTGTGCCAAAATTCGTCTTGGCTGATGGTGATCTTGTCTCCCCCGTCAACACCAGTCCGCAGACAAAGAACACGTTTTTGATCGGCGCCGATCAACTGATTATTTGTATATTCTCCGTTGAAGTCGAGTAATACAAATCTGCTTTTGTCAGCGAAATTATGTGATTTTGCTTCAAACAATGCAGTATAAAGTTTGGTGAGGGTGTTCGATTTTCCACTGCCGGTATTGCCAAAGATTCCAATGTGCGTATTGAAGAGGCGCTGCCATGGGATCGCTATTGGAATTTCTTCTTTAAGAAGCTGTCCAATCATTAAACCGTTAGACTCGTCCTTTGATGCGTAAAGTGCCTTGACAGCCGACTCCTGCATGAGAAAAGCAGAGTCTTTTATCATTGGAAGGAATTTTATTCCTTCTCTAAATCGAGCTTCTTCTAGATATCCGATTGGTTTTACTTCGACTCGGCGGACAAAGTACGAACTACTACCGTCACCTTCGAATCGGCGTTCATCCAGATATTCACCTTGAACTAAGCATATGATGTCCTTGAAGCCACGTTGAATCGATAGATATTCCCGGATTGATACGCCTTTATATTTTTCCCCATGCAAAAAAAGCGTGTCTCGATTCGATTCTTCGAAGATACGAATTGTAATTTTTGTTCCTTCGACAGCGACGACCTCTCCGACGCGGATAGTCATACTGCAGCCACTCCAGCCAATGCGTCCTTTACGCCAACGACGCGCGGCGAAGCAGTAAATACCTGATCATTGAATGCACTGAAATCCAGCGGATCGTCGAGAGTGATAGTTTGCACGTTCGGGAACTCACCAAAATGCTTTTCAATAGAGGCCTTTGCTCCCACGTTGTAGCAGCACACATAAACTTGAAGTGAGGGATTCGATAATGAGCGTCGAATCAACTGACGAATATGTTCATCTGCAAATGAAAATCCGAACGTCAACAACACAGCATGGGGCTTCTCAAGTTCATAGCTCAGGTATCGGAGCATCTGATAGTAGTGTTCTTCAAAGACAGTTTCATGAAACTTCCACTTTGTGGGATTTACGATGGGTAGTAAATCGTATTTTGACCAAAATGCTGAAGTTTCTTTTCCTAAAAATCTCACATTTGGCAGGTCTTTCACCGTCTTTGTTGCATCGAGTAGTGTGTTTGAAAAATCATCGCATCTGGTGAGCGCGCCTGAGGTCACCAACCTATCCGCGTTGTTTGCCAGATAATTGACTTGTATGCGATCTGCATCTTTGAACCAGTAATTTGAACCATGTAAATGGATTAAGTTGACTTGGGGGAGTTCATTGCGGTGCCGTCCAAATACTCCGGTTTGTGTCGTTACGGTACTGAAATTCCTGGCGTCCAGATAGCGACGCTTAAAACCAGTCGTCCCATCATTAAGGTAGAACTCGTGCTTGCGCTCCTTCCAGAGTTCCTCCGCAGAGTGTGCAATGCATCCGTCATAATTCGTCGTAAATAAGTTGCATACTTTGCGCTGATCTGACTTCTTACGCTTCAACAGCAAGAGCAACGAACTGAGGAGTTTTTGATAATTTTTCAAGACGGTAGCTTGTGGCTCTGTTCCCATTGCGCCTGAATAGTCAAATGAGAGAACGGGTTCGATGCATGTCTTGTAGTAGTGTATAAAGAGGGCTGAATATCGGGGGTCTGATCGGTCAGCGAAAAGGGTCGCTAGAGATTCAACCGTAGTATATGTCCCATCATCTGCTTTAATTCCAAGTTCCAACGTCGGGAATAAACCAAACGAGGCACCGGACCCAATCAAGACATTGATATTCTGGTCGCAAAGATCACTAAAGTTAAACGATGAGGTCATGGGGTAATCGATTTTAAGGTTGATATCATGGCAACCTATATTACCATCAGGATCATCCTCAAAGTAACTGAAAACTGCCGTATCCTTTCATCTCAAGAGCATCAGAGAATTTTTTGGCAGCTGTAATCAGGTGATGCAGAGCTGTGCGCCCTGTATTGTCCTGAAGTTCTACGCCGCCACCAGCCTCAATCTCGTAATCTCCGCCGGCGCCCCGATGCGCTTGGGCGGCCCCCAGTACCCGGTGCCGCGGCTGACATAAATCCACAGGCGGCCGCGCCGGTGCAGGCCTGCCACGTAGGGCTGCTGCAGCGGCACGAACAGATTCCATGGCCAGAATTGTCCCCCGTGCGTGTGGCCCGACAGTTGCAGGTCGTAGCCGGCCGCTTCGGCCTCGGGCGCGCTGCGCGGCTGGTGTGCCAGCAGGATGCGCGGGATATCGGCCGGTGCGCCGGCGATCGCGCCCTGCGGGTCGCTGCGCTGATCGGGATCGAAGGCGCCGGCATTGAAATCGGTGACGCCGGCCAGCGCCAGGCGCGCGCCGTCGTGTTCGAGCACCGCATGTTCGTTCATCAGCACGCGCAAGCCCAGGCGGCGGAACTCCGCCACCCACGGTGTGGCGCCCGAATAGTATTCGTGGTTGCCCGTGACGAGGAAGACGCCATGGCGCGCGCGCAGCTCGCCCAGCGGCGCCGTATGGCTGCCCAGCTGCGCCACCGTGCCGTCGACCACGTCGCCCGTGATGGCTATGAGGTCGGCCCGCAGGCCGTTGGCGCGCGCGACGATGGCTTCCACGTAGGCGCGCTTGATGGTGGCGCCCACGTGAATGTCGCTCAGCTGCACGATGGTCAAACCGTGCAAGGCGGCCGGCAGGCCGGTAATCGGCACAGTCACTTCGCGCACGCGCGCCACACGGCGGGCGTTGATGAAGCCGATGCCGGTGGCCAGCAGGGCCAGGGCTAGCGCCGCCACGGCCGAGGCCTGGGCATGCGGGCGGGTGGCGGGAACCAGCATCAGCAGTTCGCGCAGCATGGTGAGCACGAACAGCGAGGAAAAAAAGCCCATGCACAGCGAGCCGGCCCAGCTCAAACGGTCGGCCAGGCGCGCATCGTTGGTGACGGCGCGGGCGAAGATGGTCATCGGCATGAGCATGGTCGAGGCCAGCAAGACGGCGCCGCCCAGCAGCCAGCCGGCCAGGCCGACGGGCAGGGCAGGCAACAGCAGCCAGCCCAGCAGGGCGTGCAGGGCGCCCAGTATCATGGTGATGCGCAGCAGCGGCGTGCGGGTTTTCATGTGATGGTTCCAGAGGTGAGGCGGCCGCCGATTATAGCGGACCCCCTGGCAACACGCAGCCGCCACCGCGCTCACGGTGCGATATGCAATCCCAGCATGGCCAGCTTGCCGAAATCGACAGGCTTGGCGAAGTGCTCGTTGAACCCGGCCTGCAGGGCCGCCTGGCGGTCGTGTTCCTGGCCATAGCCGGTCAGCGCCACGAGCTGGAATTGCTGCGGTATCGGCAGCTGGCGCAGTTTACCGGCCACGTCGTAGCCGCTCATGTCGGGCAGGCCGATGTCGAGAAAGACGATGTCGGGCTTGAATTCCAGGGTGCGCTCGGTCGCCTGCGCCCCCGTGTAGGCAGTGCGCACCGTGTGGCCGTACATTTCCAGCAGTTCGGCCAGGGTGTCGGCCGCATCGCAGTTGTCGTCGACGACGAGGATGCGCTGGCTGCCGCCGCTGGCCGCCTCCGGCGCCGGCGCGGCGGCGGGTGCTGGCACGTTGGCGTCGAGGGGCAGGATCACTTCGAAGGTGCTGCCCAGCCCCACGCCGGGGCTGTGCACGCTGACCTGGCCGCCATGCAAGGTCACCAGGTTGCGCACCAGCGACAGGCCGATGCCCAGGCCGTCCTGCACCCGGTCGGGCGAATGGCCGCTCTGCTCGAACAGGCCGAAGATGCTGTCGATGCTGGCGGCGGCGATGCCGATGCCGTTGTCGCTCAGGCGGATGCGCACATTGTCGCCTTCGCGTACGGCGGTAATGGCGATGCGTCCGCCCGGCGCCGTGAACTTGGCCGCGTTGAGCAGCAGGTTGGCGACGATCTGCGACAGGCGCACGGCGTCGCCGCAGACCCACAGTTCTTCCTTGGGCAGATGCACGTCGAGCGCATGGCCGCGCGCCTCGATGCTGTGCGAGCTCGTTTCCAGCGCGCTGCGGATGACGCTGGGCAGGCTCACGCTGTCCCATTGCAGCGAGATCTTGCCCTGCGAAATGCGCGACACGTCGAGCAGGTCGTCCACCAGGCGCACCAGGTGGTCCGTGTGGCGGGCTATGGTGCGGCGCGCATTGTCCTGCACGGCCGGCACGACGGGGTCGAGCTTGCACAACAGGGCCAGTGCCGTGCGGATGGGGCCCAGCGGGTTGCGCAATTCGTGCGCCAGGGTGGCCAGGAATTCATCCTTGCGGCGATCCACGTCGCGCAGCGCGCGCTCGACCCGTCCCAGGCGCAGCAGCGCCTTGACGTTGGCGATCAGTTCATCGGCTTCGATCGGCTCCACCAGGTAATTGTCGGCGCCGCCGTCGAGGGCGCGGATCTTGTCGGCCGTGCCGATGCAGGAAGCGGACGTCTGCAGCACGAGGATGGTGTTCGTCTCGGCGCCGCCTTTCAGCTGGCGGCACACTTCCAGGCCGTTGATGTCGGGCAGCTTGACGTCGAGGAGGATCAGGTTGGGGCGGTCCTGGCGGGCGCGCAGCAGCGCGTCGCCGCCGTTCGAGGCTTCAATGACCTTGAAGCCGGCGCGTTTGAGGATGCGCGATTTGGCGTAGCGTGCGCCATCGCTGTCATCGACGTTCAGGATCAGAGCATCGCTGTTGTTATCCGGTAGCATGCGCATTGTCCCATGTGGTTGTGCCTTGCGGCGGAGCCGGCTCTTGCCGGTGATGTGTGTTGCCGATCAGCGCGCGCAGGGTCGCCAGCAATTGCTGGCGCGACAGCGGCTTGATGTAGTAGGCCTCGGCGCCCAGGGCCAGGCCCTTGCGCACGTCGTCGATCTCGGTGGCGACGATGACGGGCACCTGGCGCCGCAGCGGGTCGTTTTTCAGCTCGGCCAGCCAGTGCCAGGCCGTTTCGCCGTGCAGCAGGATGTCGAGGATGACGGCGGCGGGGCGCTGCTGTTCCCAGCGCTCCTGCGCCTCGCGCACGCTGCGCGCGGGGACGACGCGAAATTCGCTGCCGGCCAAAAATTTTTCATACAGCAGGCGCACGGGCGGATTGTCTTCCACCACCAGCACGGCGACGCGCTGGTCGTTGCCATTGTCGTTGGCCGGCGCGCATGGCGGCAGGCTGCCTTCGGGCGCATGGTAGCTGGTGGGCAGGACGACGGAAAACAGCGAGCCCTCGCCAGGCGTGCTTTCCACGGACACCGTGCCATTGAGCAGTGTAGCCAGGTTGCGGCACAGGGGCAGGCCCAGGCCTGTGCCCTTGACCTTGCGCTGCATGTGGTTTTCCACCTGGCTGAATTCCTCGAAAATCAGCTGCACGTCTTCGGCATCGATGCCCAGGCCCGTGTCGGAGACGGAAAAGCGGATGGCGTCCTGCTCCGGCAAGGGCGTGGCGCTGACGACGATGGCGCCGGCCTCGGTGAACTTGAGGGCGTTGGAAATGAAGTTGCGCAGGATTTGCGACAGCTTGCCTTCATCCGTATGGATGTGCAGCGCCGGGTCGGGGTCGATGAAGGTCAGGGTGAGCGACTCGGACACCAGCAGCGGGCGCAGCATGCCGCGCAGGGCGCTGAACAGGTCGGACACCTGGAAGCTGTTGGCGTGCACGTCGACCTTGCCCGCCTCGATCTTGGCCAGGTCCAGCAGATCGTTCACCAGGTCGCTCAGACTGACGGCGCTTTGCAGGATGAACATCACCTGCTTTTCCTGCTCTTCCGACAGCTCGCCGTCGATACGGTCGAGCAGCAGCTTGGACAGGGCGCGGATGGAGCTGAGCGGGGTGCGGAATTCATGGCTCATGTTCGACAGGAAGCGCGATTTCATCTGGTCGGCGCGGCGCAGGTGGTCGGCTTTTTCGTCGAGTTCCGCGAACAGCGCCACCACGCCCCGGTTGGTGTCTTCCAGTTCGCGCGTCAGCTGCAGCAAATCGTCCTGGCGCGTCTTCAGTTCGGCCAGTGTGCTCAGCAGTTCGCGGTTCTGCTGCTGCACCTCGGACAGCGTGATATCCGACGGCAGCGCCTGCAGGCTGCCGGACAGCGTGCCGATGCTTTGCCCGTCGAGCAGGGGCGCGTCGCGCGGGAACAGCTTGTGCAGCGTGATCTGCGTACCTTCGCCGGGCGTGCTGTGGATATGGCAGCGGTCCATCAGGCGCTGCGCGCCCAGGATGCCCAGGCCCATGCCCGTGGGCGAGCGGTAGGTGCCGGCCAATATCTTGTCGAGCTGCGCGATGCCGGGGCCCTGGTCCTCGATGCGGATGCTGAGCACCTGCGGCGCCGTCTGGCCATCGATGGCGAAATGCACCTTGCCGCTGCCCGCGTAGTTATAGACGTTGCGGGCCAGTTCCGACACGGCCGTGGCGATGCGCACCTGGTCCTGCACGCCGAAGCCGCACAGGGCGGCGATCTGCCGCGCGCGCTGGCGCGCGCCCACCACATCGAGTTCGCTGCCGATATGGGCCGTCAATATGCGTTGCGTCATGTTGTTTCGCTCCTTTCCGCGGTGACGGCCGGGCATTCCTCATGTTCGCGCAGCACCACCACCGTGACGTCGTCGCGCCCGCGCGCAAAATCGCGGTACAGCACGGCCGCGACGAGGCTGGGGTGGCATTGCGCCAGGCCCGGATACTGTTCCAGGTCCCAGCGCGTGTGCAGGCCGTCCGAGTGCATGATCAAGGTCGCGCCCAGCTGCCACGGATAGCAGAACTCCTGCACCTTGCGCAGGTTGCTGCCGACGATGCCGTTATGCGACAGCAGATGCCGGCGCTGCTGCGCATCGAAGGCGCAGGCGGCGATGTTGCCCACGCCCGCATAGCGCAATTCGCGGCGCGCGCTGTCGATATGCGCCACCGCCAGCGCCGCGCCGCGCGTCGTGCGCAGGGCGCCGTGGGCCATTTCGATGAAGGGGGCGGGCAGGGGCGGCAAGCCGGGCGTGTCGGTTTCCAGCAGGGAGCTGGCGCGTTCCGACGCGCGCGCCGCCAGCGGTCCGTGGCCCAGGCCATCGGCCACCATCAGGCTCAGTTCATGGCCTTCGCAGACCACGTTCCACGCGTCGCCGCACACCTGTTCCGAGGCCAGCGGCAGGCACACGGCGCCGATGCGCCAGTTCGGGTGGGCGGGGATGGCGCTGCTGGCGTGCTGCCCCCAGACCACCACCATCAGCACCGTGCCCTTGCCGGGTGCCGTGTACAGGTCGAATTCCTGGCCCAGGCGGCGTATCGCGCCCAGCCCCACGCCATAGGTGCCCGTGGTCGAATGGCCATCCTGCATGTGCTGGCGCACATTGGCCATGCCGGGGCCGTTGTCGATGGCCAGCACCTCGATGCCGCTGGTGCCGCCGCGCAGCACCTTGCGCAGCAGGATTTCGCCGCGCTGCGCGTGCTTGACGATGTTGGTCGCCGCTTCACTGATGATGATGGCCAGCTGGCCCGTGCGCACTTCGTCGAAGCCGATGCGGCGCGCCAGCTCGTTGCCGGCGCGGCGGGCCGCGGCGATCTCGCTCGGTTCGCCGATGGGAAAACTTCTTTGCCTGAGAATGTCAGGCTGTGGTTCCTGGTGGTTCAAAACAGCTTCCATTTCGCGATGGTGACGGTGGTGCCCGCGCCGGGCGCCGTGTCGATGTGAAATGCGTCGGCCAGGCGCTTGGCGCCGCCCAGCCCCAGTCCCAGTCCGCCGCCGCTGGTATAGCCATCGGTCAGCGCCAGGGGAATATCGTCGATGCCCGGTCCCGCGTCGACAAAGCGCAGTTCCAGTCCCTGCCGCGCACCATCGCTGACGCGCGCGATGCGCGCCTCGCCGCCGCCGCCGTAGCGCAGGGTGTTGCGCGCCAGTTCGCTGGCCGCCGTGATGATCTTGGTCTGTTCGATCAGGCCAAAACCCATGGCGACCATGCTGTCGCGCACCTGCTTGCGCAAGCGCACGACGTCCTCGTCGCTGCGCAGGGGCAGGATCTGCTGCAGCTGTTGCGCCCCCGCCTGCGCCCGCTCCTGTGCCTGCGCGCCTAGCACGGCGCCTCCGTCATGCGCATGCGCCGCTCCGTTCCAGCAGCTTGATGCCCAGCTCCACGTTGAGCGCCGTGCTCACGCCTTCCAGGGTCAGCCCCAGTTCCACCAGGGTGATGGCGACGGCCGGCTGCATGCCGACGACGACGGTGCGCGCGTCGAGGATTTTCGCCATCGCCGCCGTGTTGCTGATCATGCGGCCGATGAAGGAGTCGACGATGTCGAGCGCGGAAATGTCGATCAGCACGCCCGTGGCGCGGTCCGTCACGATGCGGGTGGTCAGGTCGTCCTGCAGGGTCATCGCCAGGCGGTCATGCATGTCCACCTGTATCGTCACCAGCAGCAGCCGGCCCATGCGTAAAATGGGGATTCTTTCCATAGGCGCCTCAGTGTTGTTGCTGCTGGTAGGTGATGCTGGAACCCGTGCGTTTCAGGGCCACGACGAAGGCGTCGGCCAGGGTGGCCTTGGTCATCACGTCTTCCAGGTTGACGCCCAGGTGCACGATGGTTTGCGCGATCTGCGGGCGGATGCCGCTGATGATGCAGTCGGCGCCCATCAGGCGCGCCGCGGCGATCGTCTTCAGCAGGTGCTGCGCCACCAGGGTGTCGACGGTGGGCACGCCCGTGATGTCGATGATGGCGATCAGGGCGCCCGTGTCGACGATCTTTTGCAGCAGGCTCTCCATCACCACCTGCGTGCGGGCGCTGTCGAGCGTGCCGATCAGGGGCAGGGCCAGCACGTTTTGCCACAGCTGCACCACGGGCGTCGACAGTTCCAGCAATTCCTGCTGCTGGCGCAATATCACCTGTTCGCGCGCCTTCTGGTAGATGGCGATGGTCAGCAGGCCCAGTTCGTCGAACAATTTGCTGGTGCTGACGATGGCGTCACCGAGCTGCTCCGGCTGCGCCGTGATCGCCTTGCGCAGGTAGGCGAACAGCGGTTCCTTCAGGGAGAACATGAAGCTGGCCGTGTCGATCGGCGAATAGCCCTGGCGCACGCGCGACTGCGATATTTCCGCGAGCAGCTGGCGCGTGTCGTCCCAGGCGCCGCCTTCGATGTCGAACGAGTCGCCGCTTTCCAGCGCGCCCGCCAGCAGCGGCAGGAATTGCGACGCCTGCTGGCGCAGCTCGTTTTCGGCGATCTTGTCGCGCCGCACCAGGCGGGCGATCAGGCCGGCCATCCAGCCGTCCAGCAGTTCCGTGTGGTGTTCGTTGATGATGCCGGCCAGTTGCTGCGCCTGGCCCATGCCCGTTTTGTTTTTCATGCTCATCCTTGGCTGGAGTGGAGGGTGCGGCACGGCCGCAAACGGGCCCGCGCTGTGATGGATAAATTATAGGCAGACGTGGCCTTAGCTTGTGTTCTGTGCCGCACATAGTGGCGCATGTCGATTCAGATTCCTGCAGGAAACATGGCTTGCTTAAAGATGTATGTTGTTTGCATGTTTAAGGGGATTCCGCTACACTGGCAACACTCAACAAGAGAAACACGCCATGAATATCGACAAATTCAAACAGCAGCACCTGGCCATCCTGGCCGCCATCGACGACTTGCGCCAGCTTGCGCGCGGCGGTGTCGCCGCGCAGGCGCAGGCGATTGCCGAACAGATCATCGCCATGAGCGGCTTGATCAAGCTGCACCTGGCCGTCGAGCAGCGCTACCTGTATCCGGCCGCGCAGGCGTCCGGCGTGGCCAAAGTGGCCCAGCTGGGGCGCCAGTACGAAAACGAGATGCACGGCATCGCCGGCGCCTACCTCGATTTCGCCGGCCGCTGGAATACGCCCGTGCGCCTGGAAGCGGAACCGGACGCCTTCCGCAGCGAAGCCAATACCGTGCTGCATGCGCTGTTCCAGCGCATGCGCCGCGAAGATCATGAGTTATATCCAGCTGTAGAGACGCTGGCCTGACACCGCTTACCCATATCCACACAGGAGTTTTACATGCTGACCCCACAACAACGCGCCATCATCACGGCCACCGTGCCCATCCTCGAGCAGGGCGGCGAAGCGCTGACGCGCCACTTCTACAAGAACCTGTTCCGCGACCATCCCGAAGTGCTGCCGTACTTTAACCAGGCGCACCAGCACAGCGGCGACCAGCAGCGCGCGCTGGCCAATGGCGTGCTGATGTATGCCAAACATATCGATCAACTGGCCGCGCTGGGCGACCTGGTGGCCACCATCGTCAACAAGCACGTGGCCCTGCAGATCCGCGCCGAGCACTATCCGCTGGTGGGCGCCAGCCTGCTGCAGGCGATCCGCGAAGTGCTGGGCGCAGAGGTGGCCAGCGACGCCGTCATCGACGCCTGGGGCGCGGCCTACGGCCAGCTGGCCGACATCCTGGCCGGCGAAGAAGGGCGCATCTACAAGGCGCAGGCCGCCGCGCCGGGCGGCTGGAGCGGCGCGCGCGACTTTACCGTGCGCAGCAAGACGGTGGAAAGCGGCGAGATCACGTCCTTCCTGCTGGCGCCCGCCGATGGCCAGGCCGTGCTCGACTTTGCGCCGGGCCAGTACATCGGCGTGGTGGCCACCGTCGACGGCGTGCCCATGCGCCGCCAGTACTCGTTGTCCGCCGCCAGCAATGGCCAGACCTACCGCATCAGCGTCAAGCGCGAAGCGGGCGGCAAGGTGTCGAACTATTTCCACGACCACGTGCAGGCGGGCGACACGGTGCAGCTGACGCCGCCATCGGGCGACTTCGTGCTGAAAGACAGCGACAAGCCGCTGGTGCTGATCAGCGGCGGCGTCGGCATCACGCCGACCCTGGCCATGCTGACGGCCGCCCTGCGCGGCAAGCGTCCAGTGCACTTCATCCACGCGGCGCGCAGCCACGGCGTGCATGCGTTTCGCGCGCAGATCGACGAACTGGCCGCGCAGCACCCGCAGCTGCGGCGCTATTACTGCTACGCGGAACACGCTGGCGAACAGGATGCGCCGGACGCCGTGGGCTTGCTCGATAAAGAGCAGCTGAATAACTGGCTGCCCGCCTCGCGCGACGTCGATGCCTATTTCCTGGGACCGCAGCCATTCATGCGGGCCGTCAAGCAATACTTGCGCGAGCTGGGCGTGCCGGAACAGCAGACGCACCATGAGTTCTTCGGACCGGCTGCCGCCTTGAACTGATTTTTCTTCCTGCCTTGTGTTGCCCCCGCGCGAAAAAACGCCGCCGTAAGGGGCGGGTAAGCCTCGCGCTGTACTGTGAATCCAAGCTCGCACAAAAGAGCACGCTTTTACATAACAGGAGGCAACACAATGCATGACGATCTGGTTCAAAAAATCAAGAGTGACCCCAGCTATCATCAGCTGGTCAAGGTGCGTTCCCGCTTCGGCTGGGCGCTGACGGGCCTGATGATGCTCGTGTACTACGGCTACATCCTGCTCATCGCCTTCAACAAGGAATTTCTTGCCACGAAAACGGGCGCCGGCGTGATGACCTGGGGCATGCCGATCGGCCTGTTCGTCATCGTGTTTACCGTACTCGTCACCGGCATCTATGTGCGCCGCGCCAACAAGCAATTCGACGACCTGAGCAACGCCATCCAGGCACGGGTGCAAGCATGAGCGCCGCCAAGCATGCGCTGCGCGGCATGTCTTGCCTGAGCATCCTGGCCTTGCTGGGTGCCAGCAACGCCGCGTTTGCGGCCGGCGCCGACCTGGGCCAGGCAGTCAAGCAGCCGACCAACTGGACGGCGATCATCATGTTCGCCGCCTTCGTCATTTTCACCCTGTTCGTCACCAAGTGGGCGGCCGCGAAGACCAAGTCGGCTTCCGATTTCTACACGGCCGGCGGCGGCATCACGGGCTTCCAGAACGGCCTGGCCATCGCGGGCGACTATATGTCGGCCGCCTCATTCCTCGGCATTTCCGCCGCCGTCTTCCTGAACGGCTACGATGGCCTGATCTACGCCATCGGCTTTCTCGTCGGCTGGCCCGTCATCACCTTTTTGATGGCCGAGCGCCTGCGCAATCTGGGCCGCTTCACCTTTGCCGACGTGGCCGCCTACCGCTTCAAGCAGGCGCCGATCCGCATCTTTTCCGCGTCCGGCACCCTCGTCGTCGTGGCGTTCTACCTGATCGCGCAGATGGTGGGCGCGGGCCAATTGATCAAGCTGCTGTTCGGCCTCGAGTACTGGATCGCCGTCGTCCTGGTCGGTACCTTGATGATGATCTACGTGCTGTTCGGCGGCATGACGGCTACCACCTGGGTGCAGATCATCAAGGCCGTGATGCTGCTGGGCGGCGCCACCTTCATGGCCGTTGCCGTGCTGGCGCAATTCAACTTCAGCCCGGAAGCGCTGTTCGCCAAGTCGGTCGACGTGCATGCCACCAAGGAAGCCATCATGGGCCCCGGTTCCTTCATCAAGGACCCGATCTCGGCCATCTCCTTCGGCATGGCGCTGATGTTCGGCACGGCCGGCCTGCCGCACATCCTCATGCGTTTCTTCACGGTGCCGAGCGCCAAGGAAGCGCGCAAATCCGTGTTCTGGGCCACCACCTGGATCGCTTATTTCTACATCCTGACCTTCATCATCGGCTTTGGCGCCATCGTGCTGGTGAGCACCAATCCAGAGTTCAAGGATGCTGCGGGCAAGCTGCTGGGCGGTAACAACATGGCGGCCGTGCACCTGGCCAAGGCCGTGGGCGGCAACGTCTTCCTCGGCTTCATGTCGGCGGTCGCGTTCGCCACGATTCTGGCCGTCGTGGCGGGCTTGACCCTGTCGGGCGCGTCGGCCGTGTCGCACGATCTGTATGCCACCGTCATCAAGAAGGGCAAGGCCACGGGCGCCAACGAATTGAAAGTGTCGCGCGTGACGACGATCGTGTTGGGCATCATCGCCGTGGTGCTGGGCATCGCCTTTGAAAAGCAGAACATCGCCTTCATGGTGTCGCTGGCATTCGCCATTGCCGCCTCGGCCAACTTCCCCGTGCTGTTCATGTCGGTGCTGTGGAAGGATTGCACGACGCGGGGCGCCACCATCGGCGGCTTCCTCGGTTTGACCACGGCCGTCGCGCTGACGGTGGTGTCGAAGTCCGTGTGGGTCGACGTGCTCGGCCATGGCGAAGCGCTGTTCCCTTACGCCTCGCCGGCGCTGTTCTCGATGACGGCCGGCTTTGTCGGCATCTGGCTGTTCTCGGTGCTCGACAAGAGCCCCCGCGCGCGCATCGACCGCGCCGGCTACGAAGCGCAGCAAATGCGTTCGGAGACGGGTATCGGCGCGGCAGGCGCCAGCGCGCATTGATGTTTTAGATAGTCGCTGCAGGAAACAATGCCCGGTTCGCCGGGCATTGTTGTTTTTGGCGCGCTTACTTTGCCACGCGCAAGGGAATCACGCCGGCCGCCAGCGCCGGCGCGCCCGGCGTCGCTTCGAGTATCGACGCCAGGGTCACCGTGTCGAGCACGGCAAGGAAGGCGGCCGTGGCCTGGCCCAGCTTGGCCTTCAGCAGGCAATCGGGTGTCAGCGGGCAGGTATTGTTTTCCTTGTTAAAACATTCCGCCATGAAAAAATCGTTTTCCGTCTCGCGCACGACGGTGCCGATATTGATCTCGGCCGGATCGCGCGCCAGGCGCAGGCCGCCATTGCGCCCGCGCACCGTTTCCACGATGCCGGACAGGCCCAGCTGGTGCACCACCTTCATCAAATGATTTTTCGAGATGGCATGCAGGTCGGCGATGTCCTGGATGGTGACGAGGCGGTCGCGGTGCACGCCCAGGTACATCAGGGTGCGCAGGGTGTAGTCGGTATAGGCAGTCAGTCGCATGGGCTTCGTTCATAAGATGTGGATTACATCCTTGTTTCATCCGCAGCATACAGGAGAGCGCCGGCCGTGTGTGTTGCGCCGTCACTTTTCATCCTCGAAAGACAAAAGTTGATTGCCTTTCGCTTAAATGCGTAGTAAATTTTCATATTGTTGCCCTGGTAAATAGCTCGCAAGCCCTTGTTGGCCCTTTGAGTAGGATTTTTTTTGATGGAAATCAAGAGGATGGTGAAGCAATAAGGTAAATTTACTACAAATTCGACGATGGGCGTTTCCCGGGCCGGGAAGCGCGAACTACGCAATCTGTGCGGTGCCGCCGTGGCCGCCCCAGGAAATACATACCATGCAAATGAATGAAGTGAAAGACGAGCTGCTGAGCAGCGATATCCGCCAGCTGGGCCGTCTGCTGGGCGATGCCATCCGCAACCACCTGGGCGACCCTGCCTTCGAGCGCATCGAACATGTGCGCCAGCTGGCCATCCGTTTCCGCCGCGACAATGATCAAGCGGCGCGCGCGCAGCTGTCGGACGCGCTGCAAGCGCTGTCGCAGGAAGAAACCACGCAATTGACGCGCGCTTTCAGCTATTTCTCGCTGCTGGCCAATATTGCGGAAGACCAGCATCACATCCGCCGCACGCGCGCCCATTTGATCGCCGGTTCGCCGCCGCGCCAGGGTAGCCTCAGCCATGCCGTCGGCAATGTGTTTGACGCGGGCAAGGCCGATGCATTGGAAACCTTCTTTGAAGATGCGTTCGTCAGCCCCGTCTTCACGGCGCATCCGACGGAAGTGCAGCGCAAGAGTATCCAGAATTGCCAGATGGCCATCGCCCGCCTGTTGAGCGAGCGCGACCGTGTGCAGATGACGCCGGAAGAAGCCGAGCAAAACGAAGAAGCGCTGGGCCGCGGCATCGTCACCCTGTGGCAGACCCGTTTGCTGCGTACGAGCAAGCTGTCCGTCATGGATGAAGTGGCCAATGGCCTGTCGTTCTACGACCACACGATTTTGCGCGAATTGCCGAAATTGTATTCTTCACTGGAAACCATGCTGGCCCAGCGCGATGCCCGCTGGGAAGATACGGAATTGCCGAATTTCATGAAGGTCGGCAGCTGGATAGGCGGCGACCGCGACGGCAACCCCTTCGTCACGGCCGACATCCTGCGCAGCACCCTGCAAACGCAGGCCGACAAGGTGCTCGACTTTTACCTCGGCGAATTGCGCAAGCTCGCTTCGCAACTGTCGCTGGCGCAAATACTGAACGCGTGCAGCGAGCCGCTGCGCGCGCTGGCCGAAGGCTCGGCCGATGCCTCGCCGCACCGCGTGGACGAGCCGTACCGCCGCGCCCTGCACGGCATCCATGCGCGCCTCGATGCCACGCGCGTCGTGCTATCGGGCAAGGGCAAGCAAGCCGACGGCGTACAGCCCTACGCTGCGGCTGCCGAACTGCTGGCCGACCTGGACGTGGTCCAGCATTCGCTCGTCAGCAACGGCTTGCGCGCGCTGGCCCGTGGCCGGCTGCGCCAGCTGCGCCGCGCCGTCAAGGTCTTCGGCTTTTCGCTGGCGCCGCTGGACTTGCGCCAGAATTCCGACGTGCATGAGCGCGTCGTGGGCGAGCTGTTCGCGGGCGCCCAGCCGGGCCTCGTCTACCTGGACCTCGACGAAGAGCAGCGCATCAGCCTGCTGCTGGCCGAACTGGAATCGCCACGCCTGCTGACGTCGCCGTATGCGCAGTATTCGGAAGAAACGACTTCCGAACTCGACATCTTCCGCGCCGTGCGCGCAGCCCACGTCAAATACGGCAAGGAATCTGTGCCGAACTGCATCATCTCGAAGGCGGCCAGCGTGTCGGACTTGCTGGAAGTGGCCCTGCTGCTGAAAGAAGTGGGCTTGCTGCGCCAGGACAGCCGCGAAGCGGACGTCAACATCATCCCGCTGTTTGAAACCATTGACGACTTGCGCGCCGGCCCCGCCATCATGGCGCGCGCCTTCGGCTTGCCGTTCTACCGGGGCTTGCTGGCCTCGCGCGCGGACCAGCAGGAAGTCATGCTTGGCTATTCGGACAGCAACAAGGACGGCGGCTTCCTGACCTCCGGCTGGGAACTCTACAAGGCCGAGATCGAGCTGGTGACGGTGTTCAAGGAGTATCAGATCAAGCTGCGTTTGTTCCACGGCCGCGGCGGTTCCGTGGGACGCGGCGGCGGACCCAGCTATGAAGCCATCCTGGCCCAGCCGGCAGGCGCCGTGCAGGGCCAGATCCGCCTGACGGAGCAGGGCGAAGTCATCACGGCCAAGTATGCGAACCCGGAAGTGGGGCGCCGCAACCTGGAAGTGCTGGTGGCCGCCACCATCCAGTCGACCCTGCTGCCGCAGGCACAGCTGCAACCGAAGGCTTCGGCCGGCGCCGGCCATTTGGCCGCGATGGAAGAGCTGTCCGGCACGGCCCTGAACGCCTACCGCGACCTGGTCTACGGCACGGAGGGCTTCGAGCAGTATTTCTGGGAATCGACGGTGATTGCCGAGATTGCCGCACTGAACATCGGCAGCCGTCCCGCTTCGCGCAAGAAATCCACGTCCATCGAGGACTTGCGCGCCATTCCCTGGGTGTTGAGCTGGGCGCAATGCCGCTTGATGCTGCCGGGCTGGTTCGGTTTCGGTTCCGCCGTGCAAGCCTACCTGGCCGCCCATCCCGCCGATGGCGCGGACGTGCTGCGCGGCATGTACACGGACTGGCCATTCTTTACGTCCTTGCTGTCGAACATGGATATGGTGCTGGCCAAGAGCGACATCGCCATTGCCGGCAAGTATGCGGAACTGGTCAAGGACAAGGCCTTGCGCGACGCCATCTTCACGCGCATCCGCGCCGAATACGCGGCCACCTTGGACGCCTTGAAACTGATCACGGGCCAGGAAGAGTTACAGCAAGCCAATCCGCTGATGCAGCGTTCGATACGCAACCGTTTCCCGTATATCGATCCGCTCAATCACGTGCAAGTGGAGTTGTTGAAACGCTTCCGCGAGGGCAAGCAGGATGCGGCGGCGCGCACGGGGATTCATTTGTCGATCAATGGCATTGCGGCGGGTTTGCGCAACAGCGGTTAACTTTTAGGGCAAAGTTGCCGAAATTCCGGGGTCAGACCCGCCGGGTCTGACCCCAGCTTTGCACTTGGGTTGGCTTTACGAACTCAGTAGAAAACATCAAGGAGACAGCATGACCATCAAAGTTGCCATCAATGGCTATGGCCGTATCGGCCGCAACGTCTTGCGCGCGTTTTATGAAGGCGGCAAGCAACAGGATATCGAGATCGTCGCCATCAACGACCTGGGCGACGCCAAGTCGAATGCGCATTTGACGCGCTACGACACGGTGCACGGCAAGTTTCCCGGCGTCGTCACCATCGACGGCGACAATATGCTCGTCAATGGCGACCGCATCCGCGTCTTCGCGCAGCGCGACCCGGCCCTGATTCCGTGGGGCGAACTCGGTGTCGACGTGGTGCTCGAATGCACGGGTTTCTTCACGACCAAGGAAAAGGCCGCGGCCCACCTGAAGGGCGGAGCAAAGAAAGTCATCATTTCCGCGCCGGGCGGCAAGGACGTGGACGCCACCATCGTGTTCGGCGTCAACCAGCAGGTGCTGAAAGCCACGGACACGGTCATCTCGAATGCCTCGTGCACGACGAATTGCCTGGCGCCATTAGTAAAACCTCTCAACGACGCCATCGGCATCGAATCGGGCTTGATGACCACCGTGCACGCCTACACGAACGACCAGGTGCTGTCCGACGTGATGCATGAAGACTTGCGCCGCGCCCGTTCGGCCACCCATTCGATGATTCCCACCAAGACGGGCGCGGCTGCCGCCGTGGGCCTGGTCTTGCCTGAATTGAATGGCAAGCTGGACGGCTTTGCCATCCGTGTGCCGACGATTAACGTCTCGCTGGTCGACCTGTCCTTTATCGCCAAGCGCGATACGACGGTGGAAGAGGTGAATGCCTTGCTGAAAACGGCGTCGGAGGGCGCGCTGAAAGGCATCCTGACGTACCAGACGGAACCACTGGTTTCCATCGATTTCAACCACAACCCGGCCTCGTCGAACTTCGATTCGACCTTGACCAAGGTCTCGGGCCGCCTCGTGAAAGTGTCGTCGTGGTACGACAACGAGTGGGGCTTCTCGAACCGCATGCTCGATACGACGGTCGCCCTGATGGCGGCCAAGTAAGAACGTAGTACCGCTGATCCAGCGCACCAGGACGGCCGGCCCACAAGGCCGGCCCTTGTAGCAACTTATTTTAGAAAGCAGCACACCATGACCATGCAAGTACAGCAACGCGCCACCAAGATCGTTTCCACCATCGGCCCCGCTTCGAACGATATCGATACCCTGGTCCGCATGTTCAAGGCCGGCGTCGACGTCGTGCGCCTGAACTTTTCGCATGGCAAGGCGCAAGACCATATCGACCGCGCCCGCATGGTGCGCGAAGCGGCAGCCCTGTGCGGCCGCGAAGTGGCCATCATGGCCGACTTGCAAGGCCCGAAAATTCGCGTCGGCAAGTTTGAAGAAGGCAAGATTTTCCTGGAAAACGGCGCCAAGTTCATCCTCGACGCGAAATGGGGCGAGAACGGCGAACTGGGCAACCTCGAGCGCTGCGGCCTCGACTACAAGGAATTGCCGCGCGACTTGCGCGCTGCCGACGTGCTGCTGCTGAATGACGGCCTCATCGTGCTGACGGTCGACAAAGTCGTCGGCAGCGAAATCCACACCACCGTCAAGATTGGCGGGGAGTTGTCGAACAACAAGGGCATCAACCGCCAGGGCGGCGGCTTGTCGGCGCCCGCGCTGACGGCGAAAGACATGGAAGACGTGAAAACGGCGATGAGCTTCCAGGCCGATTACGTGGCCGTGTCCTTCCCGAAAAACGCCACCGACATGGTCATGGCGCGCCAGCTGGCCAATATCGCCGGCGAAGCGTGGGACCATAAGCCGATGATGATCGCCAAGATCGAGCGCGCGGAAGCCATTCCAGCGCTGCAGGAAATTCTTGACGCTTCCGACGGCATCATGGTGGCGCGTGGCGACCTGGCCGTGGAAGTGGGCAATGCGGCCGTGCCCGCCTTGCAGAAACGCATGATCAAGATGGCGCGCGCATCGAACAAGCTGGCGATCACGGCCACGCAGATGATGGAATCGATGATCGTCAACGCCGTGCCGACCCGCGCGGAAGTGTCGGACGTGGCGAATGCCGTGCTCGACGGCACGGACGCCGTCATGACGTCGGCGGAAACGGCCTCGGGACGCTACCCGATCGAAACGGTGGAAGCGATGGCAGCCATCTGCCTGGACGCGGAAAAGTGGGATACCTGCAAGCTCGATGCCGATTTCCTCAACGCCACGTTCTCGCGCATCGACCAGTCGATCGCCTACGGCGCCTTGTTTACGGCCCACCATTTGCGCGTAAAAGCCATCGCCACCCTGACGGAATCGGGCTCCACAGCCCTGTGGATGAGCCGCTGCAACATCGACATTCCTATTGTCGCGCTGACCCCGAGCGTGGGCACGCGCCGCAAGCTGGCCCTGTACCGCAACGTCAGCACCCTGGAACTGACGTCCGGCACGGACCGCGACAAGGTCTTGCAGCAGGCGGAAGATTTGCTGGTGGAACATAAAGTCGTGGCCAAGGGCGACACCGTCGTGCTGACCTGGGGCGAGCCGATGGGCAAGGTCGGCGGCACGAACGCGCTGAAAATCATGAAGATCGGCCAGCACTGATCGTATTACGACCCTATCCATCGCAAGGCAGATGTCCAATCTGTCATTGCGGTGGCCGCAATTCCGTGTCAGCATGGTTTTCCTGCCTTTCAGGGCGCATCCGGAGTGCATGATGACTGCATACTTGCCCGCCTTGACCTGGTCGCTGTCGGCCTTCGCTTGCCTCTTCATCGCCAAACGCCGCTCCTTACGAATAACGGTCATCCGTGCCATCCTGGTGACTTTCCTGGGGCCGTTTGCCATTCCCTTCGCGCTGGCGGCAAAGCCCGAGATGTACGGCTAAGCGTGTGGCCTGCGCGCATTCCTCTTTGCTATATTCAAACTTTTAGCTAAAGGAATGCCCATGAAGCGCAGCGTCACCTTGCTCCTGATGACTATTTTCCCCCTGTGCGCGGCCACGTTCGCTTCGGCGGCCGAGCCTGTGCAGCGTTTGCAGCGCGCCACGGGGCTGTGGAAGGTAACGCCTGCCACCTCGCCATTTTCCTGGGAAATCTGTGTCGACCACGCGCGCGACCGCCTGATCGACGACGACCTGTGGTCCGGCTTCGAGCAGGAATGCAAGATCGAGTCGCAAAGCCGCCAGGGCGACAGCTACCAATTCGCATCCAGCTGCCCGGACGCCAGGCTGGCCGGCACCTTCAAGGGCGATCTGGCCAAGGCATATACCCTGAGCGCCGACACCACCGTGCAAGTCAATGGCGAGAGCGAGGTGCAGCGCACGGAACTGGCGGCCGTGTTCCAGGGCGCTTGTCCGGCGGGGCTGGCGCCGGGCGCGAAGAAAATGCGCGGCGGCATGGTGATGAAGAGCTTGTATACCGACCGCTAGAAGAGCGCAGCCACGCTGAAACAACAGTTTCCAGGGATAGGTGGGCGCCGGCATTGACGCCAGCGGCAATGATTTGTGATAATGAGAATTATTATCAATTAGCTGCGCCTTGCCTTGCGCGCATCGGAGTCCCAGTGAACATTGCGCAGTCCAGCGAGTCGATAGCCGGTATCTACAGCCACCACCACGGCTGGCTGATGCGCTGGCTGCGCGCCAAGCTGCAGTGCGCCGACCATGCGGCCGACTTGGCGCACGATACCTTCGTGCGCCTGCTGACGGCGCCGCCGGAGAACCGGCAAAGCTTGCGCGAGCCGCGCGCCTACCTGACCACCGTGGCGCAGCGCCTGCTGATCGACCATTACCGGCGCCTGTCGCTGGAGCAGGCGTGGCTGGAAACCCTGGCGCAGCAGCCTGAATTGCTGATGCAGTCGCCGGAAGAGCGGCTGCTCGTGCGCGAAGCCCTGCAGCGCATCGATGCCATGCTCGACGGCTTGCCGCCGCTCGTGCGCAGCGCCTTCCTCCTGGCCCATGTCGACGGCCTCGGCTACGGAGAAATCGCCCGGCGCCTCGCCGTGAGCGAGCGCAGCATCAAGCGCTACATGGTGCAGGCGTTCGAACGCTGCATCCTGCTGGTCCTGTGAACGCGGCCATCGATCCTCGCGCGGCCCGGGCGGCGGCGCAATGGCTGGTGCGCCTGCACGGGGGCGCTTTGTGTCCGGACGAGCAGCAAGCGTTCCAGGCCTGGCGCGCCAGCGATCCCGCGCATGAAACGGCGTGGCAGCGGGCCGAGCTGGTGTGCAGCGCCCTGGCCAGCGTGCCGCCCGCATTGCGCCAGACGGCGGACGCGGCGCCGCAGTCGCCGCAGCGGCGCGCCGTGCTCTACGGCCTGGCCGGGCTGATCGCGGCCGGACCGGCCCTGTGGCTGGCCAGCCAGTCGGCGCCATGGCAAGCGTGGCGCGCCGGCATACGCACGGCCAGGGGCGAAATCCGCCACCTGACATTACCCGACGGCACGCAACTGGTGCTTAATACGGACACGGCCATCGACGTGCGTTTTGACGGCGCGGCGCGGCAGGTCTTGCTGCATGCCGGGGAAATCCACGTCGGCACGGCGCACGACAGCTCCATGCCGGCGCGGCCCTTCCTTGTGCGCAGCAGCAATGGCGCCGTGCGGGCGCTGGGCACGCACTTCAGCGTGCGCCACCTTGGCAGCGTGCTGGCGCCGCGCACGCAGGTCAGCGTCAGCGAGGGCGCCGTCGAGATCCAGCCCGGCGAAGCTCCCGACGCCTTGCGCAGGATCGATGCGGGCCGGCGGGGCAGTTTCGATGGCCGTGCCGTTTCTGCCTTGACGCCGCTGGCATCGCATGCGGACGCTTGGCTGCGGGGCGTGCTGATCGCCGAGCGCATGCCGCTGGGCGAGGTGCTCGAGCAGGTGGCACGTTACCGTTACGGCGTGCTGCGCTGCGATCCCGCGCTGGCGGCCCTGCCCGTGGACGGCATCTTCCAGTTGAACGACCCGGACAATATCCTGCTTCTGCTGCAGCGATCCTTGCCGATCCGGCTGGCGCGCCGCACGCGCTACTGGATCAGTGTCGAGGCGGCTTGAGCTAGTCGGCTTAGCGTGGCCTTGCCACGCTAAGCCGACCTACGCCTGTCGGGTATGGTAGGTCGGCTTAGCCCGCAGGGCGTAAGCCGACGTGCTCCAATTTACTTCTTGCCTGTCCCTTTTTGCAGATTGCTTCGTCATACAAGGTAGAGAACGAACAATCCGAACCATCGAAAGGGTCCACATGGCTTTGCAGCACCATAACTTTACCGCAGCACGCATGACGCTCCATCCCGCCACCGGCGCCGTGCGCGCCGCGCTGGTCCTGTTGCTTGCCGTGGGCGCCGCCGGCGCCGGCTTGCCGCACATGGCGGTGGCGGCCGAGTCCAGCCCGGCCGCCACCGTGCGCGACTATCATATTCCCGCCGGCAGCTTGCGCAGCGCACTCGCCTCGTTTGCCATCGCCGCGGGGATCAACCTGTCCACGCAGGGCGTGGCGCTTGACGGGCTGGCGACGCCGGGTTTGCAAGGCAGCCATGGGGTTACGGCCGGCTTGCAACAACTGCTGCAAGGCAGCGGTCTGGAAGCGGCGGATGGTGGCGATGGCAATTACCTGCTGCGCAAGATCAATACCAACTCGGCCGATGGCGGCCTGGCCAGCATGCCCGCCGTCGTCGTCAGCGCCGAGGCGGACCGCGCCACGGAAGGCACGGGTTTATACACGTCGAGGAATATGTCGACGGCCACGGGGTTGAATTTGTCGCAGCGCCACACGCCGCAAACGGTCAGCGTCATTTCGCGCCAGCAAATGGAAGATTTCGATCTGAGCACCTTGCAGGACGTGGCGCGCGCCACGCCTGGCATCTATGGCAAGACGCAGGGCGTGTCCGACCAGGAAACCACGTATTTCGCGCGCGGCTTTGCCTTGAGCCACGTCAACGTCGATGGCTTGCCGCTGGACGTCACGGGGTTTAATGAACGCAACGTCTCGGCCGACATGCTGATGTACGACAGGGTGGAAGTGGTGCGCGGCGCCACGGGCTTGATGGAAGGGGCGGGCGCGCCGTCGGGCAGCATCAACATGATACGCAAGCGGCCCACGGCCACGCCCCTGCTGAACGCTTCCGCTCACCTGGGCAGCTGGAAGGACAAGCAATTGACGGTGGACGCCAGCAATGCGCTGAATGCCTCGGGCAGCGTGCGGGGGCGTGTGGCGGCCAGCTGGCGCGACAGCGACAGTTTCGTCGACGTGGTCAACAACAAGAACAGCACCGTGTATGCGGTCGTCGAGGCGGACTTGACGCCGTCGACCACGGCCGGCATCGGCTTTTCGCGCCAGCACAGCCGCACAGATGGCGTGTTCGTCGGCTTGCCGACCATGTTTGACGGCCGTCACATGGACTTGCCCCGCTCGACTTTTCTGAACAATGCCGACTCCTTCCAGAAACGCGACAACAACGTCGTCTTCGCCGACCTGGAAACAAAGCTGGAGCAGGGCTGGCGCAGCCGCTTCGCCATCACGCGCATCGACGCCTCGTCGAGCACGCGCAACACCACCAACAGCCGCATCGATGGCGAAATATACAAGCTGAGCCAGTCGGAAACGGGCTGGAAGTACAACACGGAACAGGTGGTGGCCGACTGGCGCCTGAGCGGTCCCGTCACCTGGTTCGGCCGCCAGCACGACGTGATCGTCGGCGCCAGTTACCGCCATGACGATTCGGACGCGGGCCAAAGCTGGGAAGGCGCTGCCACGCGCGTGATCGATATCCGCCAGTGGAATCCCTACGCCTACCCGATGCGCGGCGCGCCGTTCGAGCCGTACAACTGGGGCCGCAAGACGGACGAGAAGGGTGTGTATGCGGCAGGCAACTTCAGCCTGGCCGATTCGCTGCGCCTGGTGCTGGGCGGGCGCTTCGGCTGGTATGCGCAGGATGTCACGGGCTGGTATTCCACCAATCCGAGCTGGCGCCGCGGCCTGACGGAAAATGCGAAATTCACGCCGTACGCAGGCCTCGTCTACGATGTGGACCGGCATCACTCCGTGTATGCGAGCGGTACGCAGATTTTCGAGCCGCAAAGTTCGCTGGACGTGCGCGGCAACACCTTGCCGCCGTTGAGCGGCACCAACCTGGAGGCGGGCGTCAAGGGCGAGTATTTCGGCGGCCGGCTCAATGCCAGCGGTGCGCTGTTCCGCATCCGGCAAAATAACCGCGCCATGGCCGATGAGCTCAACTGTCCCACAGGCGGCGCCATTTACTGCGCCCGCGCGGCCGGGCAGGTGCGGAGCGAAGGCATCGATCTGCAATTGTCGGGCTCGCCATTGCCGGGCTGGCAGATCGCCGGCGGCTACACCTATGTACTGGCCAAGTACACGCAGGACAGCGTGGCCGCCAACATCGGCCAGCGCATCGCCACGGACGAACCGAAGCAGCTGTTCAAGCTGATGACGAGCGTACAGCTGGGCGGCAGCCTGGCGCAATGGAATGTGGGCGCTTCCGTGTACGCGCAAGACAAGATTGAGCGCCGCGACACGGCTTACCTGACGCGGCAGGGCGGCTACGCCATCGTCGGGCTGACGGCCGGCTACCGTATCAGCGAGCAGCTGCAGCTGCGCGTGAATGTCGACAACGTGCTCGACCGACGCTATTACCAGGCGCTCGGCTATGCGTGGTCGGGCGGGCTGGAGCGTTACGGCGCGCCGCGCAGCGTGCTGCTGTCCTTGCACTACAAGATGTAGCCGTTGCGCCAGCGGAGCGCGTCCCTTGCGGCGCCTCTGCTACACTGCCGCCGTCTTTATCTTTTCACTTTGCCATGACCGCCACGCCTGTCCTCACACCCCTGAAAAGCGCTTTCCAGCAATCGCGCACCGAGAATAACATCGAGCTGATCCTGCCCGAACTGCTGGCCGCGCAATTGCACGTCGTTATCGGCGGGCAGAGCGAGCAGATCGACCTGTTCCTCGTGCCGTCGCCGAATCCCGAGCGCCAGTGCGTGACGGTGGCGGAAGACCCGGCCTTCCTGGCCGGCATCGCGTTTCCGAAGATTCCCGTCACGGGCGCGCAACTGGTTGCTTCGATTCCCGCCGAGATCGAAATCGTCATCCTGCACGGCGATGGCGCCAATTATTTGACGCGCGAACAGCTGGCATGGTTCCGCCGCATGCTGGCGCAGAACGCCTGAGCGCAGCGCCGTCGCGCAAGCTCAAAGGGGCACGGGCCGAATGGATACGCTTTGCGCCGGCCGACGATGCCAGTTCCCAGACAGCGATGATGGCCAATCTGCGTCCCGTGCTGTGGCGCAGCGTGCTGCTGGGCGGCTGCGCCCTGATCCTCGCCTTTGTCCTGCAAGCCGTCTGGCGCGACGTGCCATACGCGGGCGAGGCGGTGCTGCTGCTCCTGCCGGCGCTGGCCGCCTGGACCGTCGGCCTGGTCCTGCTGCCGGATCGCAATCTGTCCTTTCATGTCGAAATCAACGACGCCGGCTTGTTGCTGCGCCGGGTGGCGCGGCGTTTGCCTGGCCATGAGAAGGCGCTGCAGCTGGAACTGCGGCAGATACGCGCGCTCGAGGTAGTCGCCTACGCGGGCGCGGTAAATGTCTACCGGGGCGGGCCACCGATGGCGCGCCTGGAGCTGCTGCTGCACACGACCCTCGACGACTGCCCGCTGATTCGCGTGATTGGCATGGATCTGCCCGTGCCGCAGCGCTGGTCGTTGCGGCAGATCAAGGACGAGTTGAGCCGACGTTGCAAACTGGCCGGTATTCCTGTCGCCGTGCGGGCCGGTCCCGCCTATCAGGAATCTTCCGCGATACGCGCGCAGTGGCCGCCAGGCTGAGCGGCCGGGAATTGTCGCATCAGGGCTGCGGAATATTTTTCTTTTGGCAACTATATTGCTGAAGTCCTATGAATATGTTCGCAAAGCAACTATACTCATGGCTCTTTAAAAAATCATCGTCACGCTGGCGGCCAGATATCCGCGCCAGAGTTCGTACGCATTCCGCTTTTTCCCTCTGTAAAAAGCACCTTTCCCCCGCGCGGCAGGCGCGGGCGTGATGACCGAGCCTTGCCCTGGTCGACTGCTACCGTTGTCATTTCCGCTGTATTGCCGCTTTAGTAAAAAGCCTGGCGACGGCGCGCGGTGTGCCGTCATGTTTTGCGACGTTAGGTTTCACTCTCTTATGCCACGACAGTATGTTTAGTTCCATCTTTGCCGTATCGACCGATACCATGCAGTACATCTATGGCACGCACAATGCGTGGCTGGTGCTGTTTTCCATCGGTATCGCCGTCTTTGCCTCGTTCATGGCCTTGCAGATCGCCGGCATGGCGCGCAGCAGCGAACGCGGCTTTCAGCGCCAGACGGCCATCATCACGGGCGCCATCGCGCTCGGCGGCGGCATCTGGTCGATGCACTTCATCGGCATGCTGGCCTTCGACATCTGCACGCGCGTGTCCTTCGACCCCGGCCTGACCCTGCTGTCGATGCTGCCCGGCATGGCCGCTTCGTGGGTGGCGCTGCACTTGCTGGCGCGTCCGAGCATCAACTGGCGGCAACTGGTGGTGGGCGGCGTGCTCGTCGGCGTGGGCATCGGCTCCATGCATTACAGCGGCATGGCGGCCATGCAGACGTCGCTGGCCCTGCGCTACGAACCCTGGCTGTTCGCCCTGTCGCTGCTGGTGGCCGTCACCTTGGCCATGCTGGCGCTGTGGGTGCGCTTCGGCCTGAGCGCCATGCGCCAGCGCCTGAGCCCCTTGACTTCCTTGCTGCTCAGCAGCGTGGTGATGGGCCTGGCCATTTCCGGCATGCACTACACAGGCATGCTGGCCGCGCGTTTTTCCGGTACGCCCACGGCAGGCGAGAACACGATTACGGTGCAAGCCTCGTTCGTGGCCCTGGCCGTGGCCCTGATCACCATTACCCTGACCGTCTTCGTGGCGGCCGCGAACGGCTTGCTGCGCTACCGCCAGCTGCTGCGCCACGCCAGCGTCAGTGAATCGCGCCTGCGCGCCATCGTCGATACGGCGGCCGATGGCTTGATCACCATCGATGGCCAGGGCAAGGTGCGCTCCTTCAATCCCGCCGCGGAAAGCTTGTTTGGCTGGCGCGAAGCGGAAATCGCGGGGCGCGACGCCAGCGTGCTGCTGCAGCCGGCCGACGCGGCCGAATACGAGGGCTATCTGCGCGACTACCTGGAAACGGGCGCCTCGCGCATCCTCGACAGCGGACGCGAACTCGATGGCCGCCACAAGGATGGCGCCGTGCTGCCCATGCGCGTGGCGATCGGCAAGATTGATACGCCGGGCCAGCCCCTGTTCGTGGCGTTTGTCACGGACATGCGCTCGTCGCGCAGCATGGAGCAGGCGCTCAAGGACAGCGAGCGCCAGTACCGCACCCTGATCCGCAATATCCCCGGCGTGTCCTTCCACTGCAGCTTCGCGCCCGAATGGAAAATGATTTTCATCAGCGACGCCGTCTTCAATCTGACGGGCTGGCTGCCGCAGGACTTCGCCGAAGGGCGGGTCAGGCTGTTCGACCTCGTGCATCCGGACGACCGCCAGCGCGTCAACGACACCTGCGTGCAGGCGGCCGGCGAACGGCGCGATTTCGAGAACGTCTACCGCATGATCCACCGCGACGGGCGCGAGCGCTGGGTACGCGAAAGCAGCGGTCCCGTGCTCGATAACGACGGCGTGGTGCGCTGGATCGACGGCGTCATCCTCGATATCACGGAAAGCGAATTGCGCAACGCGGAATACGAGGGCAAGGTGACGGCGATCTCGCGCGCGACGGCCGTCGCGGAGTTCGACCTGCAGGGACGCATCCTGGCCGCCAACCAGAACTTCCTCGACCTGGTCGGCTACCAGCTCGACGACGTGCTGGGCCTGCACCACAGCATCTTCTGCGAACCGGGTTACGTGACCTCGCCCGACTACAGCGCGTTCTGGCGGCAACTGGCGCAGGGTGAATTCAATACGGGCGAGTACAAGCGCATCGGCAAGCATGGCAAGGAAGTGTGGATACAGGCTTCGTACAATCCGATCTTCAACACGGACGGCAAGCCGTTCAAGGTGGTCAAGCTGGCCACCGACGTGAGCGAGCGGCGCGCCATGCAGGAAAACCTGCGCGCGGCGAAAGACCGCGCCGAGCTGGCCGCCGAATCGAAGACCAGCTTCCTGGCCAACATGAGCCATGAAATCCGCACGCCGATGAACGCCATCATCGGCTTTACGGAAGTGCTGCTGGGCACAGCCCTGGACAGCCTGCAGCGCCGCCACCTGGGCACGGTGCGCCAGTCGGCCCGTTCGCTGCTCGAACTGCTGAACGACATCCTCGACACGGCCAAGCTGGAAAAAGGCGCCACCGAGCTGGAACTGGTGGACTTTTCGCTGCCGGACCTGGTCGACCACGTGGCCGCGTCCCTGCGCATCACGGCGCATGCGCGCGACCTGGTGCTGCATGTCGATGTCGATCCCGGCATGGGCCAGTTCTTCCTGGGCGACGCGCGCCGGGTACAGCAGGTGCTGACGAATTTGATCGGCAACGCCGTCAAGTTCACGGAAGTGGGCCATGTACGCGTGGCCGTCGACATGCGGGGCGAGCAGGTGCACATCGCTGTGCACGACACGGGCATCGGCATCCCGGCCGACCGCCTGGACAAAATCTTCGCTCCATTCACGCAAGCCGATTCCTCGATGAGCCGCCGCTTTGGCGGCACGGGCCTGGGCACGACGATTTCGCTGCAGCTGGTCGAACTGATGGGAGGTACCATCACGGTGGAAAGCACCCTGGGCGTGGGCAGCGTGTTCCACGTGCTGTTGCCGCTGGCGCCGGGCAAGGCCGTGTCGCGCCGCAGCGAGCAGCCCGTGGCGGCCTTGCCGCCGCTGCGCATCCTGGCGGCCGACGACGTGCCGCAGAACGTGGAACTGCTTCTGATCAGCCTGGGCGCGGCCGGCCACCAGGTGATCGCCGCCAGCGATGGCGAGAGCGCCGTGCGCGAGTTCAGCAAGGGCAGCTTCGACATCGTCCTGATGGACGTGCAGATGCCGCGCATGGATGGCCTGGAAGCGACGCGTTTGATCCGCGTGCATGAGCGCGAACAGGGCTTGAAGGCGACGCCCATCATCGCCCTGACGGCCAGCGTGCTGGAACAGGACCGGCGCGCCGCGCAGACGGCCGGCATGAACGGTTTTGCTTCGAAGCCGCTGGAAATGCACAAGCTGACGGCGGAAATCGCCCGCCTGCTCGATATCGCCGTGTCCATGCCGCCGCCGGCGGCCGGCGCGGCGGCGCGTGCGGCCGCGGGCCAGATCGACTGGCAGCGCGGCATCGCCCTGTGGGGCGGCCGCGAAGCCTTGCAGCGGGCGATTGGCCGCTTCGTGCAGGCCAATGGCGACTGCGCCGCCATGCTGGCGGCCGAACTGGAACGTGGCGGCAGCAGCGTGGCGGGCCATCTGCTGCACCGTATCAAGGGCGCGGCGGGCAACCTGTGCCTGGTGCAGGTCGAAAGCCTGCTGGGACGCATCGAGCAGGCGATCGCGCGCCAGTTGCCTGCGACCGAATTGCTGGTACAGCTGGCCGCCGCCTTCATGGCGCTGGCCGGCGAGCTGGAAGAATCGGGTATGCCGGCCGTGGCCGTGGGTACGCCGGCTGCCGGCGCGCCCCTTGATGCCACCGCCGTTGGTGCCTTGCTGCGGCAAGCCATCGCCTGCCTGGAGGGCGGGCAGCTCGACGACGCCCTGATGGCGCAGATCGCCGCCATGCTGGCGCCGCACGGCCAGCAGCAGCGCCTGCAGGCGCTGGCCAGCGCCATCGACGACTTTGAATTTGCGCGTGCCGCGGGCGTGCTGCGCCAGCTGCTGGCGTGGCTGGAAGCACCGGTGCCTGCCGACCTTTCCTGATATTGGGCTGACGATGACCTTACAAGAAGACAAACCGATCCTGCTGCTCGTCGACGACGAAGCGACGAACCTGCAGGTGCTGCGCCAGATCCTGCAGGACGATTACCGCCTGCTGTACGCCAAGGATGGCGAGAAGGCGCTGGAACTGGCGCAGAACAACCCCGTCGAACTGATCCTGCTCGACATCATGATGCCGGCCATGACGGGCTATGAAGTATGCCGCCAGCTCAAAGCCATGCCGGCCACCGCGCCCATTCCTGTCATCTTCGTCACCGCCCTGTGCGACGTGAAGGACGAGGCGGACGGCTTCGACGCGGGCGCCGTCGACTACATCACCAAGCCCGTCAGCCCGCCCATCGTGCGCGCCCGCGTGCGCACGCACCTGTCGCTGGTGGACGCCGAGGAATTGCGCCGCTCGCGCCTGCAGGTGATCCAGACCCTGGGCCAGGCGGCCGAATACAAGGATAACGAGACGGGCATGCACGTCATCCGCATGAGCTATTACGCGCGCCAGCTGGCGCTGGCGGCCGGCTACAGCGCGGGCAGGGCGGAAGACCTGCTCAACGCGGCGCCCATGCACGACGTGGGCAAGATCGGCATCCCCGACGCCATCCTGCAAAAGCCGGGCAAGCTCGATGCGGACGAATGGCAAGTCATGCGCCGCCACGCGGAAATCGGCGCGGCCATCATCGGCGAGCACGCAAGCGGCCTGCTGAAAATGGCGCGCACCATCGCCCTCACGCACCACGAGAAATGGGATGGCAGCGGCTATCCGCAAGGCTTGAAGGGCGAGGAAATTGCGCACGAAGGCCGCATCGTCGCCATCGCCGACGTCTTCGACGCGCTCACCAGCGAGCGCCCGTACAAGCGCGCCTGGACGGTCGACGAGGCCATCGCCACCATGCAGCGCGACAGCGGCACGCACTTCGACCCGGACCTGCTGGCACTGTTTGTGGAACAGCTGCCGGCCATGCTGGAGATCAAGGACAAGTGGCGCGAGCCGGTGTGATGCTGGGAGCGCGCCAGCCTGGTAGGTCGGATTAGCGGGGCAAAGCCCCGCGTAATCCGACAACGTTGTTGACGCTGCCCAAAGCGAAGCTAACAATGTTGTCGGATTACGGCTTCGCCTAAGCCGACCTACGGTTGCCAGTAAGCCGACATCACCATGGGCGTGGCCAATAATGTTGTCGGATTGCCGCTTGCGGCCTCGGCGGCCCCGCTAATCCGACCTACGCCGCTATCGCCCTGGCGACTTAATCCGGCATGCGCAAGATGCGCCGTATCTCCAGAATCGCCTGCGGGCTTTCCTGCACGCTGTGCCACGAAGGGATGACTTTTTCCGACTGCGCGCCGTCGAGGTGGGCGCTGGCGTAGGGCACGACGCCGTCGCTCGACTCCACCAGCGGCAGGTCCGGCGTGTCGTTGCCCATGATGGAGTAGTAGCGCACGTTCGGGCTGATGGGCAGGTCGGCCACCAGGCGCACGAACGGGTCCTTGTCGCTGAGGTTATCGATGCTGTTGGGGATGCGCAGCGGTTCGCTGCTGCCCGTGTCGAGCTGCGCCAGGCTGCCGGCCGCGTCGGACAACTGGTCGAGCATGGTGATGGGCAAGGTGACGAGGTTGGCGATCCAGCGCGCCACCTTGTGGTTGGCGAACGAAGTGCCGCGATGCGGCGCGGCGATGAAGATGGCGCGGTTCACCTGAGGCATGGCCGTGAAATTCAGGTAGGGCGCCAGTCCCGCGCGCACTTTTTCCGCCTTCTTGCCCTTCAAATTGTATTCTTCCGTGATGGCGTCGAGCAGCGTGTTGCTGGCATCGGAGACCATCAGGCGCGCCAGTACGCCGCCCATGCTGTGGCCGATCAAGACCATGTCGTTGGCCGCGTCGGCCTTGGCGGCAGGGTCGAATTGCGCCAGGGTCGCGTTCAGCGCCTTGCGGATGGCGGCGTTGTTGGCCGCCAGTGGTGCATTGCTCGGGTAGTACACCTGCCAGATCTGGTAGCGGCGGCGCAGCTGCTCGTCGCCCATCAGTTCATTCGCCACGTTGATCCACGCTTCCGGGCTGCTGGCCAGGCCGTGCAGCATGACGATGGTGCGCTTGTCCGGATCGTAGGGCTGCATCAGGTGCACCTGCGGGCGCGAGATGCCGTCGGCGCTGCCGAACAGAGTGCGCAGCGCCTGCACGCCGAAGCCGGAGCGGGCCAGCCACAGGCCGTAGCCGGCCGTGAAATTGGCCGCCACGGGCAGTTCCTGGCCCGCCATGCGCGTCGATTCGCTGCGCGTCGGGTCGACCAGCATCACCAGCAGCTGTTGCGTGGCCAGTACCTCCTGCAGGCTGTTGCCGTCGAAGCGGATCAGCGCCGTGACGACAGGAAAGCGCGTCTCCTGGTACGGTACATACGCGCCTTTCGGCGCCCGGGGCTTGGGCATGACGGCCACCAGGTCGGCGCCGAAACCGTCGCGCCGGTACACATTGCGCAGGCCGGAAAACGACAGCGAGGTGGCCGGCAGCAGTTCGTCGGGCAGGGTGCCGTCGTCGGGCAGGCGCAGGGCCGACAATTCGCTGTCGATCTGCCAGCCGGCGACGCGGATCACATTGCCGTCGGGGCGGTATTCGCCGCGGTGGCGGAACAGGTTGCCGACGGCCTTTTGCACGGCATAGTTATAGTAGTCGCGGATTTGCGTCTGCCGTTCCTCGAAGGCGCGCTGGCCCGGCGTGCGCGTCGTGTAGAACAGGTAGGCATACGCGTAGCGGGCCGATTCGAGCCACGCGGCCAGCGTTTCGGCGCTCGGGTGGCCGCCCTGTTTTTCTTCCGCCAGCGCGCTTTCCAGCCACAATTCGGACAGGGTCGCCAGGCGCTGCTCGTCGCTCAGCAGCTCGGAGCGTGCCAGGTCGGCGCGGCAGCTGCCCGTATTGGCTTCGCAGGCGGCGATGTCGCTGCCGATGATGCGCAGCACCTCGCTGGCCGAGGCGCTCAGTTTGCCCGTGGTGAGGATGTCGCCGCGCCGCTGCTGCAGGTAGTCGGCCGGTGAAATGGAGCTGACGGTGACGGCGGCGCAGCCGCTCAGCAGCGCCGCCGCGCACAGCAAGGCGCCAAGGCGCGGGCGCCGCATCAGCGTTGCCCGCATGTCAGAACGAGTAGACCAGGGTCAGCGAGGTTTGCGTATCCGTGTTCTTCTTGTCGTCCGGCACGCGTGTGTCGTTGCGGGCGCTGAAGGCGGCTTTCATCTGCATGGTGCCGTTGATTTTCGTGCTGAGGGCCGTTTCGGCGATCGAGTGGGTGTTCGAGGTGCCTCGTTCCACGCTGACCGTCTGCGTGAACATGGCCGACTGGCTGATCTTCCACTTCATGGCGGCCGCGCCGCGCACCGTCAGGCCGTGTTCCGATTCGCCCGCGTCGTTGGTGCCGCTGAAATAGCCAGGACCGATTTCCACGTCGACGCTTTTATCTGTCGACTGGTACCAGCGCGAGCCATGACCGACGGCCAGGGTCGAGTACTTGGTGTAGGCGCCGAACTTGTCGTTCACGTGCGAGGCCAGCACGAACAGTTTTTCATGGTCGGCCATCAGCTTGTACGCCGCCTTGGCGGAGGCGGAAAAGCGTTCGGCCGAGCGTTCGCGCACTTTCTCGCCATCGTCGTTCGTCGTTTCGTCTTCCTTGAAATAGCCGCTGAAGATGTACTGGTTGCTCCAGTCATCGAGCTCCTGGCGCGCATCGATCTTGCCCGTGACGGAGGTGCCGACCGTGTTGCCCGAGGTGGTGATGGCGCCCAGTTCGGCGGAAGTGCTCCAGCTGCCGATGGGGATTTCATCGAACAGCATGCTTTGCTTGGTGTCTGCGGCGGCGGCACCGCCGCAGCTGATGGCCATGGCCAGCGCCAGTGCGAGAGAGTGGGTCGATTTCATGGCTGTATCGGTTTGTGGCGCGCGCCAGGCGCGCCTGATGTTCGTTAGTGGCAGTGATGGTTTGCAGGCCGCGGCAAGCCGGGAGGCGCCGATAAAAAATGCGCGCGCGGGCGCGGCCAAACATTGTCGAGGCTGTATTGTACCCGACCCTGTGATCGCGCGTCGCACGCGGCGGGGCTGGCAAGTGGCGCGCGCCTGGCGTATGCTGCGCCTATTTGCTGCCTGATCATTACAAGGAATTCCCCGTGCGCTGCCTGGTCATCGAAGACGAAGCCGAAACTTCCCGCTATATCTGTGCCGGCCTGCGCGAGGCGGGTCACGACGTCACCGCCTGCGACAATGGCATCGACGGCATGCGCCTGGCCTGCGGCGAAGACTGGGATGCGCTGGTGCTCGACCGCCTGCTGCCCGGCGAGATCGATGGCCTGGCCATCGTCGCGCGCCTGCGCGGCATGGGCCGCAACACGCCCGTGCTGGTGCTGTCGGCCCTGTCCAGCGTCGACGAGCGCGTGCGCGGCCTGCGCAGCGGCGGCGACGATTACCTGTCGAAACCGTTCGCCATCGACGAACTGCTGGCGCGCATCGAGGCGCTGCTGCGCCGCGCCGCGCCCGTGCCCGAATCGACGCAGCTGCAGGTGGCCGACCTGGTGCTCGACATGCGCACCATGCGCGTGACGCGCGCCAACCGGCAGATCGCCCTGCAGCCGCGCGAATTTCGCCTGCTCGAATACCTGATGCGCCACCAGGGCCAGTCCGTCACGCGCGCCATGCTGCTCGAAGCCGTGTGGGACTACCATTTCGACCCGCAGACGAACGTCATCGACGTGCAGGTGAGCCGCTTGCGCACCAAGGTGGACAAGGAATTTTCGCCGCCGCTGATCCATACGGTGCGCGGCGTCGGCTACACCCTGGGCGTGATCGACAGTGCGTAATTTGCACCGCTCGATCGCGGCCCGCCTGGCGCTTGGCTATGGCGTGCTGGTGGTCGTGTCGATCAGCATCGTCTGCGCCGTGTTCTACTTCGGCACCATCGGCGTGCTCGATCGCAGCGTGGACCGCAAGCTGACCCTGCTCTCCGAGCGCCTCGCCGTGCTGTACGAGCAGGGCGGCAGCAGCCGCACGACGGCGGAAATCGCCCACTTGCTCACCGACCGCACCGACAGCGACACGGAGATCTTTTTGCTGGTGGACGCCGATGGCCGCCGCGTGGCGGGCAATCTGTCGTCCTGGCCCGACGTGGGCAGCCCCGTGGGCCACCTGCTGCACCGCGACGTCACGCGCGAAGGGCGCAGGGTGCCCGCGCGCATGCTGATCCGCGAGCTGGCGGGCGGCGCGCGCCTGTTCGTCGGGCGCGATATGGAGGAGGGCAAGTCGATCCGCTCCCTGGTACTGCGCTCGCTGGCCTATGGCGGCGGGGCGGCCATCCTGCTGGTGGTGGCCGGCGCCTGGCTGTTCCGGCGCCAGCTCGAAGCGCGGATTGGCCAGATCCGCCGCACGGCGGGCGAGATCGAGGCGGGCGACCTGAGTCGGCGCATTCCTGTCTCCAGCGAGGATGAATTCGGCTTGCTGAGCCGCGACATCAACCGCATGCTCGACCGCATCGAACACCTGATGGAAGGCGTGCGCCATGTGTCGAACGCCATCGCGCACGACCTGCGTACGCCGCTGGGCCGCATCCGCAACAAGCTCGATGGCGCCTTGCGCCAGCAGCAGGGCGTGGCCGGCTACGAGAGCGCGGCGCAGGCGGCCATCGACGACATCGACGACCTGACGCGCGTGTTCGACAAGCTGCTGCAGATCGCCGCGGCCGAATCGGGCATGCGCCCCGAGAATTTCGACGACATCGACCTGCATCAGATCGGCGCCGACATCGTGGAAATGTACGAGGCCACGGCCGACGAGCAGGGCGTGCTGCTGGTACAGATGTATGGCGACGGCGTGCCGGCGCGCGGCGACCGCAACCTGCTGGGCAGCGCGCTGGCCAGCCTGGTCGACAATGCCATCAAGTACGCGGGCCCGGGCGCGACGGTGGAGGTGTCGGCCGGCAGCGATGCGCATGGCAACTGGCTGGCCGTGCGCGACAACGGCCCCGGGGTGCCAACGGAAGAGCTGCCGAAGCTGACGCAGCGCTTTTACCGGCTCGACAAGAGCCGTCACTTGCCCGGCAATGGCCTGGGCCTGTCCATCGTGGCGGCCATCGCGGCCCTGCATGGCGGCAGCCTGGAGATCGAGGATGCGGCGCCGGGCTTGCGGGTGCAATTGCGCCTGCGCCGCTAGTTTCCCAGTATCGCTGCCGCTGGCGGGCCCTACCGCCGCCTCGGCGCGCGCGCGGCATTGATCAGTTTAAAGTTATCATAAATTAAATCGTCAAATTATAAAAAAGACACTATAATGCATTTTTGGCACTATTTTGACCTGTGCCGGGTGCATGCCGTCATGGCCATGCTTCCGTTGTCGGGCTCATCATTTTTGCCGCTCTCAGACAAAAGACGGGGCGTGACATGCATGTTGCAGGTATGAATGGACGGGGCGTGGCGAACACGCGCATCGTGTCGCTCGACGGTTTGCGCGGCATTGCCGCCCTCATCGTGGCGGTCTACCATCTGCCTGGACTGTTCGGCTTCGCGATTCCGCATGCCGACCTGGCCGTGGACTTTTTCTTCCTGCTGTCGGGCTGGGTCATGGCCTACAGCTATGAGGAACGCATCGCTCAGGGCCTGCCTGCGCGCACTTTTTTTCTCAACCGCATGGCACGTCTGTATCCGCTGTATATCGCCAGCCTGATGCTGGCCTTGCTCGTATTCGTGTCGAAAAGGTGGTTAGGCACGGGTGAGGGCATCGCCGATTTGCGCTGTGCCGCACCAAATGCGCTGATGCTGCCGTGTCTGCTCAATGATGGTTTGGGCTTTCCCCTGAACCAGCCTGGATGGAGCATTTTTGTCGAGGTCGTACTGAACGTGCTGTGGTACTGCGCGGTGCGCTATGGTTTGCGCAGCATGGACTGGAAAATGGCCATCCACATCGTTTCGTGCATTTTCCTCTGGGGCATGGCAATGGGAATGGGCAGGTATCTGCAGGGGTTTAACAATAGCGATTTACTGGAGGGCATGTTGCGGGGCGTGATGGGATTTGCAGGCGGATTGTTGCTCTTCGAATGCAGGAAAGAGCCGCGTATCCTGTTGTACTTTGCCGTGTTGACTGGCCTCACTCTTGCCGCTCTGGCCCTGCATGGAGGGGCGGGCGACGTGGCGCCGCTGGCGCTCACCGTCATGGGCGTGCTGCCTGTGCTGATCTGGCTGTGCGCGCGCTGGCGGCCGGCCGTGCTGGAGGGCAGAGTGTCGGCTTTCCTGGGTGATATTTCCTACGCCGTCTACCTGCTGCACATCCCGCTGTCGCTGCTGCTGCAAAAGCCGCTGCGCCTGGCGTTTCCCGGCACCGACCTGTTGTCGGTGCTGCTCAAGGCCGGCGTGTTCGGTCTCGTGCTGATCATTGCCAGCAGCCTCAGTTACCGCCTGCTGGAAGTGCCGGCGCGTCGCTGGCTTGTCCAGCGCTACGGACGGCGGCCCGTGGCCCGCGCCGCTGCCACGGCCGTGTAAACCGCATGGCGCCAGGACGCGCTTGCCGGCACATTACCAACTTGTAACCCCCTTCGTTTTCACCTCCCCCTATCATCCGCTCTACCCGGCGTAGAGCGGCTGCCAGCGCGCAGCCGCCTGTTCCGGGCTGCCTGCGGCCGTCGCCGCGTCCTTTTCAGTAGAGCCGTTTGCATGCATACTTTTAGGCTCTGTCATCGGCAAGTAGGGAAATGCCGGAATCTTCCCTTGGTTGTGTTGTCTGACTCTGCATACTTACCCTGCAGGAGCAGATCATGCGGCCAGCCGAATGGATCACCTTGATTGCGCAGTTGAGCCAGCGTCAGCGGCAGGCTGGCATTGCCCTGCTGCATGGCAACGCGCCACACGACGCGACCGTCGCGTTGCTGGAAAGTGTCGCGCAGCCGCGATTGGCCTGTCCCGCCTGCCACTCGGCGCACCTGCACCGGCATGGTCACGCGCACGGTCTGCAGCGCTACCGTTGCGTGCCGTGCGGGCGCACCTTCAATGCGCTCACCGGCACGCCGCTGGCGCGCTTGCGCCATAAATCGCTGTGGCTCGATTACGCCGATTGTCTGCTGGCATCGGATTCCGTGCGCAAGGCGGCGTTACAGCTGGGCGTGCACCGCAACACCACGTTTCGCTGGCGCCACCGGTTTTTATCGCTGGCCAAGACGGACCGGCCGCATGGCCTGCATGGCATCGCCGAGGCCGACGAGTTATATCTGCTGGAATCGGAAAAGGGAGCACGGCAGATGACGCGTCCGCCCCGCCGCCGGGGCGGCCATGCCCATAAACGCGGCATATCGAACGAACAGGTCTGCATCCTGGTGGCCCGCGACCGCACGGGACAGACCCTCGATTTCGTCACGGGCAAAGGAGCGCTGACGAAGGCGCAGTTGCATCACTGTTTGTTGCCTGTCATCGACAAGGATGTCTTGCTGGTCACCGACGGCCATCGCGCCTACCGGGCCTTCGCCCGGGAAGCGGGGATCAGCCACCAAGCCGTCAACTTGCGTGCCGGCATCCGCGTGCGGGGCGCCGCCCACGTGCAGAACGTTAACGCCTATCACAGCCGTTTGCGAAAATGGATGGGGCCGTTTCACGGCGTGGCGACGCGCTACCTGCCGAACTACCTGGGCTGGCGCTGGATACTCGACGCCGGGCGCATCCGGTCACCGGAAACGCTGTTGAAAGCAACTTTGGGTGCATTCCCACATCTGACGGTGACATAGCCTACTTTTACCGCCACCGGCGACAACGCCGCGCCGCAGCTGGCGCCACTGCGCCAGCATGGCCACCGTATCAAGGCCGCGCTGGGCGCCATCGCCTTTCCCGTGCAGCGCGCGCGCTGGCAAGCCTTTATTTCCACGACGCCGGGCCTGGCGGCGCTGGCGCAAGCCCATCCCAGTCTGCTGTACAAGATTTATCGTCCCTACGCCAGCCGCCAGTTCGGCGGCGCGGCGCGGGTGGACCTGCTGTGCGGGCATTACCGCTTCCTGTGGCAGGCGGGCGCGCGGCCGCTGGTGGAGTACGCGGCGCGCCGTGCGCTGGTGCTGGCCGCCATCGCGGGCAAGGATGGCGCCACCTACCGTTTGCAACTGACGGCCATCCGCGACAGCCACCGGGAAGGGGAGCTGTGCCTGCGCCTGACGCGCGACGGCGTCCCGCTGTACCTGGCCAGTTTCCTGTTCCGCCCCCAGCCAGGCGGCGCCGTCATCCAGCTGGGCGCCTTGCAGGGCTTGCGCTCGCCCGCCGGCGCTCAGGCGGTGAAAGAGGCCACGCGGGCGCTGCACGGCTGCCGGCCGAAAAACCTGATGGTGGCCGCTTTGCGCGACCTGGGCGACTTGTTCGGCTGCGACCATCTGGAACTGGTCAGCAACGCCAACCGCATCGCGCTGAACTGGCGCCGGCGCCGGCATATCTCGTGCGACTACGACCTGGCGTGGCGCGAACTGCATGCGCTGCTCGCCAGCGGCGGCAATTTCCGTCTGCCGTGCGGCCCCTGCCGGATGCCGGACCTGGCGCTGGTGCCGTCGAAGAAACGGGCCGATGCGCGCCGCCGGGGCCCATGCTGGTGCAGCTGGCGGCCGACATGCGCTGGCAAGTGACGGCCCTGCTGCACGCGCAATGACGGCGCAGGGCGGTGTTTCTTGACCTGCGCGGCTTTTTTGCCGGGCGGTCCGGCGCAACCGGCGCGATCGGCGTATACTTATCGGCGTTGTTAACCCGAAGCCAGTCACTCCATGCCAGCACAATTCCCCATTTCGCGCATGCGCCGCCTGCGCGCGACCCCGCAACTGCGCGAGCTGTTCCGCGAAACCGAGATCAATCCGCGCGACCTGGTCCTGCCGATCTTCGTCGACGAGGGCAGCAGCGATTTCATCGACATCAAGTCCATGCCCGGCGTGCGCCGCATTCCCGAAGCGAAGCTGGCGCAGGAAGTGGAGCGCTACGCGCGCGCCGGCCTGCGCTCCGTCATGACCTTCGGCATTTCGCACCACAAGGACAGCCACGGCACGGACACCCTGAACCCGGACGGCCTGGTGGCGCGCATGTCGCGCATCATCAAGGACGCCGTGCCGGAAATGGTCGTCATGTCCGATACCTGCTTCTGCGAATACACGGACCACGGCCATTGCGGCATCCTGCATGGCGACACGGTCGACAATGACAGCACGGTGCTGAACCTGGGCAAGCAGGCCGTCATCGCCGCGCAGGCGGGCGCCGACATCATCGCTCCATCGGCCGCCATGGATGGCCAGGTGGCGGCCATCCGCAGCGCGCTCGACGCAGCCGGTTTCCATGACACGCCCGTGATGGCGTATTCGACCAAGTTCGCCTCCGGCCTGTACGGCCCGTTCCGCGACGCGGCCGGCAGCACCCTGAAGGGCGACCGCAAGACCTACCAGATGGACCCGATGAACCGCCGCGAAGCGATCCGCGAATCGCTGATCGATGAAGCCGAAGGCGCCGATGCGCTGATGGTGAAACCGGCCGGCGCGTATCTGGATATCATCCGCGACCTGCGCGAAGTGACGCGCTTGCCGATCGGCGCCTACCAGGTCAGTGGAGAATATGCGATGATCAAGTTCGCCGCGCAGGCGGGCGCCATCGACGAACGCCGCGTGGTGCAGGAAACCCTGGGCGCCATCAAGCGCGCGGGCGCGGACATGATCTTTACGTATTTTGCGATGGATGTGCTGAATAATCCGTATTGAGGTTTGTCTCTGGCGCGCCGTTAGCGTTCTTTTTCACCCCAAAAGCAAGAGCCGGGGTCAGACCCGCCGGGACTCGGCGTCCCCGTCTGACCCCGGAATTTGCCTTTGGGTTTATTCAGCTTTCCCATGCCCCTGAAAATCTCCCGCATCCTGCACGCCGGCTATGTCTTCGAATGCGAAGGCACGGCCATCGCCTTCGACCCCATCGTCGAAAATCCGTTCAGCCGCAACTGCCACGCGTTTCCGTCCGTGCGCTTCGACCTGGACGCCGTGCGCCGGCTGCGCTGGGATGCCGTCTTCATCTCGCACTTCCACGACGACCATTGCTCGCTCGACAGCCTCGATGTGCTCGACCGCGCTACGCCCATCTACCTGTACTGCGTCTTCGACGAACTGTTCGCGATGCTGCGCGCGCTGGGTTTTACACAGGTGCAGCGCCTGCACGTGGACGTGCCCGTGCAGGTGGGCGCCATCGAGGTGATTCCGCGCCGCGCGCTCGATGACGATGTCGACTCGCTGTTCCAGGTGCGCGCGGCCGGGCTGAACGTACTCAATGTCGTCGATTCCTGGATCGGCCCCGAGACGCTTGAACAGCTGGCCGCCTTTGCGCCGTGGGACATGGTGCTGTGGCCATTCCAGACCATGCGCGAGATCGCCGTCATCGCGCCGTCGCAGGCGCAGCCTGGCCCCGTCGAGCTGCCTGACGACTGGGGGGCGCAGCTGCGCGCGCTGGCGCCACGGTACATCGTGCCCAGCTCTTGCCAGTTCGTGCAGGAAGACTGGTCCTGGTACAACCACGCGATGTTCCCGATTACCTACCGCCGCTTTGCCGATGAAATCGGCGCCGCGCAGCCCGAGGCGCACATTTTCCGCCTCGATCCATCGACGGCCGTGCTGCTCGACGCGCACGGCGTGAGCAGCGCCGAACCCTTGCCCTGGGTGGTACCCGTGGGCCCGCAAGACGTGGATTTCGACTACCGTCCCGAGGCGCCGCCACCCGCCACGGCGGACATCGCGCGCCGTTTCGCGCCCTTGAGCGATGCCGACGCAGCGCTGGTGCTCGATTTCTGCCGCAACGGTTTGCTTGAGCGCTACCGTGACATGGAGCTGCCTGAGGACAGCTACTTCCAGCAACCGCGTTTGTGGCGATTGTCGCTGTATGGCCATGACGGCGCGGCCACCGTCCTCCATTACCGTACGCACGGCGACTTGATCGACCTCGTGCCGGACACGGGCGAGGCGCCCGGCTGGACGACGGAAGTGCCGCTGGTGAAATGCCATGCGGCGCTGGTGCTCGGTGAATCGCTGACGTCGATGTACATGCGCATCAACGATGGCCCTTTCGATGCCGCCACGCGGGCGGAGCTGGACGAGGCCGACATCGTCGACGACCCGCTGATCCGCTGCCTGTTCAACGACGCCATCGGCGCCTACCAGGCGGCTCAGCTCAAGCGCTTGCTGGCCCGCTGAAGAAAGTCGCGCGACAGGGTAAGATAGCTGCTTCTGACTAGAACGGGAAAGACACCATGGCACAAGACAATGCACAAGGCAATGAAACGGCGATCCTGGCCGGCGGCTGCTTCTGGGGCGTGCAAGACTTGCTGCGCCGTTATCCGGGCGTGATCGCCACGCGCGTGGGCTACAGCGGCGGCGACGTGGCCAACGCCACCTACCGCAACCATGGCACGCATGCGGAAGCGATCGAAATCATTTTCGACCCGGACACCATCAGCTACCGCAAGATCCTGGAATTTTTCTTCCAGATCCACGATCCCAGCACGGAAAACCGCCAGGGCAACGACCGCGGCACGAGCTACCGTTCAGCCATCTATTACACGAACGACGAGCAAAAACGGGTAGCCGAAGACACTATCCGCGACGTCGACGCTTCCGGCCTGTGGCCCGGCAAGGTGGTGACGGAAGTGGCGCCGGCCGGCCCGTTCTGGGAAGCGGAGCCGGAGCACCAGGATTATCTGCAGCGCTTGCCACACGGCTACACCTGCCATTACATCCGGCCGGACTGGGTCTTGCCGCAGCGCGGGCAGTAAGGGCGCAGATATGCGTTACTGGCGCGTCGAACGGCGGCAGGCGGAAGGGCAGCTGGACTTCGGGCGTACCCTGGAGTTGATGGCGGCCATCGGCCATGCCGACGTGAATGCCGTCGCCGGGGCGATCCTGAAGACGGTCAGCACGGTCGCGCCGATTGCCCAGTGCACGATCTTTGCCTATGAATTCGGCAACCGGCCACGCACTGTCGCCGTGGCCGACCGGCGCGGTGGACGTTTCCTGCAGGATATTGCCGACAGCTACGCGCGCCATTACTACGCGCTCGACGGCAACCAGCGCGTGATCGCGCCGGCGCCGGGGCGGAAAATCGATCCCGCCATCGTGCTGCACCAGCAGGCCAGCGACGAGATCGACCATCCCGGCTACCGCGCCGCCTGCTACCAAAAACCGAATGTCTCGGATCGCTTATCCCTGCTGGTGCAGCCGGCCGGCGATATCTGGCTATCCGTCAATTTCTACCGCGACAGCAGCCAGGGCCAGTTCCAGGCCGGCGAAGTGGCCGGCATCGAAACCCTGTCGCCGCTGTTTGCCCATGCCGTCAAGCATCACTACAGCCTGAACGGCCAGGCCGCGCAGGGCGTCGCGCCCATGATGCTGGCAAGGCTGCGCCAGCATTGTCCCGCCTTGAGCAAGCGTGAACTGGATGTGCTGCGCTGTGTGCTCGAAGGCCTCACGGCCGTGGAAATCGCCGAGATCATGGGTGTGCAGCCGTCCAGCGTGACGACTTACCAGAAGCGCGCGTATAAACGCCTGGGCATTTCCAGCCAGCGCCAGTTGTTCGCCCTGTGCATGGCGCCAGCGCCTGTCTAGTTCCTTGGACGTAGCAATGGCTCCGCCTTTCTGACTGTTTTGGCCGCAAAATGTCCCCAAAATGGGGACAGCCGGCGTCGTTGCCGTCTGCATACTGTGTTTCAAGCCGGGATCACCCGGCCGCTCTCACCCAATAAAAACAGCAAGGGGAGGGCGACACCTTATGGAGACAAGCATGACCATCGCCAAAGCGGCCACCCCCGCCACTGCGCCCGTTCCCGACGTGGCCGCCGTCCAACTGGAACAGCAGGTGATGCGCAAGGTATCGCGCCATCTGCTGGGATTTCTGTTCCTGCTGTTCGTGTTTTCCTTCCTGGACCGCATCAACATCGGCTTTGCCGGCCTGACCATGATGCAAGACCTGGGCTTGAGCGGCACCCAGTTCGGCTTTGCCACCACCCTGTTTTACATCGCCTACATCGCTTGCAGCATCCCCAGCAATATCGTGCTGGCGCGCATCGGCGCGCGTAAATGGATAGGCAGCATGATGATCGCCTGGGGCCTGGCCTCGACGGCGACCCTGTTCGCCGGCGGTCCGGCCAGCCTCTACGCGCTGCGCTTTTTGGTGGGCGTGACGGAGGCGGGCTTCCTGCCCGGCATGCTGCTGTACCTGACGTACTGGTTTCCCAGCGCCTACCGGGCGCGGGCCAATGCTCTGTTCATGATCGCCATGCCGGTCACGGCCGCCATCGGCTCGGCCTTGTCCGGCCTGATCCTGGGGCTCGATGGGCACTGGGGCTTGAAGGGCTGGCAATGGCTGTTCTTGCTCGAAGGCATGCCATCCGTGTTCCTGGGGCTGGCCGTGTATGGTTACCTCGACGACTCGCCCAACAAGGCGAACTGGCTGAGCAAGCTGGAACAGCAGGTGCTGGCGCGCATGCTGGCGGCCGAGCACAAGCCCGTGGCGCCGCGGCAGAACACCTCGGTGATGGCGGAAATGCTGTCGCCCACGGTATTGAAATTCGGCGTCGCCTACTTTTGCCTGGTGAATACTTTGGCGATGGTGGCCGTGTGGACGCCGCTGATCGTGAAAAGTTTTAGCGGCAACGCCAGCAACACGCAGATCGGCTTGCTGGCCGCCATCCCGCAAGTGTGCACCGTCATCGGCATGATCCTGTGGGGCCGGCGCTCGGACCGCCTGCAGGAGCGCCGCTGGCACATCGTCTGGCCCATGCTGCTGTCGGCCGGTGGCTGGCTGCTGACCGCGTATTCGGGCAATCCCATCGTGCAGCTGCTGGGCGTATGCATGGCATCGACGGGCGCGTACACGGCCATGTCCGTCTTCTGGACGACGCCGGACCGGGCCCTGAGCCTGGGCGCGCGGGCCATCGGCATCGCCGTCATCAATGCGACGGGCAATATCGGCTCGGCCCTGAATCCCGTTGTCGTGGGCTGGCTGAAGGATTTCACGCACAGCTTTGCCACGGGCTTGCTGTACGCCAGCGTGCTGCTGGTGGCCGGCGCGGCCATCGTGCTGACCTTGCCCATCGCCCGTGGCGGCAACAAAGAACAACTTTGAAGAGGACACCATCATGAGCGATACGTTCCACCCTTATCCCCATGTGCCGAAAGTGTATCCGCCCGGCAAGCCGGCGGGCGCATCGACGCAGCACGTCCCGGTGCTGATCGTCGGCGGCGGCCCCGTGGGACTGGCCACGGCCCTGGGCCTGGCCCGCCACGGCGTGCGCTCGGTGATGATCGAAGCGGACGATGGCGTGTGCACGGGCAGCCGCGCCATCTGCATCTCGCGGCGCAGCCTGGAAATCATCGAACGCCTGGGCGCGCTGGACGGTTTCCTGGCCAAGGGCTTGCCTTGGGCGGGCGGACGCAGTTTTTACCGCGCCGAGCAAGTGCTGCACTTCAGCATGCCGCAGGACGCGAACCAGAAGCTGCCGCCGATGGTCAACCTGGCGCAATACCATATCGAGCAATTCCTGCTCGACGCGGCCGAACGCCAGCCGGAGCTGATCGATATCCGCTGGCAGACGAAAGTCACGCGCGTGGACCAGCGCGCCGATGGCGCTACCGTTACCGTGGCCACGCCCGATGAAACGTATCTGATCGAGACGGACTGGCTGGTGGCGGCCGATGGCGGGCGCAGCGTCGTGCGCGAGGCGTTGGGCTTGAAATTGCAGGGCACCAGCTATGAAGGACGCTATGTGATCGTCGATATCCACCTGAAGAGTGACCGCCCGACGGAGCGCCTCGCGTATTTCGATCCGCCATCGAATCCAGGCTCGACCGTGCTGGTGCACAAGCAGCCCGACGATATCTGGCGCATCGACTATCAATTGCGCGACGACGAGGATGCGCAGGCGGCCGTGCTGCTGGAAAACGTGGCGCCCCGCGTGGACAGCCTGCTGGCCATGATGGGGGAGACACAGCCTTGGCATCCCGTATGGATCACCATTTATAAAGCCAACGCGCTGACCCTGGAAAGATACCGGCACGGTCCCGTGCTGTTCGCTGGCGATGCGGCCCACCTGGTGCCCATCTTCGGCGTGCGCGGGGCGAACTCGGGCATCGATGATGCGGACAACCTGGCCTGGAAGCTCGCGTACGTGGTCAAGGGCCAGGCGCCGCAGGCCTTGCTCGACAGCTATTCGGACGAGCGCGTGTTCGCCGCCCATGAAAACCTGCGCCACGGCACGAAAAGCACGGAATTCATGGCGCCGCCCACGTTCGCCTTCGATCTCATGCGCACGGCCGTGCTGGGCCTGGCGGGCAAGCACGCGCACGTGCGCTCCTTGATCAACCCGCGCCAGACGAGCGCCATCGCGTATGCGCAGTCGGCCTTGAACGTGCTTGATTCGGATGTGTTTGCCGGCGGCCCGGCGCCGGGCGCCGTCTTGCCCGAGTGTCCGCTGGCGCTGCCGCACAACGGCGGGCAGAAAGCGCGGTATATTACCGATCTGGTGAACCGCACTGATGGCCATTTCACGGGGCTGTATTTCAGCGACGATGGCTGCGTGCCTGCGGAACTGCTGGCGCTGGGCGATAGCTTGCCGCTGACGACCGTGGCGATCGCCCGCAGCGGCGCGCAAGGGGGCGCCTGGGACCACACGGCGCAGGTATGCTCGCTGTTCGACGCGCAGCCAGGCACGTTTTATCTCGTGCGACCTGATGGGCACGTGCTGGGGCGCTGGCGCGAGGTGAGGGTGGGGCAGGTGCTTGAAGCGCTGGCAAAAGCCGGGGTCAGACCCGGCGGGTCTGACCCCAGTACTCTGCGCAGCGGGTCATTAAAAGTTATTAAGGAGGCAGCATGACCGACATCGAACTGGACAATCTTTACACCGAGCTGTGCCACACCATGGGCGGCCTGGGCGAACAGCGTTCGCCCTTGTTCCTGGCCCGCTTCGCCTTGCTGGCCATGGGCGCCATCGGTAAGGCCGACGTGGTCCAAGGCTTGCTGCGCGACGCGGCCGATGGCCTGGCGGAGCGCGCATGATAGGCGCCGGCTACCAGAGCGGCTTCGGCAACGAATTTGCCACGGAAGCCATCGCCGGCGCCTTGCCGCAAGGGCAGAATTCTCCGCAGCGGGCGCCGCTGGGCCTGTACGCGGAGCAATTGTCGGGCACGGCCTTCACGGCGCCGCGCGCGCAGAACCGGCGCTCGTGGCTGTACCGCATCCGTCCCGCCAGCCAGCATCCGCCTTTTACCTTGTTGGCCAACACGCGCATCGTCAGCGATTTCCACGCCATGCCGCCCACGCCGCCGAACCAGCTGCGCTGGGATCCGCTGCCGTTGCCCGACAGCGCGACGCCAACGGACTTCATCGACGGCTGGCAAACGATGGCCGGCAATGGCAGCGCGGAAGCGATGAGCGGCTGCGCCATCCACGTGTATGCAGCCAACCGTTCCATGCAGCGTTTCTTTTACTCGGCCGATGGCGAATTGCTGGTCGTACCGCAGGAAGGCCGGCTGGCGATCGCCACGGAACTGGGCTTGATCGAGCTGGAACCGCAGGAAATCGCCGTGATTCCCCGCGGCGTGCGTTTCCGCGTGACTCTGCCGGACGGCAAGGCGCGCGGCTATGTGTGCGAAAACTTCGGCACGGCCTTCCGCCTGCCCGACATGGGGCCCATCGGCTCGAACGGCCTGGCCAATAGCCGCGACTTCCTCACGCCGCACGCGGCCTACGAAGACATCGATGGCGAATGCGAACTGGTGGCCAAGTTCGGCGGCCATCTGTGGCGCACGACCCTCGACCATTCGCCGCTGGACGTGGTGGCCTGGCATGGCAATTACGCGCCCTACAAATACGATTTGCGCCGCTTTAATGTCATCGGCTCGATCAGCTACGACCATCCGGACCCGTCGATCTTCCTCGTGCTGCAGGCACCGAGCGAAAATCCGCAGTTCGGCGCCATCGACTTCGCCATCTTCCCGCCGCGCTGGCTGGCCGCCGAACACACGTTCCGCCCGCCCTGGTTCCACCGCAACGTGGCCAGCGAATTCATGGGCTTGATCCACGGCGTCTACGACGCCAAGGCGGCCGGCTTCGTGCCGGGCGGGGCCAGCCTGCACAACTGCATGTCGGGCCATGGCCCCGATGCGCAGACGTTCGAAAAGGCGTCGCACAGCGACACGTCCGCGCCCGTGAAGGTGGCCGACACCATGGCCTTCATGTTCGAGACGCGCACCATCCTCAAGCCGACGCCATTCGCCTTGAACGGCGAGCTGCTGCAAAACGACTATTTCGAGTGCTGGCAAGGTTTGCGCAAGCATTTCGATCCCGACCAGGCATAGTCAAACGGCGGTCAAGCGGCCCGCGCCAGCGTGTGCGGGTTGCCGGGCAGGCCGCATTGCCTGCTTCCTTGCCGCAGCAAGGTTCGGGCCCACGCCCCGCATATGCAAAATCCGGATAAGCTAGCGCGGCACCATTCGTTCACGCCTGCGGATGGCGCGCGGTATAGTCGGCTCATGGAACTCTTAGCCCACAATTTCAGCAGCGATTTCGCGCGCAGCGCCCACCTTGCCCGTGGCGCCGGCGATGACGGCGACAGCGAGGCGCTGGTCGCCTTCCGCGATCCGCAGCAAATGAGCTTGCTGGTGCGCGCCACGGCCTTTGTCTTTGCCGATCCCCGTTCGCGCCAGCTGCACGAACTGATCGAACGTATCGCCCCCAGCGAGGCGACGGTGCTGATCACGGGCGAAACGGGGACGGGAAAAGAACTGATCGCGCGCCACGTGCACGGCTTGAGCGGGCGCGCCGAACAGACCTTCGTGGCGATCAACTGCGGCGCGTTTTCCGAAACCCTCGTCGAGAGCGAGCTGTTTGGCTATGAAAAAGGCGCGTTTACGGGCGCGCAGCAGGGCAAGCCTGGCTGGTTCGAGACGGCCAGCGGCGGCACCCTGTTCCTTGATGAAATCGGCGACCTCCCGCTGGCGATGCAGGTCAAGCTGCTGCGCGTGCTGCAGGAGCGCGAAGTGGTGCGCCTGGGCGCGCGCCGTGCCATCCCCATCGACGTGCGCCTGATCGCGGCCACCAACGTGGACCTGGCCGAAGCCGTGCGGGCCGGGCGCTTCCGCGAAGACCTGTATTACCGGCTGCAGGTGATCGGCCTGCCGCTGCGCCCCTTGCGCGAGCGTCCGGGCGACATCATGCCGCTGACGCGCCACTTCATGGCCATCTATGCGCAGCGATTGCACCTGGGCGAGGTGGAACTGGGCCCCGATGCGCAGCAGGCCTTGCTCGCTTATCCATGGCCGGGCAATATCCGCGAACTGGAAAATGTCATTCACCGCGCGCTGCTCGTCTGCCGCAGCGGCGTCGTGCGGGACGAGGACTTGAGTTTGTCGGGCTGGCACCGCGCGCCTGCCGCCGCACCTGTCTCTGCGCCTGTTCCAGATGCGTGGGCCGGCGGCGCCGATATCGCGTATGCGGCCCATGGCGCGGCCGGCCAGGACGACTTGTTGGCCGCCGAGCGTTTTGCCCGCGCCTGGCAAGCCTTGCTCGAATCGGGCGAAGCCGTGGAATTCGAAGCCATGCAGCAGGAACTGGTGCGCGCCGCGTGGGAGCGCAACGAGCGCAACCAGGTACGCACGGCCAGGCACTTGAACCTGAGCCGTAACATCTTGCGCACCTTCTTGAAAAAGGCGGGCGCCATCGACTAGGCGCTCGATGCACTTCCCGGAGCCGGAGCCGGACCCGCAGCGATGCGGCTCCGGCTTTTTTCATGGCTGCTGCGCGCGCAACACATTGCTGCCGTGGCTGCAGCCGGTTGCTGCGCAAGCAGCAGCTTCGGGCGCCGATGGGTGTCCAGCGCATGGCATGTTTTCTGCGAGGAGGGAAGGGCGGGCCGTTGCGCGCAAGTAGGCAATGCGCGCAGCGGCATTTTCTTCGACCCACGACAGGAGTCCATGCATGACCATCGAATTCATCTGGCAATTGCCCACCAGCGGCGACGGCCGCTACGCGGCGCCCGGCATCACGCGCCGGGGCGAGCGAAACGCTGGCGCGCCCAGTCCCTTGCAGGCGGGCGTGAGCGACCCGCGCGGCGCGCGCCCGCCCTTCAATTATTTCGACTACCTGCACCAGATCGCCCGCGCGGCCGATCTTTCCGGCTTTGACGGCATCCAGGTACGCCACGATACGCAGGGCGATGAAAGCTGGATCGTCGCAGGGTATCTGGCGCGCAGCACGCGTCACCTGAAACTGATCGCCGAATTCGACGCGGCCTGGGGTTCGGCCGTGTATGCGGCAAAGAACGCCGTCAGCTTCCAGCGCTTTACGGGCGGGCGCTTCGCCTGGCAGATCGGTCACGGCGGCGATGCGGCAGCGCGCCGGCGCCAGGGCGATGCCGTGCCGGACGCCGATATTCTGCCCCGCATCGATGAATTCATCACGGTGGCGCGCGGCGTGCAGAGTACTTCGCCGTTCAGTTTCAAGGGCAAGTTCTTCGAGGTGCAGGACGGCGGCTTCAAGGGGCCGCTGGCGAACCATCCCATTAACAGCATCTATCTGACGGGGGACAGCCCGGAGGCGCTGGCCCTGTCGGCGCGCCAGGCCGACGTGCACGTGTTCGACGCGGTGCCCGTGACGGACTTGCAGCCGGCCATCGCCAGCCTGCGAGCGCAGGCGCGCCAGCAGGGCCGCACGGTGGCCGCAGGCGTGCGCATCGACGTGCTGGCCCGTGAAACGTTCGAGGAAGCGTTGCGCGACGCGCGCGGCTACCGCAGCGGGGCGGGATTGTCCGACGATAGTGCGTTTGATGGCGGCACGGCCGCCTTCTGGCCCGGCTTTGCGCAAGCGCAGACGGGCGCCCGCGGCGCCCTGGTCGGCAGCTATGCACAGGTCAGCGCCGCGCTCGAGGCCTACGCGCAGGCGGGTATCTCCAGCTTCGTGCTGGCCGCCATCCCCCATTTCGAGGAAGCCTACCGCATCGGCGAACACGTGCTGCCGCTTGTGCGGGCGGCTTTGTACACGCAACGGCAAGCGGCCTGAATCCCCTAATTTGAAGGAGTACCACTACATGGCAATCGATTTTTTCTGGCGCATCCCCACGCATGGCGAACCGAGTTCGCACCGCGCCCGCACGCCGTTTCGCGGCGACTGGTTTCCCGGCAATGACAACCTGCGCCAGGCCGGCCTCGGCGGCGGCGGCGCCGACGGTTTTACGTATATCGACTATTTGGCCGAGATCGCCCGCGCGGCCGAGCTGTCGGGCTTCCAGGGCGGTTTGATTCCGTCTTTCCCCATGACGGATGAACCGTGGGCCATTTCCGCGCTGCTGGCGCGCGAGACGAGCACCTTCCGCTTCATGATCCCGTTCCAGCCCGGTTTCCTGAACCCCGTGGTGGCCGCGCGCATGACGGCCAGCCTGCAGCGGGCCACGGGCGGCCGCGCCCTGTACAACGTGATCACGGGCGGCGGCGGTCCGGCACAGCTGTGGTGGGGCGATGCGGCCGGCCACGACGACCGCTACACGCGCACAACGGAATTTCTCGACGTGGTGCGCGGCGTGTGGCGCGGCGGGCCATTTTCCTACCAGGGTAAGTTCTACCAGGTGGAAGACGCGGGCCTGGCCACGCCGCTGTCGGAGCAGGACTTCCCCGAGATTTATTTTTCCGGCTCGTCCGACGCGGCCCTCGGTTCCGCTTCGAAGCATGCCGATTACTACCTGACGTGGCTGGAACCGTTCGAGCAGCTGCGCGAGAAATTCGCCCGCGTGCATGAAAAGACGGCGCTACTGGGACGCAAGATCAAATGCGCCGTGCGCGTCGACATCGTCGCCCGCGCCACGGAAGAAGAAGCGTGGGATGAAGTGCGCAAGGGCTTTGACGCCGTGGACCCCGCGACCTTGCGCCAGTTCCTCGGCGCCGATGGCGGCGATTCCGTGGGCGCGGCGCGCCAGCGGGGCAACCGTCCGACCACCCTGAACAGCTACAAGGATTTGATCACGGCGCCGAACATCTGGTCCGGTTTCAACTTGCTGCGCGGCGGGCAGACGCAGGGCATCGTCGGCAGCTACCAGCAAGTGGCCGAACGCCTCGACGAACTGGTGCAACTGGGCGCCGACGCCTTCATCCTGGCCAGCACGCCGCACCTGGAAGAAGCGTACCGGGTAGGCGAGGAAGTGCTGCCGCTCGTGCGCGGACACACGTCCGCGCTCTTGCGCGCCGCCTGATCCTTTCCCTGTTGGCGCGACAGCAGCACCACCGCCCGCTGTCGCGCAGGCAGCACGCGGCGGTTCCGCTGCTGCCAAATCAACAGCACTATCATGATGATGGACTTCCTTTTAAATCAATTACTTAAGAACGATTTTGTTGCGCTGCGGCAGCGGGCATGCGCCTTGCAATACAGGTCATCACCATCTCGCGTTTTGACTTTACTCAAGGATAATCACCCATGCGCCGTTCGACCGCCCCCGCCGCCGTTTCTTCTTTCCCCTTCCATTTGACGCCGGTGCGCCGCGCGCTGCGCTCGGCCTTCGCCATCGGCGGCCTGATGCTCGCTTCCAGCATGGTCCATGCCGAAGCGCCTGGCGCCGACGTCATTGCCGCCGTCGACGCGAACGGCGGGGGCGAGGGCGCCTCCCTGCAATCGGTGACGGTGACGGCGCAAAAGCGCGAGGAATCGGCGCAGAAGGTGCCGAGCGCGATCACGGTCCTCGGTGGCAAGGAACTGCTCGATACGGGCATCGGCCGCTCGGCCAGCGAAATCCTCAATTACGTGCCGAACGCTTCGGCCGGCACGCAGCAGCATGGCCGCCCCCGCTGGTGGATACGCGGCGTCGGCGCGGGCCAGCAGCAGGTGGATTTCCCGAATCCCGTCGGCTTCTACCTCGACGACGTCTACATCAGCAATTCCAGCGCCACGGGCTTTCCCCTGTTCGACCTGGACCGGGTGGAAGTGCTGCGCGGCCCGCAAGGTACCTTGTGGGGCAAGAACACGACGGGCGGCGCCATCAACGTCATTTCGCGCAAACCCTCGTTCAAGTCCAGCGGCTACGCCAAGCTCGACTACGGCAGCTACGACACCAAGCTGGCCGAAGGCGCCATTGGCGGCGCGCTCGTCGACGAGGTGCTGGCGGGGCGCTTGTCCTTCCACACGGAGCGGCAGGACAAGGGCCGCTTCCGCAACCAGTTTACGGGCGAGCGCGATGGAAAACTCAAGGACAGCGCCATCCGCGGCCAGCTCAAGGCCCTGATCGGGCGCGACCTGACGGCCAATTTGAACCTGCATTACCGCGACTACACGACCAAGGGCGCCACGACGACGGTGGCCAGCTATGGCGCCAACGGCGTGTACCGCAATGGCTACGTCCCCAGCACCAATCCCGATGACGTCAGCACGAATGCGCCGGCCGACAGCGACGTGAAACAGGGCGGCGCGCAGCTGAACCTGGAATACGCGCTGGGCGAGCTGACCCTGACGTCGATCACGGGCTATGAAAATTTCAGGAACGAAGCGACGGGCGACAGCGACAACACGCCGCTGGAAGTGGGCCGCAGCCGTTCAAAAGCCAGCAGCCGGCAAGTGTCGCAGGAGCTGCGCCTGACGTCGCCGCAAAACGGCGCCGTGAGCTGGGTGGCGGGCCTGTTCTACTTCAATGAAAAGATCGATTCCGATTCGGCCGGCGCGCGCCTGCCCAACGGCACCGTGCCGGCGCTGGCGGGCAGCACGCAGCCCGTCGGCTACAACCGCGCCATCTATCAGCACAAGGCGCGCAGCGCGGCCATTTTCGGCAGCACGACCGTCAACTTCAGCGAACAGTTCCTGTCCACCTTCGGCCTGCGCTGGACGACGGAAACCAAGGACCTCGACTTGCAGCGCGTGCAGGCCGCATCGAACACGGTGACGTTTGGCGACGCGGCCAGCTGGTGGAACACGGTCCGGGGCGGCAATTACGCGGCCGCCTCGGTGGCCAACAATAACTTCACGTCGAATCCATCGACCACGTGGAACGCGCTCACGTATGACGTGACGCCCGAATACCGCTTCAGCCGCACCTTGCGCGGCTATTTGAAATATGCGCATGGCATCAAGTCGGGCGGCTACAACACGAGCGCCACGGACGTGCGGGCGCTGAACACGGTCAAGCCCGAAACCCTGAACTCGTTCGAGGCGGGCATCAAGTCCGAGTGGCTGGACGGGCGTTTGAATTTCAACGCCAATGTTTTTCACTATGACTACAAGAACGTGCAGGTCAATATCACGGGCGTGTACAACGGCGACCCCACGCAAAGCGTCAATTACCTGCAGAACGTGCGCAAGGCCCATGTGAATGGCGCGGAATTCGAGATCGAGGCGCAGCCGACGGACAATCTGCACATCAACGCCAATGTCGGCCTGCTGCGCACGGAATTCGACGACTTCGCCATCCAGAACAATGGCGGCGACCGCTCCGGCAATGAATTCGTGCGCTCGCCCCACGTGACGGCCTTGCTGGCGGCCGATTACCGCTACCCGCTGGGCAATGGCGCGCAGCTGGTCTTCAGCGGCGACGTGCGCTACACATCGAAGCAGTACTACTATGTCGACCCGCAAAACGCCGCGCGCGACCTGCTGAACCAGGGCGGCTTCGCGCTGGCCAATGCCCGCCTGTCGTACGTGCTCCCGGGCGGCAGGCACCGGATCACGGCGTATGCGAACAACCTGGCAGACAAGGTCTACCGCAACCACACCCTGACCAGCTTCGTGCCCGGCGCCGTCAACGGCGACACCGTCATCATCGGCCAGGGCCGCACGGTGGGCGCGTCGTACACGATCCAGTTCTGACGGCGATTGATTGATGTAAAAATGGCCGGCGAACGCGCCGGCCTTGTTGTTTATGCCGCCACTTGCAGCAGCGCCTCCAGCCGCCGCTGCGCCTCCTCCAGCGGCCGCCGGTCGATCCAGCGCTCGATATCCACGTCGCGGTCAAGAAAACCATGCCGCAGCTGAAAATCCTTTTGCTGGCGGAACAACGCCACCTTGTCGTCGGACAGGTCGGGCGCCAGGGTCAGGTGAAAACCGTCCCGATAAGCCTCGGCCACGGCGTCGGCGCCGGCCCGCGTCTCGCCCTGCAGGATGGCCAGCACGTCGGCCTGGTGGCTGCGGGCCCAGTGCGCGGCGCGCAGTGTCTGCGTCAAAAAGCGCACGACCAGTTCGAAATGCTGCTCCAGCATGGTTTCATGCACGGTGATCGGGCGCGGCGTGCCGTTGTTCACGCGGAAGCGCCGGTCGGGCAGGGCGTCGATGTCGATCCCCACCTCCAGCCCCGCCGCGCGGGCCGCCTCGGCCGCCGCCGCGCCTTTCACGTAGACGGCATCGACTTCGCCGCGCAGCAGCGGCGCGATGCCTTGCCACAGGCCCGCGCCCAGATTGGCCGATGCCTGGGCGTCGGCGCCCACTTCCACCAGCTGCACATCGTCCAAGGTGAGGCCGGCCGACGCCAGCACGCCCTTGTAGCCGGCCAGGCTCATGCCGCGCGCGATGCTGCGCCCGCGCCGGTTCTCGCGCAAGTCTTCGGCGCGGAACGCGGGCAGCGCCAGGCGCTTGCCCTGCAGCTGCGCGGGCGTGGCGATGCCGGAACCGGGGCGCACGAGGATGGCTTGCCACTCATCGATCCACGTCAGGCCGATCAGGCGCGTGGGCGCCCCTTGCGCGCGGGCTGGCAGAGCCAGCAGGTTGCCGCCTTCGCGCACGAGCGTGGACAAGCCGTGGTCGTAATGGTGGCGCGCCAGTTCGCCGCCCACTTCCTGCAGGGTTTTCAGGGCGATGCCGTCGCGGGCGAATTCCTCGTCCAGCCAGCCCAGTTTATAGGCCAGGCCCGTCGCCGTGGGCACGGGGCAGCGGGTGAACCAGACGGTATCGACGGCGGAAGATGGTGCGGTAGTCATGGAATTCCTTGGTGGTGGTGGTGGTGCCTTGAGCCGTGCAGGAAACGTGCCCGCGCCGCTTGCTAATTTGCCGACAGCGCGTGCCGGCAACGCTGCTGCCCCGCCAGCAGCCGCTGTTGCGCAGGCAGCAGCGCTTCACCATTTTCGCGGCCCCGGCGCTGGCACGCGTCTTGCGAAGTAAAGGCATGACTGATTCGTACCTCAACCTCAAAGACTGGAGCATGACATGACGGACGTGGCACAAGCGGAAGCACAGCAAGTACAGGCACAGGATCTGACGGCGGCCGAACTGGCCTTCGTCGAGCAGGTGCGGCGCGACGCGCAGATCGCCTTCGACGGCTTGCGCGAGACGGGCAGCCTGACGGCCAACGGCACGGTGGGCTTTGTCGAGCGCACCCCTGGCGGCGACAAGGTCGTGGTGGTCAACGATCCGGGTCCGTTCCGCCGCGGCCAGCCGTTAAAGGCGGCCGTGCTGGCGCTGGACGGCACGGTGATCGTGGGTGACGCGAACAACGGCGGCGCGCGCTATTTAAAACTGTTCCGCGAACGGCCCGAGGTCACGTCGATCTCGCACGTGCATTCGCCGTCCCTGGGCGCGTGGGCGCAGACGCACCGCACCCTGCCGATCCGCTACGTGCCCGTGCAGCGCTTTCAGCTGATCCGCGAAATTCCCATCTATATCGACCGCCGCCAGCCGGAAGTCGATTTCATCCTCAGCGAAATCGCGCGCAATACGCACGCGACGGCCATCCTGGAAGCGAATGGCGGCGCCACCGTGTGGGGCAAGCAGGGCTTGCTGAAGCTGGCCGAATTCATCCTGCTGCTGGAAGAGGGCGCGCAGATCCAGATCGCGGCCGAAGCCATCGGCGGTTCGCGCGACTTCGGCCCCGGCGTGCTGCTGCAGCAATGGAAGATGAGCAAGCTGATCGACACGGCGCGCGCGCTGTCGCTCCTGCCTGCCACCGACCTGGTGTAACCCTTACTAGAACAGGCCCGCAATGTCATTGAAATTCTTACGTTTGAGCTGGCGCAAAGTCGCCGCGGCCGCCCTAGCAGCCAGCCTGCTGGCGCCAGCCATCGCGGCGGCCGCCGAGCCGTTGCCGGCCGCCGTGCGCATCGCCGTCGTGGCCCGCACGGCGCCGTCCGGCAAGACCGTGTTTGCCGGCTCGGCCGCCCAGGTGGCATCCCAAGGCTGGCTGGCGGCCGAGCTGGGCAAGCTGGGCGTGAAGCTGGAATGGGTGCCCGTCACGACCAATTCCGTGGCGACGCAGGTCAACGAAGCGTTTGCCAACCATTCGATCGACCTGGCCCAGTATGGCGATCTGCCGTCGATTATCGCCAATGCCTCGGGCTTGCAGACGCGGCTGATCCTGCCCGGCGGCAGCGCCAACAATACCTATCTGGTGGTGCCGAACGGCTCGACGGCCAAGTCGATCAAGGACTTGAAGGGCAAGAAGATCGCGCTGCACCGTGGCCGGCCGTGGGAATACCCGTTCGCGCGCTTGCTGGAAGCCAATGGCATGAGCTTGCGCGACGTGAAAATCCTCAACCTCAATCCGCAGGCGGGCGCGGCGGCCGTGGCGACCGGTGGCGCGGATGCCTTCTTCACCCTCAGCGATGCTTTCCTGCTCGAGGATAAAAAGGTGGGCAAGATCATCTGGGCCAGCAAGGCGCCGCCGCAGGACTGGAAGATGCGCGCCGAACTGTGGGCCGACAGCGGTTTCCTGAAAAGCTATCCGCAGCTGGCCCAGCTGGTGGTGACGGCCTATGTGCGCGAGCACCACCGGGCCGCCGGCGCTGGCGGCGAAGATGAATACGTGCGCACCGAGGCGGCCGCGGGCCAGGTGGAAAGCGTGGTGCGGCGCGAACTGGCGGGCGACCATACGCCATGGCAGGCGCGCTGGTCGCCCCTCTTTACGGCCAGCCTGCGCCAGCATTACGTGGGCGAGGCGGCGTATGCGAAGAGCGCGGGCCTGATCGGGCGGCCCCTGCAAGTGGACAGCCTGTTCGCGCCCCAGTTCGTCAACCAGGCGCTGGCGCAGCTGAAATTGCAAACTTACTGGGCGCCATGACTTCCTTGACTATCGCCTTGCCGCGCGCCCCTGCGCCAGCGCGTGCGGCTTCTGTTCCCTGGCTGCGGCGCTTCGTGCGTTCGCCCTGGTCCGTGTGGGCTTCGCCGCTGGCCTTGCTGCTGCTGTGGACGGCGGCCACCACTTGGGAGTGGATGCCCGCGCACATCTTGATGTCGCCATGGCAAGTGCTGTTGACGTCCCGCGACCTGGCCGAGAGCGGCGAACTGGGCCAGCACCTCGGCATCAGCCTGTTCCGCCTGCTGGCCGGTTTCTGCCTGGGCGCCAGCGGGGGGCTGGCGTTTGGCGTCGTGCTGGGCCTGTCGCCGGGCTTGCGCAGCTATGTCGACCCCACGTTCAATGTCTTGCGCCAGCTGCCCACGGTGGCCTTGATTCCCCTGTTTATCTTGCTGTTCGGCATAGGCGAGAGTTTCAAGGTGTTTATCGTGGCCAAGGCCAGTTTCTTTATCGTCGCGCTTGCTGTGCATGACGCCATCCGCAACCTGTCGCAGCGCTATTTTGAGGTGGCGCAAGTGTATTGCTTTTCGCGCTGGCAGCGCATCCGCCTGATCGTCCTGCCCGCCATCGTGCCGGCCGCGCTGACGGGCATGCGCATTGCCCTGTCGCGCTCGTGGATGGTGCTGGTGGGCGCGGAATTGTTGGCCGCCGACAGCGGCCTGGGCCAGATGATGGAAATGGGCCGGCAAATGTTCCGCCTCGACGTGGTGATGGTGGGCGTGGTGCTGACGGGTGTGATCGGCTTTGGCCTGGACCGGCTCTGCCACACGCTGGAAGCACGGCTGATGCGCTGGAAACGTAGCGGAGAGAACACATGAAACAGCGTTTAGTACTGCTCATCAAGGGCGCGCTGCTGCCGCTGGCCTTGCTGGGCGCCTGGCAATGGGCCTCGGGCCAGGGCGCGGCCGCCGCCTACATTTTCGTGTCGCTGGGCGACCTGGCGCACAGCTTGCGCGACTTGCTCGTCACGGGCGAGCTGTGGGTGCATTTGCGCGCCAGCCTGGGCAGGACGTTGGCCGGCTTGCTGCTGGGCGGCAGCGCCGGCATCGTCACGGGCGCGCTGATGGCGCAGTCGCCGCTGGCGGACCGGCTGATCGGCCCGCTGTTCCACAGCATTCGCCAAGTCCCGCTGCTGGGCCTGATCCCCTTGCTGGGCTTGTGGGTGGGCAATGGCGATGGCGCCAAGCTGCTGGTGATCGCCATCGCCGCCTTCTATCCCACGGTGCTCAACACGTATGCGGGCATGCGCCAGGTGGAAGGGAGACTGCGCGAAGTGGGACAGGTGCTGACCCTGACGCGCTGGCAAACCTTGCGCCAGATTCTGTTGCCGGGCGCCATGCCGGCCATCGTCACCGGTATCACGCATGCGCTGGCGTTCGCCTGGCTCGCCTGCCTGGGCGGCGAACTGCTGTTTTCGGCTGGCCCCGGCATGGGTTCCTTGCTGCTCAATGGCGAAGTGTCGGGCCGCATGGACGTCGTTTTGCTGGCCGTGCTCGTCATCGCCTTGCTGGCGCAAGCGATGAACGTGGCGTTCGCGCGTCTCGCGCGTTTGCTGGTGAAGGGGCGCAGCAGTGAGTGAATCCCCGCCATTCCAGCCAGACGCGGCCGCCAGCGCGCGCGAAGGGGCGCTGCGCGCCTTCTTGCTGCGCTTTATCGGCCTGACCTTGCTGTCGGGCGTGACCATCGGCATGAACAAGGTGCTGGCCACCTTGCTGGGCTTGCATCTGCACGTGAGCAATTTCCAGCTGGCCGCGATCAGCAGCGCGGAAACCCTGGCCATGGCGCTCGGTACCATACCGGCCGGCTATATCTTGTCGCGCGGTAGTCCGAAGCATTTGTATGCGGGAGTGAGCCTGAGCCTGGCGCTGGCCTTTTGCGTGCTGCCGTGGCTGCCCGGCTGGCAATGGGTGGCCCTGCTGATGTTTCTCGTCGGCCTGTGCATCTCGCTGCGCATTGTTGCCATGAGTACGGTGTTTCTCGTGCGCCTGCCGGAACTGGGGCAGGGCAAGGCCGGCTGGTACAAAGGCACATTAATCCTCGGCATGCAGTTCCTGGGGCCTTTGTGCGGCAATTATTTGATCGCGCAACTGGGGCTGAAGGCGGGCTTTTTGATCTCCGCCCTGATGTTCGCCATCCTGGCCGTACTGGGCTGGCAAGTGTTACCCAGCAATACGGCGCCGCGCAAGCTGGAAGGCCGGGCCTTGTTGCCCGGAGCGGCCAGCCTGCGCGAACTGCTGGGCCTGCCTATCGTGCGCGTGACTTACCTGTTTGAAATCCTTGCCAGCTTCACGGCCTCCAGCGTGGGGGTGTTTTCCATCCTGCTGGCCATCCGCGTGCTGCATTGGCCTGCGCATCACTCCGTCTGGCTGATGGCCGTGCAGGGCTTGAGCTGCGTGCTCGTGCTGCTGTTCCTGGGGCGCTTCGTGCTGGCCAGCCGTCACCGCGAGCAACTGTATGGCGGCGCCCACCTGGCCATCATGGCCGCCTTGCTGATCCTCGGCCTGTGGCCGAACAGCATCGCCTACCTGGCTGCCTCCGTGCTGCTGGGCCTGGGTCTGGGTGTGAATAACCTCGTCAATACGGACAATATCGCCCGTGCGCCCGTCGACAAGGCCCGAGTCTCGGCCCACTTGACCCTGTTCGGCATGGTGGGCGGCACGGCTGGCGCGCTGGCGGCCGGCCGCCTGGCCGACCTGACGGGGCTGCGTAATGTGTTCCTGATCTGGCTGGCTCCGTGGCTGGCCGCCTGGCTGGTTTTCCACGGCAGCCGCTGGCTGCGCCGGGCGCCGCCCGCCGCCATTCCTTCCCTCGCCCCCACCGCAGAGAGTGCGCCATGAATGATTTCGTTTCCCCTTCGGCCTTGTCGCCGCAACAGCAGCACCTGAGCGGCGGCTTGCAAGTGCAGCACGTGAGCAAGTCGTTTTCGCTGAAAGGCGCGCCGCTGCCTGTGCTCGACGATATTTCCCTGACGATTGCTCCGGGCGAATTCGTCGCCATCGTGGGCGCGTCCGGTTGCGGCAAATCCACCTTGCTGCGCCTGCTGGCGGGCCTCGACACGGACTACACGGGCTTGCTGCTGCACGATGGCGTGCCGATTCGTGGCACGGACTTGCACCGGGGCCTCGTATTCCAGGATCACCGCCTGTTTCCCTGGCTGACGGTGCAGCAGAACGTGGCCGTGGCCTTCAGCAATACCAGGGTACCGCTGGCCGAGCGCGCCGCGCGCGTGGCGGCGGAAATTGCGCGCGTGGGCCTCGACGGCTATGCGGATGCTTATCCCCATCAATTGTCGGGTGGCATGTCGCAACGGGCGGCGATTGCCCGCGCCCTCGTGGGGCGGCCCGACGTGCTGCTGCTGGACGAGCCGCTCGGTGCGCTGGACGCGTTGACCCGTTTGCGCCTGCAGCAGGAACTGCGCCGTTTGTGGCAAGACGAAGGCATCACCATGGTCATGGTCACGCATGACATCGATGAAGCCGTCTACCTGGCCGACCGCATCGTCGTGCTCGACGCGCGTCCCGGCAAGGTGCGCCGGGTGCAAGACGTGCCGCTGGCCCACCCGCGTCAGCGCGGTTCGCCCGGTTTTGTGTCCATCCGCGATGGCTTGCATGCGGATTTCAGCGACCTCGACGAATCGCATGCGCCGGTGGCGCAGGAGGAACACCCCAGCAGCTTGTGGGATGGTAATGAATGGGCGCGCAGGATGGCGCTGTAGTTTCCTTTTTGACTGGTCCACCCACTCTGGAGATACACCATGAGCAATGACACACTCGACACCCTGTGGTACACGCGCTGTCCCGTCCCCACGGGCCTGGGCATTTCCCTGCAGCAAGGCTGGCTGGAAGAGGCGTTGCGCGCCGACGGCACCAGCTTGCGCTCCTTGCGCGAATCCGACCAGGAAGCCGTGCGCGAATCGCATTTCGACCATACCTTGCAGAATTCCGTGCGTCACGGCGGCAATATTCCCGCCCTGTGGGCGCGCGCGGCGGGGCGCGAGACGCGCGTCATCGGCCTGTCGTGGTCGGACGAGACGCAGCTGATATTGACCTTGCCCGGCAGCGGCATCGAGACCGTGCGCGACTTGAAGGGGCGGCGCTTCGGCTTGCCATTATGGGCCAAGGCGCAGATCGACTTTGCGCGCGCGCAAGCCTTGCGCGGGCTGGAAAACGCGCTGAGCCTGGAAGGGCTGGCTGTTGATGACGTGGAACTGGTCGGTTATGTGGTCAATACGGGCCAGAGCGAGACGGCGCCGGAGAAGGGCGCGGCGACGAATCTGTTCAGCGGTACGCGGCGCGGCGGCCAAAGTCCGGAACTGCTGGGACTGCTGCGGGGCGAGGTGGACGCCATTTTCCTGAAAGGCGCGTCAGCGGCCCAGCTGGCGCAGCAGTTCGGCTTGCATACGGTGATCGACACGGGCATCCATCCGGACCCCTTGATCCGCGCCAACAACGGCACGCCGCGCACCCTGAGCGTCGATGCGCACTTGCTCGACAATCATTTTGCTTCCGCCGTGACCCTGGTCGACCAGGTGCTGCGGGCCGAAGCGTGGGCCCGTGGCCATGCGGACGAAACGCGGCGTTTCCTCGCGCGCGAATCGAATGCCAGCGAGCATTGGGTGCAAGTGGCCTACGGCAAGGATGCCCATCTGCGCCTGGACACGGATCTGGCGGAAACGTCGGTTGCCGGCTTGCAGGACTTCAGCGACTTTTTGTTCCGCTGGAACTTCCTGCCCAGCAAGGTCGACGTGCGCGCGTGGATCGATCCCCGTCCTTTCGACGCGGCGCTGGCGCAGACGCGCCGGGCGGCTTGAGCGGGAAGCACGTCAACAGTGGCCATGTTCGATGATGAGGAGAATGCGATGCGGCGACGCACGGTGATGGGCGGTCTGGCCTTGCTGCCCCTGGCGGGACAGGCAGTGTCGGCGGTGTCGGCAGCGAAAGGGGCGGGGGCGCCGCCGGCGGCCCTGCGCATCGCCTCGACGGGTTTTGCGGAAAACGGCAAGGCGGAGCTGGGCGGCATCGCTTACCGGGTACAGCAGGAAGGCTGGCTGGCGCGCGAACTGAAGCAACGGGGCGTGCGGCTGGAATGGCTGCCCGTCACGGGCGACACGGGCGCGACCATGAATGAAGCGTTCGCCAGCGGCCGCATCGACATGGCCGCATACGGCGACTTGCCATCCGTCATCCTCAACGCGGGCGGCGTGCGCACGCAGGTGATCGTGCCGGCGGGGCGGGGCACGGACCAGTTCTTGCTGGTGCCCACCGGTTCGCGCGCCACGTCCCTGGCCGACCTGAAGGGCAAGCGCATCAGCGTGCACCGGGGCCGGCCGTGGGAACTGGGCTTGCGCCAGCTGATCGCCGACCAGCGCATGTCGCCGACGGACTTTCGTTTGATCAATATGGATTTGAAACCGGGCACGGCCGCGCTGGCCACGGGCGCCGTCGATGCCTTGTTCATGATCAATGGCTATCCGCTGGAAGACAAGGGCATCGGCCGCATCATCTGGTCCAGCAAGGGGCTGCCCGAACGCAAGATGCGGGCGGAGCTGTGGGCGCGGCGCGACTTTACGCAAGCCCATCCCGACATCGCCGAACTGGTGGCCACGGCCTGGCTGCGGGCCCAGCACTGGGCGGCGCTCGATGGCAACCGCGAAGCGATCATCAAGGATGGCACGCGCAATGGCACGCCCGACAGCGTGGTGCGGCGCAGCTATGACGATCCGGGCTTGCCGTGGAAGGAGCGCTGGTCGCCCCTGTACGACGACGCCGTGTACCGCCATTACCGCCGGGTGCTGGCGTTTGCGCAGGAACAAAAGCTGATCCGCCAGCCCCTGACGGCGGAGGAATTGCTGGAACCGCGTTTTGTCGCGGCAGGCTTGAAAAAGCTGGGCCTGGCCAGTTACTGGGAGCCGGCCAAGGTGTAGTTCTGGAAGACGGGCGCGTGGCTCAGTGCGGCAGGCACACGCGTCCCGCCACATTGACCACGTCGTCGCCCGCATGCGCGCGCAGTTGCAGCAGCATCAGGGCCACGCCCAGCATCAGCGCCGCAGCGCAGAGTTTCTTGTGCATCGTCTTTTCCGTTCCTACGTTCACTGAAGGTTTGCCGTCATATTATTGCCGAAATTCATCGTGCGGGCCGGGCTTGTGCCTGGCGTGCTTTACAATTATGCATCTTGCGCATCCGCGCCATCTGAATTGTATGCATAGTATGTGAAGGGAATGACAAGCCTGTGACTTCCAAGCCGATCAAGATCGCCGCCACCGTCGTCGTGGCTCTCGCCGCTGGGGCCGGCATTTATAGCTACACCCGGCCCGCCGCCACCGCCACGCCGGGCGCTCCCGCCGCGGGCAGCCCGGCCGCCGCGCCGCACTCCGCCGTCGATACGGCCGCCGTGGCCAGCCAATTCCGCGACTTGCTGGGCAATTTCCGCAAGATTATCGTGCTGCTGGCCGACGAGCAAAGCTTGCCCGAAGGCGCGCGCGACGAAGCCCGTAAAGTGGGCCAGGCCCTGTTCCATGAAAACCAGGAACGCATCGCCAGGCTCGATGCCGCGCTCGACCAGCTGACGGCGCCCGCCAATCCGGGCCGCTTCGAAGCGCTCGACAGCCTGTTGACGTATATCGAATCCGATCCCGGCCTGTACGACGCGGACCGCCTGGCTTTCCGCGAACTGCTGCAAAGCATGCTGGCCGACGTGGCCAAGGATTCGTCCTTGCCGGCGATCAAGCTGCACAAGCGCATTTCCGAAGACCTCGACGCGCTGGGCGAGATCGAGCGCAATTACGAGAAGGAAATCCGGCAGATCTTCGGCAACCTGGGCCAGCGCGCCATCGAGCTCAAGCGCGAACGGTGGGACGATTACGTGGCGCAGCTGAAAAAACGCTACAGCCGCGAACAGATCCTCAAGGAAAACGGCATTGTCGTGCCTTACACCGTGCCACCGGCAGGTTCCATTCCGGAAGCCAAGCCGGCGCCAAAAAAAGATGAAGCGGAAATCTTCGGCCTGGGCTTGCCGAAGAAAACCATCGTGCTGACCTTCGACGACGGCCCGCACCGCCGTTATACGGAAGAAATCAGCGCCATTTTGAAACAGTACGGCGTGCCGGCCGTGTTTTTCAACGTGGGCCGCAACCTGGGGTCGCTCGATGCGGAAGGCCACGCCAAGCTGAACGCGGGCGCGGAAGTGAGCCGCAAGCTGATGAAAGAGGGCTATGCCGTGGGCAACCACAGTTTCAGCCATGCACAGCTGTCGAAACAGACGGGCGACAAGCTGAAGGGCGAAATCCTCGGCACCGACACTTTATTGAAAGCCATCAGCCCCGAGCGGGCCGCGCTGTTCCGCTTTCCGTATGGCGCGCGCAACAGCGAAGGCATGGCCGCGCTGGCCGATGCCCATCTGAAATCCGTGATGTGGAATATCGACTCGCTGGACTGGGCCGACCCCGTGCCCAGTTCCATCACGAACCGGGTGCTGGCGTCCGTCGACAAGGCGGGACGCGGCATCATTTTGTTCCATGACATCCACGAACGCACGGTAAAAGCCCTGCCGGCCGTGCTCGACAAGCTGATCGCCGAAGGCTATCAATTCGCCGGCTGGGATGGCACGAGCTTCCAGGTGGCGAAAAGCACGGCGCCCGCGCCCGAGAAAGTGCCCGTCACCACCGGTTACGCCAATTCCTGGGCCGTGGTGATCGGCATCGACGATTACGCGAAGTGGCCGAAATTGCAATATGCGGTGCGCGACGCGCAAGGCATCCGTGAAACCCTGATCGAGAAATTTGCGTTCGCGCCCGAGCGTGTCGTGACCTTGAAGAATGGCGAAGCGACGCGCAACAACATCCTGGCCGCCTTCCACGACAAGCTGGCACATGGCGGCGTGCAAAAGAATGACCGCATCTTCGTCTTCTTCGCCGGCCACGGCGCCACGCGCAGGCTGAGCTCCGGGCGCGACCTTGGCTACATCGTGCCCGTCGACTCCGACCCGGCGCAGTTTGCCACGGATGCGATCCCGATGACGGAAATCCAGAATATCGCGGAGTCCCTGACGGCCAAGCACGCGTTCTTCGTCATGGACGCCTGCTACAGCGGCCTGGGCCTGACGCGCGGCGCCGGTTCCAACTCCTTCCTGCGCGACAACGCCAAGCGCATCGGCCGGCAAATGCTGACGGCCGGCGGCGGCGACCAGCTGGTGGCTGATGGCGGGCCGAACGGCCACTCCGTGTTCACGTGGACCCTGCTGCAAGGGCTGGCGGGCAAGGGCGACCTGAACGGCGATGGCCTCATCACGGCGACGGAGCTGGCGGCCTACGTGGCGCCTGCCGTGTCCAGCGTGTCGAACCAGACGCCCGCATTCGGCAGCTTGCCCGGTTCGGAAGGGGGCGATTTCGTCTTTGAATTGCCGGGCGAGACGGAATTCCTCAGCCCGAACACGACGCAGCTGTCGACGGAAGCCATTGCCCTGAACAGCAAGCTCGACGCCAAACCGGCGGCGGCCAGCGTGACGGTCAAGGATTTGCAGGGCGGCGAACAGAAGATCGTCACGCCGGGCGCCGTGCCGAGCTCGACGCGCCAGCTGGCGCAGCGGGCCAACGACCGTGGCTTGCAGCTGTACAAGGAGAAACAGTATGCGGCGGCGGAAGCGCAATTTACGGAAGCGCTGAAATTGCGTCCCGATTTCGCGCTGGCGGCCAACAACCTGGGCTTTGTCTTCTACAAGCAGGAAAAATACCGCGAAGCGGCCCGCTGGTTTGAAAACACGGTCAAGATGGACCCGTCGCGCGCCATCGCCTATCTGAACCTGGGCGACGCGTATGCCAAGGCCGGCGATGCGGCCAAGGCCAAAGCCGCCTATAAAACCTATCTGGAACTGGCGCCGACGGCGGCCACGGCGCCGGCCGTGCGGCAAAAGATGGAGAAGCTGTAGTTGGCCAATACTTTGCCCATCGTCCACGTGTTTGCCTGCAGCGGCCGTTTCCCCAGCTGGGAGGCGCTGCAGGACTACCTGTCGCCCACGTACACGGAGGATGGCGATGCCGTGCCATCGCCATTCATCCTGGAAACGGGCCTCACGTGCTACGAGCCGGCCTGTTTTGAAAGCGCGATGCTGGCGTCGCCCGCGCCGCTGGCGCAGTTGCTCGATGGCGTGTCGTATCCCGACAGCTGGCTGGCGCAGGCCTGCGCTGACGCGGATGGGCAGGGCGTGCTGGCCGACACGGCCGTCTGCGTGTTTGCGCCGAACCAGCTGTCGCACCCCCACCGCAGTTCGCTGCATTACGTGGGCAGCTATGCCTACGCCGGTGGCTGAGCGCCATCCTCGCGCTGCTCATGCAGTAGCTTGTTGATTGCCGCCAGCAGGCTGGTGCCCGACGTGGTGATGAAACGGGCGCCGGCCGCCTGCGCTTCCGTGCCGTAGCTGGCGACCGTATCCTTGCTGCAATATACGACGATGGGCAGTTCCGGCAAGGTCTGGCGCACTTCGCGCACCGTGCGCACGCCCGCATCCTTGATGCGCCGGCGGTTTTCCACCCGTGCCATGTCCGTGATCAGCAGCGCATACGGTTTCTGTTGCAGCATGGCCAGCGCCTGCCGTGTCGACACGGCCTGGTCCACCTTGATGTTTTCCCGTTCCAGCTGTTCCACCAGCAAGGTATTGTTGCGCGGATGGTCGTCCAGCCACAGCACCAGGCTGGCCGGCTTTTGCGCCATCGGCACGCCGGCCAGGGCCGTGACTGGCGCGCCGCCGTCGGGCGGGTAGGCCAGCAGCAGCTGCGTGACGGCTTCCTGCATGTCATCGAGCGACTTTTGCTGCAAGCGGCTCAGTTCCGTCACCTCGATTTCCTTGCCGCTCTCCAGGCGCACGGATTCGTTCTTGACCATGCTGTCGGCCCGCTTGATCATGATGGACAGGTAAATGCGCGTAAGCAGGTAGCCGATCAGGAAACCATGCACGGAAAAGAACAGCATGATGCCGCCGACCACCGCCATCGCCGTGGCCGTATCCGTGGCCAGGCTGGGCGCGATAAAGGCGGCCATGCTGCGCGCGCTGCCAGGCAGGCTTTTGAGTTCGATCAAGCCCACGCCGACGATGATTTTCGTCAACCAGTCCGACACTTCCACCAGATTCGAATTGATTTCCATGGGCGTGGGCGTGCCCAGGAACAGCGTATTGCTGGGGGCGGCGGTGGCCGTGTCGGTCCCTGCGGCCGGCGGCTCGTCCGTGGGACGGCTCTTGCCATTGTTCCGCTCGTCGGGCGGTGCGGCGCTGACTGTGCCCGATGGCAGGCTGCGCGGGATGCCGAACAAAAAGCCCAGCAGCATGCCGCTGACGCAAAATCCCAAGCTCCACAGCAGGACCGGCACGGCCTGGTAGTAGGGCGGCAGCAGGGCGCCCGCCATCACGGCCAGCAAGCCCGCCAGCAAGATGAACAGCAGGATGTACGGCAGCACGTCGCGCTTGCGCACGGCCGCCGTGACGCTTTTGCTCGCCTTGCCGGCACTGTCGCTCAGGTCCACGGTCGCTCCTTGAAAAATGCTGAATCCAGGCAGCCGGCCTGCCGCGTATATATCCCGTAGGAGCCTGTACTGACATCATAAAAAGGGGAGACGCGATGCGGTTGATAAAACGCAAACAGCTGGCGGCTTGTGCGCTGGCATTGCTGGGCTTGGGGCACCAGGCGGCGGCCCAGGTCCAGGCCGAGGCGGCTCCAGTCGCCGATGAAACACGCACCGTGCGCGTGACTGGCCACTACGACAACGCCGTCGGCACGTCGGACGCGGCCAGCCAGGGCGTCATCACTACTGAGTTGATTGTCAACCGGCCCGCCTTGCGCACGGGCGAATTGCTGGAATTCGTGCCCGGCCTGATCGTCACCCAGCACAGCGGCGACGGCAAGGCCAACCAGTATTTCTTGCGCGGCTTTAACCTCGACCATGGCACGGATTTCGCCACCTATGTCGACGGCATGCCCGTCAATATGCGCACGCATGCGCACGGGCAAGGCTATTCCGACCTCAATTTCCTCATTCCCGAGCTGGTGCAGCGCATCGATTACAAGAAGGGGCCGTATTTCGCCGGCGAAGGCGATTTCGCCTCGGCGGGCGCGGCGCGCATCCGCCTGGCCGACAAATTGCCGCAGGGCCAGGCCAGCGTCTCCGTCGGCCAGCACGGTTATGTGCGCGCCATCGTGGCCGATTCTCTCGACGCCGGACAAGGCACCTTGCTGTATGGCCTGGAGGTGAACCGCAACAATGGCCCCTGGGACGTGCCGGAGCGCGTGCGTAAATACAGCGGCGTGCTGCGCTACAGCCAGGGCACGCCGGACGACGGCTTCAGCGTGACGGCCATGGCCTATAAAAACAGCTGGAACGCCACCGACCAGGTGCCGCTGCGCGCCGTGGAATCGGGCCAGATCGGCCGTTTCGGCAGCCTGGCACCCAGCGACGGCGGCGACACGTCGCGCTACAGCCTGTCGTACGCGATGCGCAAGCGCACGGACAACCGGCTGTTCGAGCTCGACGCCTACCTGATCCGCTCGCGGCTGGACCTCAATAGCGACTTCACGTATTTCCTTGCCGATCCGGAACAGGGCGACCAGTTCCAGCAAAGCGAGCGGCGCACGGTGGTGGGCGTGAACGCCAGCGAAAGCTGGACCATGGAGCTGTTTGGTCTTCCCCTGCGCAACAAGCTGGGCGTGCAGGCGCGCCATGACCGGCTGTCGCCCGTGGGTTTGTACAACACGGTGGAGCGCGTGCGGCAAAGCGCGGTGCGCGAAGACCGGGTGCGCGAAAGCAGCATCGGTCTCTACGGCGAAAACACGGTGCAATGGCTGCCCTGGCTGCGTTCCGTGGCGGGCGTGCGCCATGACGCCTACCGTTTCAATGTGGACAGCAGCATAGACGGCAACAGCGGCTCGGCGAACGACCACGTGGTGTCGCCGAAACTGTCATTGATACTTGGGCCGTGGAGCAAGACGGAGTTTTTTGTCAATTACGGCAAGGGCTTCCACAGCAACGATGCGCGCGGCACGACGCAGACGCGCTTGCCCGACGGCACGCCATCCACGCCCGTCACGCCGCTGGTGCCGACGAAAGGCATGGAACTGGGCGCGCGCACGGAATGGCTGCCGGGCCTGCAAAGCTCGCTGGCCCTGTGGCGCCTCGACATCGCGTCGGAATTGCTGTTCGTCGGCGACGCGGGCGAGACGGAGGCCAGCCGCGCCAGCCGCCGCCACGGTATCGAGTGGAACAACCACTACATCGCCGCACCGTGGCTGCTGTTCGACCTGGACCTGGCCGCTTCGCGCTCGCGCTACACGGAAAATGATCCGGCCGGCAATTTCATCCCCGGTTCGATCGACAAGGTGGCGTCGTTCGGCGTGACCGTGACGGACCGGGGCCCGTGGTCGGGCGCCTTCCAGCTGCGCTACTTCGGCCCCCGTCCCCTGATCGAGGACAACAGCGTGCGCTCGGCCTCGACGACCCTGGCGTATGCGCGCGTGGCTTACCAGCTCAACCGCAAGACGCGCGTCTCGCTCGACGTATTCAACCTGTTCGACAAGCGCGCCAGCGACATCGACTACTACTATGCCTCGCGCTTGCCTGGGGAAGCAGCGGAAGGCGTGAACGACCGGCATTTTCATCCGGTGGAACCGCGTTCCGCGCGCCTGACCTTGTCGTATGCGTTCTGATAACGCTACACTGGGGCATGACCGATCACCTAGTACAAACCAGTAAATTCCTTTCCCTTATCCTGCGCCACGCGCCCGAAAAAATCGGCCTCGCGCTCGATGCCCAGGGCTGGGCTGACATCGGCCAGCTGCTGGCGCTGGCGGCCCAACATGGCCGCCGCATTTCCCGTGAACAATTGGATGAGGTGGTGGCGCGCGACAGCAAGACGCGCTACGCCATCAGTGCCGACGGCTTGCGCATCCGCGCCAACCAGGGACATTCGCTGGCCGCCGTCGATATCGCCTTGCCGCCGTCCACGCCGCCCGCCATGCTGTTCCACGGCACGGCCAGCCGCTTTGTCGAGGCGATCCGCGCCGGCGGCTTGCTGCCGGGAGCGCGCAAGCACGTGCACCTGTCGTCCAGCCGCGAAACGGCCGTGGCCGTGGGCGCGCGCCATGGCAAGCCCGTCGTGCTGACGGTGGATGCTGCCGCCATGCGGGCACAGGGCCACGCATTTTATGTATCGGACAATGGCGTGTGGCTGACGCCGGCAGTGCCGGTGGCCTTCATCGGCTTTCCCTGACTAATTAATGACTTAGCGCTTTGGCCCTGGCTTGCCCCTGGCGCTTGCGGCGCCAGATCAGCACGCCCGTCACGCTCAGGCCCGCCACCAGCACGCCCATGGCGCAAATGAACAGTTTGAAGGGCCAGCCCCACATCGAGGCCATGTGCAGGGCGCTGATCCAGCTGCGGATGGTGTCGCCGCTGGCCGCTCCCGTGGGCAGCCAGGTGGCCAGCTGCCGGCCGCTGGCCGCATCGAAAAAGACGGTGGTCAGGCCCTTGTGGGCGCGCACGTCGCGGCTGCTGCGCACGTTGTAGCTGTACACGCCCAGCGCGCGTTCGTAGGCCAGCGCGTTTTCCTCGACGATGGTGAATGCGTGCTGGCGCGCCAGCGCGTCCATCAACTGGCGGCCCTGCGCGCGCGCGGCAGGCCAGTCCAGCCGCGGCCCCGGCGACGGCGTGTGCCGCGCGACGATTTCTTCGGCACCCTGGTGGGCAAACAGTGGATGCATGACGGCCGCATACGCGCCGTACAGGTTGAAGGCGACGCCGCTCCAGGCAAACACCAGCAGCATGGCCCACAGCCACAGGCCGCCCGCGCGGTGCAGGTCGAACACCAGTTTATAGCTGCCGCCGTTGCGGCGCAGCAGCCATGACGGGCGCCAGCGCAGCAGCCACGGTTTGCTGCCCGGCGAGCGTTTTTTCAGGCGCGCGGGGAAGGTCAGGGCGGCGCCGATGAAGCAGTCGACCGTCCACACGATGGCGATCAGGCCGAATATCAGCAAGCCTGTGTCGCCCAGCGCCAGCGCGTAATGCAGGCGCTCGATGAAGGGCAGCAGGTTGATGGCGCCCTGGCTGATCTCGCCCCAGCGGCGCTGGTCAAGTATCGCACCCGTGTAGGGATCGACGAATACTTCGTCGCTGACCAGCGGGGCGTCGTCCGCCGGACGCAGGTAAAACACCATGCTGTGGCCTTGTGGCGCGGACAGCGGCGCGTAGCTGACCTGTGCCTGGGGAAAGCGCGTGGCGACGGACTCGCGCAGCAGCAGGGCGTCGAGCGGCACCGCACCAGGCGTGGGCGGCGCTACGCGGAAGACGGCGGGCAGCATGGCTGCCTCCAGTTCATCCTTCCACGCGAGCGCGCTGCCCGTCACGCCGGTCACGATGAGGAAGCCGGCCATCAGCAGGCCGGCATAGCGGTGCATGGCCGCCAATGCCGGCCGAACTTGCAGCGATGGCATCAGAAGCGGTACATGGCGCTGACGTTGGCCGTGCGTTCCGCATTGCGGTAGCACAGGTTGGGCAGGTAGCCGCAGTCATACAGGGTTTGCTTGTTCAGCACATTGTTGACGTTGAGGGCAAACTGCCAAGGACCGCGCGACACGCCCAGCGCCGCATCCCACTGCGTGATGCCGCCATTGCGGATATTCAGGTTTTCGCCGTCGGAGTTCGAGCGCATGGCGCCGAGAAAACGCATGCCCAGTGCCGCATACGCGGGCAGGCTGCCGGCCAGCGTGAACGATTGGCGGGCCCAGGCCGAGGCGCTATGGCGCGGCGCGCCCGCTTGCTGCAAACCCAGGTCGCCATTGTTGCTCTTTGTGACCTCCGTATCGAGGTAGGTGTATTGGGCGATCAGGCTCAGACGGCTGGCGAACTCCGTGCGCGCTTCCAGTTCGACGCCGCGCGACTTGACCTGGCCCGTCTGCAGCAGGAAACCCGGATTCCCGATGTCGGACGTGGAGACATTGTCGCGCACCAGGTCGAACACGGCTGCCGTATAGCTGGCGCGCTGGCCTACGGGTTCGTAGCGGACTCCGGCTTCGAACTGCTTGCCGCGCGACGGTTTCAAGGCGCCGCCGCCCATCGTCGTGCCCAGTTCGGGCGAGAATGAACTGGCATAGCTGACATACGGCGCCCAGCCGTCATCGAACAGGTAGACGGCGCCCAGGCGGCCCGTGGTGGCCGATGGCGACTGGTGGTAGTCCGGTTTGACGGCGCCGGTATTGAGGTCCGTGACGTCGCGCGATTGCGTGGCCTTGTCGCGGCGCAGGCCGGCAGTGACGACCCAGCGGTCCCATTTCAATTGATCCTGCGCGTACAGGCCCAGCTGGCGCGAAGGGGCATCGGCGCGCGTGGGCGCCTTGGACGGGACCAGGGGCTGCTTGCCGTACACGGGCTGGTACAGGTCGAGCGGCTCGATGAAGCCCCGCTGGTGGCGGTAGTCGTCCGTGTTGCGGATGTTCGCGTAATCGACGCCCAGCAGCACCTGGTGCGTCAGGTCGCCCGTGGCAAATCGCGCCTGCAGCTGCGTGTCGGCGAACAGGCTTTTCGACGCCGTATCGACAGGCATGAAATAGCGCTCCACCGTGCCATCGTCATTCAGGCCCAAGGGGAACATGTCCGTGCGGTCGTTCTTCAGGCGCGTGTAGCGCAGGTTCTGGCGCAGCGACCACGTATCGTTGAATGCGTGCTCGAACTCGTAGCCCAGCATGGTGTTGCGGCGTTTGAAGCGGTTATCGTCGCCCATCAGGTTCAGACTTGGGTCGACCTGGCCGCGCGGGCCCGGGTGCAGCAGCTGGTTCGGGAACGCGTACTGCTGGTTGTCCTGCTCGTAGCGAGCCAGCAGGGTCAAACGCGTGGCGGGGCCTGCCTGCCAGGTGAGCGAGGGGGCGAAGTACAAGCGGTTGTCGCGGTCGCGGTCCAGCCGCGTATGGGCTTCGCGGCCCAGCATGACGACCCGGTAAGTCCAGGCGCCTGGCGCGTCGAGGGTGCCGCCCACGTCGGCTTTCAGCTGGCGGCGCTGGTAGCTGCCGTACTCAATTCCCACTTCGCGCACGGCGTCCGCGCTGGGACGCTTGCTGACGGCGTTGACCATGCCGCCCGGCGGAATTTGCCCGTACAGCACGGACGCGGGGCCGCGCAGCACTTCCAGGCGTTCCAGGCCATACGGTTCGATCGAGGCGCCAAAAGTGCGGCCCGAGTTGCGCAAGCCATCTTGCAGGATGCCGTTCGTCTCGATGGTGAAGCCGCGCAGCAGCGAGGAATCGTCGCTGCCCAGCGGGCGCTGGTTCGGCGTCACGCCCGCCGTGTAGCGCAGGGTTTCGTCGAGCGACTCGGCATTGCGGTCGCTGATTTCATCGGCCGTGACGACGGACACGGATTGCGGGTTTTCATTGAGCGCCGTATCCGTCTTGGTGGCCGAGCCGGCGCGCCGCGCCACGTAGCCGCGTACGGGACCCGTCGCCGTTTCGCGTTCGCTGCTGGCATTGATGGTGATGGCGGGCAGGGTGGCGCTGGCCTGGGCCGGCGCGGCTGCCGGCGCTGGCGCAGTATCCGGCCGCAGCGCATACGCGCCGTTGGCGCCCGCCACCACGCGCACGCCCTGGCCGCGCAGCAGCTCCTCGAAACCCTGGCGCACCGTGTAGCTGCCCGCCAGGCCGCCGCTGCGCTTGCCCTGCAACAGGGCCGCGTCGGCCGACAGTTCCACGCCGGCCGCGCTGGCGAACGTGGTCAAGGCCCGTTCCAGCGGTCCGGCGGGGACCGCGTACTGGCGCTTCGCTTGCGTATTCTCTAACGTCTGCGCGTGGGCGGCGGGGGCCGTGACGGCGACGGCGCCCACGGCGGCGCCTGCGAGGAACAGGGCCTGGATGGCGGCGGCGAGGGGGAACGGACGCAGTTTGTGCGCGGGTGCGGTCAGGCGAGGGGGCATGGTGCAAATCCTTGGAAAGTGGCGGGAAAAAATCGGTTCTTCCCGTATTCCGAACGAAAAGCCAAAACCCTCAACGTTTTTTCACTTATTTTTTCAGGCGGCCTGGCGCGGCCCCACGCTGACCCAGTAGCGCGTGCGGTAAACCAGCTGCACGGGCAGGCTGGCGGCCAGGTTGGCCAGCGAGCGGTTCGTGTCGCGCAGCGAATACACGCCCGTCACGCGCAGGCCGGCGATCGATTCGTCGCAGCGCAGCACGCCGTGGCGGTAGCGCCCCAGCTCGGCCAGCAGCTCGTCCAGGCGCATGCGCTCGGCCACCAGGCTGCCATCGGCCCAGGCGGCGGCGCTGTTTTCGACGTTCGTCACATCTTGTACTTCCAGGCGCGTGTAGCCGGCCTGCTGGCCCGCCTGCAGGTGCAGGGCGGGGGCGCCGTCCTGCATCGGCTGTAGGGCGACTGCCCCCTGGAACACGGCGACACGGCTCTCGCCTTCATCGAGGCGCACGCTAAAACGCGTGCCCAGCGCCGTGGCCGTGCCTTGCGGCGTTGCCACCAGCAGCGGACGGTAGACGGGCGCCGTTTCGTGCGCGCTGGTGACGAGGATGGCGCCCGCGCGCAGCACGATGCGCCGTTCATTGGCGCCGTGGCGCACGTCGATGGCGCTGGCCGTGTCGAGCACCACGTGCGTGCCGTCGGCCAGCACGATGGCGCGCGTCTCGCCGACCGACGTGCGGTAATCGCTGGCGGCGCGTTGCCACAGGCCGGACTCGTGCGCCAGCAGGGCCGTGCCGCCGCCCGCCGCGATCAGCCCTAGCAGCTGCAAGGCGCGCCGGCGGCCGGCGGCATGGCGCGGCGCCGCCGCCAGGGCGTTGCGCGCCACGTCGCGCGGTAACGCCTCGAATTGCCGGGCGAAGCGCTGCAGCCGGGCCCAGGCCCGTTCGTGTTCGGGGTTGGCGGCGCGCCAGGCGGCGCAGGCGTCCGCATCGGCCGCGCTGGCGTCTTCCGCCCACAGCCGCGCCATCCACTCGGCGGCGCGCTGCAGCACGGCGGGGGCGATGGGGGCGCTGTCCAGCTGGGAGCTCATGCGAATTGCGCCGCGCAGCAGGCCAGCAGCGCGCGGGCGATGTATTTTTCCACCGACGAGACGGAAACGTCCAGCCGTGCGGCGATGTCGGCGTAGCCCATGCCTTCGAGCTTGCACAGCAAGAAGGCGTCGCGCACTTTAGCGGGCAGGCTGGCGAGGATGGCGTCGATTTCCATCAGTGCCTCGACGATCAGCGCGCGTATTTCCGGCGTCGGTGCGGCCGCTTCCGGCTGCGCGGCGATGGCGTCCGCGTAGGCTGATTCGATATGCCGGCGGCGGAACAGGTCGACCACGAGGCCGTTGGCGATCTGCGCCAGGTGCTGGCGCGATTCGTCGCGTCCGGGCGCGCGGCCCCGCGCGAGGATGCGCAGATAGGTGTCGTGCGCCAGGTCGGCCGCATCGAAGGCGTTGCCCAGCTTGCGGCGCAGCCAGCCCTGCAGCCAGCCGTGGTGGTCGCTGTAGAGCACTTCGATTTGCCGATGCAGTTCCAGTTCGGGGCGTAGCATGCAACCTTTCCATGCCATGGTCCGCGGACAAACAGGCCTTGATGCGATTGAGAATTGTTCGTATTGTAGCCCGGTTGTGCGTGCTTGTGGCTCGCTTGTGGCCGGCTAGTGGCTGTTCAACAACGCCATCAGCTTGAAATCAGCTTGATGTCGACCACTCTCTCCACCAGCCAGACGGCCGCCACCAGGGCGATGGCCAGCGAGCCGACGGTCAGCACTTGCCGGTACAGCCAGGTCTTGCGCAGCAGCCAGGCGGCGGGCAGGAACGCGGCGACGATGGCCAGTTGGCCCAGTTCCACGCCCACGTTAAAGCCCAGCAGGCTGGCCATCAGGGAACCCTGGGGCAAGCCCAGGTCGCGCAGCACGCTGGCAAAGCCGAAGCCGTGGATCAGGCCAAACGCGAAGGCGGCCACGGGGCGCTTGCCGCGGAACAGCGGCAGCAGGTTGTTCAGCGCGGCCAGGATCACCGAACCGGCGATGGCCGATTCCACCCAGCGCGATGGCAGCGAGATGAGCGACAGGCTGGCCAGGCTCAGGGTGATGGAATGGGCAAGCGTAAATGCCGTGACGACTTTCAGCACGTCATAAAAAGCCGCCTTCAGACCCTGCTGCTGTTCGCGCAAGCCCGGCAGCAGCACGGCCGGCAGCAGCAGTGACAGCAAAAACAAAATATGGTCGTAGCCGATCCAGATATGCCAGACGCCGTGTTTCACATAGGCGCGGAACTGCGCCGGGCGGTCGGGCGCGGCCAGGGAAAGCGTCTGGCGCGCGCTGTCCGGGTCGAAGATGGCCGTTTGCGTGGAACCACCGCTATTAATCTTGAACAGTCCCTTGTGCTGCGGATCGAGGTCCGCGAACAAGGTGTAGCCGATGGCAAGGCTGGCCGGCGCAGCGCCGGGGCAGCTGGCCTGGAAGCGCAGCACGCTGTAGGCGCCGTCCGTATGGTTGTCGATCAGTTGTTCGACGGCTTTCAAGGGGCACGCGCCCTGGTCGCTGGCCACTTGCAGGCGCTGCAGCGCGTAGGCGGCGATGGCCTCGTGGCGCGCGCGGATTTCATCCCACGTCAGGGCGCCGTCGCCATTGCCATCGAGGCCGATGGCGAAATCGAGGTCGCGCAGGGCGATATCCCATTGTCCTTCGATCTGCTGGCCGTGGACCTCCAGGCTCAGGTAGCTGTCGCTGGGCTTGTGGGCTTGCGCGGGCGCGAACCAGGCGCACAGCAGCAGGATGAAAAGGCAGCGTTTCATAGCGCACCTGCCTTCTTCGCAGAGCTGATTTTCGCATCATCCTGCGGCCCCAGCTGCCTGACGAGGCGCTGCAAGGCCACGTCTTCCACGCCATTGGCCGCGATCCAGGCCAGCACGGGCTGTGCCGCCGTATAGTTGCGTGCGGCCAGCGATGCTTCCAGCAAGATGCGCATGTCGGGCACTTCTTTCTGGATGGCCCAGTTTTTCTGCGCCAGTTGCAGGGCGGCGGGAATATCCTGCTGCAAAAACAGGGCGAAGCGGGCCTGTTCGCGCTGGTGCACCGTGTCGCCGCGCTGCATGGCGGCGTTGAAGCGGGCCGCCAACTCCGCTTTCGCCGCCAGGAAGGCGGCCTGCTGGCCGGGCAGCGCTTGCAGGGCCAGCGCGTAACGCAGCAGCAGGGCGTCGATGCGCTGCCGCTCTTTCAGCAGCTTGGCGACTTCCTGCGGGCGCTGCCGGTCGAGCAGGAAATCCGCGTAGGCGCCCAGCAGATAGCTGTCGCGCGGCTGCTGCGCCAGCGCCTTGGTGTAGCGGGCCTCGGCCAGCGCCCGCTCTCCGCGCCGCGTGGCCATTTCCGCCAGCAGGGTTGCTGCCCAGCTTTCCAGTTCGGGCGCCGCGCCGGCGCTACGCTGCAAGGTCAGGTCCAGCAAGCGCTCGCTGGCGGCGGCGCGGCCCGTGACGCTGGCGATGTTGGCAAGGCAGGTGATGGTGACGAGCTGTGTTGTCAAGGCCGACAGCCGGGCGCAGCTGGCGGTCGCCTTCGCGTAGTCGCCCTGCACTGTGAGCACGGTGGCGCGCGTCAGCCACGCTTGCCCGTTGGCCGGCTCCTGCGCGATGACAGCGTCGAGATCCTGCAGGGCGGGGCCGAAATGGTGGGTGCTTTGCAAGATGGTGGCGCGCAGCAGGCGCACGGGGACGGGCGGCGCCGCTTGCCGCCACCAGGGCGCCAGCGCCGCTTGCGCATAGCCCAGGTAGCGCGGATCCGTGTCGCTGCGGGCCAGGGCAATGTAGCGTTGCGCCAGGCCGCTGGCCAGAGCCAGGTCTTGTGGTTTGGCGTCGAGTTGCTGGCGCAGGCCGCGCAGGGCCAGTTGCGTGGCGTCGGCGCGGCGCGGCAGCTGTTCGATGACGGCGCTGCCGTCTTTCGGCGTGTAGGGCGCGGCCCATGCCAGCAAGGGCAAACAGGCGCACAGCAGGGAAATCGGTGTTTTCATCGTGGACGCCATCGACGGGAATGGGCAAGGGCGCCGGGGAGCTGACTCCCCGGCGCCCGATGGGGCTTACAGAGGCACCGGCTCCGTATTCTCCGGAGACGTCGCCATGATGGCGTCGATGCCGACGCCGTCCTTGTCATCGCTGGTGGTCAGGATGACGTTGCTGACGGCCACATAAAAAGAGTCGAGCAGGACGACGGGCGGAGGATTGACGCCGCCGTTATCGCCGCCGTGGCTGCTGCTACCGCCGCCACCGCAGCCGGCCAGCAGGGCCGTGAACGCCAGGGCGCCGCATACATAGAGCTTTTTCATCGCATTCTCCTGGTTACAGCTGCGGCGAACCGGCCACGGGATTTTTCAGGTAGGGGAAGCCTGCCGTGAACGACGTTTCGTCGAGGAAGGCGCCATCCGTGAAATGCAGGCCGCCGGCCGGGGCATCGCTTGGGGCGCAGCCGATGTTCAGGGTGCACAGCTTGCCCATGGCCACGCGCAGGACGACGTCGACCACGTCGTCGCCGGGGCGGCGGCCGTTCGGGAAGCCCGCGTTATCGCCGCCGATGACGCCGAGGCGGTTTTGCGCACCGACGTTGGTGGCGGCGATGGACGTATTCAGGCGCAGCATTTCCGATGCCGTCACGGTGACGGGCTGGTTCACGCCCTTGATGCCCGTCAAAAAGGTGGCGACCAGATCGTTGCGGGGAAAGTTGGTGGGCGCCTTGGCGCCGGCCGAGCCGTACAGTACTTCCACCAGGGCTGGCGCCGTGGGGTTGGTGACATAGTCGGCAAATTGCGCGTCGCCCGAGGGCTTGCTGGCGTTGAAGCGGTCCTTGTCCTTCAGGCCGATCACCAGTTCATTTACCAGCGGCATGCCCAGGCGCGACACTTGTACCCACGCGCCGCCTTCCTTCGAAGCCGCGGTGGCCGTGCCCGGCGCCGGGTTCAGCAGGCGTCCCTGGCGCAGGCTGGCCGTGGTCCAGCCGCCGATGACGGGGTCGGCGCCGGCGGTCAGGCAGGCGGTCGGCACTTCCATCTCGATGGCCGTGACGTTTTTCTTGGCCAGGTCATCCTTGGCGGCCGACTCCGCATTCGCGGCAAATTCCGTGGCGGGCGCCTTGATGTTGATCAAGTCGAACGTTTCGCCCAGGTTGACCACGAACGGGTCCTTGCGTTGCCCGACGAACAGGCGCGCCGGCGTGGCGCAGCCGGGAATGTTGACGGCGTACACATGCTGCGCGGCATATGCGGCGTAGTTGGGAATGGCCTTGTTACCGATATTGTCGACGGGCTTGTCGAAAGTCGTGCCGCCGCCCGTGGCATTCGTGACGCTGCTGCGCGTGCCCGTGCGGCGGTCGCCCCGCACCACGGTCACGCTGTAGGTTTCGCGCACGTTCAGGCCGGCCGGGTTGACGGAATCGATGGCGCCGCCGTTGATGACGAGCGGAATCGAGACTTTCTTGCCGCCCACGGTGAACTGGCCATCCTTGATGGTGTTGGTGAAACGGAACTGGAAGGTGAGGTCTTCCTTGCCGTCGCCATTGTTGTCGATATGGATTTCGTACAGCGCGTTCGGGTCCATGGTGAAGTAATTCGGCCCGCCGTAGGCGTCCTGCAGGGGGATATAGTCGGCCACCAGCGTGGTGTAGGCACCGCGCCCCGTTTCATAGCTGCGGAACATATAGAAGTCGGTGGCGTCGACCTTGGGGTTTTGCGTGATGAACGGCGCTTCGCGGTGGCTGGAGGCGAAGGCCGATGGCGCGATCGCCAAGGCCAGCAGGTTGCCCAGGAGGGCGGCGCCCAGTGCGGTTTTCGAGTGTAACAATGACATGTCGATTCTCCCGATTTTTGTTAGCGTTGACAGATAAGTCCAAGAAACTGCAGGCTGCCTGACTTATACGAACGGCTACAAAAAACGGATTCAACTCTTTGTCAAAGTATGCAACTGACCTTGCCGCCTCCTTACCAGGCCAGCACTTTGGGGCCGAGGGTCGCGCCGATGGCGGTCGGCGCCAGCATGCCCAGCACATACCAGAAGCCGACGAAGCTGGCCGCCAGCTCGGGGCAATGCAGGCAATACACGAGGGCAGCCATGGCGCCGGCGGCAAACCCGGCCGCCGCGCCGGCCAGGCGCAGCCGCGTGGGCGCCAGCTGGCGCATCAGGCGCAGCACGGCGGCCAGGATGGGCAGCGACAGCAGGGCGATGAGCAAGGGGCAGCTGCGCCAGGTGGCGCCCCAGAACAGTTCCGCCCGTTGCTCGGGCGGCGCTTCGCTCAGGACGATGGCGCCCAGCGCCCACATCAGCAGCAGGGGCATGGCGAGCAGCAGGGGCAGGGCGCGCGTGGCGGCGCCCGGCACGCACAGGCGGCGGCTGACCTGCCAGGCCGCCAGGCAGAGGCAGCCGACAAAGCCCACCTTGATCCAGAAATCGGGCAGCTGGGCCAGCTGCTCCAAATTGGGCCGCACGCCCAGCAGCATGGCCATCAGGGCCACGCTGGCCAGCAGCCCGGCGCCCAACGTGGATGCGGTGCGCCAGTGCGTGCCCGGCGGCGGCGCGGCGGCCACGTCGGGGCCGTTGGCCAGCATGGCGATCAAGTCATCGGTTTTCATGGTGTCGTTATCCTCAAGTTGGCTGCCAGTGCCTTCAAGCCGCGATGTACGGCCACTTTGACGCTGGCTTCCGAAATCCGCATGGCGGCCGCCGTGTCGCGCACGGACCAGCCATCGAGCTTGGTGTGCACGATGGCGTCGCGCTGCTGCGCGGGCAAGGTGGCCAGCAGCTTGCCCAAGTCGCGGCTGGCTTCGGCCGCCTCGGCATCGGCGCTGGAAAACAGTTCCTGCGCGCTATCTTCTTCGTCGTACGGCAAGTGCTGCGCCTCGCGCCGCCCATGCCGGCGCAGCCAGTCGATCAACTTATAGCGCGCGATCGCATGGATCCACGACGTCAGCGGCACCCCCGTGTCATACGTCAACCGCTGGTTGTGGATGGCCAGCAGACACTCCTGCACCAGGTCTTCCACCTCGTCCGGCCAGCGCTGCAGGCGGCGCCGGAAAAACGCGCGCAAGTGCTGGCTGCTTGCCTGCAAAAAACTGCGGTAGGCCGCCGCATCGCCATCGAGCCCGCGCAGCATCAAGCCATGCAGCCGCAATTCCGTGCCATGCAGGCGTTCGCTTACAGGTATTCGTTGCATGCAGGCCTTTGGTGACAGGCGTTGGAAAAAATAAATTCAAAAATAATGGAGGGCGGCTGTAACCAATCCGCGGCATGCGGCGAATTGACAGGCAAGCACGCTTCTTAATTCAATATACCGGGTAAAGACCATGGACATCAAGCACCGCCTTGCAACACTGCTTTTACCCGTACTGAGCATGGCTGTGGCCGCCCCGGCCATGGCGCAGATGGTGTCCGGCCAGCGCTGCGCCGTGCAAAGCGGGCCGCAGACGGCGGCGCTGGTGGAGCTCTACAGCAGCGAAGGCTGCTCCAGCTGTCCGCCCGCCGACCAGCGCCTGAGCGCCTTGCGCAAGGAAGCGGGAGCGGCCAGCCTGATCGTGCCGCTGGCCTTGCACGTCACCTACTGGGACCAGATCGGCTGGACGGATCCGCTGGCGCAGGCGCAATTCGATGCGCGCCAGGCCGAATTGCTGCGCCACCAGCCGCGCCACGTGGCCTACACGCCGCAGTTTTTCGTCGGCGGCACGGAATTGCGCAGCTGGGATACGCAACTGCCGGCCGCCATCCGCCGCATCAACGCCACCGCCGCGCCCGTCGCTATCGGCCTGTCCGCCACGCCGGGGTCCGGTGGGAAGCTGGTGCTGGAAGCCAATGCCAGCGCGCCGGACGCGCAGACGCGCGGCCAGCTGTACGTGGCCATCAGCGAAAGCGCCATCGTGTCCAAAGTGCTGCGCGGGGAAAACCGGGGCGCCACCCTGCATCACGACGCGGCCGTGCGCCTGTGGCTGGGACCGGTTGCGATGTCGCAAGGCCGTGCCCAGCTGCGCCGTGAAGTCAACCTGCCCGCCAGCTGGCGCCCGGAGCGGCTGCAAGTGGTGGCCTTCGTGCAGCGCAGCGACAGCAGCGCCATCCTGCAAGCCGTCAGCACGGCATCCTGCGCGAAGGGAGCGATGTGATGAACGGACAAGCAAGCGTGATCCATCCAGCCTGGCTGCGCATCACGCACTGGCTCAACGCCGTGGCCGTCGTGGTGCTGGCCACCAGCGGCTGGCGCATCTATAACGCGGCGCCGTTTTTCCCGTTCGAACTGCCGCGCATCCTGACCCTGGGCGGCTGGCTCGGCGGCGCGCTGCAGTGGCATTTCGCCGCCATGTGGCTGCTGGTGGCCAATGGCTTGCTGTATCTGATCATTAATATCGTCTCGGGGCGGCTGCGGCGCCAGTTCTTTCCCTTGTCGCCGCGACTGCTGCTGGCCGATTTTGCGGCCGCGCTGAAGGGCAAGCTGGCCCATGCGGACCCGCGCCACTACAACATGGTGCAGCGCGCCGCCTACCTGTTCGTCATGCTCGACTGCATCGTGCTGGTGCTGTCCGGCCTGGTGCTGTGGAAATCCGTGCAATTTCCCCTGCTGCGCGAGCTGATGGGCGGCTACGAGAGCGCGCGCAGGGTCCACTTCATCGCCATGGCACTGCTGACGGGCTTTGTCGGCGTGCACCTGCTGATGGTGGCGCTGGTGCCGCGCACCCTGGTCGCCATGCTGCGCGGCCGCTAAGGAGATGAGCATGAAAAAAACCATCCTCGTGCAAGAGCAGGGCCAGGCCATGCTGGCCGACGCCTTGCGCCAGATCAAGCAGCCGTCGCGGCGACTGTTCCTGCAGCGCAGCTTGACCCTGGGCGGCCTGTCCTTGCTGACGGGCTGCAGCGCCAGCGACCCGTCCAGCATCGAGACAGCCCTGACGGCGGTGTCGCGCTTCAACGACCGGGTGCAAGGCTGGCTGTTCGACCCGAGCAAGCTGGCGCCCACGTATCCCGATTCCATGATCACGCGGCCGTTTCCCTTCAACGCGTATTACGGCGAAGATGAAGTGGAACAGGTCGACGGCGACGCCTGGCGCCTGGAATTGAGCGGCCTGATCGCCGACAAGAAAGCGTGGACCCTGCCGCAGCTGCGCGCCTTGCCGCAGGAAACGCAGGTGACGCGCCACATCTGCGTGGAAGGCTGGAGCGCCATCGGCAAGTGGGGCGGCGTGCCGTTTTCCCATTTCCTCAAGCGGGTGGGCGCCGACACGACGGCCAAATACATCGGCTTCAAGTGCGCCGACGATTATTTTACGAGCATCGACATGGCCACGGCCCTGCACCCGCAAACCATCATGGCCCTGACGTATGACGGCCAGGAATTGCCGCCCAAGTATGGCTACCCGATGAAGCTGCGCATGCCGACCAAGTTGGGCTACAAGAACCCCAAGCACATCCAGGCCATTTTTGTCACGAATACCTACCCGGGAGGGTATTGGGAGAATCAGGGCTACAACTGGTTCGGCGGATCTTGATCACTTTTGGCAACACCTATAGCACCGCAGTCACTTTACCACCGGGCAATCTCGCCCATCCCACACTGAGACAAGGACCTATCATGAAAACCACCATCACCGCCATCATCGCTTCCGCCATCCTCATGTCGGGCGGCGCGTTTGCCCAGGACGCCATGAAGAAAGACGCCATGGCCAAGGACGCTTCGGCCGATGCCATGCACAAGGACGCGATGGGCAAAGACGGCATGAAAAAGCCGATGGCCAAGAAACACATGAAGAAGGATCACATGGCCAAGGATGGCATGGCGAAAGACGGCACGGCCAAGGACGAGATGAAAAAGGATGAAATGAAGAAAGATGGCATGGCCAAGGATGCGATGGCCAAATAAGGAAAGGGCCTTGCGCCGCCTGTCGTGGCGGTGCAAGGCCAATCATGGTATTGACGCGGCAGGCCGGATACCGCAGAGTGCGGTGACAATACCGACTCCGGATACCCATGCGGCCATTGCCCACGATTGTAACGCCACAGACCATTTTGACCGTGCTCCACCCCGGCAATGCGGATCTGCTGCTTGCCTACCAGCAGGAAAACAGGCATCACCTGGCACCGTGGGAGCCTGAACGCGACAGCCAGTTTTACACTGTGGATGCCTGCCATGCGCGAGCCGCAAGTGCGTATCGCGCATTCTTGGATGGCAACGCCGTCAATTTCATCGCCATCGGCCGGGACTCGCACAAGATGGTTGCCGGGTGCAACTTCACGAATATCGTCAGGGGGCCGCTGCAAGCGTGCAATCTTGGCTACTCCGTCGCCAAGGCTTGCGAGGGCCGTGGCCTGATGCGCGAAGTGGCGGCGGCGGGGATCGGCTATGCCTTCGGGGAGCTGGGCTTGCACCGCATCATGGCCAACCACATGCCGGCCAACGTGAAAAGCGAGCGCCTGTTACGCACGCTGGGATTCGAGCGCGAAGGTTATGCCAGGGCCTATCTGAAAATTGCCGGCCAGTGGGAAGATATGGTGCTCAATGCGCTGATCCATCCGCAAGGATAGGAAGCCGTGGCACGCGGATGAGCAGAGACTTGTATACTAGATATCTCTCCCGATACCCGCAGAGCCATGACCGACCCGTCCGCCACCTCGCTGTCCGCCATATCCACCGTTACCGACAAATCCCTGCGCCGCCGCTCGCTGTTCGCCGCCTGCAGCGCGCATGCCGTGCATGACGGCTTGACGGACGTGATCTATGTGCTGCTGCCCATCTGGCAGGCGCAGTTTGCCATCAGCTATGCCATGGTGGGCCTGTTGCGCGGCTCGTACTCGGGCATGATGGCCGGCTTCCAGTTGCTGGCCAGCCGCATGGCCAGGCGCTGGGGGCGCGAACGCCTGCTGGTGGGCGGCACGGCGCTGGCCGGCGTCGCCTATCTGGTCGCGGGGCAGGCGGGCGGTCTGGCCGTGCTGCTGTTCGCCTTGCTGCTGGGCGGCCTGGGCGCCAGCACCCAGCATCCGTTGGCCTCGTCCATCGTCACCGACACGCACGAGGCGGGCGGCGGCGTCAAGGAGGCGCTGTCGCACTATAACTTTGCCGGCGATATCGGCAAGACCCTGATACCCGCGCTGGTGGGCTTGCTGTTATTGGTCTGCAGCTGGCAAGCCAGCGTCTCGCTGCTGGGCTTGCTGGGGCTGGCGGCGGCCGGTTTGCTGTGGTGGCTGCTGCCCAAGCCCGGCGACATCCAGGCCAGCCAGAAAAAAGTAAGCAAGCCCATTGCGGGCAACGGTTCGCCCGCGAGTTTCCGTGCGCTGCTGGCCACGGGCACCCTGGACAGCGCCGTACGCATGGGTTTTCTCACCTTTTTGCCATTCCTGCTGAAAAGCAAGGGGGCGGGCACGGCCGGCATCGGCGTGGCCTTATCTCTGCTGTTCGTGGGTGGCGCCTTCGGCAAGCTGCTGTGCGGCTACTTGGGCGCGCGCATCGGCATGATGAAGACCGTGTGGCTGACGGAATCGATGACCTCGCTGCTGATCGTGGCGGCCCTGTGGCTGCCGCTGGCCGGCGTCATGGCCATGCTGCCCCTGCTGGGACTGGCGCTGAACGGCACCTCGTCCGTGCTGTATGGCGCCGTGCCGGAACTGGCCGGGCCCGGCAAGCGCGAGCACGCGTTTGCCCTGTTCTACACGGGCAGCATCGGCGGCGGAGCCCTGTCGCCCGTGCTGTTCGGCGCGCTGGGCGACCATACGAGCGTACACACGGCCTTGCTGGCGCTGGCGGCCGTATTGCTGCTGACCTTGCCGCTGGCGTGGAAGGTGCAGCGGGGCCTGGCGCATGGCGGCGCCGCATGACAAGATGCCTCGCATGAGTCTGCCATTGCCGCGCGACAAACACGATACGCAGAACGCGCAAGCCCTGACCGCCTTGCGCTGGGAGGAAATCCGTCCCGCCATGCCGCAGATCCTCGAGTGGGTGCAGGACGCCAACTGGCCCGTGGCCGCCGTCCTCCTGCCTTACCTGGCCGGCATCGGTCCGCGCCTGGCTCCCTATGTCAAAACGGTGCTGGCCAGCGACGATGAACAGTGGAAGTACATTGTTCTGATGGGCATCGTGCGCCATTCCTCCGGGCTGGCTGCCGCGGTGGACGGGCAATTGCAGCGTTTCGCCCTGGCGCCAACGGCTGCCGAGCTGGAGGAAGGCGTGGCCGAGGCGGCCCGGGAGATTTTGGCGGGCAGCGGCGCTGGTGCTGCGTGACTTGCCCGCCAGCACCTGCATCGTCTACACTCGCCGCATGAAAAATTTTGAAAAGCGGCGCGACCGCTATGACTTGTTCCGGGCGTTTGACAATCCCCTCGTCAACATCAACTTCCAGCTCGACGTGCCGGATTTCCGTCCCTGGTGCAAGGAACGGGAAATCCCCGTATTCCACTTTTTCCTGTTCTGCCTGCTCAATACGGTCAGGGAGATCGACAACTTCATGTACCGCATCTACCAGGGCGCGGTGATCAAGATCGACGATTTCCCCGCCTCGTACACCGTCATCAACGGCGACGAGAACCTCAACTACACGCGCTTCGCGATGACGGACCAGCTAAATATATTCATCGCACGCAGCCTGGAAGCGAAACGCCTGGCCGAAGCGAGCAGCGCGCTGATCAACACGGGGGAGGGAGAAACCGAGCGCGAGCAGCGCAACAATATCTTCATCACCTGCCTGCCATGGCTGGAACTGGCGGCCATCGAGCACCCGATCTTCCGCCACGGCGACGCCGACATCCCGACCTTTACCTGGGGCAAGTTCGGTCCCGCGCAGGAAGATGGCCGCATGCGCGTGCCGTTTTCTGCCCAAGCCCACCATGGTTTTGTCGACGGCTACCACGTGCAGAAACTGGCGCAGGCGCTGGCGCGGCGCATCGCCGCCATCATTGTCTAGGCTAGATAATCGCTGGGCGCCTGGCCCAGCACGCGGCGGAAGGCGGCCGTGAAGGCGCTGGGGCTGGCATAACCGAGGTCGAGTGCGATCCTGGTGACGGCTTGCCCCTCGGCCAGCCGCGTGATGGCGGCCAGCAGGCACGCTTGCTGGCGCCATTGGACAAAGGCCAGTCCCGTCTGGGCGCGGAATTGCCGGGTGAACGTGCGCCGGCTCATGCCGGCCTGCGCCGCCATCGTATCGAGGCTGCTGCCCAGGCCCGGTTGCTGCAGCATATCCATGCACAGCCGCGCCAGCCGCGGTTCCTGCGGCAGGGGCGCGCTCAGGGGCAGGGGCCTGGCGGCGGCAATCTCATCGAGCAGCAAGGCCATCAATCGTCCGGCCCGCGATTGTTCCGCATACAGGGCGTCGACGGTCACTGCCTCGGCCAGCAACTGGCGCAGCAGCGGCGGTGTGTCCAGCACCTGGCAGTGGGGCGGCAAGCCGGCCCCGGCGATGGCTGGGGCGTCGATAAACACGTTGTGCATGGTCACGGCGCCATGCATGCGCATGCCGTGGACGAGTTGGGCCGGCACCCAGCAAGCCCGTTGCGGCGGCACCAGCCAGCTGCCTTGCGGCGTGTGCACGCTGATGACGCCCTGCGCCGCATACGCGAATTGCCCGCGCGCATGGCTGTGGCTGGGAAACATCGCGCCTGCGCCATAGTCGCGCGCCGTGGCGATCAAGGGGCGCGGCACTTCTGTATAAAAATCATCCATGGCCCGTACTCTATAGTATTTGACCTGCCATCGAAGGCGGGCCGACGGCTGGCCGCTTACCATCACACTCTTTTTCAGGAGTGAATATGCACAACACCTATCATCGCGTGGGCCATGGCGCCCACGCCGTCATCGTCCTGCACGGCTGGTTTGGCGACGCGCACGCGTTCGGGCCGATGGAAGCGGCCCTCGATGGCGGCGCTTTCAGCTATGTCTTCATGGATAATCGCGGCTATGGCGGCATGCGCGGCGCACAGGGCAGCTATTCGATGGACGAGGTCGCCCGCGACGCGCTGGCCCTGGCCGATGCGCTCGGCTTTGCCACGTTCAGCGTGGTCGGTCACTCGATGGGCGGCATGGCGCTGGAACGGCTGGCCTTGCTGGCGCCCTTGCGCCTGCGCAAACTGGTGGCCGTGGCGCCAGTACCCAGCTGTGGCGTGGCGCTCGATGGGGCGGCGCGGCAACTGTTTCTCGACGCCAGTGGCAATGTGCAGGCGCGGCGCGGCATCATCGACCGCAGCACGGGCGAACGCTTGCCAGCCGCCTGGCTGGACTGGAAGGCGCAATACTCTTGGGAAAGTTCGGACCAAGCGGCGTTTGCCGCCTATTTTCTCGCGTGGAGCGGGACGGATTTCAGTGAAGACATCAAGGCGGCGCGCGTGGAACTACCGTTGCTGGCGCTGGTGGGGGAGCACGACCCCCGTTTTGATGCGGCCCTGATGCGCCGCACGTATCTGGCGTGGTACCCGCAAGCCCGGCTCGAGGTGCTGGGCAATGCGGGACATTATCCGATGAATGAAACGCCGCTGGCCCTGGCGGCCAGCATCGAGACATTTTTACTTCAGTAATTACGCGACCTTGCTGCGCAGGCGCAGCAGGCTCAGGCCCAGCAAGACGAAGGCGCCGCCCGTGATGCGGTTGAACAGCTTGGCGCGGCCCGGCGTGGCCAGCTGGGTTTTCAGCAGGCGTGCCAGGTTGGCGTAGAACAAGTGGGCCAGCATGGCGCAGGCGACAAACGAGGTCGTCAGCACGGTGAACTGGATGGCCACGGGTTCGCCCGGCGTGATGAATTGCGGGAACAGTGCCGAGAAGAACAGGATGGCTTTCGGATTGGTCAACGCGACCGTCAAACCCTGGCGGAACAGTTTCCAGAACGAATTAGGATTCGCCGCACCAGCCACCACGGGCGCATCGGCCACGACGCTGGTCTTGCTGCGCCATTGCTTGATGCCCAGGTACACGAGGTACAGGGCGCCGGCCAGTTTCAGCAGCATGAAGGCCGTGGCCGAGGTGGCCAGCACCACGCCCATGCCGGCCATGGCCACGCCGGAAATGATGAACAAGCCAAAACCATTACCCATGCTGCTGATCATCGCGCGGCGGGGGCCGACGGCGATGGCGTTCGAGATGGCCAGCAAGACGGCCGGGCCGGGAGAAAACGTGACGAGCAGGGCGACGCTGCAGAAAAGCAGCCAGTTCGAGAGGTGCATGGATGTTCCTGGATGGGGCCGAAGCCGGTTTGAGAGTCAAAACACTTGTATTGTACGAAGTTTTCGGCTCCCGCGTCAGCGGCCCCGGCTTGAATCCGGCTCAAGGTCAGGCAAACAGGCTGGCAACCACGTGGTTGATGGCGGCGCCACCGGCGATCAGCCAGCAGAACAGCAGGCCTGCCAGCAGCAGGGGCTTGATGCCGGCGCGGCGGATGGCCGACATATGCGTCGTCAAGCCCAGGGCCGCCATGGCCATGGCCAGCAGGGCCGTATCGAACTCGGTGATGGCGGCTACCACCGGTGCCGACAGCCAGCCCAGCGAATTGAAGGCGACCACGGCAATGAAGATGAAGGCGAACCAGGGGATGGCCAACTTGGCCGCATTTTCCTTGCCACCGGCCTTCGCTTTGCCGCGTGCCAGCACGGCCGACAGGATGACGAGAAACGGCGCCAGCATCATCACGCGCACCATCTTGGCGATCACGGCCGCATTCGCCGCCTCCTGTCCGATCGACTTGCCGGCCGCCACCACTTGCGCCACTTCATGCACGGTCGAGCCGATGTACACGCCGAAGGCGGCAGGCGTGGCGCCCAGCAGATGCCAGCCTTGATTCAGCTGGTACAGCAAAGGATATAAAAAGATGGCGATGGTGCCGAACACCACGACCGTCGAAACTGCCACGGTGACATCCTCGCTGCGTCCCTTGACGACGGGTTCCGTCGCCATCACGGCTGCCGCGCCGCAGATCGAGCTGCCCGCGCCAATCAAAATGGCGCTGTTGCGCTCCAGCTTGAATACCTTGGTGCCGAGGAACATGGCCAGGCCAAACGTGGACGCCAGCACCAGCGCATCGATGGCGATGCCGGCCAGCCCTACCTGGCCGATATCCTGGAAGGTCAGGCGGAAGCCGTACAGGATGATGCCGAGTCGTAATAAGGTCTGTTTGGAAAAGGCCACGCCCGCGCCGCAGGTGGGCGCCAGGCGGCCGTACACGCTGTTGCCCAGCACGATGCCCAGCATGATGGCCAGGGTCAGCGCGCTCATGCCGTGGCTTTGCATCCATTCCAGCTTGCCCAGCGCGATGGCGCCATAAGCGATTGCGCCGCTGAGCAGCAGGCCCGGCAGAAGGCGGCCATAGCGGTCGCTGAAATTGGTTGTGTTAGTTGTTAAGAGGGATGACATGCCGTACTCCATGGTTCTTGATTCGTATGGCATGACTGTACAGTCCGCTGATTAAATGGTAAAACGGATTGTTTTTGTATGTTTAACTGAAAAAATAGGTAGATGAGATGGCGTTGACCTTGCGGCAATTGCAGATTTTCCTCGCCGTGGCGGACTCGGGCAGCACCAGCGCGGCTGGCGACCTGATTGCGCTGTCGCAATCGGCCACGAGCGCGTCCCTGAACGAACTGGAAACCTTGCTGGGTGCGCAACTGTTCGACCGGGTGGGCAAGCGATTGCTGCTCAACGACAATGGCCGCCTGCTGTTGCCGCAGGCGCGGCAGATGCGCGACGGGGCCGCCAGCATCGAGCGCCAGTTCGCGGGCGCCGACCCGTCCGTGCCCGTCAGCCTGCAGATCGGCGCCAGCACCACCATCGGCATCTATCTGCTGCCGCAGATCCTGGCGCAAGCGGCGCAGCAATACGGGCGCAGCATTCCGCAGGTGACGATTGCCAACACGGCCGACATCGCGGCCGCCGTAGCCGAGTTCCGTGTCGATGTCGGCCTGATCGAAGGGCCGTGCCATGAGCCGGGCTTGCTGGTGGAGCCGTGGCTGACGGACCAGATGCTGATCGTGGCCGCGCCCACGCATCCGCTGGCGCAGCTGCGCCATCTGCTCAGCTTTACGGAACTGAACCAGGCAGGCTGGCTGCTGCGCGAAGCGGGCTCGGGCACGCGCGAAGCTGTGGAGCAGGCGCTGGTGCCGTATCTGCACTACCTGCGCGCCGCGGGCGAATTCAGTAATTCGGAAGCCATCAAATATGGCGCGGCGGCGGGGCTGGGCATCGCCTGCCTGTCGCGCGTCGTCGTGGCCGATTTGCTGGCCGGCGGGCAACTGGTGGAACTCGAGACCATGCTGCCGCCCCTGGAGCGCAACTTTTATCTGATCCGCCAGTCCAAGAAGATACTCTCGCCGCGCCTGGCCGGTTTCCTGGAGCTGTGCCGCCACGCATCGCGCATGGCGGGCTAGCTGTGCCGGGTGTCATTTTGGCCGGGGAGGCTGGAGTTCCGTATCGGGCGGCGCCAGCGTGCCTGCACGCAGCCGTTGGACGGCGACGGCCACGGCGCGCGCCACGTTGCGCACTTCTTCCTGCAGATTAGCGTCATGGTCGAGGGTATCGTGGCTTTGCGCGTAACTGTCGTAATAGCCGATGTAGCGGTCCAGCCGCGCCTTGGCGCCTGCGTTAACCAGGCCCATCCAGTCCAGCCAGTCGGACAGGCCCCGACGCACGCCTTCGATGCCGGCCACGTCGCCATGCACGACGAGGCCATACGCGCGCCCGGCCAGGTGTTTCGGGTAATTCCAGCCTTGTAATTCGAGTGCCTTTGCTTCCACGGCTTTCTTGCCGTGCGTGGACGTGGGATCGGGGTTGCCGCCGTCGGCGCACACGAGCCGGTCTATCATCAGTTTGAGTACGCTGGGCGTCTGGTACCAGTACACGGGCGTGAGGATGATGACGGCGTGCGCAGCCGTCCAGCGCTCGTAAATTTCCGCCATCCAGTCATTCGTCTGCCGTTCGCCATGGTTCGGGTAGCAACTGCATGGCCAGTGGCACAGAGGCATGGCTGTCGAGACACAGCCCTTGCACGGATGAATGTGCAAATCATATGAAGAGGTCAGCAGGCTCAGGTCCAGCACGTCCGTTTCGATATTGTCGGCCTGCAGCACTTCCCTGGCCCATTGCGTCATGCGCCACGTTTTGGAAATTTCACCAGGGCAAGAACCGTCATTGCGTGCCGCGCCGCAGATCAGCAGCACGCGCGACGCCGTGGCGGGGTCTTTCTGGCGCGCTTCGGCGGCCAGAAGGCGGTCGCGCGTGGCTTTCCACTCCACGGACAAGTCGTAGTCCGGGTCAAGAAAACCGGGCCCCGCCTTCTGTGTCACGGGCGCCTTGCGGCCATCCTGGTAATTCTTCCACGCCACTTCTTCCACCTGCACCAAGGCGCCGCGCACGGCGTCGAACGCGGGATCGGCATATGAGCGAATAAACTGCAAATGGAATTCGACCCTGCCCAGCGGCGCGGGCGCCTGACCCAGACGTGGCTGGGGAGTGGCGGGAGTGGAGGCCATGGCTTTTCCTTGAAGTGATGGCGTATCGTGCCTGGGGAGGGCTTGCTGGTCTGTGCGCTGAACAACTGTGCAGCAACTGCTTGCCAATTTCTCTTTTGTGGGATAAATTCCCATATATGGAAAATCCAACATTGACTGATAACGACACGGAACAGCGGCTGGCGGCGCGTTTAAAACAGTTGCGCGTGGAGCAGGGTTGGTCGCTGGACCAGCTGGCCAGTGCCAGCCAGGTCAGCCGCGCCACCCTGTCACGCCTGGAAAATGGCGAAGTCAGCCCGACGACTAGCGTGCTGGGCAAGCTGTGCGCGGCGTACGGCCTGGCCATGTCGCGCCTGCTGCGCATGGTGGAAGACGATTTCCCACCGCTGCTGCGGCGGGCTCAGCAAAGCGTATGGACGGACCCGGACACGGGTTTCCGGCGCCGCTCTGTCTCGCCCCCGTCACGCGTACTGGCCGGCGAAGCGCTCGAATGCGAACTCGATGCGGGCGTGACGATCACTTATGCCGCCTCGCCCCGGCCCGGCATGGAACACCATCTGTTGCTGCAGGAAGGCAAGCTGAACGTGACCGTCGATGGCCGCGCGTACGATTTGCTAGCCGGCGACTGTTTGCGCTACCAGCTGCACGGCCCCAGCGCGTTCACGACGCCGCCAGACAGCGGCGCCCGCTATTTTCTCTTTCTTGTCTGAGGTCGCCATGCCCGCATCGCTATGCCATTTTTCGCCCACCGATATTGTCGAACGCTTGCCGGAACTGGGCGCCTTGCTGCAAGACTGCGTGTACGACGGCGCCAGCATCGGTTTTATCTTGCCTTTCGACACGGCGGCCAGCCAGGCGTTCTGGACCGATAATGTGTTGCCGGCCGTCACGCGCGGCGTGCGCCTGTTGCTGGTGGCCGAAGTCGATGGCCGGGTGGCGGGCGCCGTGCAGCTGGACTGGGACACTAATCCCAACCAGGCGCACCGGGCCGAAGTGCGCAAGCTGCTGGTTGCGCCCACTTTCCGCCGGCATGGCATCGCCCGCCAGCTGATGCAGGCGCTGGAAGCACAGGCGCGCCAGTTGCCGCGCAGCCTGCTGACTCTGGACACGCGCAGCGGCGACCAAGCGCAACCGCTGTACTTGTCGCTTGGCTACGTGGTGGCCGGCAGCATCCCCGCCTATGCGCTGGCGCCGGACGGCAACCGCCTGGACGCCACCACCATCATGTACAAGCAGCTGCGGCAATGAGCTGCAGTTACCCGATGCGCGCTGCCGCCTGGCTTGTTGCCAGATAAAATCACCCGCCTGATTACAGAGTCTTCCTACTTGAATGCCCGGCATCGTCCGACTGGCGCATGCCGGTGCCGCGCCTACACTGTTCCTTGATAGACCCGGCGGCGGGTCCTTTCTTCTTACAGGAGGCTGATATGGCGAATATCCAGGCAGGATCGGACGGTGCGGCAAAACAGGAAATGTCGGCAAAGCGCTTGAACGTGGTCGACTGGATCTCGATGATCCTCTTGATCGTGGGCGGCTTGAACTGGGCGCTGGTGGGCTTGTTCGATATCGACATCGTGGCCAGCATCCTCGGCGCCATGACGGCCGCTTCGCGCGGCGTGTACGTGCTGGTGGGACTGGCGGCGCTGTATTCCATTTACCTGTGCCTGCGCAAGTTGCCGGCCAAACCGTAGACGGGAGGTGACATGCCTGTCGGTGCAAGCCCCAAGCGTGAACGCGAATTCAAGAAACTGGAACGGGATTTCAAGCAGGAAGGCCGCTATCCGGGCCGCGAGGAAGAAGTCGCGGCGCGCATCGTGAACAAGCAAAGGGCGCAATCGGGTGAAACGAAGGAAGCACAGGAGCGGAAAAATGCCGGCGGCGCTGCCTCGGATGCGTCGCAGCCGGACTTGCCCATCGCCGGCTACCAGCAATTGACGGTGGCGCAGATCCGCGACAAGCTCGATGGCCTGTCCGCCGCCCAGCGCAAGCGGCTGCGAGTCTATGAAGCGGCGCACAAGAAGCGCAAGGGCGTGCTGCAGGCGCTGGGAGCTTGATCCGGCTTCATGGGCGGGATGCGGTATGCGCCTGTCCGTGCATGCGTTATGGGCTGGGCTTACTGCGTGCGCAGGTAGGCCAGCAAGTCGGCCACCTGCTGCGCATTGCCGATGCCCCAGAAGCGCATGTTGTTTCCGGGAATGAAATCGCTGGGCGCCTTGAGGAAGGCGGCCAGGTTTTGCTCGGTCCAGACGATATTCGCGTTTTTCATGGCCGCCGAGTATTTGTAGTCGGTGGTGGCGCCGGCTTTGCGACCGATCACGCCCGACAGCTTGGGGCCAAAGCCGCCGCGCGCCGATGGTCCTACCTGGTGGCAGGAAGCGCACTTGCGAAACGCGGCCTTGCCCGCTTCCGCATTGCCGGTGAGGGCGGCCGGAGCGGCAGCCTGCGCGACGGCGGCTGGCGCCAGCAGCACGGCTGCGGTAGCGAAAGGGGAGAGCAGGCGAAAAAGAAGTGTCGATGTCATCGGTGGGACAGAGTGCGCGATATGGCAAGCAATGACGCATTTTACAGGCGGGCATCAAAACCTGCCTGCCCGTCGAGCACCGCTAGCGTTTGCCGCCCTGTGCGCCGAGCGCCGCCATGGCCGACGCAAACACGATGCAGGCGATGGCCAGCCACTGCGTCAAGCTCAGCATTTCTCCCAGTACCACCATGGCGGCCAGCGCGCTGACGGCCGGTGCCGCGCTGCTGAACATGCCGAACACGCCTTGCGGCAAGCGGCGCAAGGCAAAGATTTCCAGCGAGTACGGCAGGGCGCTGGACAGCATGGCGATTGCCAGGCCCATCAGCGCAATCGATGGCGCCAGCAGTGCCGTGCCCGAATAGGTGATGCCGATGGGCACCGTCACCATGGCCGCCACCGTCATGCCCCAGGCCACGGCTTGGCCGCCTTGCAAGGTCGATGCCCGCTTGCCGAAAATGATGTACAGCGCCCAGCACAGCGCCGCCCCCAGCGCATACGCCACGCCGACAGGGTCCAGGCTGCCGGGGTTGCCTTGCAGGGGCAACAGCAGATACAAGCCGAACACGGCGCAAGCCACGGCCAGCAAATCGCGCGGCCGGCGCGACGACAGCATGGCCACGGCCAGCGGCCCCGTCACCTCGATGGCGACCGCGATGCCGATCGGTATCAGCGCAAATGCCCGGTAAATCAGCAAGTTCATCAGCCCCAGCACGGAACCGTAGACGAGCAAATTGAGTACATCCTTGCGCGTCAGCCGGTAGCGCCACGGCCGGAAAATCGCCAGCAAGATCAGCGCCGAAAACCCCACCCGGTACGCCGTAATCCCTTCCACGCCAATGACGGGAAACAGATTCTTCGCAATCGCCGCCCCCAGATTGACGGAAATCTGCCCTCCCAATACGGCCAGGGAAGGGAGCAGGATGCTGTCGGGAAGGGAAGAGGTCGAGGCGGGGGAGGTCATGGGACGGTATTTTAATATGCTTGAGGCTGGCAGTCGCTGGCAGATTGGTAAGCCGGGGAGATTTAACTGGGTAGTTGCTGGCATGGCTAGCGCATCGAGGTTTCTTTTTTTTGATGCCCTGTTGCAAAATACGCTACAGCTGTAGAATTGTTTGCTAATGGCCTATTGTCTTGAAAAACGCGGGTATGTAAACGATTAGATAGAAATCCTGCCAGCCTAGACTGGCCAGAACCGCCGCTATTGAACGATCATCTTCTGTTTGGAAGTCTGAGATCTCCCGAAATTGTTGCCGCTCGACTTCTTCAACACAATACGGTGGAAGCGGACGTTACAGGTTTTGGCTTTTTTTCGGAGTAAGCGGCCTTTTCTTGCGTTCACCGGCATTCTTAAAGGCGATGAGGTTTGACCTCATTTTGGCGCGCGTTGACAATGATGGTACGAACATGGTTAAAAGGATAAAAATAGGGTGTCGGCACGATAGCCGTGATTGACGGCTTTATCCTTCTGGTTTCGCGGCCGACGGGGCTGCCCTGTATTTCTTGCTACCTGTCGCGTCCATTTACCTGTAACTTGGGAGTAGTATTGAATGACTGTTTTTAGTATCGGTGACACCAATTTTGAAGTGGATGTAGCGAAATCAAGCATTAATCTGGACGCTCATGGCAAGGGTATGCTGGAGCTCAATATCGATATCCATGGTGACGATGATGTGTTCATGCGCTTGACCGAGCCGGACGATGCGGAATGGTCGTGGGCGCTGTATCCGCCGGTTTTTTTCCTGCACGGCTTGCGCATACCGGAAGGGCAGGAAGCTACGCTTGCGATCGGAATGCTCGATACGCATCCCGATGCAGAGGAATCGGGTATCTATATGATGGAATACGGCGACGTATCGGCTGTCAACATTGTCGAATTGTCGGCAGGGCGCCTGCTCGTGACGGGCATGGTGGACTTGTGCGGCAAGCGCCTGCCATTTCATATCGATATGCCGCGCACATAGTGCTGGGACCGGCCTCTTCGGGATGGGAATGCGCCCCATTGGTGCGCATTCCCCGGCAGGCCCGACCCCGCTTCTTCCTGATTATTCCAGCTTCAACGCCTTCGCCACATCGCCCCACGCCACATACTTGAAGTTCTGTGGCCCATCGGGCAAACGCTTGTAGCCGTCCTGGATCACCAGCATGCCTTGCGCGTACGCGCCGCCCAGGTTGGCGGAGGTCACGTCCAGGCCATCCGTTTCCGAGGTGCCGTCGATGCCTGCCGGTAAATTGAAGCCCACCTTGAAACGGCCGCGCACCTTGTAGGGGGCTTTGGCATCGAGCACGACGTAGCTGTTGTCGCCCTGGCTGGAGACGATCAGGTAGCCAGAATCAGCCTTGCCGCCCGGCTTGCGATAGATGGCCATGCCTTCCACGTCGGCCGTCAGCTGTGCGCCCACGGGCAAGACCATGGTGAGGGCGTCGGGCTTGGCGGCGTCGGCCGAGGTGGTCCAGATGCCGCGGGTTTCCTCGCCCAGGAACAATCTGGCGTTGGCGTCGTCGGCCACGCAGCCTTCCGGTTGGGTGGCGACCTTGAAGCTGCGCAAGAGGGTGGCACTGAACTTGTTGCCTTCCAGGCCGATGCTGTATTGCTGGAAGGTACCATCTTTATCGTTGATGAACGCTTCCACGCCGCCGCCGGCTGGCTGGTACAAGCACATGCCGTAGATGCTTTTCAGTCCGGTCGGGAAACGGCCCGCTTCCGCCACGACGCCATCGGCATTGATTGTGAACAGCATCATGCTGTTGTCGTCGCGCTGGGTGGCGACGGCCAGGTCGACCTTGCCGCCGCCAAGGCTGATGTTTTGCCGCACATCGACGTTATTCAGGCGTCCCACTTCCAGCAACTGGGTCTGCTTGCCTTGCAGGCCGTAGACCAATAGCCCCTGCTTTTTGTTGGTGCCGAGGATGCGCGCGTCGGCAGGGTTGCCGGACAGCCAGATGGCCGGGTCGTCGGCCGCGTCGCCCTGGCGCGCCATCGGTTCCGTTTGGGCTTGCGGGGCGATGATGGCAACCGCAGGCACCGCTTCCGCCTTGCCATTCCACTTCAATGGCCGCGCTTGCCAACCGTTTTTGCCGCGCAACATCAAGGAATTTCCGTCGAGTGCCAGCTGGCTGTCGCCCTTGCGCACGTTCAAGGCCACGGCTTGCGGCAGCTGGGCCGTCCACTTGCCCGCCTGATGGGCGACCAGGTGCAGCTTGTCCGCCTTGCTGTCGAGCACGGCCACGCCGCCCGGCAGCACGGCCAGCGCGCCGGCGCCCCCGTCCAGCTGGCCATATGGCTTGCGCAGGGCCACCACTTCGCGCTTGCCCATGCCTTCCGAATCGGCTTCATACGACCACACGCCCATGTTGGCCTCGCTGACCAGCAGGCGCTGGGCGCCATCGTCGGCGCGGCAATGCTTGGCGTGCGGCGGCAGAGCCAGTTTGCGTACCAGGCTGCGCTGTTCGCCCTGCATCACCCACTGTTCCGCTTGTCCATCCTTGCCGATCAAGAACAGATGGTCGAGTTGCTGGGCGTCACGGTACAAACACGACGCTTCCACGGAAAAGGTGGGCACGGGGAACGGCGCCAGGCGATTGAGCTTGCCGGCCTGCACGTCGACGGACACGGGCAGCGGGCGCTGCGTGTCCGCTTCCAGGAACACGGCCAGCACTTTATTGCCGTCGCTGCGCGTGTCGAGCTGCTTGGCGCGCACGGCGATGCGGTCCTGCTCCTGGCCGCTGGCGTTAAACAGGCGCAAGCCATGCTTGTCCAGGGTCAACCAGCCGCCGCCGGGCAGGCGCGCCAGCTCTTCCGCTTCCTGCGTGAATGAAGGGACAGCTTGGGCAGGCGCCGCTTGCGCCATGCCTGCGAGGCAAAAAGCAGCCAGCAAAGCGCTGCAGAGTACGGTTTCTTTTATGTTATTCATGTTCATTGAAATCATCATCAGAAGGCGCTGGCTTTCAGGCTCACTTTGAAAGTGCGGCCGTATTGTTCGTTCTGCACGTTGTATTGCTTCGTGCCCTGGTAGACATAGTATTTCTCGTTGTTCAGGTTCGCCGCTTCGAACAGTATCTGGAACTGCTTGTTGATCTGGTACGACAGCGAAAAATCGAGCTGTTTCTGGCTGGCGACGATATGGTCCTGGCTTTGGTCAAGGATGTCGTTGCCCATTTCCAGCAGGTACGGCGACTTGTAGTTGAGTGCCAGGCGGGCGCTGACCGGGCCTGTTTCATAACCCAGCATCAAGTTCATCACCTGGTTCGACTGGCCCGGCAGGCGGATGTCGCGGTGCATCTGCTTGTTGCCGGCTTTGTCGAAGCGGCCGATTTGCGCGCTCGAGGTGCTCAGGGTGCCATTCACGCCGACGAGGAATTTATTGAATGGCGCCGGCAGCATGCGCAGCGGCTGCGTGTAGGCCAGTTCGATGCCTTTGACTTTGGCCGCGTCGCCGTTCGCATACGATGTGGCCGTCGTGTAGCCCGCCCATTGGCCGGTGCCGGCCAGATTCGTCGTGTAGGTAAAATTCTTGATGTCCTTGTAGAAGCCGTAGGCCGACATCACGCCATCATTGCCCAGCACGCGCTCGATACCGAGGTCCAGGTTGTTCGCCTTCAGCGGTTTCAAGTCCGGGTTGCCGATCACGGCTTCCGTGTTGCTGGCCAGGCTGATGCCGGGCGCCAGCTGGCTGAAATTGGCGCGCACCACGGCTTGCGTCCAGGCGGCCCGCACGCTGGTCTTTTGATCCACGTCATAACGGGTTTGCAGGTTGGGCAGCCAGTTGGTGTACGAACGTTCGCGCGTCAAGGCCGTGGCGACGCCGGCGCTGTCCACTTGCGAGCCAGCCGCTTCAAAGCTGGTACGTTCGGCACGCACGCCGCCGAGGATGTGCCAGGCGTCGAAGTCGTAGCTGTTTTGCACATACATGGCGTTGATGTCTTCATGCATGCGGTAGTCGTTGATGATCGATTCCGTGGACAGGCGCGCCTTGGCGCGGTCCAGTCCCGCCACGCGGGCGCGTATCAGGGCCGGGTCCAGCGCCACGCCGATGTTGCCCAGGTCGTAGTCGAGATTGTGGCCCTGCACGAAATTGCTCATCGACGTGGAACCAGCGCCCCAATAGTTGCCGCTGGTGGCCTTGCTGCTGTTATACGCCCATTGATCCGTGTCATTGGTCTTTTCACGGCGGCTGACTTTGGCGCCGAACTTCAGCGTGGCGATGTCGAACTTGCGCGCCAGGTCGATGCGCGCATGGTGTTCATTGTCCTTCGAGTAGCGCTTTTGCAGGGTGATGGCGTTGAGCGCGTAGCTGGCCGGATCGTACAGCGAGGCGGGGCCGCTCAATGTCGGCGCCTGCGTATCCGTAAAGCTGATGCCGGCGAAATTGCTGGTGCCGCGGAAACGGCCATCGTTCAGGGATTCCGGCGTGTCTTCCGTGGCGCGGCTCATGCCGCCTTTCACGTCCAGGGTCCAGTCGCCCGATTTCTGTTGCGTGCCCAGCACGAGCGAGCGTACTTGCTGCGTGTACTTGCGCTGGCGGATGCGGCGCTCGGCGCGCGCGCTGGCCGTCTGGTCTTCGGCCAGGCTGCCGCCCGCGATATTGCTGATGGTCAGGCGGTCACGCACTTCATTGTCGGAAAACTCGCTGACGAACGAGCGCAAGAACCAGCTGTTGCCCGCTTCGGGACGGTAATCGAGGTTGACGGCCAGGGCGCCGCGCTTGCGCACGGGCAGGTAGTCGCGCAATTCCAGGCCGGACAATTTACCCTTGCTCCAGGCGCCGCCCGTTTCCACGTCATCGGAGCCGAACGAGCGCTTTTCCGCGCTCAGGCCGGCGGCCACGCCCAGCTTGCCGTCGAGGAAGCGCTGGGCCCACAGGGCGCCGCCGCTGGGGCTGGTCTTGCCCGTCTTTTCGTCGTAGCTGGCGCCCACGTTGGCCGACAGCAGCTTGCCCGGCAAGTCGAAGGCGGACAGCGATTTCACTTCGACCGTGGCGCCCAGCGAGTTGGCGTCCATTTCAGGAAGTAAAGTCTTCGAGACTTCCAGGGTGCGGATCAGACCGGCAGGCAGGATGTCGAGCGCCACGGCGCGGCGGCCCGCTTCCGGCGACGGCACGAGGGCGCCGTTGATGGTGACGGCATTCAAGTCCGGACCCAGGCCGCGCACCGTGATGTAGCGGCCTTCGCCCTGGTCGCGCTGCACGGACACGCCCGGCAAGCGCGCCAGCGCCTCGGCTGCGTTTTTGTCGGGCAAGCCGCCGATATCGTCGCTGCTGATGACGCTGATGATGTTGTCGGCTTTCTCTTGTGCCGCGATGGCATTGCGCAGGCTGGCGCGCTGGCCGCTGACGACCACGGTGGCGGCTGGCTGGCCATCCGCATCTTGCGCTTGCGCATGGCTTTGACCGCTGAAGACGGCCATGATGCCGAGGGCCAGGGCCGTCAGGCGCAGCGGGGAGGGTAACGAAGTGTGCATGGTTTTCATGAAGAGCTCGGTTAGGGGAAGGAACCGGGCGGATTCTAGGCAGCAAATATGACGGTTGCGTGACAGGCAAGGGCTTGCCACCCTGAAAACAACGGCCCGTGAACGCTTTCCGGCTGGAAATGGAGCGTGGTGAGCTGAAATGACCTGCCGGTCGCGGGCACATGGGGCGTGGCATGCCGTATTTGCATGAGCGCCCAAGGTAATGATGAGCCGTTTGCACCTGCCGCACGGGCGTGGGGCATGTCATCGTGCCGTCATGGGCGGGCGCTATCGTGGCGACAGCACCACTTTTAAAGGTTTTCCCACATGCTGCCATTGCACCGTAACAGCCTGATTGCCGCCGCACTGGCCTTGCCCCTGTTCTTGTTCCTGTATGCCACACTGGGACACCTTAAACCATTCGCCATCTGGAAGTGGATGGATATCGTCTGCGAAGGCGGCACGGCCGTCATGGCGGGCACCTGGTTTTTGTTTACCCTCAGCAGCCGGCCGCGCGGGCTGGTGACGAGTCTGATCGCCGGCGGCCTGTGCGCCATCATGCTGGGCTCCTGGGCCGATTGCCTTGACGAATTCTTCGCCGTTGACAAGAGCGCCGTGTGGGATAACTGGCTCGAAGGCTTGATTCCGTTTGGCATGCTGCTGGTGACGATCGGCATGTATTACTGGCGCCAGGAACAGTTCCGCCTGAACGAGCATCTGCAAAAGCGCGAACGCCTGTTCCGCGACCACCGCGCCTTCGACCGCATCACGCAGCTGGCCGACGCCAGCTACCTGCGCACGCAGATGCGCCTGGAGCAGGAGCGCCGTCCCGGTCTCGATTGCGCGCTGATCTTGCTCGATATCGACAGCTTTCACCTGATTAACCGCGAATACGGCCACCGCGAAGGTGACCGCGTGCTGCAAGCCGTGGGCCACATGCTGCTGCTGAATTTGCGCAATGACGATTTGCTGTGCCGCTATGCGGGCGACCGCTTCGCCGTGCTGATGCCTGGCGTGTCGCGCGAGGATGCGGCAGTGAAGGCGCGCCACCTGTGCGCCATGGTGGGGCAGATGCGCCACCATGCCAACGACAACCGTGAAATCCGCCTGAGCCTGCGCCATGCCTGCTCGCTCACCGATGGCGTGCCGGAAGTGGTGCTGGCCGAGCTGAGCCGTGCCGTTGAAACGCCGGGCCGGAGCGCCAGTTCCAGGGCCGGCACCGCCGCGCCTGCCTGATGTCGCTGAACCAGCAAAGCGACCCCAGCATCGCAGCCCATCACCAGCCGGCGCTGGTGCTCGATTACGCGCGCAGCCGCGAGCTGGCCACGGCGCCGCTGCTCAAGGGCACGGGCCTTGATGGCGGCGCGCTGCCGTCCGCGGAAAGCCAGGTCAGCGCCGCGCAATACCTGCAATTGCTGGCCAACGTGGCGCGCGGCCTGGACAGTGCCGACACGAGCTTCATGCTGGGCCAGCAAATGCTGCCCGGCCATTACGGCGCCGCCAGCCATGCCTTGCTGCAGGCGCAGAACCTGCGCCAGGCATTGACCATCCTGTGCGACTTTCATACCTTGCTGTGTCCGCTGCTACAACCGCGCTTGCGAGAGGCGGGCGACATGCACGTGCTGTACTGGGTCGACGCGTTCGGCGCGCCGAGCCAGCTGCCATTTCTGGTGGAAATGCACATGACGGCGCTGGCGGCCATGTGCCGCTGGCTGGCCGGAGAGTCTTTGCCGTGGCGCTTCTGCTTCAACCGCGCGCGGCCCCGTCATGTGGAGCAGCACGAGGTGCACCTGGGGCAGTCCCTGCGTTTCGATTGCCAGGTCGACGCCATGCTCATCGATTCCAACTGGCTCGACAAACCCTGGCCGCGCGGCAATGCCACGGCGGCCGCGCTGGCCTTGCGCGCGGCGGCCCTGGCGCCCGTGCCGGCAGCGAGCCTGCTCGGTGCGCTGTACGACTATCTGCTGGCCAATATCCGCTGCGCGCCAACTCTGGAGCACACGGCGCAGGAGTTTGGCGTCAGTCCCGCCACCCTGAAGCGCCACCTGGCGCGCCATGGCACGCATTTTCAGGCCGAGCTGGACCAGGTGCGCGCGCACAAGGCGATTTATCTGTTCCAGGCGCATGGCTACGACAACGATGCCGTGGCCGCCTACCTCGGCTTTCATGATGCCACCAACTTTCGCCGCTCGTTCAAGCGCTGGACGGGGCAAACGCCGCAGTTGCTGCGTCATGCGCTGGCCTTGTTCGTCGCGGGATGAGCGCCGGCGTTGCGCGCCAGCGCCACGGGCAGTCGTTCCTGAGGGAACAATTGCCCGTTCTGCTACATCCATAGTACACTCGATCAGAGAGCGAACAGATGCGCTTTGAGGCGCTCCGGCACGGCGTCGCGCGACGCCGCAATACCGACATTGCGATGGCGGAGCCGGCGGCAAACGACCGGTGTGCCGTGCCTTAACCCAGCCAGGAATCTGGTGTCACCAGTGTGGTGCGCCGGAAACCGGGCAACTTGATAATGCTCAATCGTGTATTCACAATCGCAGATCGATCCAGTCGTCAGTTTCCGCAACACCCAAGGTGAGGCGGTGCGCGGCACGATTTTTAACTTGCAGCGCAATTCGCTGGTCATGGAAATCTACAATCCATACTCGATTGTGCAGGTCAGCGAGGTGCTCAATGACGTGACGGTGCGCATGGGGGCGAAAAACGCCTACGTCGGCAAGGCCGTCGTCATCAGCAGCGTCAACACGGGCCTGACCGCCATCGTTTCCGTGACCCTGATCGACGAGTGGCGCGAATTGAGCGACGTGGTCGTCGTCAAGGGCGCCGTGGCGAAAGAGTCCAGCGCCTTTGTGGCCGGCTGGGGCGAGCGCTTCCGCATCCGCCGCGACTACCAGATCGTCGTCAACGAAATGCGTGCCTTCCTGTCGGAAGTGGCGCGCTGGGTCGAGCAGGTCGACTTGTCCGACTCGCTGCCCAAGGAAAACGGCCGGCTGCGCCCCGATATCTTCGATGAACTGGCCTTGCCGCTGATGGAGCAGACCCAGCTTTACTTGCGCCAGCTCGAGGTGGAAGCCTCGCTCGTCGAGGAAGAGCGGGCACCGGCCCACCGCGCATTCGCCCAGGCGGCGCTGCATCCTTTGATCCTGCGCGCGCCGTTCGTCTTCCGCACGTTTACCAAGCCGCTCGGCTATGCGGGCGATTACCAGATGGTCAACCAGCTGCTCGACGATCCGCGCCAGGGCCCAAGCACGTATTTTCAGATCGTCAATGCGGCCTTTTTGCAGGCGGCCGTGGCGACGGCGCACCGCAACCGCATCGATATCCTGACGGAATTTTTGGCTGAAAAGGCGGCCGCGGCGCGTGCCGCGGGGCGTGTGTACAAAGTGCTCAACGTGGGCTGCGGCCCGGCCATCGAGGTGCAGCGTTTTCTCGAGACATGCCCCGATGCGCAATGGCTGGCCTTCGAGCTGGTCGACTTCAGCAGCGAGACCCTGGACTGGACGCGCGCGCGCCTGGCCACCATCATGCAGCGCACGGGGCGTGTGGTCGAGATCGATTATGTGCACGATTCCGTGCATAACCTGCTCAAGCGCCGCCATGGCTCGGGCATCACGGGCTTGCCCGGCAGTTTTGACGCCGTGTATTGCGCCGGCCTGTTCGACTACCTGTCCGACAAGGTGTGCGCGCGCCTGTTGATGCACTTCGCCTCGCGCGTGGGGCCGGGCGGACGTTTGCTCGTCACCAATGTGCACGCCAACAACCCGGGCAAGTTCGGCATGGAACATTTGCTCGAGTGGCATTTGATCTATCGCAATGAAGCGGGCCTGTCGGCCTTGCTGCCCGAGCATGCGACGGAGCCGAAAATCTATGTCGACGCGACGGGCGTGAATGTGTTCGCGGAAGTGAGCATTCCTTGATGGATACTCCAGGCCTGCACGCCGGCTACACGGCCGTTTTGCGCGACTTCCGCCTGGAATTCAGCCGCGGCGGGGCGTACACGGGCATCGTGCTGATCCTGCTGGGGATGGGCCTCGATTCGGCACTGTATCCGGACAAGCAATCGGCGTTTACCAGCGCGCGCATCGTCGTGTCCGTGCTGATCTTTTGCGTCGTGCTGGCCATGCGCACGCGCTGGGCGCAGGACCGCATCCAGGGGCTGACGTTTGTCTGGCTGATCCTGCCGCAAATCATGATCGCCTGGATGATCGCCATCACGGAAGGCGCCACCTCGATCTATTACGTGGGCATGACCCTGGCCATCTATTCGTCGGGCATCGTGCTCGCTTTCGGCCTGTGGCAAAACATGGTCTTCGGCGCCATCTCCTGCCTGCTGTACGTGGGCGCCTGCGCCTGGCATGCGGGCGGCTTCGACTTGCCGGGCACGTTTGTCGTCAACTGTCTGTTCCTCATCATGTCGGCCAGCATCAGCGCCGTCTTTACGTATTTCAATGAGCGCGCCCGCTTCATGCTGTTCCAGTTGAAGGCGGAAGTGGCGCAAAAGAACACGCAGCTGGAAGAAACGAATAAAAGCCTGGCCGATATCAAGGGACAGATGCTGCAACAGGAGAAGATGGCCGCCATCGGCACCCTGGCCGCCGGCATGCTGCATGAAGTCAATAACCCCGTGAATTTCTGCATGATGGCCATCGAAGTGGCCATCGAAGACCCGGCCGCCAAGCAAAGCGCGCTGGTCAGCGAATGCCTGGCCGACGCCAAACAGGGCATGCTGCGCGTGCAGCACATCGTGTCCGACTTGAAGACCTTTGCCTACCGCAAGAGCGGGAACCAGCTGGAAACGGGACACTTCCAGTTCCGCAGCGCGCTCGACGCGGCCATCCGCCTCGTGGGCCATGAGACGAAAAATGTCAGCATCAGCCACGACTTGCCGGTCGACACACTGGTGCGCGGCGACGAGGCGGCCATCGTGGGCGTGCTGATCAACTTGCTGGGCAATGCCGTGCTGTCCATGCGCAAGGGCAATGCGCCGCCGTTCGAGATCCGCATCACGGCCCACTGGGATGACAACCGCCTGCGCATCAGCGTGCGCGACAACGGCCCCGGCATCGCTCCGGAAAACCTGGCGCGTGTGTTCGAGCCGTTCTTTACCACGCGCGAAGTGGGGCAGGGGCTGGGCTTGGGCTTGAGCATCAGCTATGGCGTGATCGAGCGCCACGGGGGAACATTGAGCGCCGAAAGCGAGCTGGGCAAATGGGCCAGCATGAATTTCGACTTGCAGCGCTCCGATTGGGAGGGCCGCTAGCATGGACAGCGATAGCCGCGCCAGCGTGCTGTATGTGGACGACGAAGCGCTCGCCTGCAAGTATTTCGAGCGCGCCGTCGGCCCCCGTTACCGCGTATTGACGGCGCAGAGCGTCGATGCGGCGCTGGCCCTGCTGGAAGACGAGGCCGGCCAGATCGACGTGCTCGTCACTGATTACCGCATGCCGGACCGCCTGGGCAGCGAGCTGCTGCAGGAAGTGGCGCAGCGCTATCCGCACATCGTCTGCATGCTGGTGACCGCCTATGCGGACAAGGACGTGCTGCTCGAGCTGATCAACGGCGGCACCTTGTTCCGTTTGCTGGAAAAGCCGCTCGACCTGGCCGCCATGCAAACGGCGCTGCAGCTGGCCGTACAGACGGGCCGCGAACGGGCCGCGCGCCGCCAGGGCCTGGTGGCGATGGAGGAATCGCTGGCCTTCCTCGCGCATGAATTGAACACGCCGCTGGCGGCCATCGCCAATTTTGCGCGCGGCATCGCGCGGCGCGCGCAGGCGGACGCCGCGCCGCAGGCCGAGATCGGCGAAGCGGCCGCCCTGATGCACGACAATGCGCGCTATTGTTTGTCCGTTCTGGCCAGCTTTGTCGACACGGTGCGCCTGGCCAGCGCCGGGCCCGGCATGCAGGGCGGGCGCCGCGCCGGCAGCGCGCGCCAGTTGCTGGACGCCTTGCTCGACAGCTATCCCTTGAGCGCGGCCCAGCGCGCCGCCATCACGGTCGAAGTGGGCGAAGATTTTTCCATAGCCGAGTCGCCCAATTGCGTCGCGCTGATATTATCGTCCGTGCTGGCGAATGCCTTGCGTTCGGCCGGCGAGCAAACCCATCCGGCGATCGGCATCCGCATCGATGCCGGCCGCATCATGGTGCGCGACAATGGCGCCGGCATCGCCCCCGAGATTGTGGAACAGCTGTTGATCGACCCCGTCAGTGCCGGCGGCGGCGAAGGCAAGGGCTGGGGCATGGTGTTTTGCCACCGCATGATGCAGTCGTTCGGCGGCAACCTCGATATCGCCACCGAGTTTGGCACCTCCACCACGGTAACCCTGAATTTTCCAGTACATATAAGGAACGAGCATGATTGACGCCAATCTGCGTTTACCGGCTCAGCGTGAGCCGGCGCAAGGCTTGCCGACGATACTCTATGTCGATGACGAGGCCAACGCCCTCAAATACTTCCAGCGCGCCATCGCGCCGCTGGCCGACGTGCTGACGGCCACCTCGGTCGAGGAGGGCAAGCGCATCCTCGACGAGCAGGCCGACCGCATCGCCGTGCTGGTGTCGGATCAGCGCATGCCCGGCGCCTACGGCAACGAATTGCTGTCGTATTGCTGGGACCGCCATCCGCACATCGTGCGTATTTTGACCACCGCGTATTCCGAGCTCGAGCACACGGTGGAAGCCGTCAACCAGGGGCAGATCCACCGCTACATCCAGAAGCCGTGGGATATCGCGGCCCTGCGCATGGAACTCAAACAGGCGCTGGAACTGGCGCGCTTGCGCAATGAACACGCCCAGTTGTTGCGCGAAAAGCTGATGGTGCGCCAGCGGCAAGCCGTCGCCAACCGCATCGGCACCCTGTACGCCCTGTGCGCCAGCCTGGCCGGTCCGGAACAGCAACTGCCCGTGGAAGCGTATCTGTCGGCGGCCCTGACGGCCGGCGTCACGCCGCCCGAGCCGGACTGGCTGCTGATGGATTATGCCGACCTGGTCAGTTCGGAAGCGTTCCGCGGCACGGCCTTTGCCGCCGCCGTGCGCCAGCAGCTCGACACGCTCGAGCGCGAGCATCCGGGGCGTGGCGTGGAGCAGGCGATCGACATGCTGCTGCCCGTATTCGGCGCGGCGCTGCAAAACCAGGGCGGCACGGCGCTGTTCCTCGATGGACGGCTGCTGACGGAATTCCTGGAAACACCGACCACCACGCCCGTCTCGTCCATCCACTCGTTCTGGCTGGCCAGCTTGCTGTGGCTGGCGCGGCGCGGCTGGTCCCTGCAGTTGAGCAGGACTGAACTGGGCTTGCAGGGCAAGGTAGTGCAGGCTGAACCGGCGCTTACGCCAGACCACCTGGCCGCCTGGATCGAGCAGTTCTGAGCATGCCCCCGCAAGGCGGCGCCAAGTAAAACAGGGCCGCGCGGGCCCTGTTTCCTTTTGCTGCTAGCGGGCTTAGCGTTCCGCAGCCGCCTTCAGGTTGTTCAAGCCTTTTTCAAAATCCTTGCCGATCATCCTGTCCATGCTGACGAAGACCGTCATCACCTTGCTGACGTAAGGGCTGGGGCCCGTCATGGTCCAGTTCACCCTGGTGCCGTCGCCTTCTTGTGTCATGGTAAAGGTGGTGGTGTTGTGGCTTTCGAAGGGCTTGAGGAAGTCCAGCTTGATGACGGTGCGTTCGGGCCGGGCCGCTTCCGTGATTTCCATGCGGCCGGCGCCCACCTTGTCATTGCCTTGCCACGCATATTGCGCGCCCAGGCCATTGGCCGGGCCCGTAAACGTGCGGCGCATGGCGGGATCGAGCTTTTCCCAAGGCGACCAGGCGGCCCAGTAATGGAAGTCCGTGATCAGGGCGGCGATTTTCTCGGGCGGGGCCTTGATGGTGATTTCGCGCTGGACACTGAAGGTGTCGGGCTTGGTGGTGGCATAGCCGAGGATGGCGGCGACGACGACAACGATCAGCAGCAGGGTTTTTTTGATCATATGCTCTCCAAATCTTGAATGGTCGATGCGAACGAATCTAGGCAATCTTAGCAGATATGAATGGCTGTGCGCGGCCTGTTGGCCTTTATTTGCACCAGCTCTGCGCAGGACCGCCTGCACGCCCAGTTTTCGTCGCGCACGCCAGGTTTGCGCGGGTTTGTGATGATGGCCGCCGTCCGCTAGAATGCTGGCCTGCAATGATTTCACTTAGGGAAATATGATTCAACGATCGATCGCCAGGCTGACCCTGGCGTGCGGCTTGCTGGCTTGCGCCTTTGCCGCGAACCTGGCGCATGCCGATGCCTGTCCCGCCCATTACGTCGATGGCCGGAAGCCGGAAATCACCAACCCCAAGCTGGACGTGGCAACCAAAGAGCTGTGCTACAACGTGTTTGGCGTAATGCACTCGGGTATCACGCGCACGCCGCTGTGGTCGGCCGAGCACTTGACGGCGAACAATCTGGAAGCGGCGCAGGACTTGTCGCGCGAAAACTCCTTCCACGCCGAACGCAAGCTGCCCGCCGCCCAGCGCGCGGAGCTGGTCGATTATGCGCGCAGCGGCTTCGACCGTGGCCATATGGCGCCCAACGGCGACATGCCGGACCGCCAGAGCCAGCGCGACAGCTTTACCCTGGCCAACATGGTGCCGCAAGACTCGCGCAACAACCGCTATGTGTGGGCCGGCATCGAAGGCGCCGTACGCAAGATGGCCAAGAAAGAGGGCGACCTGTATGTGATCACGGGGCCGGCTTTTATTGGCGGTAACCTGCGCAAGGTGGGAAGAGTCATTGTGCCCAGCCATCTGTACAAGGCCGTGTACAGCCCGCGCCAGCGCGCCGGCGCCGCCTATTTTATTGAAAACGTCGACACCAAGACATATGAAGTGTTGAGCATTGCGCAACTGGAAGACAGGATCGGCATCGATCTGTTACCGTCGCTGACGCGCCAGCAAAAGTTGCGCATGCTGAGTTTGCCCAAGGTGAAGAGCAAGTCCAAGAAATAAGACCGTCAAAAAGGAAATCCCATGTGCGCAAAGAAATTCGTCCCGTATGCCAATGAAAGCGATGTGCTGGAAATCGGCAGCCTGACCATTGAAAACCGGATCGACCGCATCAGCATCAGCGGCGACATCGACCTGACCCTGGACAAGCCGGGCCTGGCCCTGGCCAAGCAGCTGCAAAAACTGCTGGCTGACGTGGTGGCGCAGCTGGAAAAGCACGAGCTGCCCGACCAGCTGCCGCCGCCCGAGGTGACGTCGGTGGCCAATCCCTTCGAGTGAATTGGCGGCGCGGGGGCGGTTGATCGCCCGCCGCGCTTACAGTCGGCGCGGTCCCTGCGGCGTATTGATGTGGGCGACCAGGCCGGCGCCGCGTTCCGCTGTCGACGCGTGCACAACAAGCTGGCCTTCAAGGCCCAGCGATAGCAGCAAGCGTGCAATGCGTTCCGGTTCGGGATGAAACAGTTCGAGCTTGATGAGGGACAGCCCCTGATCCTGCAGCTTGGCCGCCGGGTGCGCCTCCGCTTGCCACTCGATGAGTGCCGGGGCGACGCCATGCAAGGGCAGTGCGCCATCGCCGGGAATGGTGATCAGCCAATTCAGGGCACCCCGGCTCATGGCTTCGATATTGCCAAGCGGCTCCGAACACGCCGCAACGCTGGCCTCGATATCGGCGGTGCGGGCTATCCAGGTGGCGAGTGCCGGCGCCGCATCGGCGGCCAGGGTGTCAAGCGCGAACCAGCGGGGCCGGGACGGTAGCGGCGCCTCGGGGTCGGGGGCGATCACTTCCAGGTAGACGGCATCGCCTAGCCTTAGCAGAAGGTTATGCGTCCCCATGCGGGTATGCGCTCCGCCAGTCTGAAGTTCTACCCCCAGCGCCAGCCGCACCAGCTCCGCACCCGCTTCCAGCGTTGGCGCCGTGATGGCGATATGATCAATGTGACAGCGTGGCATTCCATATCCTTCACCGCAGGTCGTTGATGTGTTCAAGTCTGGCCATCCCCGATGCACCCCATCCGACATGCTTCGTCAGACGGGGGGGGATCCTGCACCAGCCCTTACTTCGCGAACGCCTGCGCCGCTGGCGTCACGGTGACGGCCGCCGGCTTGATGCCCAGTTTCATCGCGCCGATGACCTTGTCTTCATCGAGCAGGGCTTGCGGCTTGTTGCCGTCGTACTTGATGGGAGAAAACGCGTCGCTGACGAGTTTTTCCTTCAGGCCGGCCGCATCCTTGGCGACGATCACGACGGACAGGTTCTTCGCCGACAAATGCTGCTTGATGGCGCGGTTGACGTCCGCCAGCGTCAGTTTCGACAAGCCATCACGCATCAGCTTGGTGAACTCGGGCGTGCCATACCATTGCGAATCGAGCGCATAGCCCAGTTGCTGGTCTTGCGTCGACGTCATGACGAAGACGTTCTTCATCAGGTAGTCGCGCGTGGTGGCGAAATCGTCCTGCGTCAGGCCGTTGTCGACGAGCTTGCCCAATTCCGTCAGGGCCACGCGCAGGGCGAAGTGAGCGTTGTCCGGCGCCACGGGGCGGATCCAGATTTCGAACAGCTGCGCCTTGCGGCCCAGGTTCGGGCTCGGGAAGAACTGGAACATGCCGCGCGGGAAGGCTTCGATGTACGCATAATCGCCATAGTTCATGCCGCGGATTTCACGGATGCGCTGGTACAGGTAGGAATTCGAGGCGCGGTGCTCGCCCAGCCATGTTTTCGCCAGCCACAGGGCGGGGAAGTCCGGGTGCGTGCGCGTCACCTCCAAAGGCAGGCCGAAGGAAATCGCCGTGGCGCGCGTGTTTTTCTCGATGATTTCCACTTCCAGGCCATGCGCCTTGCGGCCCGCGGGTTTCACCGTTGCCGGCAAGCCTGGGCCTACCGGCAAGCTTGCCAGCGCCTGCGTCAGTGACGCCGTCATGGCCTCGGAGACGTCGCCGGAAATGCCCACCTTGACGGCGCCTTGCGCGTACGCGCTCTTCCAGAACTGTTTCACGTCGTCGAGGGTGATGGCGTCGATGCCGGCGACCGTGCCCAGCACGGGGTGGCCGTACGGCGTGCCCGCGTAGACGTTCGTTTGCAGCCGCTCCTTGGCGAATTCCTCTTCGTTGTTGTCCTTCAGGTCCAGCAGCAGCGCGTTCTTTTGCGCATCCTTCAGGCGGCGGAAGTCGTCTTCGCGGAAACCGGGCGACAGCAGCAGGGGCAGGGCGATGGCGTTGAACTGCGTCCAGTTATCCTTGTGGATGGAGCCCGTAAACGTCGTCATTTCCTTGTCCGTCTGCTGGCTGAAACTGCCGGCCAGCGGGAACAGGGCCTGGTTGACTTCGTCGATCTTGCGCTCGGACGAGCCGCCCGACGCCACCATGGACGCCGTCAGCGCGGCCAGGCCTTCCTTGCCTTGCGGATCTTGCGCGGAACCGGCCATAAACAGCAGCTTGTAGCGGATTTGCGGCAGCGCGGACTTTTGCACCAGCACGTCGAACTTCGCGTTCGAGGCGGCCGGCAGCAGGCTGGCCAGCTTCGGCGTGGTGGCGATGGCGGCGGCCATCGGCTGATGCGACAGGGTCGTCACCACCAGGCCCTCGTCCGTCAGATATTTGCGCGCGGCTGCCTGCAGGTCGGCCGGCGTGAGGGTATCGATCAGGCGGTAGTACTGGTTGATGGTGGCATACGAGCGGTCGAAATGCACGAACGACGCCAGGGTGCCGGCGATCTGCTCCGTGTTGTCGAGCGAGCGTATCAAACCGTATTTTTCCGCCGACTTGGCGTCCGCCAGGTCTTTTTCGCTCACCGGCGTGTCGCGCAGCCGCGCCACGGTGGCCAATATCGCGTCGCGCACGTAGACGGCGTCATCGATGTTTTTCACGCGCGCGCCCAGCACGGCCAGGGTCGGATCGACCCGGTCCGGCGTCATCTCGAACAACTGGTCGACCTTTTGCTCGTTTTGCACGAGGCGTTTATACAGCGGCGAGGTGCGGCCGAACGACAGCGACAGCAAGGTCGCCAGGGCGGCCTGGTCCTTGTCCTTGACGGAAAACGCGGGCGCGTGAAAGCCGACGGCCACCCATGGCAGGGTCGGCGTGGGCCAGGCCACGTGCTTGTAGAGGGGGCCGCGCGGCGCGGGTTCCACGGGCACGGCCGCCTGCTGCTTGCCGCGCTGCCAGCCGCTCCAGTATTTTTCCACCAGCGCGATGGCGTGCTGCGGTTCCACGTCGCCAGCGATGATGATGGTGGTGCGCTCGGGACGGTACCAGCGGTCGAAGAAGATCTTCGAGTACGCGTACTGGTTCGGCATGTCTTCGATGTCCTGAATGAAACCCATCGTCGTGTGCTTGTAGGTATGCGTCGTGTAGGCGCTGTCGCGCATCACTTCGAACAGTTTCGACACGGGATTGGCGCTGTTCTTGTTGTATTCGCCCAGCACGGCACGCGACTCCGTCTTGAACGCGTCTTCCGCGTAATCGAGGTGCTGGAAGCGGTCCGCTTCCACCTTCAGCACGGTTTCCAGGTCCTGCTTGGCAAACGTCGTGTGGTAATTGGTCAGGTCGTCGCTCGTATACGCGTTCTGGCGCGCGCCGGCGCGCGTGATGACTTCCTGGTATTTTTCGGGCGGATAGGCCTTGGTGCCGCGGAACATCATGTGCTCGAAGAAGTGGGCGAAGCCGGACTTGCCAGGCTCGACTTCATTGCGCGAACCCGTCTGCACGGGTATTTGCAGGGAGACCAGGTTCGGGAAGCCGGTCGGCACGATGATGATCTTCAAGCCATTCGCCAGGGTCTTTTCCGTGGCCTTGAACGGCAGCAGGTCGGCCTTGCCGGCGGCGGCAGCGCTGTGGGCGGCGGCCGGCTTGACGGGTGCGGCGCCCAGGTTCGACGAGGCCATGGCCGACAGGGCCAGGGCGAAAGCGGGGAGTAAAACGGGCATGATTCTTGACACGGGGGCTCCTTCTTTTTTGGAATGTGGAAAGTGCAACGCCGCAGCATAGAATATTCGTGCCGCCGTGCATAGGGGCAAGGCGTTTTGGCATGAAGGGGCGGCCCCGTCAGGGCAGGCAAAGCGTGCCGCAGGGACAGGTGCTCAGGTCAGCGTCGTTTCCGGCAGGCTGATGCGGTTGCGGCCCAGGTGCTTGGCGCGGTACAGGGCGCAGTCGGCCGTATGGATCAGCTGCCCCAGTTCCGTGCCGGGGCCGGGCAGGGCCGTGGCGGCGCCGATGCTGACGGTGACGCAGGCGCCGTCGGGACGCTTGCGCGGCAACTGCAGCCGCTCGACGCGGTGGCGGACGCGTTCAGCCACGATGGCCGCGCCCTTGAGGGACTGGTTTGGCAGGATGACGGCAAACTCTTCGCCGCCGTAGCGCGCCACCAGGTCGTTGGCGCGCATTTCGCTGGCGACGGCGCCGGCCACCTTGCGCAGGCACAGGTCGCCGCCCTGGTGCCCGTGGCTGTCGTTGTATTCCTTGAAATTGTCGACGTCGACCATCAGCAGCGACAACGGCTGGCCCTGGCGCTGGGCGCGCTGCCACTCGGCCAGGATGGTGTCGTCGAAGCAGCGCCGGTTGGCCAGGCCCGTCAGGCCGTCGCGCGTGGCCAGGCGTTCCAGTTCCACGTGCGCGCGCTTTTCGTCCGTCATGTCGCGCAGGGTTTCGACGACGGCGATCAGTTCGCCGTGATTGCCGTAGATGGGGCTGGCATCGACGGCCAGGTAGCGCCGCCGTCCCGTGCGCGGCATGTCGCACCAGTTTTCCGCGCACAGATTGCTGCCCGTGCTGCTGCGGTATTGCTGCTGGGTATGCAGGGCGCGCATGTCGCCGCCGCGCCCGGCCAGCAGCAGGTCGGCCAGGGTGGGGCGCTCGTCGTTGTAAAAGCAGCGGCCCGGTTCGCGCGCGCCCAGCACTTCGGCGGCAGGCACGCCCGTCAGCTGCTCGCAGGCGCGGTTCCAGATCATCACCCTGCCATGCACATCGAGTACAAAGGTGGGCACGACCAGCAATTCCATCATCTTGACGGCGAAACCCTGGGCTTCACCATATGGCGATGGGCTGGCATGTGCGTGGCTATCCGGCATGAAAGCATCCTTCTTGGGCGTGAATGGGGCTGGCTCGTTGGCCATGATGCAGCGTGGGGTAGCGATGGTGTTGATATTGAGCAATATTTTCAGTGATGGACCATTGCTTCGTCGTGGCAGACCGGCAGGGGCAGCGACACGCGCAAGGTGGTGCCGGCGCCGCTGCGGCTGTCGATGTGCAGGCTGCCGCCGGCGGCGGCCACGCGCTCATGCATGCCGGACAGGCCGCAACCGAGGCGCGGCGGCGAGCCCGACAGTCCGATGCCGTCGTCGCTGATGCGGCAAGCCACGGTGGCGCCCGTTTGCTGCAGACACAGCTGGACATGCGTGGCGTGCGCATGGCGGGCAATGTTCGCCAGCGCTTCCTGCACCACGTGATACAGCAAGGCGCCATGCGCGCGGCCGGCGGCGGCGTCGAGCTGGTAGTCGCAGCCGCAGCCGATGCCGGTGGTACGCGTAAAGTCGGCCAGCAGTTCATCGCATGCCGCTTGCAGGCCTGCGTCGAGGGCAGGCGGGCGCAGGTCATGGATGACGCAGCGCAGCGCCGCGATGGTCAGGTCGACATTGCGCGCGATCACGGCCAGCTGTTGCGCCAGCTGGGGCACCGCCTCATGCGTGCTGGTCTGCAGCATGGACAGGTCGATCTTCAGGGTCAGCAAATGCTGGCCCAGGTCGTCGTGGATGTCGCGCCCGATGCGCAGGCGTTCCTGCTCGCGCGCCTGCTGTTGCCCGCTGGCCAGGCGCGCCTGCTCGCCGTCCTCGCGCAGCTGTTCCAGCGCCTGCAGGCGCAGCGCCAGGCGGTGCTGGCGCCACAGCAGCAGCGTCAGCGCACCGAGCAGGACGGCGCAGGCCGCCATCAAAGGGGAGGGGGCGCCGCCCGGCGGCATCGGTCCCGCCGCGTATCCGGTGTGCAGGGTGGCGAGTGCGCTGGCCGCCAGACAGGCCAGAATGCTCAGACGGTACGGCAGGCGTGGCCAGCGTTGCATCATTTCCCGCTCCCTAAATGTTTTCCAGAAGGCAATCTTATTACAGAAAATATATTAACTGTGGGCTATTTATATTGTCTAAACGCAAAAGCCGCGCAGTTATGCCTTTCGCCGTGGCTTTCTGGTCCTTTCGCGCCGCACGGCCAGGTGACGGGCACGGCATTTGCACGGGAAGTGTCGTGGCGGCATATAATAGAGGGTTGTCAATCGGCTTTTGCGGCGCCGGCGGTATGCGCCGGCATCGCTGCGTACGCCCTGCGCGAGGACGCCAGCCAGCTCTTAGGAAATACAGTGACTTATAGCATCAAAGAGATTTTTTACACCCTGCAGGGCGAAGGTGCGCACGCGGGCCGTCCGGCCGTGTTTTGCCGCTTTTCCGGCTGCAACCTGTGGACGGGCCGCGAAAGCGACCGCGCCACGGCCGTGTGCCAGTTCTGCGACACGGATTTTGTCGGCACGGACGGTGAACTGGGCGGCAAATTCAAGACGCCCGAGGAACTGGCCGCGCTGATCGACAGCCTGTGGCCGGCCAGCTACGCACCGAGCAAATACGTGGTGTTTACGGGCGGCGAGCCGCTGCTGCAGCTGGACACGGCCCTGATCGACGCCATGCACGCGGTCGGCTTTACCATCGCCATCGAAACCAACGGTACTTTGCCCGTGCCGGCCGGCGTGGACTGGATCTGCGTCAGCCCGAAGATGGGTTCGACACTGGTCGTCCACAAAGGCAATGAAATCAAGGTGGTCATTCCCCAGTTCCAGCAAGACCTGGCTGCCTACGAACAACTGGATTTCGAGAACTTCTTCGTGCAGGCGATGGATGGCCCCCTGGCCGCGCACAACATGAAGCTGGCCATCGAAACGTGCAAAAGCAACCCGAAGTGGAAGCTGAGCCTGCAAACCCATAAACTCCTGCAAATACCTTAACAACACATATGCTGACTATCACACGCAAGCTCGAATTCGACGCGGGCCACCGCATTCCCGACCACAAAAGCCAGTGCCGCAACCTGCACGGCCACCGCTACACGGTGGAAATCACCCTGGTCGGCAAGGTCATCGAAGCGGAAGGCAATTCCGACAATGGCATGATCATGGACTTTTCCGACGTGAAAACCCTGGCCAAGCAGCACCTGGTCGACGTGTGGGACCACGCCTTCCTCGTCTACGAAAAAGACACGGCCGTGCGCGACTTCCTGGCCAGCCTGCCCGACCATAAAACCGTCGTCATCGACCGCATTCCGACCGTGGAAAACCTGGCGCGCATCGCCTTCGACATTTTGAAGGCCGCGTTTACCGACCATTTCGGCACGGGCTTGCACCTGCATAAGCTGGTGCTGCATGAAACGCCGAATTGCTGGGCAGAAGTGACCGATGACTGAAACGCACGCTAGCGCGCAGGACGCGCGCTACATGCAGCTGGCCCTGGAGCAGGCCCAGCACGCGTGGGACCTCGGTGAAGTGCCCGTCGGCGCCGTCGTCGTCAAGGATGGCGAAGTCATCGCCGTCGGCTACAACCAGCCCATCGGCCGCCACGATCCGACCGCGCACGCGGAAGTGATGGCGCTGCGCGCGGCTGCCGAAAAGCTGGGCAACTACCGGCTGCCCGGCTGCGAGCTGTACGTGACCCTGGAGCCGTGCGTGATGTGTTCGGGCGCCATGCTGCATGCGCGTCTGGCGCGCGTGGTGTACGGCGCGGGCGACCCGAAGACGGGCGCCTGCGGTTCCGTGCTGAATCTGTTCGAGCAGCCGGCGCTGAATCACCAGACGGCCATCGTCGGTGGCGTGCTGGCCGACGAGTGCGGCGCTTTTCTCAAGCGTTTCTTTGCCGAACGCCGCCGCGCGCAGGCGGAAGCGCGCAAGCTGGCCCATCCGCCGGCCTGACATCAGTCCAATGTGCCAGCCATCCGGCTGGTATTTTTATAATTGTTGCGAAATAACATCTGTCTAGACCAATTGTCATTCTCAAATGAGAATGATTCGTGTTACAGTATCGTTTTCGCCAGCAAACTTTCCTTGCGCATCGTTATCGATCCGGGTTCAAGAGCCAGCCTTTACTCTTAGACCGGACCATCATGACTACTGTGCTTCCGCAGCGCACCGCTGCACCCGTCGTATCCCCAGCTCATCTGCCTGCCCGCCGCCACAACCTGGTGCTGCGCGCCGCCTTGCTGGGCCTGTTTGCCGCACCGATGCTGCCTGCCGTTGCGCAAAATGCCGCCATCAACGCGGGCACGGCCGCCCAGGAACCGGCCAAGCTGCCTGTCTTCCCGGAAATTGTCGTCAATGCCAAGCAGGATTACGAGCGCCGCGCCGGCACCAAGACGGTCATTAGCAGCGACGACCTGGAGCGCCGTGGCGTGACGGACATGGGCGGCATCGTGCGCTACCAGCCATTGATCAGCACGCCAATGGCGGCCTCGGGCGCCGGCAGCGTGTGGGATGGTTCGGGCAACACGGGCTACAACATCCGTGGCCTGGAAGGCAACCGGGTCAGCCTGGACGTCGATGGCATTTCCTTGCCCGACGCGGCACCTAAGCCCGATGGCAATACCCTCAACGCCTTCGGCACGGGCCGTGATTATTTCGATCCTGAAACCTTCCGCGAAGTGCGCATCGATTCGGGCACGACGGCCGTCAGCGGCGCCAGCCCTGGCCTGGGCGGCGGCGTAGCCTTTGTCACCAAGTCGCCCGAGGATTATCTGGGTGAAGGGCAAGACCATTACGTGGCCTATAAATACGGCCGCGCGACGGCCGACCGCAGCAATGCGCACACCCTGACGGGCGCCGCCAAACTCGGCGCCAGCCTGCAAGGCCTGGCCGTGTATGTGCACCGCGATGGCGAGCAGCTCGACAGCCGCGGCAGCGCTGCCGTCAACCCCGACGACTGGCATTCGAACGCCTTGCTGTCCAAGCTGGTGTGGACCTTGCCTGGCGAACAGAAGCTGGACTTGACGGTCGATATGTTCGAGCGCAAGAACAAGCGCGATCTGCGCAACAAGGTCAGCACGTATTATCCGACGGGCGTGCAGCAGGATTCCACCACCAGGCGCACGCGCGTCAGCCTGGGCCACGACGTGGTGCTCAAGGATTTCGCCCTGTTCGACCGCCTGACGTCGAAAGTGTATCTGCAGAATGCGAAAACCGATGACAAGACGCAAGGCCTCTACACCTTCGGCAGCCCGGCACAGCGTACCATCGACACCAGCTTCAAGAATGACAGCATCGGCCTGACGTCGGAAGCGTTCAAGCAGCTCAATGCGGACAACGCGCTGCTGTATGGGGTGCAGCTGGAACAGCTGAAAACGCGCCGTCCGTGGCGCGAAGACCGTGTCATCGTTGCCACGGGCCAGCATCAGATCACCAACAAGAACCGCATGGCCGACATGGACACGACCAGGCTGGCACTGTACGTGCGCGACGATCTCAGTTTCAACCTGGCCGGCAAGAAAGCCGTGCTGACGCCGGGCTTGCGTGCCGACTACCGCAAGAACGAGCCGAAAAATCTGCAAAATTATGTGATCGCCGTGCCGAACGCGGCCAAGGAAGTGCGCAAGGAAAGCGACACGTATTTCACGCCGAGCCTGAGCCTGTCCGTGGAAGTGTTGCCGCAAATGAACGCATATGCCACCTTCACGCGCGGCACGCGCCTGCCGACGGCGGCCGAGCGCACGGGCACCTATGATTCCTTCAGCTACACGGGCAGGGGGACGGGCTATGCCGTGCTGGGCAATGCGAACTTGCGCAAGGAAACCAGCCAGGCCTATGAACTGGGTTTGAAGGGCGACATCGTCAAGGGCTTGAGCATGCACGCGTCCGTCTACCAGACGGAATACAAGAACATGATCGAGTACGTGATGCAGGAAGACGATCCCGTGAACTACCCCACCATCGTGCAGGGTTTGTTCCGCCCGGAAAACATCGGCGATGCCCGTACCTGGGGGGGCGAGCTGACCCTGCGTGCGGAGCTGGGCGCCTGGGCACCGGCCATGCAGGGCTATCGCGTCGACCTGGCCACGGGCGTGGCCAAGGGCCGCTCCTTCAATACCCGGACGGGCGAGAGCGGCGGCCTGGCCTCGGTGGCGCCGGCCAAGACGGCGCTGACCTTCGGTTATGACCACACCAACATGCTGTTCGGCCTGGAACTGACGGCGCTGCATGCCGGCGACAAGCAGGCGCCGAACGACTTGCTGATGGGCTCGACCGCGCCGCGCTTCAAGGTGCCGTCGTACACCATCTTCGACTTGTCGACGTACTGGAACGTGCACAAGAACGCGAAGGTCATCGTCGGCGTGTACAACTTGACGGATCGCAAGTACTGGGATTACGCCGCTTCGCGCAGCCTGTCCGCCGGCACCACGGCCGCCAGCCGTGCCGAGATCGAGCGCTACGCCAAGCCGGGCCGCAACGTCGCCGCCAGTCTCAGCATCAGTTATTGATTTTTAACCGGGGAGGGGTGCTTGCCCCTCTTTTTTTCCATGTTTGATTGAATGGTCTCTCTATGAAGTTATCCAAACTCGTTCTATCCCTGCTAGGCAGCCTGCTGATCGCAAACGCATACGCGGCCCCAGCCACTTTGGCGGAACGCTGGTCCACCTTGCGCACGGAACAGCCGAAGCTGCAGATCCGCGACGCGGCGCGCGCGCTGGGTGTGTCCGAAGCACAATTGCTGGCAACAAATATCGGCAAAGGCGTCACGCGCCTGCAGGCCGACGGCAACCAGCCGCGCGAAATCATGCGCGCCGCGCTGGATCTGGGCATCGTCCAAGCGATCACGCGCAATGAAAACGGCGTCATTGAAACGACGGGCGTCGCCAGCAAGTTCAAGCAGGCGGGCGACAAGTCGGAACAGGCCGACGCCAAGCAGGACCCGGAAACGGAAGCGCGCCAGCGCAATATCGCCGGCGGCTACCTGGGCGGCCAGATCGACCTGCGTTTCCACTTTGAAAACTGGAAATATGCATTTGCCGTGGAGCAAGCGGGCCGCGACGGCAAGCCGACGCGCAGCCTGCAATTTTTTGACGCCAACGGCACGGCCGTGCACAAGATCTACCTGCGCAACGAGCCTGGCGTGGCCGTCTACGACAAGCTGGTGGCCACCTTCCGCATGCCCCGGCAAAGCGCCGAGCTGAACGTGCTGGCCGTGGCGCCCAAGGCCGCTGAAAAGCCGGACGCCGAGATCGACGTCAAGGAATTCCAGCTGGCCTGGAAAGACATGACGGACGTGCACCAGTTTGCGCAAATCATGCGCGAATTCCATCTGTCGCGCGAACAGGCGCTGCGCCTGGCGCCGGCCGGCGTGGTCGAGCGCGTGACGCCGGAAGCGCTGCGTACCCTGCTGGAAAACGCGGCCAAGGACAAGGTCGCCATCATGGTGTTCCTGGGCAATGAGGGCTTGACGCAGATCTACAGCGGCAAGATCGAAAAAACCATGGCCGCCGGCGGCTTCTTCAACGTGCTGGACCCGGACTTCAACCTGCACATCCGCGACACGGCCCTGCGCAGCGGCTGGGTCGTCAAGCGCGGCGGCGTCACTTCCGTCGAATTCTTCGACAAGGAAGGCACGCAAGTGGTCTCCTTCTTCGGCGTGCGCGAACGCGGCAAACCACAGCCGCAAGCGTGGGTGGACCTGGCTGATAGTCTGCCAAAGGCAAAATAAGGTTTTTTGCAAGTTGATGAGTATCAGCACGTGACAGAACCGCAGCGATACGCCGTAGCTGATGTCATGTGCGACCAGAGCAACACTTCAGCTGAGTGCCGCGTGCCGGTCTCATGTCTGAAGCACAATAGTGGTATGCTGGTTGCAAGGCCGCAGCGATCGTGCCTGCGTGCTGGTTCCTGTAAGAGAGGCAATCATGGCAACCATCATGGCGAACGGCCTCAACATAGCTTATGAAAGCCACGGCGACCCCGACGATCCGTGCGTGCTGCTGGTCATGGGCCTGGGCATGCAACTGATTGCCTGGCCGGCGGACTTCGTCGAGGGCATCGTCGAGCAAGGTTTTCGCGTGCTGCGTTTCGACAACCGCGACTGCGGCCTGTCGAGCAAGATGGCGCTGGCGGGCAAGCCGTATCTGCCCCTGGCCTACGTGAAAAACTTGCTGGGCTGGCCCCTCAAAACTTCCTATACCCTCAATGACATGGCGGACGACGCGCTCGGTTTGCTGGCGGCCCTGCGCATTGCGCAGGCGCACGTGATCGGCGTGTCGATGGGCGGCATGATCGCGCAAGTGATGGCGGCGCGCGCGCCGCTGCAGGTGCTCAGCCTGACGTCCATCATGTCGAGCAGCGGCCGGCGCGGCTTGCCCGGCCCCACGCGGGCCGCGCGCAATGCGCTATTGCAACGTCCGAAGCGCAATGCCAGCCGCGCAGAACTGATGGCGCACATGGCGGCCACCGTGCGCGTCATCGGCAGCCCCGCCTATCCCGTGTCGGAAAAGCTGCTGTACCAGCGCATCGAAGCGGCGCTGCAGCGCGGCAGCTGCCCCGAAGGCGTGGCGCGGCAGATGGTGGCCATCGCCGCGTCGGGCGAGCGCACGGCCCTGTTGCCGAGCATCAGTTGCCCGGCGCTGGTGATCCATGGCGCGGCCGACCCCTTGATCCCCGTCGCCTGCGGCATCGATACGGCGGCGCTGATCCCGGGCGCCCGGCTCGAGGTGATCGAAGGCATGGGGCACGACATGCCGCCCCAGCTGATCGAGCGCCTGCTTGCCTTGATCGATGTGCATCTGCAAGGTAAGATGGCGCCCCAGATGCGCTCCCAGCCAGCCTAGGCGCGTCCACAACTTTTGAAGGCACGGGCATTTTGAAGACACCTGAGATTGGCATCGCCATCGTCGCGCCGGGCGGTTATGCGCCCGACGCGGCGGCTTTGGAACGCGGCATCGCCCGCTTGCAGGCGCAAGGCGCCACCGTCCACAATTACTACGACCACGAGCAGAAATTTCAGCGCTTCGGCGGCACGGACGCGGGCCGCCTGGCACAGCTCCATGCGGCCGCTGCCGACCCGGCCGTGCAGGTGGTGATCGCCTTGCGTGGCAGCTACGGCATCAGCCGCATCCTGCCCGAGATCGACTTTACCGCCATGGCCGATAGCGGCAAACTGTTTGTCGGCTACAGCGACTTCACGGCCTTCCACATGGGCTTGATGGCGAAAACGGGCCGCGCCAGCTTTGCCGGCCCCATGATCTGCGACGATTTCATCCGTGACGAGCCCGAGCAATTTACGCTCGACCAATTGTGGTCGTGCCTGGCCGGCCCCACGCATATGGTCACGGGCACGGCGGCGGGCAATCCGCAGGTCGCGCTGCAAGGCAAGCTGTGGGGCGGCAACCTGGCCATGCTGGTCCACTTGCTCGGCACGCCGTATTTCCCCGAGATCGATGGCGGCATTTTGTTCCTGGAAGACGTCAACGAACACCCATATCGGGTCGAGCGCATGCTGCTGCAATTGCTGCACGCGGGCGTGTTTCAGCGTCAGCAGGCCGTGGTGCTCGGCGACTTTTCCGCCTATAAATTGAGCCCCATGGATAACGGCTACGATTTCGACGCCATGCTGGCCTACGTGCGCGAACGCCTGCCCGTGCCCGTGCTGACGGGGCTTGAGTTCGGCCATATCCGCCGCCGGGTCACTTTGCCGTTCGGCGGCCACGCGCGCCTGCAATCGGATGCGTCCGGCTTCAGCCTGCAAGTGACCGACTACCCGACCCTGGCGCGGCCCTGAACACCATGAGCGCCAAGCCCGGCAGGCTGCTGCGGCTCGACGTGCTGCGCGGCATCGCCGTGTTTGGCATCTTGCTGGTCAATATCTGGGGCTTTGCCTGGGGCACCTTGTCCCTGCGCTACGGCACCTTGCCGGCCCAGCCGCCTGTACTTGACCAGCTCGTCATTTTCGGCGTGGCCGCGCTGGCGCAGTTCAAGTTCTATCCCATCTTCGCGTTTTTGTTCGGCGCCGGCTTTGCCCTGCAGACACGTTCCCTGAAGCGCCAGCTGGGCAGCTGGGAGCAGGCGCAAGCGGCCTATCGGCGCCGTTTGCGCTGGCTGCTCGTGTTTGGCCTGCTGCATGGTTTCCTCATCTGGAGCGGCGACGTGCTGACCTCGTATGCGGTGGCAGGCATGCTGATCCTGCCGCTGGCAGCCGCCAAACTGAGCCGCATACGCAACCGCGCCTGGCTGGTGGCCGCCGGTTTTCTATTATTCATGTGCTTGCTGATTCCCATGGGCCAGCAGGGCGGCGCGCCTGACATCGCGCGCGACCTGCAAGGCTTTGCGGACCGCTACGCCATCTACACACAAGGCGGCGCGTGGGCCGTGGCCAAGCTGCGCGCCAACGATTTCCTCGTTTCCCTGCTATACGCCATCGTCATGCTGCCGCACATCATCGTGCTGTTCCTGCTGGGCATCCTGTCCGTGCGCCTGGGCTGGCTGACGCGGCCGCAGCGCCACCAGTTGCTGTGGCGCCGCGTGCGTGCCGTGGGACTGGGCGTGGGCTTGCCGTTCAACCTGCTGGCCGCGGGCGCCGTCGCGTGGCAGGTGGCCGATCCGTACCAAACCGTATTCGACACGGCCCTGTTCGAAGTGGGCCTGTTCGCCGGTGGCCCCGTGCTGGCGGCCGGCTATGTGGCGGCGCTGATGCTGGCCGGTCCATTCATGCTGCGCTGGCTGGCGGTATGGCTGGCGCCCGTGGGACGCATGGCGCTCAGTAATTATCTGCTGCAGTCGGTGATCGGCACGTGGCTGTTGCAAGGGCCGGGCCTGGGCTGGGGCGCAACACTGCGTCCGGCCGAGATGCTGGGACTGGCCGTGCTGATCATGGCAGGGCAGGTGCTGCTCAGCCGCTATTGGCTGCGGCATTTCCGCCAGGGGCCAATGGAAGCGCTGTGGCGCCGGCTGGCGCGTTTGCCCGCCTGAGTTAGTCGCCCCAGTCGAACGCGCCTTGCGCCGCGGCCGGTGGTGGCTTGGGTTTGGCCGATGGCACGAGGGGATTATCGACGGCATGCCACTCGAACAGTTCCACGTCGAGCATGCAGGTGCGCGCCAGGTGCAGCGCTTGCTCCGGTGTCAAGGCGGGGTCGAGCCAGCGGTGCGCGTCTTCCAGGCTGACGGCCACGGGCCGGCGGTCGTGGATGTCGACCATGCCGCCGAGGCTGTCGGCCGTCACCAGCACGAAACCCGCTTCTTCGCGGCTGTGCTTGTACGGGCCGAACTGGGCCAGCGCCAGCAGGAACAGGGGCGCACGGTCCTTGCGGTGGATGTGCCACGGCTGCTTGCTGCCTTTTTCTCCCGTCCATTCATACCAGCCGGAAACGCAGACAATGCCACGCCCCGCGCGCAGCAAGGGTTTCCAATAGGCGCCCGCGAGTTTTTCCAGGCGGGCGTTGATGGCGATGGGGATTTTTTTCTTGCCGGGCGCGGGCACGGCTTGCGCGGCCCAAGCGGGGCGGTAGCCCCAGAAGACATCGTCGACCCGGTGCACGCCATCCTGGATATGCAGCACGGGCCGGTAAGTGCCGGGCGACACGTTCAGGTGCGGCTCGGCCTCGCTGTCGAATACCGCGTCGGTCCAGCCGAACGATGACGCCAGCTCGGGCGCCGTGTCATTTTGATCAAATCGTCCACACATGTTGAAATCATACCCGATCACCGGGTGCCGCGAGGCAGGCGCGTGCGTGCTTTCTGTGTGTGATCAAACGTACAGACTGCTGGCGGCAGGTGGCGCACAGTAAGGTCAGTCAGGTCCCTGACGCTCTCGCCTCGGAGGAAATATGTCTTTTGAAAATCCCACCATCCACAAAGGTTTTATCATCAGCGCCACGGCCAGCCAGCGCCGCGATGGCCGCTGGGTCGGCTCGTATGTCAGCCAGAATCAGGCGTGCGGCGCCTATGCGGACACCTGCGACTATGACGATTGCAGCAATGAAAAAGAAGCGCAGCAACTGGCCTTGTCGATCGGCTGGCGCCTGGCAGATGGCGTGCCGGCGCGCTGAAATAGCCTTAGCGCTTGCCCCGCAGGGCCAGCAGCAGGCCGGCGAACGGCAGCAGCAGGGCGGCGCCCAGGCGTACGGAGGTCAGCGATGCGGTCTCCACGCCCAGTACATAAGGCAAGGCCAGCAGTAACAGGGGGGCGGGCACGGCAATCGCGAAGAAAAACAGATACCACGAGTAGCCATTTTTCTTGGCCAGCAAGGCGATCAGCGCGCAGCCGACGAGGAAGACCAGCGGTAAATTCACAAATTCCATGGTGTTGAGTTTTCATCCGGGAAAGCGCGTCATTATACGCGCCGCCCCGGATGACCGGATGGGCTTGCCCGTGTCAGTTGCCGACGAAATCCGGCGGCTGCGGCGCCTGTTTTCCGGCCAGCTGACCATCGGCCGGCAGCAAGGCCTTGATGGCGCCGTTATAGATGAGTTCCTGCGCATACGCCGATGCTTCGATCAAGGCCGCATGCACGGACTTGAAACTGCTCGGCGTTTCTATCAATACGGGCTTGGCATACACCTGCTGCGTATCGCCGCGCTTGCTGATCAAAATCATGCCCCGGTAGCGCCCATCCTTCTCCAGCGCCCCCGCCACATGAAATTCATAACCCCTGATCTGGTGTTTTTGTCCCTGATCCATGTATCCCGCCTCCAGACCTGATTGTCATGGCTTTGGACTATCAATTCGATTAGAACGGTTGAGTGTTTGATCTGAATCAATACGTTTACAGGACAGCTTTAACGAACGTATCGATGCTTGTCGCAAGTGTAGCGAGCGGAGGGGATGTGTGGCTGAGAAGCGCAACCGCACTGAAGTGCGGTGAGCATCGCCAGCCGCAAGGCGCCCCGCGCAGTAGCTTGCGGCAGCCGTCATCACCCAGCGCGTATGGCGCGGATTTGTTGGGCGGTTTCCTCGATTTCCCGATACGCTTCCTGGATATAGCCATTGATCGGATGTCCATCCATCCACTCGAAATAGGCGCGCTCGTCGTGTTTGATGGCAAAAGGGACGTGGTGGTCGCGTATCGATTCGGCCGTTTCGCGCACCAGCGAGGCAAAAAGCAGCTCAATAGTTTCCATGATGGTCACCTTGCGAGACAGGAATGCAGAGCATTGAATGTAGCACAAAGCGCGCCGCCGGGGCCGCGCGTATCGGCCCAAGCCTCAGGCCGGATGGCCGATATGCTCGTACAGGATCACGCAACCGATGACGATCAGCACCAAGCCGCCCACCAGTTCGGCGCGTCGGCCCGCCACCGTGCCCAGCACGCGGCCCAGCATCACGCCCAGGGTCACCATGACGAAAGTGGAAAAGCCGATGGCGGCGGCTGTGACGACAATATTCGCGCCCAGCAAGGCCAGCCCCGCGCCCACGACCATGGCGTCGATGCTGGTCGCCAGACCGGTGACGGCCAGCACCCAGAACGAGTGCGACTGGGCCGGCGCTTCCTCCTCGTCGCTATCGCTCAAGGCATTGCGTATCATCAGCAAGCCGATGATGCCCAGCAGGCTGAAGGCGATCCAGTGGTCCCACGCTTCCACGTAGGGCGCCGCCACGCTGCCCAGGGCCCAGCCGATGATGGGCGTGATGGCTTCGATGACGCCAAAGATCAGGCCCGTGCGCAGCGCCTCGCGCCATTGCGGCTTGTGCAGGGCGGCGCCCTTGCCCACGGCGGCCGCGAAGGCATCGGTGGACATGGCAAGCGAGAGGGCGGCGGTGGCGGCGAAATTCATCGTTGGCTTTCAGTAAAACCTGGCTGGGATGGATAGTTGCAAATTGCAAACCCGGCGATTTTACCCCAGGTACAGCACCACCATGGAAGCGGCCAGGCAATACGCGCCAAAGAAATGCCAGCGCCCTTGTTCCAGCCAGCGCGACAGCCAGCGCAGGGCCAGCAAGCCGGCCAGGAACGACAGCAGCATGCCCAGCAGGCTGGGGCCGAGCAGGTGCAGCAGGCTGCTGCCGTGTTCCAGATGGTCCAGGCTGCCATTTGCCACAGCCTGGTAAAAGCGCCAGCCTTCCTTGACCAGCACGGCCGGCGTCAGCACGACGGCCAGGGCGAAGCTGAATTCCTCGGCGCGGCGCTGCGGCACGCCCATGGCGATGCCGGCGGAAATGGTGGCGCCCGAGCGGGAAAAGCCCCGGAAGGGCAGGCACAGGCCTTGCACGGCGCCGATCACCATCGCCTTGCCGATGGACAAGGTGCCATGCTGGCGTGCTTGCTGGCGCGAGGAGACGATGATCAGCACGCCAGCGGCGGCCAGCGCGGCGGCCATCAGTTTCGCATTGCCGAACAGATGTTCGATTTCAAAGCCGGGTGCATCCTTGCTCATGACGTGCGTAATGCCCTTCAGCAAGCCGAAGCCGACGATGCCCGTCAGGGCCGTGGCAGCCGCGAGCAGCAGGACATTGCTGCGAAAGGCGCCGGCCGAACTGAAATAGGTGGCGCGCCAGGATGTCCAGAAATACACGATGACGGCGAACATGGTGCCCGTGTGCAGCATCACCAGCAGCATGGTCAGCTCCGGCGACGTGGGATCCAGCCCCATCAATTTCTCCGCCATGATGACGTGGGCGGAGCTGGACACGGGCAGCAGCTCGGCGAAGCCCTGGACGATGGAAAGAATAAATAGTTGAAGAAAACTCATGGGTATCTGTAATCGGGCGGGGAAAGAAGGGCCGCCGATTTTACCCGCCAGGTCCCGTGCTGGCCCCCTGCGCCAGATTACAGTTTGTCCATGTCTTGCTGCCCGGCCGCTTATTGCGGTTTGAACACGGCGCGGAAAGCCTTCAGGGCTGCCGGGTGATAGATCGTGCCATGGCTTTCTTCCGGCATCTTCTCCACATGCCATTGCAAGCCGGGCGGCGCCTGTTTCGCCAGCACGTCGGCCAGGCGCTGCACTTCCACGGCGATGCCCGCTTCGCTGCTGGAGGCCAGGTACAGGCTGCGCTTGCCCGGCTTGCCCTTGGCCAGCAAGGTTGCCGCCTGGCGTGGCAGGGCGCCCTGATTCCACCACAGGCTGGGATCGAACGCCAGGTAATGGTCGAACAGCTGCGGTTCCAGCAGATAGGTTTCCACCACGAACAGGCCCGCCAGCGATTCACCGACGATGGCCGTTTCACCCGTCGTGCGGTAGCGGCGCTTGACTTCCGGCATCAGTTCATCGCGGATGAAGGCCCGGTAGGCTGGCGAACCGCCCACGACGGGCGCGATCTTGCGGTCTTGCGCATTATCGGTTGGCCCCGTCAGGTCGCGCCGGCGCTGCGTGTTTTGCATGCCGACCAGCATGAAGGGGCGCATCGTGCCATTCGCTACCGACACTTGCAGCAAGCCGGCCACGTGCAAAAAGTCTTCGGCCACGCCGCCGTCCGGCATGTACAGCACGGGCAGCGGCGCGTCGGGCGGCGTATCCCAGGCGCGCGCCACATACACATTGATGTGGCGCTGTTCTTTCAGCGCTTGCGAATCGATGCTGAAACTTTCGCCGATGACGAGCGGCGTGGCCGCGCTGGAGGCCGCGGTAACGGCGGGCGCGGCAGTGGCGGGGTGGAAGGGGCTGGACAGCAGCAGGGCGGCGGTGAGGTGCAGTGCAAGGCAAGAGCGGCGCATGTTTTCCCGTAATAAGTAGTGGATAGATGGCATGTACTCGTATAGACATGCCATCGTGCGATTCTATCTTATCTTTGGTGCAGCATTACTTGATCGTCAAGAGTTTGCGCTCGCGCACGATTCCCGCCTTGTCGACCGTGTAGGCGACCAGCAACGCGCCATCGGCGGCACAGGCGTGGCAGGTGGCCAGGGATGTGGAGAACAGCAGGCGCTGGCCGCCATCGTTGGTGGCCGTGCTGCCGACGAAATGGGCGGGCGCAAACGGGACGGAGTCCGGGTGGGCGGCGGCAAACGCGCGCCAGGCCGGTGTGGCGCGGTCTTCCTCGCGCACGGCATCTTCGTCGACATCGATGGCCGCGCTATCGCTGCCGATCAGCAGACTGCCTTCATTCGTGTTGGCGCGAAACGGATAGGTGACGGTGGCCAGGGCCGCCTTGCCCAGCGGGCGCCAGGCGGAGATGAAGCCCGCCTTGTTTGCCTTCACCAGCATCCGGGCGGCGGCGATGGCTTGCGGACGCGCGCCGGAGCGCTGCATGGTGCGCAGCAGGCAGACGTCGGGCGCGGTGGGCGATTGTTCGCTGCGGCAAGCCGACAGCGAGCGTTCCTGCCACACGGCGCGCGCGTCGACGGGGCCGGTAGCTTGGGCATGGGCCGCCTGCATGGCGGCCAGGCCGGAGAAAGCAAGGGCGCTCAATACGCGGCGGGAAGATCGTGTGGGCATGGGCGTCTTTCAATAGCGGAAACAAGAGAGCTTGCGATTATAGAAGGGGGCCGGCGTGCTAGCGCGCACGGCATGATATTGCTGGTGGCCGGCTTTCGCTCGGTTAACGCTTTTTTGCCGCCGCCTGGCGCAAGGCCTTCGCTTCCAGCTTGTTGGGAATGTGCGGGCGCGTGGCCAGCTCCGCCTTGACGGCGGCGATGGCGGCGCCGAACAGCTGTTCGGCCTGCTCGACGCTGGCGCCCGCATAGTGCTGCTGGTTGGATTGGGCGGCACGCAGCCGGCGCAGCAGCGCCAGCAATTGCTTGCCGTGCAGGGCGTGCAGGTCTTGCGCCAGTGCTTGCTCGACCACCGCGCCCTCCACATGGTCGGGATCGATCAGACGCAGCAAGGCCAAGCCTGCGGGCTGGGCGACCGGGGTCAGTTTGGGCTTGTCCATGGCAGTGTATAGCTCCGTGTGGGATTACAGGTATTCCCAGATCTCATCGAAGGTTTCGCGCGCGAAATCGTTGCGCCAGGCTTCCGAGTTCTTTTCGCGGCTGACGGCAAACACGGCGCGCCACGTCTGCTTTGGCGAGCTCGTGTAGGTGGCGGCGATCTTTTGCAGACCGGCCTTGCATTGCTCGACCTTGCAGCCGCTCTTCGCCAGTTGCTGGGCGGCAGGCGCCCATGCCACGGGCACCTTGACGACCTGGCATTCGAAGCTGACGGCAGCCGTCTGCATGCCGTTTTGTACCGTCACCGGGGTCGCTTTGGTGGCCTGGCACGCGGCGCCATTCATGGCGGCGATGACATTGGCGGCCAGTTGTTCGGCGGCCGGCGTCACGGCCGCGCGCATGGCGGCAGGGAACAGGTCGGCGATCAGCTTGCCCGTTTTTGCGGGGAATATTGCATCCGTTTCCTTCAAGCCGCTGTACGACGCATATTCGGCGGATTGCTGGCCCGCCAGGCGCGTGGGGCGCAGGTAGGCATTGAGCTGGGCGACGCTCGCTTCATCATGGTTGATGATGGTCTTGATGTACAGGTTGGCCACGTCGACGGGCGCCAGTTCCACGGCGGTTTCCGCAGCGATGGCGGGCTGCAGCAGCGCGGCGGCGAAGGTGGCGGCCAGCAGTCTGGCGGCAGGGAATGGCTTGTGCATGTGTTTTCTCCACGATTTAATGTCAGGCGCCAAAAGATGCTTTGCGGCAATTTCGGCGCCCGCATTATAGATGGTGAAAGTCATAACGTTGCACACTTCACGTGTCAGCCTTGCTGGCCGCTGCGAGCAAGGCCAGCAGCAGCTCCTTGCGCCGGCCTTGCGCCTTGCGCGCCAGGGCTGCCAGTTTTTCCAGCTTGCCCCAGACGGGATACAGCATGTGCTCGACTAAATAGCCGTCCAGCCCTTGCAGTTGCTGGCAGAACAGTTCCAGCTTCTCCACTTCTTCCAGTTCCTCCTGGATCTTCACTTTTGCGTTGTCCGTGCATGCGCGCAGGCACGCGGCCAGCACCGGAGCGGAATCGCGCGTCACGCCATGCTTTTCGGCAAAGGCCGCCGTAAACTGGTCCTGCACGGACTGGTGTTCCTCGTCGACGTTGGCCATGTAGTGCTGCACCAGCGGAAAATAATGGGCATCGAGCAAGCCCAGTCCGAACGTGGCATAGCTGCCGGGCATGCAATTCTTTTCGCCTTCCGTGTCGGCATAGAATTCGAATTGTTCGATGGCGGCGCGCGCATACGCTTCCAGTTGCGGCTGCAGGGCGGGATAGGCGAGGGCGTTGGCAAAGAAGCGGTGCGTATCGGATTTCGCCAGTCCCTTGATCGGCAAATATGCCTTGACCTTGGACTTGAGCTTGATCTGGCAGCTTTTCGGGAAACCGTTGTTCAGCAAATGCGTGATGAAGGCCAGCGCCTGCGCATACGCCTCTTCCTCTTCCTTAGCAATCGCGATGCTGATCGTGGCAAACACATCGTTGGCGCGGCATTCCAGCTGCGCGTTTTTCAGGTGGACGGCGTCGGGCGCGAAGGTGCCGCTGCCTTCCTTGAGCATGCGCGCGGCCCGCTCGCTGCCCAGTTCGCGCGCGATTTCCAGAAATTTCAGGCCCGTCGACTTGGCGTAGCTCGGTTCGTGGCGCAAGATCATCACGGCGCCATACAGCAGCAGGTCGATCGGCGCCAGCGCCTGCGTGTCAAGCGCCGCGCCCTCTTTCAAGGTGTATTCGGTGGCGCGGTAGCTCGATTGCTGCACGTCATAGAACTGCGGCAGGAACTGCTTTTCCGCCCACGCCGACACGGCCTGGATGATATCGCCGCGGTGTTCGGCCAGCGCTTGCGGGCGCGACTTGTTCAGCTGCTCGATGCGCTCGAATTGGGCGATTGTCCAGGCGATATCGGGTTGGGGAAACAGGTGGGGATCGAGCAGGTGGCGCGCCAGGAAGAAGGTTTCCAGCTTTTTCGTCGGCCGCTTGCCATGCTCGAGCTTTTGCGTGACGTAGCTGTGTATGTGCTCGAGCAAGCTTGTGCGCTTGCCTGCGTTGACATACTCGAGCAGGTTCAGGTGCAGCATGCCCTGCGCCGTCTGGAATTTGCCGCGAAAGCTGAAGCGGTAGTCGATCAGGGGCGTGTCGGCCAGTGTTTCCAGCTTCGCCCGCACGAGCGCTGCCAGCCGGGGCGCGATGGTGTCGCGCACGACGGCTTCGTCGAGGCGCGAAGGCGTCCTCGGTGCGACATCATCGGCATCGGCCAGATGGAAATCGTCGGCCGTGGTGCGTCCCGGCTTGTAGTCGAGCAGGAAATCGTTAAAAACGCCCATTTGCAAGGTGGTCCGCTTCACGGCGGCTTCCAGGTCGGTACGCTTGAGGCGCTCGGCAAACCACGCTTCTATTGCCGCCGTCATTTCTTGTGTTGCCTGCTCTACAAGATTGCTCATCTGTATCGTCGTCTTTCCCTGCATTGCACGTGACGGTGCCACCGGCTGCCGTCACGATCATGTTTAATATAAAGCACTATTTTAGGTGCTCGGGCAGGGCCTCAACAAGGGCCGCACGGCTGTCACGAGGGGGCGGTGAGGAAGCGCGGGTCGATTTGGTCGGACTGCGGTCCCACAGTGATCGTGGTGTGCCAGCCGGACGGCTTGTCATTGCCATCAAACAAGGCGATGCGCGTGTGGACGAACAGCACGGAATACACGCCCGATTTCATGTCGCGGTTCAAGTCCCAGTGCATGAGCTCGATGGCTTCGCCCATGCGCGGCAGATGGGCGCCCGGCGGCAGCAGAATATTCTGGTTGATGAATTCCCGGCTGGGGCCCGGTTCCTTGTGGCGCGGATCGATGTAGCGGAACGAGACGCTGGTAACGATGTTGCTCATGCATGGCTCCTGCCTGGTGATGTACCTGATGACAATAGCACAGGGGGATGGCCGAGGCGTGCGCTGCATGGCGCCAGGCAGGCGATCGGTCAAATATGTACGGTAACAGACGGTATCTGAACGGTCATCGCGCTAGGCTGGCTTGTTCCTGATCATTGAGATTGCCGAAAACGTCATGATGCATTTATTCCTAGCTGAAAATCGCGCCGCGCTGGAGCGCCGTTGCCGCGAAAAGGTGGGCAAGCGGCCCCAGCGCTTTTCGACCGAAATACAGTTAAGGGAAGGCATCCCCATCTTCCTGGACCAGCTGACCCGTACCTTGAAGGCGGAAGAGGCGGGCAAGATGGCGCAAAGCCTGGCCATTTCCGGCCCCGCCGACGGTGAGGCGCTGGCCACATCGGAACTGGCCGACAGTGCCACCATGCACGGCTGGCAATTGCTGGCGCTCGGCTATTCCGTCGGACAGGTGGTGCACGACTATGGCGACCTGTGCCAGGCCATCAGCGATCTTGCCGTGGCGCAGGGTGAGCAATTTTCCGTCGAGGAATTCAGGACGCTGAACCGCTGCCTCGACAACGGCATTGCCGAAGCCGTGACCGAATTTACCCAGCGGCGCGACGTGCTGATCGCCAACGAGCAAGCCTTGGCATTGAACCAGCGCATCGGCCGCTTTGCCCATGAACTGCGCAATCACCTGGGCACGGCCAGCCTCGCCGTCACCGCCCTCAAGCAGGGCGGCATGGGCTTGTCGGGTGCGACCGGCGCCGTGCTCGACCGCAGCCTCGTGGGTTTGCGCACTCTGATCGATCGCTCACTGGCGCAAGTGCGGGTGGAAGCGGGACTGAGCTTGCAGCGTTCGGTTTTCTCCCTGAATCACTTCATCAGTGAACTGCGCTATTTGGCAAGCCTGGAAGCGGACTTGACGCGCTGTACCCTGATCGTGGAAGCGGTCGCGCCCTTGCTGCAGATCGATGCGGACAAGGATTTGCTGCTTTCCGCCGCAGGAAACCTGCTGCAGAACGCCTTCAAGTTTGCCGCGCCGAATGGCACGGTGGTGTTGCGTGCGTATGCCAGCGGCGAGCACATCAAAATCGAAGTGGAGGACAACGGCGCCGGCCTGTCGCCGCAGGCGGCCGATGACATGTTTCTGCCCTTCACGCAAGGCGGCGCCAACAAGGCGGGGCGGGGATTGGGCCTGTCGATTGCCCGGCGCAGCGTGGAAGCGAATGGCGGCACCTTGAGCGTGGAAAGCGTGCCCGGCCATGGCTGCGTCTTTATCATCGATTTGCCTGCCGCCACGTTCGCCATATGAACGGGCGCCGCGGGCCAGAACATGGCATGCACAGCAGGGAGAGTGGCCATGCCCTATGAAATTTTGCGCGACAGCATCGCGCTCGAGCAGGCGGGTGACGCCATCCGCTTCCATTTGTCCGTTTTCGGGGCGGAAAAAACGTGCCGCATCACCGTCACGGCATTGCACAGTCTGGACCAGGGGCAGGGCGGCGACTTGCTGGTCATCTTCGACACCCACCGCCTGCGCATCGGCCAGCGTGCCTTCTCCTACCTGAGCCGCGATCTGCTGGTCAGCGGCGTGGCATTGCGCGCACTTGATTTCTAGTCACTTTTTCCTGCGCCGATGCCCGTGACCTGGCCAGGTATGGTATTTCCGCACAGATCGTCAAGTAAATGCAGGTATGGCTGGACGGAAATGTTACATCTCGGTATTCTGCGCATGATACTTATTTCTATACAGAAAAAGGTAAGAGGGCGGTTCGGGCCGGCGGCAACGCGGCGCGCGCTGCCAGGCAAGGTCAGGCATGCAAAGGTGAAGTCGTCCGCTTGCTGAGCGAAACGGTCGTGTTGCGGCTCGCGGCGGACAGGGAACAGTGCTGTCATCTTTAAAATAGTAGGAGAGGTTGCTCATGGATGCAGAAAAGGATGTTGTGTACGGTACAGAAGATTTGTTGATGAGTTTGTGCAACTCGGTGGTTCGGGTGCTCAACGTTGCAACGCAAAGCAAGGTCAATTATTCAGGCATGGTGCAGCGCATCACCAAGACGGGCCTGAAGCCGGACATCGGCTGCTTCGTGATGTTCGATGGCGGTTTCACGGGCCTGGTCGTGCTTAATTTTGCCGCCGATACGGCGATGGAAATCTACGAGCGCTACATGTTGCACATGGGTATGCCGAAGTCGGAGCTGGCCAGTTTCTACACGTCGGACGAAGTGTCGAACATCATGGGCGAGCTGATGAACCAGATCGTGGGCGACTTCACGGGCAAGGTACGGCGCGAACTGCAAACGAACATCACCCAGAGCCAGCCGAAGATGCTGGTACTGAACAAGCAGGTGATGCTCAGCGTCGACACGCCGCTGGACCGCCCGGAAATGCGTCGCGTCACTTTCTACACGGAAAAGAACAATATTTTCTACCTGGAACTGGCGATCGACCGTACCGAGTTCATCAAGCTGCACGATTTCGATTCGCGCGAAGTCGATGCCGACTCGCTGATGGATGGCGAATTCGCGAACCGCGAACGGAACGCCGCCCCCGCCCCCGCGCCTGCGGCGGAACCGGAAGACGACGACAATGCCGACCTGCTCAAGTCGCTGGGCATGTAAGCAGCGTTTGTTGACCGTGGTTGACAGTGGCTGGCGGCAGCTTTGCCGCCAGCCACTGCTGTTTACAGCCTACAAGGTCTTGCTCATGAACACCCGGCTCGTGCCTTCGGGGCTGCAGGCAATCTCGCCGAAGCGGCGCCAGCCGCGGCGCTCGTAAAATTCGGGCGCCTGGAAACTGATGGTGTACAGCACCGCCGAGGCGCAGCCGCGCCGGCGTCCTTCTTCCTCGAACTGGGCCAGTATCTCGCTGCCCAGGCCCAGTCCCCGCAAGGCGGCGGGCAAGTAAAACAAATCGAGAAACAGCAGGCCCAGCGAGGTCCGGCCCATGGCGCCGCCCAGCACCCGCTGGCTGTCGCGGTCGCGCACGACCACGCTCAATACCTGCCTGTCCTGGTATCCCGTGATCGCATCGTTGTAGGCGTTCAAGCCCTCGAGGATGGCTTGCTCGACCTCCGCGTCGATCGTGGCGCTGACGCAGATGGTGTAGGGTAATTCGATGTGCGGGTGTGCAGGCATGTTGGGCAGGGCAATAGTGGATGACTGTATAAATATACAGTATTTTATCTATTTATGCCCGTCTTGTTGCGGCAACGTCAATGTTTCCATGCGGCGCTTGCCGACCATGCCGCCTTGCTGGCTGTCATCGAGCGACCAGTACTCAAGCGCATACGCATAGCTGCCATCGATGATGGTCAGCGATTCCTTCTGGCGTCCGTTGGGCGCCTTGTAATACAGGCGCCGCGCGGGCCTGCCATCCACAGTCTGCTTGAACGATTGCGCCGACATGCGGACGCGCTTGCCAGTTTTGCCCGCCATCGACATGGCCGTGATCGTCACATAGGCCCGGTCCGGGCAGCGGGCCAGCAGATGCCCTCCGCTCAGAACGGTGGGCTGCGCTTGTTCCAGCGGGAAACCGAACGGCTGCACGCCAACGATATCCAGGCACCCCATCTGCTGCGCCAAGGCGCTCAGTACGGACGAACCGAGCGCGCTGGTATGGTGTTTTTCAGCGGCCTGCGCCTGACCCAGCGCCAGGCGGCGCTCCAGTTCGGCCAGCGAGATGTCGCTGGGCACGGGCAGCGGCGCGGGCGCGTCGGGGTCGGCCGCACTGGATGTTTCCGCCCGCATGCGCGAGGCGACAGAGTGGCTGCTCCCGGCTGTGCCATCGAGGGCATGGGCGAGTGGCGTGGCGCTGGCAAGGGCGATTGCCAGCGATAAAGCTGGGTGTTTCAGCATGAAATGTCCCGGTTAACGTGCAGCCATCGCCGACGCAATCTCGATCGAACTCAGTTTCCAGCCCCACACGCCATGACGCAGCAGGACCAGCGCGCCTTCCTGCGCATTGCCATCCTTCGCGCGCACGACGAAGGTGTTCACGCCGGCATAGCCTGCCGAATACTCGGCCTTTTTCCGCGCGCCGTCGGCGGGTGCATCCGCGTTCGTATTCGCATCCGCCTGCGGGCTGACGGCGCTCTTGTTGACCAGCGCGACGACGCCGGCAGGCGAGACCATGGTGTCGACCATCTTGCCCAGCATGGCGCTGGCGATCGACTGGCCCAGCGCGGCCAGCGGGTTGTCGCTGCCAGCGGTCGCCGCGATGCTGCGCGCCATGCTGGCCTCCAGCTGCGTCTTGACGCTGGCGCGCAGGGCGGGGAAGTCCACGTGTTCGGCCAGGGCTTCGGCATTGCGCTCAGCCAGCGCAGCCTTGATCTGGTGCAAGGCGTAATACGGCGAAGCGTAGGCGGTGGCGGCGAGGGCAGCGGCGGCCACGGCCGCGGCGATGGTGATTTTTTTCAAGTGAAGCCTGTGAGGTGGAGGGTGGAAAATGGATGGCACGCAGCGTATCCGCTAAATGGAAATACGGCAATCATATTTTCTTGCCATTATTTCTCCGCATGCACTCGGAGCGCCCTCGGCGGACCACTATAGAGTGATGAGGGTGGGTGCTGTATAATGGGAGAAAAGTATTTAACTAGCTGTTTTAACTGAATAAAGACCCAATATCACATGCTATCTACAGCAAATATTACGATGCAGTTTGGCGCCAAGCCATTGTTTGAGAATATCTCCGTCAAGTTCGGCGACGGCAACCGCTATGGTTTGATCGGCGCGAACGGCTGCGGCAAGTCGACGTTCATGAAGATCCTGGGCGGCGATCTGGACCCGTCGGGCGGCAATGTCATGCTCGATACCAACGAGCGCCTGGGCAAGCTGCGCCAGGACCAGTTTGCCTTTGAAGACATGCGCGTCCTCGACGTCGTCATGATGGGCCACACGGAAATGTGGGCCGCCATCCAGCAGCGCGACGCGATCTACGCGAACCCGGAAGCGACGGACGACGACTACATGCAGGCGGCCGAGCTGGAAGGCAAGGTCTCGGAATACGACGGCTACACGGCCGAATCGCGCGCCGGCGAACTGCTGCTGGGCGCCGGTGTCGCCATCGACCTGCACCAAGGCCCGATGAGCAATGTGTCGCCAGGCTGGAAGCTGCGCGTGCTGCTGGCGCAGGCGCTGTTCTCGAACCCGGACATCCTGCTGCTCGATGAGCCGACGAATAACCTGGACATCAACACGATTCGCTGGCTGGAAGACGTGCTCAACGAGCGCAACTCCACCATGATCATCATTTCCCATGATCGCCACTTCCTGAACCAGGTCTGCACCCACGTGGCCGACATGGACTACGGCACCCTGAAGATTTATCCGGGCAACTACGACGAATACATGTTCGCCTCGACCCAGGCGCGCAACCAGCAGCTGGCCAACAATGCGAAAGCGAAAGACAAGGTTGCCGAGCTGCAGGAATTCGTACGCCGCTTTGCTGCGAACAAGTCGAAGGCCCGCCAGGCGACGTCGCGCGCCAAGCAGATCGAAAAGATCAAGGTCGACGACATCAAGCCATCGTCGCGCGCCTATCCGTTCGTGCGTTTCGACGGCGAAAAGAAATTGCACCGCCTGGCCGTGGAAGTCGAGAACATCTCGAAAGGTTTCGACCGCCAGCTGTTCAAGAACTTTTCCATCATGGTGGAAGCGGGCGAACGCATCGCCATCATCGGTGCCAACGGCGCCGGCAAGACCACCATGCTGCGCTGCATCGCGGGCGATATCGCGGGCCTGCAGCCTGACCAGGGCCGCGTGAAGTGGGCGGAAAACGCCAACGTCGGCTACATGCCGCAAGACCCGACGGAAGATTTCGCCAAGGATACGAACCTGACCGACTGGATCGGCCAGTGGACGAAAGAGGGCGATGACGACCAGGCCGTGCGTTCCATCCTGGGCCGCTTGCTGTTCGGCGGCGACGATGTCAAGAAGGCTGTCAAGGTGTTGTCCGGTGGTGAAAAAGGCCGCATGATGTACGGCAAGCTGATGCTGGGCCGCCACAACGTGCTGATGCTCGATGAGCCGACCAACCACATGGACATGGAATCGATCGAGTCCTTGAACATCGCGCTGGAAAAATACGCGGGCACCCTGATCTTCGTGTCGCATGACCGCGAATTCGTTTCTTCGCTGGCGAACCGCATCATCGAGATCAAGGAAGATGAAGTGGTTGATTATCGTGGCAACTATGAGGATTACCTCAAGAGCCAGGGTATTGATTAATTTGCAGGGTAACGTTGCGTCGGATTACGCGCTGTGCGCTAATCCGACCTACGTCAGGGTGAGTTGGTCGCGTAGGTCGGATTAGCGGAGCGTAATCCGACAATCCAAGCCGGCGTTGCCAACCGCCAGCCACCCAGCACCACACCGACGCGCCGCGGTTCATTCGTTCCGGCGCACCTGCTTTATTGCAATCGTGCCGGTCTATCCCGTTTTTGTTTGACACAGCCATGCAAACTTTAGCCATCAAATCCGTCGAGTACGAACATCCACAAGACGGAGCCAGCTGCACTGCCCACGCCTGGGCACGCACGCCAGCGACGCCGTCCCCGGCCGAGAAAGCCGAACTGATCACGCGCATCAAGCGCCTGCTGATCGAGCGCGAAGCCGTGCTCGTTGCCCACTATTACGTTGATGCTGACCTGCAAGACCTGGCCGAAGCCACAGGCGGCTGCGTCTCCGATTCCCTGGAAATGGCCCGCTTCGGGCGCGACCATCCGGCCAAGACCCTCGTCGTGGCCGGCGTGCGTTTCATGGGTGAAACGGCAAAGATTCTCAGTCCCGAGAAAACGGTATTAATGCCCGACCTCGACGCGACCTGCTCGCTCGACCTCGGCTGCCCGGTCGATGAATTCACGGCCTTCTGCGACGCCCATCCGGACCGCACGGTGGTGGTGTACGCCAACACCAGCGCGGCCGTCAAAGCGCGCGCGGACTGGATGGTGACGTCGTCCATCGGCCTCGACATCGTTGCCCACCTGCATGCGCAGGGCAAGAAAATCCTGTGGGCACCCGACAAGCACCTGGGTTCCTACATCCAGAAGGAAACGGGTGCCGACATGCTGCTGTGGCAGGGGAGCTGCCTCGTGCATGACGAGTTCAAGGGCATCGAACTCGATTTGCTCAAGGAAGAGTATCCGCAAGCCAAGGTGCTTGTGCACCCGGAGTCGCCTGCGAACGTGGTGGCGCTGGCTGACATGGTAGGGTCCACGTCGCAAATGATTGCGGCAGCGCAAACCATGGACACGGACACTTTCATTGTCGCCACCGACAACGGCATCCTGCACAAGATGCGCGCGGCCGCGCCAGGAAAACGTTTCATCGAAGCGCCCACGGCCGGCAACAGCGCCACGTGCAAAAGCTGCGCGCATTGCCCGTGGATGGCCATGAACGGCTTGCTGAACCTGGCGCAAACGCTGGAAAACATGCACAACGAAATCCACGTCGATCCTGCCGTCGGCCAGCTGGCCGTGCGTTCGATCAACCGCATGCTCGACTTTGCCGCCGCCAAGAAGGCGGGCCTCAAGCCGGGCGCGGACCTGGCTAAAGAAACCACATTGTTCCAAGGAATCGGTCCAGCATGAGTACTCTCGTTAATTCTTTCGCTCCCTTCGATCCGGCCCTGGCGCGCGCGTTCGAAGGCAATTTGCTGGCCGCCTTGCTGGAAGACGTGGGTCAGTGCGACCTGACGGGCGAGCTGGTGCCGCCCGACCACATCGTCACGGCCCGTGTCATCGTGCGCGAAGCGGCCGTGCTGTGCGGCGCGCCGTGGTTCGAAGGCATCATGAAAAGCCTGGACCGCAGCATCGACATCGCCTGGCATTACGCCGAAGGCGACATGATGACGGCCGACAGCGTCGTCTGCACGATTGAAGCGCCGGCGCGCGCCTTGCTCACGGCCGAGCGCAGCGCCCTCAATTTCCTGCAGCTGCTGTCCGCGGTGGCCACGGCCACGCGCCAGTATGTCGATGTGATCGCCGGCACCAAGGCGTCCATTTTAGATACGCGCAAGACCTTGCCGGGCCTGCGCCTGGCGCAAAAATATGCGGTGCGCGTGGGCGGCGGCAAGAATCAGCGCCTGGCCCTGTACGACGGCATCCTGATCAAGGAAAATCATATCGCGGCCGCCGGCGGCGTCAGTCAGGCCCTGGAAAACGCGCGCAATCTTGACGCGGGCGTGCCCGTGCAAATCGAGGTGGAAACCCTGGCGCAATTGCGCGAAGCGCTCGATGCGGGCGCCGTCTCCGTCTTGCTCGATAACTTCAGCAACGACATGATGCGCGAAGCCGTGGCCTTGACGCAGGGCCGCGCCTTGCTCGAGGCGTCGGGCGGCATCAATTTCGACACCGTGCGCGCCATTGCCGAAACGGGCGTGGACCGCATCTCGATCGGCAGCCTGACCAAGGATGTGCGGGCCACCGATTACTCCTTGCGCATCGTCGGCTGATGAAAAAAGCCGGGCGGCGCCTGCTGGCCTTGGCGCTGCTGTGGCCGGCATTTGCCGGGCCCCTGCAGGCACGCGAGCTGCTCGCCGTGGGCGCGCAGTTCGAGCGCGTGTTCGAATACCAGGACAGCGGTGAATATGGCGGCCTGGGCGCCGAACTGCTGCGCCTGATCGCGGCACGCACGGGTAACACCGTGCGTTTTCGCATGGTGCCGTGGGCGCGCGCGCAAGCCATGCTGGTGCAGGGCCAGGCCGATATCCTGATCGGCCCCTACAAGACGCCCGAGCGCATAGTCAGCATGGCCTTTTCCGACAAGCCGTTTTACCAGGACCAGATGGTGTTTTATACGCGCCAGGACGCCAGTTTCGGCTGGGATGGCGACTTCGCCGTGCTGAAGAACCGCAGGGTGGTGCTGCTCAATGGCTGGGCGTACGGCGCGGACTGGGAGAAAGTGCGGCCCGGCTTGCAGGTCAGCGTGGCCAACAATGTGGAAAACGGCTTGAAGATGCTGGTGCACAGGCACGTCGATGTGTTCATCAGCAACCGCCGCAATACCGACCCCGTCATCGCCCGTCTCGGCTATGGCCGCTACGTGAAACCCCTGCCCAGAATCATCGAACTGCAAAACGGCTATTTCGCCTTCCCCCGCTCGCCCGCCTTCGACAAGCTGCGCCTGCAGTTCGACCAGGAACTCAATAACCTGATCGAGACGGGCGAACTGAAAAGACTGGGCAAGCGCTACGACGTCAGCGTGCCCTGATTGATACGCATGCCGGCCCGTGGGGCGGCATGCGCGGGGATATTTACAGCTGGCGCGCCTCGAACGTATTGCACTGGGCAATCTGGCCGCTCTCGATGCCCTTGGTAAACCAGCGCACGCGCTGCTCCGAGGTGCCGTGCGTAAACGAATCCGGCACGACATGGCCTTGCGACTGGCGCTGCAGCGCATCGTCGCCGATGGCCGTGGCCGCTTTCAGGGCCGCTTCCACGTCGCCCTGCTCGAGGATCTTGCGGTCGGCGTTCGCGTGATACGCCCATACGCCGGCAAAGCAGTCGGCCTGCAACTCCAGGCGCACGGACATGGCGTTGGCCTGGCGCTCCGATTGCGTGCGGCGCGCCTTGTCGACCTTTTCGGACAAGCCCATCAGGTTCTGCACGTGGTGGCCCACTTCATGCGCGATCACGTAGGCTTCGGCAAACTCGCCCGAGACCTTGAAGCGCTGCTGCATCAGATTGAAGAAATCGAGGTCCAGGTAGACTTTCTGGTCGCCGGGACAGTAGAAGGGGCCGCTGGCGCTCTGGCCCGTGCCGCAGGCGGTCGGCGTGCTGCCCGAGAACAAGACCAGCTTGGGTTTCACATAGCTGCCGCCCTCGGCCTTGAACAGGGCGCCCCACGTGTCTTCCGTATCGGCCAGCACGGTTTTCACGAAGCGGGCCATCTCGTCCGATTCGGGCGGCTGGCGCGCGGGGGCCTGGCTTTGCTGGGTGCTGACCTGGCCGCCACCGCCGCTGAGCAGGTTCAGCAAGGTCAGGGGATTGACGCCCAGCACATACGAGCCAACGAGGGCGATGACGATGGTGCCGATACCGATCGAGCGCCCGCCAAAACCGAAGCCGCCCCCGCCGCCCCCGCCGCCGTCTTCGCCACGGCGGTCTTCCACATTGTCGCTTTCGCGATTGCCTTCCCATTTCATGATATTTACTCCTGCTGTGCTTGTGCGATTGCGCTCTACGGTTGATGGATGACGCCTGAATATGTTTCTCGCGACGAATCTTGTTATTATCGCAGTAAACCGCGCTGCGACAGAGGTGACAATGTTACCCTTTGCAACTTTCCACCCACTCCACAACAGGTACACGCATGGCGCTTGCCAACGATACACTCATTTCGCCAACGGCGGTGGTCCAGGCGCAACTGGACGCCTACAATACCCACGACGTGGCGGCCTTGCTGGCCATTTACGCCGATGACGCACAGCAATTCCAGCATCCCGATACCTTGCTGGCCCAAGGCAGTGCGCAAATCGGCCCCCGCTTCACGGCCCGTTTCGCGGCAAGCCGGCCGCGGGCGCAGTTGCTCAATCGTATAGCCTGCGGCAAGCTGGTGATCGACCATGAAATCGTCCATGGCGACACGGACGATGGCGTGTCGGCCCAGGAACTGGTGGCGACGTATGAGGTGGAGCGGGGCCGCATCAGCCGTGCCTGGTTCAGCTTTGGCGCGTTGACCAGCCTGCGCGTGGCGCTGCCGGCCGACGTGCCCGCCATGAACGCGCTGATCGCCCGCTCCGGCGTGGCGCTGAGCGCGGGGTTTTATACGCGGGAACAGGCCGAGGCCGTGACGCGCCACGTGTTCGGCGTCGATACGCAGCTCGTTGCCGACCGGACGTATTTCATCATCGAACGCGACGGCGTCATGCTCGCTTGCGGCGGCTGGAGCCGGCGCGCCACCCTGTATGGCGCCGACCGCGCCAAGAGCGGGCCGGACCCGTTGCTTGATCCGGCCAGCCAGCCTGGCCGCATCCGCGCCTTCTTTGTGGAACCGGCGGCCGCGCGCCAGGGCTTGGGCAGCATGCTGATGCGCCATTGCGAACGCCAGGCGCTGGCCTCCGGTTTTACCGCCCTGGAACTGGCCGCCACCTTGCCCGGCGTGCCCCTTTACCTGGCCAGCGGCTTCGCCGTGACGGAAGAGTTTCACCTCGACTTGCCCGATGACATCAAGCTGCCGCTGGCGCGCATGCACAAGCGGCTGTAAGGCTGCTTACCAGGGCAGCGGCGCCTTTTCGCCGTTGGCGTGCTCGCCGTAGTACAGCGACGGTAAAAAGCGCGACAGATAGGTAAATTCGCTGTAGCAATGGCGCAGCAAATTCAGGCCCAGCACGTCGGGCACGTCGCGCACGGGGTCGAGGCTATTGCGACCCAGCAAGAAGCGGCTGCGCAGCACGCAGCCCGTGGGCGTGTCGCGCGTCAAATGCAGCATTTCGCCATCGAGCGGGTCGCCCAGCGGGTCCAGTTGCACGTGCTCGCCGAAGCCGATGCGCGCGCAGACGGCGGCTGACAGGGCACCGCTATCCTTGGCCCGTTGCAGTTGCGCCGGGTCAAACACGTCTTTCGGGTCATGGAACTTCAGCTTGGCTTTTACGGGCGGAATGTCGCCCAGGGATTCCACGGCCTCGATCGAGGCGCCATAGTAACTTTCTCCCTTTTTCCACGCGCTGTTCCAGCCGTGATGGGCCACGTGGTCGTGCGGATGCCACCACTTGATGTGCTGCGTCGTCTCGAAAAACGTAAACCACCAGTCCAGCATGCGCCCGCTGCAGCCGTGCAGTTCCGTGCGCGCCGCCACCAGCAGGCAGCCGTCGTCCAGGCGCGTGATGCCCGTCTCCAGGTGCAGCGGAAACGGGTCGAGCAAGTCGCCCGTGCTGGTGATGCTCCATGGGAATTCAGTATGCGTCATGTCGTTCTCCTTTGTTGGGGTGAAGCCATTATATATTAAAGAAACGCATTACGTTTCCTAAATATGTTTCAGTGTAAAATTGCCCTTCGATCAAGCTTGGAGCCGGCATGCAGGAAGAACAGAGCAAGACAGTGCGTGGGCGGGGCCGCCCGGCGCGGCCGCCCGAGGAGGCACGCGAGGCGGCCGTGCAGGCGGCCACCTGGCTGTTGTTGCACGAAGGCTATGCGGCCACGACCATGGAAGCGGTGGCACGCCACGCGGGCATGGCCAAGAAGTCGCTGTATCAATACGCGGCCAACCGCGAGGAACTGGTCGCCCTGGTGGTGCGCGGCTGGACGGATGCGTTCCTGCCAGCCATGGCGCACGATGCGGCCGGGCCTGGCGAAGTGTTGCCGCTGTTAAAAGAGATATTGCAGGCGATGGCGGCGCGCGTGCTGACGGCGGATGCCGTCGGCCTGTTCCGCCTGCTGTGCACGGAGTTTCCCGCGCGCGCGGACTTGCTGGCCGTGTATCAGCGCAACGGCATCGAGCGGGGCACGGCCATGTTGGCCGGCTGGCTGGGCCGCCAGGCCGCCCGCAGCCACATGACGGTCAGCAATGCGCCTGAACTGGCCGGCTTGCTGCTGGCCATGGTAATTGCCGAGCCGCTGCGGCAGATGGCGCTGGGCTTGCTGGCGCCCGTGCCGGCCTGGGATGCCGGCCACCGCATCGATGCGGCGCTGCGCCTGCTGGGTGGGCAGGCGTTCACCGTGGCTGGTGCTTCAACGCCTCGCGGTAGCTGAGCGCAGACAATTGCTGGCGGTGCTCCGTGGCAAAAGCCAGCACCTCTGCCGGCGCGTGGCGCGCGTAATCGCGCAGGGCCCAGCCGATGGCCTTGCGGATGAAAAACTCGTCTTCGTCGGCCAGCGCCAGCGCCGCGCCGAACAGCCAGGCGGCGTCCGTGTCGGCGCGCCAGCCCAGCTGGTGCAGCATGGCGATGCGGCGCAGCCAGAAGTCTTCATGGCACAGCGCGTCATCCATGTGCGCATGGCCGTCGCCGCCGCGCTGGTGTTCCGCCTGCAGCACGTCGCCGACGATGCCCGCCATGCCGTCGACGCTGTCCCACCAGGCCCGCTGGCGCGCCAGGCTGAGCAGGGCGGGGAGGTGGGCGATGTTCAACTGGCGCCGGTGCAGCGCCAGCATGTCGAGCGCCACGTGCTGGTATTCGCGCTCCGGCTGCTGCCACAGCAGCCGCGCGTGCTCGAGCAAGGTCGCGGCATCGGTGCCCGTCAAGCCCGCCAGCAAGTCCCTGGCGGCCAGCCGCCGCTGCGGCGCTGCCACGCCCAGGAAAATGAACTGGTCGCGCATATAGGCCTGCATGGGCGCCGCGCGGCTTGGTTCGGCAGCCGCTTCCAGCGCGGCTTTCAATTCTGCATGTAGATCCATTTCATCTCGCTTTCTTCAGGCGTAAAAAAAGCGCCCCAAGGAGCGCTTTTTCATGCCTATCCAATATTATTGAATCTTGGCTTTCTTCATCAACTCATCGCGGTAAGCGGCGAGTTTCTTCTGTTGCAGCGACTCGGCCACTTGACCCTTGACTTCTTCCAGTGCCGGCAGCTTCGTCGGACGGGTTTCTTCCAGCTTGATCACGTGGAAGCCGAATTGCGACTGCACTGGCGTTTGCGTGACCTGGCCTGGTTTCAGGGCGACCATGGCGTCGGAGAATGGCTTCACGTACGAAGCTGGGCTAGCCCAGTCCAGGTCGCCGCCATTGGCTGCGGAACCGTCTTTCGATACTTTCGCCAGTTCTTCGAACTTGGCGCCGCCTTTCAGCTTGGCGATGATATCTTTCGCTTCCGCTTCGGTGGCAACCAGGATGTGGCGTGCATGGTATTCCTTGTCGCCCGCTTGTGCCTTGAACTTGTCGTACTCGGCCTTGATTTCAGCGTCCTTGACGGGGTTCTTCTTGACGTAGTCGGCCAGCAGGGCGTTGATGATGATGCTTTGACGGGCATTGTCGATCTGCGACTTGACTTCCGGACGCGTGCCGTAGCCTTGCTTGTCGGCTTCCTGGATCAGCACTTCGCGGCCGATCAGGTCTTTTTTGATGGCTTCGCGCAATTGCGGCGAATCCGCTTGCTTGCCTTGGGCGACGACTTGCTTGACGACCTGGTCGACGCGCGACGATGGGATGGCCTTGCCATTCACGGTGGCGACGTTTTGCGCGAACGCAGGGATCGCTACAACGGCGACCAGGGCTAAGATCAGGCGGGCTGGCTTCAAAATCATGTTCATTCCTAATAAATATACTAAAAATCGATATGCGCGGCTGTCGCGCAGTGCGCATTCAGGCGCAGAATACACGACCGGCGCCGAAAAGGGCGCCGGGGAGGTCAGTTCTTACTGAACTTTCGCTTTTTTGATCATTTCTTCCTGATACGCTTGCAGTTTCTTTTGCTGCAGCGCTTCGGCGATCTGTGGCTTGACTTCTTCCAGGGTCGGCAGTTTTGCCGCGCGGGTGTCGTCCAGCTTGATCACGTGGAAACCGTTAGGCGTTTGCACCGGGGTGTCGGTGACCTGGCCTTTTTGCAGTTTCACGAAGGCGTCCGAGAACACTTTCGGGAACGACGATGGGGCTGCCCAATCCAGGTCGCCGCCGTTGTCGGCCGAACCGGTATCTTTCGATTGCTTGGCCAGATCTTCGAACTTGGCGCCGCCTTTCAGCTTGGCGATGATGTCTTTCGCTTCCGCTTCGGTACCGACCAGAATGTGGCGCACGTGGTATTCCTTGTCGCCGGTCTGGGCCACGAACTTGTCGTATTCAGCCTTGATTTCAGCGTCGTTGACCGGGTTCTTTTTCAGGTAGTCGCCGACCAGGGCGTTGATGACGATGGCCTGGCGTGCGTTCTCGATTTGCTGCTTGACTGCTGCATCTTTACCGAAACCTTTGTTTTCCGCTTCTTGCATCAGCACTTCACGGCCGATCAAGTCTTTCTTGATCATTTCGCGCAGTTGCGGCGAATCCGGTTGCTGGCCTTGGGCGACGACTTGCTTGACGACTGCATCAACGCGCGACGACGGGATAGGCTTGCCATTAACAACGGCAACATTTTGCGCAAAAACAGGTACCGCGACAACGGCGAGTAGTGCAATCAGCAAGCGGGCTGGCTTAAAAGTCATTATTAAATCCTGTTAGGGAAAGTTTCGTAAAAAACGCATGGAAAGAAAACGCGTGCATGGCGCTTGCGGCAAACGGCATACCAAGTTGCCCCGGTACGCCAAAACGCCGCCCTTACACTACTTCGGACGGCGCCAGTGCCACAATCGCCAATGCATGTATCTCATTATGCATCATATCGTGCACGGAATCATACACCAGTCGATGGCGCATGACGAGCCTGAGCCCCTCAAATTGACTAGAAATTATGCGTAGATTGTAATGGCCTCCGCCCGAGGCGGCGCCCGCATGGCCCCGGTGGCGCGCCGAGTCGTCTTCCAGCACGCATTCCACAGGGGAAAGTGCCGTTTCCAGGCGGGTACGAATGCGCTCCATGCGCGTTGCCGTGTCGTTCGTCATCATGCGTCTTCCTTGATATGTTTGGCCAGGAACAGGGTTTGCGCCACGATAAAGGCAAAGAAGATGCCCGTCGCGCCAAACGCCTTGAAGCTGACCCAGGCGGCCATGTCGCCCTTGTACAGCACGAAGGCGACGAACAGGTTCAATGCGCCGATGGCGCCGAAGAAGATGATCCATGCGGCCAGCAGCTGGTTCCACACAACTTCGGGCAATTGCACTTGCGCTTCCATGGTCTTGCGGATCAGGTTTTTCTTGAAACCCACGTGCGCGATCAAGAGGGCCAGGCCGGACAGCCAGTAGATCAGGGTCGGCTTCCATTTCAGGAAGAAATCGTCATGCAGGTAAATGCTGGCGCCGCCGAACACGACAAAGATGAACAGCGACAGCCACAGCATGCCGTCCACCTTGCGCCCGCGCAGCAGCAGATAGCTGACCTGGCAGGCGGTGGCGACGATGCCGACGAGGGTGGCGAGTATCCACGGCGCCTGGTCGGCCTTGATCAGGCCGCCTGACACGAAGCCGGACAAATATTGCTGCACGAAGTCGTGCGTGGCCGCTTCATACATGCCGCCCAGTTTGAAGGCGGCGAAGAAGGCGAGCAGGGGGAATATGTCGAATAGAAATTTCATGGCGAGACTTTACACTGGTCTTATTAGAATCATCTTAGGAATGGCTTAGGAGCAACCGAATCGCTCCCAAGCGTTCCTGGTCTCACGGCTGAGGATCGAAGCGCAGCGATGCCGAATTGATGCAATAGCGCAAGCCGGTGGGCGGCGGGCCGTCCGGGAAGACGTGGCCCAGGTGGGCGTCGCAGACGGCGCAGACGATTTCCGTGCGCACCATGCCATGGCTGCGGTCGACAATCTCCGTCACGTTGGCCGGGTCGAGTGCCTCGAAATAGCTGGGCCAGCCGCAGCCGGAATCGAACTTGGTGTCCGAAGCGAACAGGGGCGTGTTGCAGCAGACGCAGGTGTAGACGCCATGTTCATGGTGGTCCCAGAACTTGCCCGTGAAGGCCCGTTCCGTGGCCGCGTGGCGCGTGACTTCGTATTGCATCGAATCGAGCATGGCGCGCCATTCGGCATCGGTTTTCTTGACTTTATTCGTGGTCATAATGACTCCTTAGGATGAGCAGCTGACTTCAAGGTGGCTGGCCCAGTCGGGCGGCAGGGCCGCATAGTGCTGGTGTTCGGGCTGTTCGTCAAATGGCTTTTGCAAAACTTCCAGCAATGTCGTCACTTCCGTGTAGTCTTGCTGCTGGGCTTTCTCGATGGCCACTTGTGCCAGGTAGTTGCGCAGCACGTATTTCGGGTTGACCTGGTTCATGGCCGCTTGCCGCTCGGCGTCGATGCTGTGCTCCTGCCGCAGGCGCGCGCGGTATTGTGCCGCCCACGTATCGAAGGCGGGGCGGTCGATGAACATGTCGCGCAGCACGGTGTCGTGCTCGGGCGCCGCCACCTGCAGTGTCGCCAGGGCGCGGAAGAAGTTGGTGAAATCCACGTGATTGGCTTGCATCAGCGCAAACATGCTGTCGAACAGCTGCGTATCGTCGTCCTGGCCCGTTTGCAAGCCAAGCTTGGCGCGCAGCAGGGCATTTATCTTCTCCGCAAAGGCGCTCTGGTAGCTGTCCAGCGCAGCCTGCGCCAATGCCACTTCGCCGATCAATGGCAGCAGCGCCTGGCCCAGCGCGTAGCAGTTCCAGTGGCCCACCTGCGGCTGGTTGGCGTAGGAATAGCGGCCTTGCTGGTCCGTATGGTTGCAGATGTGCTCGGCGTCAAACGCTTCCATGAAGCCGAAGGGGCCGTAATCGAGGGTCAAGCCCAGGATCGACATATTGTCCGTATTCATCACGCCATGCATGAAACCGACGGCTTGCCACTGCGCAATCATGTGCGCCGTGCGCACGCACACTTCGGCCAGCAAGGCCTGATATGGATTTGCTGCGGCGCGCAAATCGGGATAAAAACTGTCGATGACGTAATCGGCGAGGATTTTCAGCTCGTCCGGCCGCTTGCGGTAAAACCAGTGTTCGAACGAGCCGAAGCGCACGAAAGTGGGCGCCATGCGCGTGACGACGGCGGCAGTCTCGACGGTTTCGCGCATGATGCCTTGCTGCGAACCCATGATGGACAGCGCGCGCGACGTGGGGATGCCCAGTGCCGCCATGGCTTCCGAGCACAGGAATTCACGGATGGACGAGCGCAGCACGGCGCGGCCGTCGCCCATGCGCGAATACGGCGTGGCGCCGGCGCCTTTCAGTTGCAGCTCCATGGGGCCGTGTTCGGTGGCGATATCACCCAGCAGGATGGCGCGGCCATCGCCGAGCTGGCCGGCCCAGACGCCGAACTGGTGGCCCGAATACACGGCCGACAGGGGCATCGAGCGCTCGGCCACGGCATTGCCGCTCAGCAGCGCCACATAGTCGGGCTCGGCCAGACGCGCCGCATCGAGGCCGATCAGGGCCGCGGCCGGTGCGCTGGCGGCCACGAAATACGGGGCGGGCAGGGGCGTGGGCATCAAGCGCGTATAGAACGCGGGCGGCAAGGCCGCAAAGGCATTATCCAGTGGTAAGGTATGAGCGGTGATGGCAATTCCAGTCAAATAAGAGGTGGCGGCACGATGCGCCAGCCTGGAAGGCGATTTTACCGCACAGCGCCAAGGCGCGTGGCGGGTGCTGTAGTGGGTATCCGCACGGCAAAAAACGGAACCGAAAATTCCATGCTGCATCGCAATATCGAAATGCGTTGACGATTTCCGCACGACCGTACGAAACTAGGGAAAATCTTTAATTTCCAACAATAACCGAGTATCCACTTCCAGGAGACACGATGTCGGCATTCCCCTTGAGTCCAGTGATGGGCCAGATGATGAATCAGCCCCTGCTGATTTCCAGCATTATCGAGTTTGCAGCGCGTCATTATGGGGGCAGCGAAATCATTTCGCGGCGGGTCGAGGGCGATATGCACCGCTATAGCTACCGCGATTGCCACCAGCGCGCGCGCCGGCTGGCGAACGCCTTGCATGGCCTCGGTGTCGGCATGGGGGACCGCGTGGCCACCCTGGCGTGGAATGGCTACCGCCACCTGGAAGCGTACTATGCCGTGTCCGGCTCGGGCGCCGTGCTGCACACGATCAATCCGCGTCTGTTTCCCGACCAGATCGCCTATATTTCCAATCACGCGGAAGACCAGGTCTTGCTGTTTGATTTGACCTTTTTGCCCGTGGTGGAGAAGATCGCCGCCGACTGCACCTTCGTGCGCCATTTCGTGCTGATGTGCGACCGCGAGCGCATGCCCGCCAGCAGCACCATCCCCGACTTGCTGTGCTATGAAGACTTGATCGCCACGCATTCCGACGATTACGCATGGCCCCTGTTCGACGAGAATTCGGCCGCCACCCTGTGTTACACGTCGGGCACGACGGGCAATCCCAAGGGCGCCCTGTATTCGCACCGCTCGACCGTGCTGCACGCGTACGCGTCGGCCATGCCCAGCGCGCTGAACGTGCGCGCTTCGGACACCGTGCTGCCCGTCGTGCCCATGTTTCACGTGAATGCCTGGGGCTTGCCGTATTCCGTGTCCCTGTCCGGCGCGCGCATGGTGTTTCCCGGCGCGGCGCTGGACGGCAAGTCGCTGTATGAATTGTTCGAGGCGGAAAAAGTGACGTTCTCGGCCGGTGTGCCGACCGTCTGGCTGGGCCTGCTCAACCATGCCTTGCAGAATAATCTGCAATTTTCCACCTTCCGCCGCACCGTGATCGGCGGCGCGGCGTGCCCGCCGGCCATGATGGATACCCTGATCGACAAGTTCGACATCGAGGTCATCCACGCCTGGGGCATGACGGAAATGTCGCCGCTGGGCACGGCCGGCGGCTTGCAGACCAAGCACCTGGACTTGCCGAAGGACGAGCAGCGCAAGATCCTGCAAAAGCAGGGCCACGCGATCTACGGCGTGGACATGAAGATCGTCGACGACGATGGCAAGGAATTGCCATGGGATGGCGTGGCGTATGGCCATCTGCTGGTGAAGGGGCCGTGGATCATTTCCGCGTACTACAAGAACGAGGGCGGCGACGTGCTGCAGGATGGCTGGTTCCCCACGGGCGACGTGGCCACCATCGACGCGGACGGCTACATGCAGATCACGGACCGCAGCAAGGACGTGATCAAGTCGGGCGGCGAGTGGATCGGCACCATCGACCTGGAAAACCTGGCCATGGCCCACCCGGCCGTGCTGCAGGCGGCCTGCATCGGCGTATTCCACCCGAAATGGGACGAGCGCCCCGTGCTCGTCGTGGTGCTGCGTCCCGGCATGACGGTCACGCGCGAAGCGCTGTTGCAATTTTTTGAAGGCAAGATCGCCAAGTGGTGGACGCCCGATGACGTGCTGTTCATCGACGCCTTGCCGATGGGCGCCACGGGCAAGATCCAGAAGAACAAGCTGCGCGAGCAGTTCAAGGGGCACCAGTTGCCGGGGATGCAAGAAACCTAGGCCGCCTGCGGCAGCGCCGCCCCCAGCTTTTCCAGCAGATGGTCGCACTGGAAGACGGACAGGGTCTGGCGCTGCGCGTCCGTGCCGATATCGATCATCTCATCCATTTCGCTGCGCAAGTCCTCGTGCGCGCCCGTGCGTATGATTTTCGGCGCGGCAAAGCGCTGGCTGTCGGAGATGGTCATGATGTTGTCGACGTGATCGACGAGAAAGCCGTAGCGCTCGGCGCCCCGTTCCACGATCAGAATCTTGCCGGTGCTATCGTCCGGCAAGGCCGGCATCGCGTACAGCTGGCGCAGGTCGATGATGCTGATCATTTGCTGGCGCAGGTTGAGCATGCCGCGCATGCAAGCCGGCATGCCCGGCGGCGTCGTGATGGCGCCGCTGAAATCGATGATTTCGCGCACTTGCCCGATTTCCACGGCGAAGCGGGTTTCCACCGTAAACGTGATGTAGACACGGCGCTGCGCCTTGTGCGTGGCGGCCGCCGTTTCCGTCTCGGCCGGGTACAGGCGCGCATGGCCGTCGCGCATCTCGACGATCTCGGCCTGCGACAGGATGCCCTTGTGGTCGAGGAAAATGATGTCGCCCAGCCCCTCTTTCGTGATGCAGCCGGCGAACATGGCGGCGCGCGCCTTGCTCAGCAGGGGAATCGGCAGCACTTCGTCGCCAAAGAAATGCACGATGCTGTCGACGGAGTCGACGAGAAAGCCCACGGTCGTGTCCTCGAGGCGCACGACGATGACGCGCTGGTCGCTGGTCGCCGCCGTGCCGGATGCGGGCGCCTGCAGCAGGGCGCCGAAATCGACGACGGCCACCTGGCTGCCGCGAAAATGCATGCGCCCCAGGCACAGTTCGCTGTTCAGCAGGGAGCTGTGCAGCTCCGGCACGCGGATGATTTCCTGGATGGCCAGCATTTCAAAGGCAAACGTGGCGCCGGCCGCGTGGAAGCTGACGCACTGGCGGCGTTCGCTTTGCGCGTGGTAGCGGGCCGTGCTCAGCTTGGCGCCCGTCGCTTGCAGGGCCAGCACATGGGGCACGTTTTCAATGCGCAGCAGGGCATGCGGGTCGAGCACCTGCAGCAGGCGCGCGCCGCCATCGAGGAGGATCGTGCCGGCGATGACGGCGTGGCTGTCGCCGGCCGCATATTGCAGGGCGCTGCGGGCGCTGGCGGGCACGCGCAGGATTTCGCCCGTATCCTGGAAGACGATGCCGATCAGCACTTGCTGGAAGTCGAGAATGGCGATCTTGTCCGTGGCCACGGCGCGCGGCGCATCGGCGCGGAACAGGCGGCCCAGGTTGACCACCGGAATGACGCTGCCGCGCAAGGTGAACATGCCTTCCAGATACGCGGGCGACAGGGGCAGGGCGGTGACTTTCACGGGATAGTTCACCACTTCGCGGATGCAGCTGGCGGGCAGGGCGAATTCATCGTCGCCCAGGTGGAAGGAGCCGAACAGTTCGGTGGCCGTGTCGCTTGTGCCCTGCGCTTGCAAGCCCGTCGCTTCATGCATATCCATATGCGCCTTCCTTGCGTGGAATCAATTCGGGTTGCGCCACCACATCGGTGACGGCGTAGCTGCGACTGGCGCAATCGATCAGCAACTGGCGCCCGTGGCGGCCGCCCAGCGCGCAAAAGCTGACGTGCAAGCCGCACTGGTCCAGGTATTTTTGCGCCGCTTCCGCGTTTTGGCGGCCTATCTGCAGCCGCCCGTTGCGCGGTCCGAACATGCTGGCGCCGCCCGCCAGCACCACGTCGATGTCGGCGTAATCGGCCTGGCGCACGCCCATCAGGCGCAGCAGCGAAGGCACGGCCTGGCTCACATAGCGCGCGCCAAGGGCGCTGTCGACACCGGGCGCTTCCGGCAGCAAACAATGGGCCAGGCCGCAGCATGGACCGTTCTTCCAGATGAAGCCGATGCCGATGCAGGAGCCGAGCAAGGCTTGCAGCTGCTCGCCATGCGTGCCCACGCTGAGTTGCCCCATGCCGACATGGTGCAGCGGAAGGCCATGCTTGATGATGATGCTCATGCGGTACCCGCCTTGTAAATCATGGGAAACTCGAATTGATAGCCGGTAGCGAGGCGGGCGATGCTTTCCGATTCGCCCAGGATCAGCCGGCCTTCATCCTTGAGGCTCAGGCGCGCTTGGCGCAGCACGGTTTCCTGGTGCTCGGCGTCGAAATAGATGAGCACATTGCGCAGGAATACCAGGTCGAACCGCCGGGCCGGGCGCAGCGCTTCGAGCAGGTTGTGCCGGGCAAAGCTGACGTGTTGCCGCAGTTCTTCGTTGACCTTGACGCCATACGGCGCTGGCGTGAAATATTTGCGCAGCAAGTCCGGGTGCGACAAGCGGATGCGCTCGACGGAGCGCCCGCTGTACTGGCCGGCCCGCGCCGCGCCCAGGATCTGCTGCGAAATGTCGCTGGCCAGGATCTGGTAGCGGAAAGCGGGCGCTTGCAGCTTGAATTGCTCGCACAGCATGGCGATCGAATACAGCTCCTCGCCGCTGGCGGCCGCGGCCGACCAGATGGCCAGGCAGCCATCCGGATGGGCGCGGACCCAGGCGGGCAGGTAGCGGTCGCGGAAGTAATCCCAGATCTGCGGCGTGCGGAAGAACAGGGTGTCGTTGGTGGTGACCAGGTCGATGAAATGGGGTACCTCGTCGCGGTCGCTGGCCACGCGCTCCAGGTAAGCCTGGTAGCTGTGCAGGGACAGCGCCTGCAGCCGTGGCTGCAAGCGCCGTTCCAGCAAGACGCTCTTGCGCGCCGTCATGGCGATGCCCGTATGCTGGCGCACCAGCGCGATCAGGGTCGTCAGCACCTCGGGCGTCAAGGTGGCCGCGTGGCTCATCGCCTACACCACGAAGCCGGAGACAGTCTGGTTCAGGCTGCCCGCGCGCTCGTTCAAGCCATCGGTCGAGCGGGCGATGCTGTCGCAGTTGGCGGCCGACTTTTCCGTTTCCTCGGCGATGTACTGGATCGCCGTCGACACTTCGCGCGCCGTCAGCAGCTGTTCGTTGGCCGCCTTCGAGATGTCGGAAATGGCCAAGGTGGTCTTCGCCACGCCCGAGACGATCTTGTCGAAGGCGTCGCTGGCCTGGCGCGAAATCTCGCTGCCCGTCGACACGCGCTTGACGGATTCGTTGATCAGCTTGGAAATTTCCTTGGTCGCCTGCGACGAGCGCTCGGCCAGCTTGCGCACCTCGTCGGCGACGACGGAAAAGCCCAGGCCGTGCTCGCCCGCGCGCGCCGCTTCGATGGCCGCGTTGAAGGCCAGCATGTTGGTCTGGTTGGCGATTTCGCTGATGACCTTGACGATTTCGCCGATGTCTTCCGACGAGCGGTTGATCAAGTCCATCGCCTCGATCGACTTGGCGACGGCGCGCGCGCCCGCTTCCGCTTCCTGCTGCGTGGCTTTCGCCAGGGAATCGGCATTCGAGGTGTTTTCCGCGATGGAATTGATGGAAAACGTCAAGCCGTCGATGGAGGCGTTCATTTCTTCCACCGTGGCGCCCAGCGCCTGCGTGCCCACGGCCACGCCCGTGGCCCGTTCGGCGATGGCGTTCGACGCGTCGGCAAAGCCGTTGGCCGCCGACACCACGTTGCCGATCACGCCGCGCAAGTCGATGATCATCTTGCTGATGCCGCCGGCCAGCAAATCGATCGGCTCGCCGCCTTCGGGCACGATATTGCAGGTCAGGTCGCCTTGCGCCGCGCGCGCCACCGAGTCGAGCAGGGCATTGACCTTGCGGCTGTCGTTGGCGGCCTTGGCCTGGATGCTGTTTTCCAGGTTCACCTGGTCCGTGATGTCGATGGCGAACTTGACCACTTTATACGGTTTGCCGTTCAGGTCCAGGATGGGATTGTAGGTCGCCTGTATCCATACCACCTTGCCATGGTTGCCCAGGCGCTTGTAGCGGCCCGCGTCGAATTCGCCCCGGTTGAGCTTTTGCCAGAATTTCTTGTACTCGGCGCTGCCCCCATACTCGGGCTCGCAGAACATGCGGTGGTGCTCGCCCTCGATATCGCTCAAGTCGTAGTCCATGACGGCGAGGAAATTGGCGTTTGCGTCCAGTACCTTGCCCTGCATGTCGAATTCGATCATGGCCTGCGCCTTGCCGATGGCGCTGACCTTGCCTTCGTATTCGGCGTTGCGCTTTTTCAGGGCCGTGATGTCGCTGGCGAACTTGACCACCTTGAAGGGCCGGCCTTCCGCGTCAAAGATGGGGTTGTACGAGGCATTGAGCCAGATTTCGCGGCCATCCTTGGCGAGGCGCTTGTATTCGCCCGCATCGAACTCGCCCTTGCCCAGCTTTTGCCAGAATTGCGCGTACTGCTCGCTCTTGGCATACTCGGGTTCGCAAAACATGCGGTGGTGCTTGCCTTCGATCTCGTCCAGGGTGTAGCCGACGGACTTGAGGAAGTTGTCGTTGGCGCGGATGATGGTGCCGTCGAGCTGGAACTCGATCACGGCCTGGGCCTTGCTGATGGCGTCGATCTTGCCTTCGTAATCGGCATTGCGGCGCTTGCTGGCCGTGATGTCGGTGGCGAATTTGATGACTTTATACGGCTTGCCGTCCGCGTCGAGGATGGGGTTGTAGGAAGCGTTGATCCACACTTCGCGGCCATCCTTGGCGCGGCGCTTGTATTCGCCGTGGTCGAATTCGCCGCGTGCCAGCTTGGCCCAGAAGTTGGCATATTCGGCCGTTTTCACATACTCGGGATCGCAGAAGATCGCATGGTGCTTGCCTTGCACCTCGGCCAGGCTATACCCGACGACGCGCAGGAAATTGTCATTCGCATGCAGGATGGTGCCGTCGAGTTCAAATTCGATGACGGCCTGGACACGGTTCAATGCAGTATTTATCGCTTGTAAGTCCAGATCCTGCGAGTGGCTGACATGGCTGGCTGCGTCCATAGTATTTCCTTCGGGGTGAGAAGAGGAATGGGGGCAATAAGGCTGCTTTTATTTTTTCTGCTATCGGCTTAAGGCAGGAATCAAGGCGGCGATGTTATTGCATCGCCAGCATCTGGTGATAATTGGTGAGAATCTGTGCGATCAACGGCCGCCAGTGTTTGCCCTGCGGTTTGCCTTATAGTAGATAAAGTGTAGAGTATTGATTTAAATCAATAATTTTATTATTCCCCAGCGCCTGTCGAAAAACAAGGGGCGGGAATAAATAATGCAGAAACTGTCGCAATTGCCCCATGCCCGCATATAACAAAACCATTATTTTGCATAATAAAACGTTGTTATTGTTATTGCTTCTTTATTAATTAAATGAATATCCAAGTGATAGCTTCTACAAGGGCTTGCCGCTTGCAGCAGAATCTTTCCGCAAACGATGTTGTACCATGGCGTAGCATGCTGGCGCCGGGCGCGCCACGACAAAAATAATACGAGCGTTCTTTTATGCGGTATAGTGAAGCTTCATCCCTTGCAACCACCTCATCGCTGAGCAAAAATCAATAAGGAAGAGACATGAGTGCTGAATATCAAGTGAACGGCGCCGTTGCCGTCATTACCCTGGCCAACCCGCCCGTCAATGGCCTGGGTCTGGCGACGCGCACGGCCGCCGTGGCCGGCATCCGCCAGGCGCTGGCGGACGAGGCCGTCAAAGCCATCGTCATCACGGGCGCCGGCAAGGCATTCTCCGGCGGCGCCGATATCAAGGAATTCAATTCGCCCAAGGCGCTCACGGAACCGACCCTGCACACCTTGATCAACGTCGTCGAACAGTCGACCAAGCCGGTCGTGGCGGCCATTCACAGCGTCTGCATGGGCGGCGGCCTGGAACTGGCGCTCGGTTGCAACTACCGCGTGGCCGCGCCTGGCGCGCAGATGGCCTTGCCGGAAGTTAAACTCGGCATCTTGCCGGGCGCGGGCGGCACGCAGCGCCTGCCGCGTGTGCTGGGCCTGGAAATGGCCTTGAACATGATCGTTTCGGGCACGCCCGTCGCGTCCGAAAAACTGGCCGGCACGGCCCTGTTCGACGAAGTCATCGCGCCTGGCGCGGATTTGCTGACCGCCGCCGTGGCCTTCGCCACGAAAGTGGCCGACGTGCGCCCGCTGCCGAAAGTGCGCGAGCGCAAGGTCGACTACCCGAACCACGAAGCTTTTTTGCAGTTTTCGCGCAATACCGTCAAAGCCATGTCCGGCCCGTTCCCCGCACCGCTCAAATGCGTCGATGCCGTGGCGGCCGCCGTGACGATGAAATTCGACGACGGCTTGAAGTACGAGCGCGAACTGTTCATGCAGCTGGTGCAGTCGCCCGAGTCGAAAGCCCTGCGCCACGCCTTCTTTGCCGAGCGTGTCGCCAGCAAGGTGCCTGACGTGCCGTCCGACACGCCCGTGCGCGCGATCGCCAGCGCGGCCATCGTCGGCGCCGGCACCATGGGCGGCGGCATCGCCATGAACTTCGCCAACGCGGGCATTTCCGTGATGCTGCTGGAAACGCGGCAGGAAGCGCTGGACAAGGGCCTGGCCACGATCCGCAAGAATTACGAGAACACGGTGAAGAAGGGCAAGCTGACGCAAGAGAAGGCCGAGCAGCGCATCGCGCTGGTCAGCGGCACGTTGGCGTATGCCGACATCGCGCAGGCGGACATCGTCATCGAAGCCGTGTTCGAAGAGCTGGGCGTCAAGGAAACCGTCTTCAAGCAGCTTGACGCCGTCATGAAGCCGGGCGCCATCCTTGCGTCGAACACATCCACTTTGGACCTGGACAAGATCGCCGCGTTCACCAAACGCCCGCAGGACGTGATCGGCACGCATTTCTTCAGCCCCGCGAACGTCATGAAACTGCTGGAAATCGTCCGCGGCAAGGAAACGGGCAAGGACGTGCTGGCCACGGCGTTGGCGCTGTCGAAAAAGCTGAAAAAAACGGGCGTCGTCTCGGGCGTGTGCGACGGCTTTATCGGCAACCGCATGATCGAGCAATACAGCCGCCAAGCCGGTTTCTTGCTGGAAGAAGGCTGTCTGCCGGAACAGGTCGACAAGGCGGTCGAGAAATTCGGCTTTGCCATGGGCCCGTTCCGCATGGGCGACCTGGCCGGCAACGACATCGGCTGGGCCATCCGCAAGCGCCGCTACGTGGAAAAGCCGGACGTCACGTATTCGAAGACGGCCGATTTGCTGTGCGAACTGGGACGCTATGGCCAGAAGACGGGCGCCGGCTGGTACGACTACAAGCCGGGCGACCGCAAGGCGTATCCGTCGGAGCAGGTCAACGCCATGATTCTCCAGCACTCCGCCGACATCGGCGTGGCGCGGCGCAAGATCGGCGACCAGGAAATCGTCGAACGCCTCGTGTATGCGCTCGTCAATGAAGGCGCGCGCATCCTGGAAGAGGGCATCGCCTTGCGCGCCTCGGACATCGACATGGTGTATCTGACCGGTTACGGCTTCCCGCTGTTCCGCGGCGGCCCGATGTTCTACGCGGACACGGTCGGCTTGCCGAACGTGCTCGATACGATCGCCGGCTACGCGAAAGGCCGCCACGGCGAAGCGTGGACGCCGGCGCCGCTGCTGGTGAAACTGGCGGGCGAGGGCAAGGGGTTCAATAGCTAAGCCGACGCCAACAATATTGTCGGATTACGCGAGGCGAAGCCTCGCTAATCCGACGCCACCACGGACGCCAGCAAGCATGTTTACTGCTTCTTTGCCACCATCTTGACCGCCTCGTTGACGATGACGGGGTTGTCTTTCTGGATGTAATAGCCGGCGCCCGTGATGCGCTCGATGGCGGGCGCGCCGGACAGGCGCTGCCAATCCTTTTCCTGCGCCCGCACCACGTTTTCAAACGAGCCCATTTCCTCGATGCCGAACTTGTCGCGCACCAGCAGCATGGCGGGCACGCGCAGCGGGCTGCTCATGTCGACATGCTGCAGGCATTGCGTCTGGGCATCGAATTCGGCCGATTCCGTGCTGTTGAACATCAACTTGCGCCGCGTCTTCACGAGCATGGCGTAGGCGGACGCGTCCGTCTGCAGGCGGTTCCATTGCTGCGGGTGCGTGGGGTCGAGCAGGACGAGGCCGGCCACGTCCTGCGGGTACAGCCTGGCATATACATACTGATACAGGCCGCCCAGGCCCTGGCCGACCAGCACATACGGCGGCTTCAGGCCCGCTTGCGCCAGCAGGGCGCGCTGCTGGGCGGCGATGGTGCAGGGGTCGCGCGGCGTGGTGGTCTTTTTGCTGTCGCCGTAGCCGGGACGGTCGTAGACGAGCACGCGGTGCTGCCTGGCCACTTCGGGCACCACCTTGGCCCACACATCCTTGCCGTCGCCCATGGCCGACTGGAACACGACGGGCAAGCCGTTCTGGCCGCTCAGGGTATAGGCGATGCTGGCGTCGGGCAGGGCCGCGGTGGCGGGAATGCCTGGCGTGACTGGCGTGGATGGCAACAGAGAGCAGCCGGAAAAACAGCCTGCCAGCAGCAAGCCGGCGCTGGAGAGGAGCATGGTGCGCGCGGGGCGGCCGACGAATAGATGATGCATGAATCTCCTTCTTGGTGCACGGACCGGGAGCCGGTATGGCTTGGCAGCCATTATAGGCAAAACATATAGAAGTGGAAATGCCGAACAGAGCCGGATTTCCCGTCCTGTCAGCTGGCGTCGGCGCGATGGCAGACGGCTTCGATGCGGTTGCCGTCCGGATCAAACAAAAAGGCCGCGTAATAACTGGCGTGATAGTGGCGCAGTCCGGGCGCGCCCAGGTCGATGCCGCCATGCGCCAGGCCCGCCCGCCAGAACGCTTCCACGGCCGCGCGCGAGGAAGCCTTGAAGCAGCAATGGCGGCGCGGCGCGTCGTCGGGCTTGGGGTCCAGGCGTACGGAAAAGTAGCTGCGTTCAGGATGATCCGCGTCGCTGCGCTCGCCGTAGCCTATCCAGGCGTTGGCGTGGTCGCTGCCCACCTTGGGCACGTCCAGCGCGGCAAAGACGGCGTCATAGAAGCGCTCGGCGCGTTCCAGGTCGCTGACGGTGAGGGAAACGTGATCGAGCATGGGCACTCCGCTGTAAAAACAAGGACGCCCATAGCATAGCCCGGATCAGGGCGGCCGTGGGCGGGAGTAACCGAGTGGTACTGCCGGCGGACGACTGCCGGTCAAGCGCTGCTGGCGAGCCGGGCCACGATGTTGCGGCTCATCAGCTGCACGCGGGGGGCGAACAGCATCACGGCGCAGAAGGCCACGGGCCAGGCGGCAAGGAAGGCATGGCGCCAGCGGGGCAGGAAGTCCGCCTGCAGGCCGATATTGAGCCAGGTGACCCAGGCACTCATCAGCAGGGTCATGAGCAGCGACATCAGGAAGGCAAATACGCAGCGCAAACGCAGGGCTTCGGACATGGAGCACTTTCAAAGTGTGAAGATATGGCAGCGTAACGACTTGCAGCAATCTATACTAGAGCCATATTTTTAATTTCAAATTCCGAAAATGCAATCATGCTCGATGATTTAGCCCTGTTTGTCGCCATTGTCGAGGCGGGCAGCCTGCATGCGGCCGCCGTCAAGGAAGACTTGCCTGCCGCTACCGTCACGCGCCGGCTGCAAAAGCTGGAAAGCCAGCTCGGCTACCGCTTGCTCAACCGCAGCGCGCGCCGCCTGCAGCCGACGGCGGAAGGCTGGCAATACTATGAGCAATGCCGTCCTTTGGTACACGCCTTGCGGCAGGCGACGCAGCAGCTCGACGCCAGCCTGTCGGCCGTCTCGGGCAGCATCCGCGTCTTGGCGCCCGTCAACTTCGCCAGCGGCTTGCTGACGCCGGCCTGGGTCAGCTTCATGCAAAAGTACCCGGACATCCGCCTGGAGCTGGAGCTGTCGAACCTGCTGCAAGACCTCGTGGGCAGCGGCGCCGACCTGGCCATCCGCGTGGGCGCGCTCGACGATTCCTCGCTGATGCAGCGCCGGCTGGGCAGCGCTTCGCTGGTGATGGTGGCCGCGCCAGCCTACCTGGCGCGCGCCGGCGTGCCGCGCGACTTGCAGGAACTGGAACAGCATGAGCTGATCGTGGCAGAGCCGCTGCGCAGCTGGCGCTTGCGCCGGCCCGGCGACGGCGCCGAAATGGTGATCGAACCGCAGGCGCGCCTGCGCGTCAATGAAATGCGCCTGGCCGTGGAGATGGCCGACGCGGGCATCGGTATCCTGCTGTGTCCGCTTCTGCAATGCCGCGACGAAGTGGCCAGTGGCAGCCTCGTGCGCGTCCTGCCCGACTGGATGCCGCAGCCGCGCCACGTGTACGCCGTGTGGACGCAGCGGCGCTACCTGCCGGCCCGCGTGCGCGTGCTGCTCGAGCACCTGGCGGCGTTCGCGGCGGGCAATCCGCTGTTGAACGAGGGTGCCAGCGCCGATCAGCTCGTTGCGCCGGGAATCCTTTCCATTTAGTAATACCGAGCGCTTGTACTTTCCGCCGGGATCGCGTTAAGATAAAGCTGCTTGCTTATCCAGCGGGCAATCTGGTGTTTTTTCGCGCAATCCCGTTCCTATCCATGAGAGTAGCAATGAAATATCTGATCGTTCCCTTCTTGCTGGCGATGACCGGCTGCGAGGTACTGTATGACGCGAACCGGGACAAGATCGGCGAGTACTGCAACAGCCTCAATAATTTCGACGACCGCAATGCCTGCCGCAAGCGCAACCAGACCAGCTACCAGGAATACGTGCAGCAGCGCGACCAGCTGAAAAAGAGCAAGAGCGACAAATAAGCTTGCCACCGCATACGCCGCATACGCTGCTTAAAAAACAAACGCCGCTGACCAGTCAGCGGCGTTTTGCTTTGCGGGCCCCGGCCTTGCGGCCGGGGCTTGCGCCGTATCAGTCGTCGGCGTAGATATTGTTGTCCTTCGTTTCCTTGACGAACAGGGTGCCGATCACGACAGTCGCCAGGGCGACGACGATCGGATACCACAGGCCATAATAAATATCGCCCTTGAACGCCACCAGCGCGAAGGCCGTGGTCGGCAGCAAGCCGCCGAACCAGCCGTTACCGATATGGTAGGGCAGGGACATCGAGGTGTAACGGATGCGCGTCGGGAACATTTCCACCAGCATGGCGGCGATCGGGCCGTACACCATGGTCACGTACAGCACCAGGATGAACAGCAGCAAGACGACCATCGGCTTGTTGATCTGGTCCGGATCGGCTTTCGCAGGGTAGCCCGCTTCCTTGATGCCGGCGCCCAGTTCTTTCTTCAGCGCCGCTTCTTTGGCCTTGCTGTCCGCATCGAAGTTCAGGCCGTCCGGTGTCATGACGGCGTTAAACGACGTGAATTCCTTCGTGCCGATGCGTACCTTGGCGATTGAGCCGGCCGGTGCGTCTTCCTTCGTGTAGTTCACCGAGCTGTTCGACAGGAAGCCGGTGGCGATGTCGCACGACGATGGGAATTTCTTCGTGCCCGTCATGTTGAACTGGAAGTGGCAGGAAGCCGGATCGGCCACGACCACCACTGGCGAGTTCTTCAGAGCCGCTTCCAGCTGCGGGTTGGCGAAGTGGGTCAGGCCGTTGAAGATCGGGAAGTAGGTGGCCGCGGCGATCAGGCAACCGCCGAGGATGATGTACTTGCGGCCGATGCGGTCGGACAGGCTGCCGAAGAACAGGAAGAACGGCGTGGCCAGCAGCAGGGCGATGGCGATCATCACGTTGGCCGTTGCCAGGTCCACTTTCAAGGTCTGGATCATGAAGAACAGGGCGTAGAACTGGCCCGTGTACCACACGACTGCCTGGCCGGCGGTCAGGCCGATCAGGGCCAGGATGACGATCTTCAGGTTCTTCCACTTGCCGAACGCTTCCGTCAGCGGGGCTTTCGAGGTCTTGCCCTCGGCCTTCATCTTGGCAAACGCGGGCGATTCATTCATGGCCAGACGGATCCACACTGAAATACCCAGCAGGATAACGGAGACCAGGAAGGGAATGCGCCAGCCCCACGCCTCGAAATCCTTCTCGCCGGTCGCCAGGCGGGTGCCCAGGATGACCATCAGCGACAGGAAGAAGCCCAGGGTTGCCGTCGTTTGTATCCACGCCGTGAACGCGCCGCGCTTGCCTTCAGGCGCGTGCTCGGCCACATAGGTGGCTGCGCCGCCGTACTCGCCGCCCAGCGCCAGGCCTTGCAGGATGCGCAGGAAGACGAGGATGATCGGTGCGGCGATGCCGATGGAGGCGTAGCCCGGCAGCAAGCCGACGATGAAGGTGGAGCCACCCATGATCAGGATGGTGATCAGGAAGGTGTACTTGCGGCCGATCATGTCGCCCAGGCGGCCGAAGACCAGCGCGCCGAACGGACGCACGATGAAGCCGGCGGCAAAGGCCAGCAGCGCGAAAATGAAGGTGGTGGTGGGGTCGCCGATGAAGAATTGCTTGGCGATGATGGAAGCGAGCGAACCGTACAGATAAAAATCGTACCATTCAAAAACGGTGCCGAGCGAGGACGCAAAGATGACCTTGCGTTCCTCGGGCGTAATCGGCGTTCCCTTGGTAGAAGTTTTTCGTACGTCGGCCGGGCCGGATGATGATGCCATGGTTTGTCTCCCTATGTTTTATAGTGAACTGGTGCCGCGGTCTTTTTGACCATTCTTGCAACAGCTGGAGGCGAGTGTGTTCTCCGAACCTTACGTCATGCTTGCTTGAAACTTACACCAAGCTTACAAATCAATGTCCGGCGGAACTTTGCGAACGACCGTACTTAAATGTGCTATTCTCATTCCGCAGATACCCCACCCAATAATATCCCCACAAGGAGACACAGCATGAATGAAGCCGTCATCGTATCGACCGCCCGCACGGGCCTGGCCAAGTCCTGGAAGGGCGCGTTCAACATGACGCATGGCGCCACCCTGGGCGGCCACGTGCTGGCGGCCGCCGTCGAGCGCGCGCGCATCGAGGCGGAGGAAGTGGAAGACGTACTGGTCGGCTGCGCCTTTCCCGAAGGCGCGACAGGCGGCAATATCGCGCGCCAGGTGGCCTTGCGCGGCGGCTGCCCCGTCACGACGGCGGGCATGACCGTCAACCGTTTCTGCTCGTCGGGCTTGCAGGCCATCGCCCTGGCGGCGCAGCGCATCATCGCCGGCGAAGGCGATATCTATGCGGCGGGCGGCGTGGAATCGATTTCCTGTGTGCAAAACGAGATGAATACGCATATGTACCGCGAAGTCTGGCTGCAGCAGCACAAGCCGGAACTGTACTGGCCCATGCTGCAGACGGCCGAAACCGTCGCCAAGCGCTACCAGATTTCGCGCGAACGCCAGGATGCCTACGGCGCGCAAAGCCAGCAGCGTGCCGCCGCGGCCCAGGCCGCCGGCCTGTTCGACGCGGAAATCGTGCCGATGACCACCATCATGGGCGTGGCCGACAAGGCCAGCGGCATGCTAGTGTCGCGCGAAGTGACGATTGCCGCCGACGAAGGAATCCGTGCCGATACGACCTACGACGGCGTGGCGAAGATCCGCCCGGCCATTCCTGGCGGTGTCATCAGCGCCGGCAATGCCAGCCAGTTTTCCGATGGCGCGTCCATGGCCATCGTCATGAATGCGAAAGTGGCCGAAGCGAAAGGCTTGCAGCCGCTGGGCGTCTTCCGCGGTTTCGCCGTGGCCGGCTGCGAACCCGATGAAATGGGCATCGGCCCCGTCTACGCGATTCCGAAATTGCTGAAAAAGGCGGGCTTGACGGTGGCCGACATCGGCCTGTGGGAACTCAATGAAGCGTTTGCCGTGCAAGTGCTGTACTGCGCCGACACCCTGGGCATCCCCATGGACCGCCTGAACGTCAACGGCGGCGCGATTGCCGTTGGCCACCCGTACGGCGTGTCGGGTGCCCGCCTGACGGGCCACGCCTTGATCGAAGGCAAGCGCCGCGGCGCCAAATACGTGGTCGTGACCATGTGCATCGGCGGCGGGCAGGGCGCGGCAGGACTGTTCGAAGTGCTGTGATGTTTGCGTGAACCCAGTCTGCGGGCGGCTTCCATGGCCGCCCGTTTGCATTGGGCGCTCCGTTCCTGCAAAGCGCGCCGATAGCGGTTACAGTAATGCTTCATTAATAAACAAGCAGCCCTGCCACCATGATCAAGCACATCGTTTTCTGGAAACTCAAAGACCACGCCGAAGGCGCCGACCGCGCCACGAATGCATTGAAGCTCAAGGCCCTGCTCGATTCCTGTTCGGATTTGGTCCCAGGCATCCTGAAATTCGAGGCAGCCGTGGCCCAGCCGGGCCTGGAAGCGACCTACGACATCGTCCTGTACAGCGAATTCGCCAGCCGCGAAGCGCTCGATGCTTACCAGAACCATCCCGAGCACGTGAAAATCAAGCCGTTTTTTGGGGCCGTGCGGGAAGCCAGACAATGCATGGACTACGAAGTGTAGTGACACCGAACCAAACCTACTGCGCGTCGGCATAGGTGGCCTGCGATGCTCACCGTACTTCAGTACGGTTGCGCTTCTCGGCCATCTCTCCCTTCCGCTCGCTACGGTTTTGTTCGGTGTCGTGAATATCAATGTTAGCCATCAACTTTATTGACAGGAGCCTTCATGACCACTTACCAACGCATCGTCCTTGCCTCGCGCCCCACGGGCGAAGTGCAGCCGGATAACTTCCGCCTGGAAACCAAGGAAATTCCCGCCATCACGGATGGTCAGTTGCTGGTGCGTAACCAGTACCTGTCGCTCGACCCGTACATGCGCGGGCGCATGAGTGCCAATAAAAGCTATGCGGCGCCGCAGGCGCTCGATGAAACGATGATCGGCGGCACGGTGGGCGTCGTGCTCGAGTCGAAGCATCCGAAGTTCGCCGTGGGCGACATGGTCGTGGGTACCCTGGGCTGGACGGAAGTGGCCGTGTCGGACGGCACGATGCTGCGCAAGGTCGACACGACGCACATCCCCGCTTCGGCCTACCTCGGTTCCGTCGGCATGCCGGGCATGACAGCCTGGTATGGCTTGAACCAGATCATGGCGCCGAAAGCGGGCGAAACCGTGGTCGTGTCGGCCGCCAGCGGCGCCGTGGGCAGCGTCGTGGGGCAGCTGGCGAAACTCAAAGGCTGCCGTGTCGTCGGCATCGCGGGCGGGGCGGAGAAATGCCGCTATGTTGTCGAGGAACTGGGTTTCGATACCTGCGTCGACTACAAGGCGGGCAATCTGGAGGCCGATTTGGCGGCGGCGACGCCCGACGGCATCGACGCCATCTTTGAAAATGTGGGCGGCGCCATTTTCGATGCGGCGCTGGCGCGCACCAACGCGTTTGGCCGCGTGGCCGTGTGCGGCTGGATCGCCGGCTACAACGGCGAACCGACGCCGCTCGACAATGCGCGCCTGATCCTCACCAACCGCCTCACCGTGCGCGGCTTCATCGTCTCCGAGCAGCCGGAATTCTGGCCGCAGGGACTGGCGGAACTGGGCAGCCTGGTGGCGACGGGCAAGCTGAAATTCCGCGAATCCGTGGCCGACGGCCTGGCCAGCGCGCCCGAGGCCTTCATCGGCCTCTTAAAAGGGCGCAACTTCGGCAAGCAGCTGGTGAAGTTGTAAGCGGTCTGTGCTGAAGTGACCGGGCGCGCCGCCATTTCCTGGCCCGGCCGTGCCCGGTAGCACGGCAATGCGTTCAATAGATCGGCAGCGTGAAATCGTCGTCGATCCTGCGCGCTTTGGCCGTCGCGTTCGCTCGCAACAGCCCCTGGATCAGGGCGCTGCCGACGCACCGTTGCAGTACATGCGCGATGGCTATGCCGAACCGGGTCCGCACGTGCATGAGGCGGATGAGGCGAGGGCTGAGCTCGTGCTGCGACCGCTCGACATACGGGCGCAGGATGCGTTCATATGCCTCGAAAGCCTGGGTGTGGGTAGCGCACCTCTTGATCTCCCCGGCCAGCACGTAGGCTCCCACCAGCGCCAAAGCCGTGCCCTTGCCCGTGAATGGCGTCGGGCAGTGCGCCGCATCGCCCAGCAAGACCAGCCGGCCTTTTGACCAGGTCGATGCTTGTACCTGGCTCATCGGCCCGAAGTAGAAGTCCTGGACGGTATCAAGCTCGGCGATGATACGATCGGCGACCTTGCCCCGGCCTGCCAGCGCCGCGCGCAGCAGCTCGCGCCGCGACGGCGCCGTCGGACTGCGCAGGCCAGGCTCAGGGGCAGGAAAGGTCATCAGCACGGTTGTGTGCGTCAAGCCACCTGGCCTGAGGTTGATCATCGTCCCGCCTATGCCGTTGACGGAGCAGGCCCAGAAGTCGTCTTCCCGTCGCCGGGGAATGTTGAAAAACGCCATGTAGGCGCCGAGGTAACGCATGCGCGTTTCAGCGGCCAGCGCCAGGTCTCTGGTCGGCGAGCTCACGCCGTCGGCGCAGATCACCAGCGCGAAGTCCTCTGCCGTGCCATTGGCAAAGGTTGCCCGCACGCCATTTTCAATCTCTTCAAGGCCACTGACGGACGTGCCAAAACGGTATTCGCAAGTGCCGCTGGTCGCATCGAACAAAATACGGGCGAAATCGCCGCGCAGGATTTCGAAATCGCTGGTCAGTCCGCCGATACTACCTTTGGGAAAAACAGCCACCACCTTGCCGGTGGCGTCGAGCCACTTCTGTCCGCACTCCAGCGTGTCGCGCGCCTCGACCTGTTCCGTCAAACCCATGCGCTTGATGACCTGCTGCGCGGCGCCCTTCACATCGATGTTCTGCCCGCCGTCCCTGAGCGCGCCGGCCTTTTCGACGAGCACCACGGAGTAGCCGTACCTGGTCAGCCACCAGGCACACGCAGGGCCGGCGATGCCGCCGCCGCAGATCAGGATTTTCTTCGTTTGTTCCATGTGACAGCTTTCGTGGTTGTGAAGTCAGCGTCCATGTTAGGCGCGCCACGTGTTGGTCACAATGACCCAACAGGCCATGTTATATTGAATTCTTGCCACACTGATTTGGTTCCTTGAAAGGTGCCCGATGCCTGTTTTCAGCGACGACTCGTCCTTCGAGTGGGAAGACCCCGACTGCGTGCCAAGGCCGGTGGTTACGCTTGGCGCCGTTGGCCGCGAGATGGATAGCCGCCAGGAGAAGGATTTCCATCAGCATCGAAAAGGCCAGTTCCTGCTCTGGATGCGCGGCGTGCTCACCTGCGAGGTGGACGGCGGCTTCTGGCTGGTGCCGCCAGGAAGCGCCATTTGGATACCCGGCGGCACACAACATCGAATGGATGGGGCCGGCACGGTCGACTGTTACGTGGTGTATGTCGATCCTGCGCTGGACGACGCGTTGCCGCGGGAATGCTGCACCTTGTCGACCACGCCGCTGCTGCGTGAATTGGTGATCCGTTCAGCGGCATTGCCGATGCGCTATGAAGAGGGCGGCATGGCGTCACGACTGATGACACTGCTTCTCGACGAAATGGCGCTGGCGCAGCCCGGCCAGGTTCATCTTCCCCTGACGACAGACAAGCGGCTACGCAAACTGGTCGAGTGGATCATGGCGCGTCCGTCCGATCCCGGCAACATCGAGTCGTGGGCGCAGCGGATGGGCATCAGTGCGCGCACGCTGTCACGCCTCGTGTCCCGGGAAACCGGCATGAGTTTCGGACGCTGGCGCAGGCAACTGCATATCCTGCTCGCCTTGCAATGGATGGCCAGGGGCGCCACGGTCCAGCATGTCGCAGAGGGCCTGGGCTACGAGAACGCGAGCAATTTTGTCGTCATGTTTCGCAAGGTACTCGGTGAAACACCTGGACGTTACTTGAAATCGAACGCTTGAGCCGCACCACCTGCCAAGGCGTGGCAGGCCGTGCGACAATGACGGCCCGTCTTTTATTACCGTATGCCCATGATCAAGCACACCATCCGCCTCGGCGACTGGGCCACCCTCGGCCCTGACGCCACCGCCATCCGTTTTGAAGTTTTCGTCGATGAACAGAAAGTGCCGGCCGAGATCGAACTCGACGATATGGATGCAGTCTGCCTGCACGCCGTCGCCTATGACGACGTTGGCAACGCCATCGGCACGGGCCGCCTATTACCAGATGGCCACATCGGCCGCATGGCCGTGCGCCAGCCGGGCCGCGGCACGGGCGTGGGCGGCGCCATTTTGACCTTGCTGATGGACAAGGCCCGCGAGCGGGGCGACAAGGCGGTGGTGCTGAACGCGCAAACCGTGGCCGCGCCATTCTATGCGCGCCACGGTTTCGTGCAGCAGGGGGAACAATTTGAAGAGGCGGGGATTGCGCATGTGGAGATGCGGCTGGTGTTCTAGGGTGTTGTCGGATTACGGCCTGCGGCCCAATCCGACCTACGCCTGTCGTTGCACGTAGGCCGGGTTAGCGCAAAGCGCGTAACCCGACACCACCAGCACCATCAGTTCTGCGCGTGGCTCTGACGCCATTTGTCCAGGATCACGGCCAGCACGATCACGACACCCTTGGCCACATACTGCCAGAACGACGACAAGCCCAGGATCGTCAAGCCGTTGTTCATCACGCCGATGATCAGGGCGCCGATGACGGTGCCCCAGACGGAACCCACGCCGCCCATCAGGCTCGTGCCGCCGAGCACGACGGCCGCGATGGCGTCGAGCTCATAGCCCGTGCCCCAGTTGCCGTTGGCCGCATACAGACGGCTGGCCGACATGGCGCCGCCCAGGCCGGCGAACAGGCCGCTGATCGTGTAGACAAACATCAGGACGAGGCCGACCTTGATGCCGGTCAAACGTGCCGCCTGGATATTGCCGCCGACGGCGTAGATATGCAGGCCCAGAGTCGTTTTGCGCAGGATGAACCACGTCAGCAGCACCACGGCGGCCGCCAGCCAGATCAGCCAGGGCACGGCCAGGAAGCTGCCGTTGCCCATCCATTCGAAGCTTGGGATTTCCGTGTTCAGCACGCTGGTGCCGTCGGCCAGCAGGTAGGCGGCGCCGCGCAGGGCCGTCATGGTGCCCAAAGTCACGACAAACGGGTTCAGGCCGACGAGAGCGACCAGCACGCCGTTCAGCGCGCCCAGCAGCAGGCCGACGATGAGGAAGGTGGGGATCGAAAAGCCGGCGAACTGGGCCGACAAGGACATCAGCATGCCTGCCACGGCCGAGACGGCCAGCACGGAACCGACGGACAGATCGATGCCGCTGGTCAGAATGACGAAAGTCATGCCGGACGCCAGCACGATGTTGATCGACACCTGGCGGAAGATGTTCATGGTGTTATTGCTGGTCATGAACGTCGACGTGCCGTCGGCCGAGAAATACACGGTCAGGCCATACATGGCCAGGTAGAGCACCACCAGCACGGGCAGCATGCCCAGGCGGCGCATCAGGTTCGAGGCATTGAAGGGTTCGCCGGCGCGCGCGGCGCCGCTGGTGGTACTCGTTGTCATGTTGATTCTCCTGAATAATTATGCTGATGCGTATTTTTATGCCGCTTCCAGATGGGTGGCATAGGCAAGGATTTTTTCCTGCGTGATATCGTCGCCCGTCACTTCGCCCGTCAAGCGTCCTTCGCACATCACCATCACGCGGTCGCAAATGCCGACCAGCTCGGCCAGTTCGCTGGAAATGCACAGAACGGCCGTGCCCGCGTCCGCCAACTGGTGGATGATCTTGTAGATTTCGCTCTTCGCGCCCACGTCCACGCCCCGCGTCGGTTCGTCGAGGATCAGCACCTTGGGCGCGATGGCCAGCCAGCGCGCCAGCAAGACTTTCTGCTGGTTGCCGCCAGAGAGCCCCCCGACGATGCCGTCCGGTCCCGACACTTTCACGTTGAGGTTGGCTATCGCCTCGCGCGTCAGCTGGGTCAGGGCGCCACGGTTGACGACGCCGGCCGTCGCATGCTTGGACAGGATATTCATCGACATGTTTTCCATGGCCGACAATTGCATGAACAGGCCCAGGCTCTTGCGGTCCTCGGGCAGGTAGCCGATGCCGTGGCGGATGGCCGCCAGCGGCCGCTGGATGTGCACTTCCTGGCCGTCGAGCCATACTTGTCCCGTTTGTTTCTTGTCGGCGCCGAAGATCAGGCGCGCCAGTTCCGTGCGGCCTGCGCCGACGAGGCCGGCAAGACCCGTCACTTCGCCCGCATGCAGGGTGAACGAGGCGGGCTTGACCTTGCCACCGCCCACGTTTTCCACGCGCAAGCGCTCGGCGCCTCGCGTGGTGCGCCGCTGGTGCGAATAAAAGTCGTCGGCGGGGCGGCCCACCATCATTTGCACGACTTTCTTTTGATCGAGTTCATCCTTGCCCAGCTCGCCCACATAGGCGCCGTCGCGCAGCACCGTGATGCGGCGCGCCAGGCGTTCCACCTCGGCCATGCGGTGGCTGATGTAGAGCACGGCCAGGCCCTTGTCGCGCTGCTCTTCGATGATGCGGAACAATTGTTCTGTTTCCCGGTCGGACAGGGCGGCAGTGGGCTCGTCCATGATCAGGATGCGGCTTTCGTGCACGAGGGCGCGGGCGATTTCCACCTGCTGCTGCTCGGCGATCGACAGGGTCGAGACCATGGTGTCGGCGTCGAAACGGGAGCCGAGGTCGGCCAGGATGGCGTTCGTGCGCGCGCGCATCTCGCCGCCCTTGACGGTCCAGAACGGTCCTTTCGGCTCGCTGCCCATGAAGACGTTCTGCGCCACCGTCATGTTCTTGGCCACGCTCAGTTCCTGGTAGATCAGGTTGATGCCCAGCGCGCGTGCCTCGCCCGGGTTGCGGATACGGATCGGCTTGCCGTCGAGAATGATTTCGCCCGCGTCCGGCGTGTACACGCCCGATAAAATCTTCATCAGGGTGCTCTTGCCGGCGCCGTTCTCGCCCATCACGGCATGGATTTCGCCGCTGCGCACCGTCAGGTGCACGCCGCGCAACGCGCGCGTGGCGCCAAAGCGCTTCTCGATGCCGCGCATTTCAAAAATAATATTGTCGCTCATGACTGTCCTTCCTTGCTGGTGAAACTGCTGCCCGCCCTTGGGCCAAGGCCGGGGCGGGCAACACGTGGTTCAGGTCAGGCAGATCAGTTCTTTACCCAGCCCGTGTAGGTGGCGACGTTTTCCTTGGTGATGGCCGGGGTCGGCAACAGCACCATCGTTTGTTTCGGCGTGCGGCCGTTCATGATGTCGTAGCCCATCTGCACGGCGTCGGTGGCCATGCGGTAGGGGTTTTGCGCCGAGGTGGCGGCAAACAGGCCAGCCTTGTTTTTCAGGGCGTTCTGGCCATCGGGCGCGCCATCGACGGCCGTGATCAGTTTCACGTCCGTGCGCTTCGATTGCTTGATCGCCAGTTCGGCGCCGATGCCCGTCGGATCGTTGATGGCGAACACGCCGTCGATCTTCGGATGGGCCGTCAGCAAGTTCGACATCACGGTCATGCCGCCGTCGCGGCTGCCGCCCGCGTTCTGGTTGTCGGACAGGATCTTGATATCCTTGAACGCGGCCAGGGTTTTCTTGCAGCCGTTGACGCGGTCGATCACGGACGTGACCGGCGGGCCATTGAGAATCACGACATTGCCCTTGCCGCCGATCTGCTTGGCCAGGTAGGCGCACGACACGTCGCCCGCCATGGTGTTGTCGGACATCACGGTGGCCGACGCGCCCACGGCGCCCACGTCGACGGCGATCACGACCACGCCCGCATTGCGCGCTTTCTTGATGGCCGGGGCGATGCCCTTGGAATCGACGGCGTTCAGGATGATGATGTCGGTCTTGTTGGCAATAAAGTTTTCAATCTGGTCCACCTGGGTGTTCAGGTCATACTTGCTCGACACCGTGGTGACTTTCACGCCAGGGCCGCCCAGTTTTTTCGCGCTTTCTTCCGCGCCGCGGCCGATGGCGACAAAAAACGGGTTGGCCAGGTCGCCCACGCTCACGCCGATGGATTTCAGCGGTTTGTCGGCGGCGAAAGCGCCGCAGGCGGCGGACAGCAACAGGGAGGCGGTAATGACTTTTTTCATGAGGATCTCCAAGGGTTTTTATTGTCAAAAAAAAACGGTGCTACGGGTGAAACTTATTGATTGCGTAATTTCTCGATCATGGCGTCCAGCTTGCCCGCATCGACGGCAAAGCCGCGGATGCCTTCGGCCAGCTTTTCGGTCGCCATCGCTTCGTCGTTCAAGGCGTAGCGGAAAGCGGCCTCGTCATATGTGACGGCCGGCTGCGCCGCACCCGGGTCGGCGCCCAGGGCGCGCTCGAACGGCGCGTCGGATGCTTCGAGTTTCGCCAGCAGGTCCGGGCTGATGGTCAGCAGGTCGCAGCCGGACAGGGCCGTGATCTGCCCCACGTTGCGGAAGCTGGCACCCATCACTTGCGTGGCGATGCCATGTTGTTTGTAGTAATTGAAAATGCGCGTGACCGACTGTACACCCGGATCGTTGGACAGGCTGCGCGCCGCTTCGTCCCATGCGGCGCCCATCGATTTCTTGTGCCAGTCGTAGATGCGGCCCACAAACGGCGAAATCAGGCGCACTTTCGCATCGGCGCAGGCGACGGCCTGGCAAAACGCGAACAGCAGGGTCAGGTTGCAAAAGATGCCGTCTTTTTCCAGCTCGCGCGCCGCCTGGATGCCTTCCCAGGTGGCGGCGACCTTGATCAGCACGCGCTCGCGGCTGATGCCGGCTTGCTCATACAGGGCGATCAGGCGGCGCCCGCGGGCCACGGTGGCGTCGCGGTCAAAGCTCAAACGGGCATCGACTTCCGTCGACACGCGGCCCGGCACCACTTTCAGGATTTCCAGGCCGAAGCGCACCAGCACCTGGTCGACGATATCGTCCAGCGATGCATGCCTGTGGGCGGCGACCGTGCTTTCCAGCAAGGGCGCGTAATCGGGCTGCAGCACGGCTTTTAAAATCAGCGACGGGTTGGTGGTCGCGTCTTGCGGCGCGAAGCGCGCCAGTTGCAGGAAGTCGCCTGTGTCGGCGACGACGGTGCTGTACTGTTTTAGTTGTTGCAGCTGATTCATTACTATTCCTTATCACTGAGTTGGTGCAAGGCTTGCACGGCGGGAAACAAGCTACGGTAGCGGCCGTAACGGATGCTCAAGGCTGCGCTGTGCGCGGCATCGGGCAGGAAAGTGTTTTTGATGGGCAAGCTGGTGGACAGCAACTGGCGCTGGCCGATGGCGGCAAAGCCCAGCTTGGCCGCGCCCAGGCTGGCCGACAGTTCGCTGTTGTGCAGGGTGCGCATCTCGCGGCCCAGCACATTGGCCAGCAACTGTGCCCAATACTGGCTGCGCGCGCCGCCGCCCACCAGCATGCAGTGGGGAACGACGGCGCCCGTCGACGTGACGGCCGCCATGGCGTCGCGCAAGGCAAAGGCCACGCCTTCGAGCACGGCATAGCCGAGCTGCGCCGGCGTGCTGTCGTGGCCCAGCTGCAGAAAGGCGCCGCGCACTTGCGGATCGTTATGCGGCGTGCGCTCGCCCGACAGATACGGCAGGAACAGGGGCGCGGACGGCGCGATGGGAGCGTCGAGCGGCAAGCCCGTTTCCACGAGGGCCAGCAGGGCTGCCTCGTCGGGCTGGCCCAGCACGCCAGTGGCCCAGCGCAGGCAGCTGGCGCCCGACAGGATCGCGCCCATCGCATACCAGCGGCCGGGCAGGGCATGGCAAAAGCTGTGCACGCCGCCGGCCGGGTTGCCCAGAGGCGCTTCGGTGACGGAAACGATGGCGGCGCTGGTGCCCAGCGAAATGAAACTGTCACCGCCATTGACGGCGCCGATGCCCACGGCCGAGACGGGGTTGTCGCCGCCACCGGCCGCCACCACGACGTCCGATGGCAAGCCGAGCTTGTCTGTCACGGCGGCCAGCACGGTGCCCGTGGCCGCATCGCCTTCGGCCAGCGCCGGCATCTGTTCCTGCGCCAGGCCGCAGGCGGCCAGCATGGGAGCGAACCAGGCACGCTTGGCCTCGTCCAGCCACAGGGTGCCGGCCGCGTCGGACATGTCGGTGACCTTGTTGCCCGTCAAGCACAGGCGCAGATAATCCTTGGGCGACAGCAGGCAGGCGATGGCGGCAAAAGCGTCAGGCTCGTGCGTTTGCAGCCACAGCAGTTTCGGCGCCGTCAGGCCCGCCATGGGCAGGCTGCCCGTCACGTCCGCATAGGCGGGATAGTCGCGCGCCAGACTGGCCGCTTCGGCTTCGGCGCGCGCATCGTTCCACAGGATGGCCGGGCGGATCACAGCATCGTTGGCGTCGAGCAATACGGCGCCATGCATCTGGCCCGACAGGCCGATGCAGGCGATCTGCGCGTACTCCTGCGGCCAGCCGGCGCGCAGCTGGCCCAGCGCGCTGACGCAGGCGGCCCACCAGTCCTGCGGCGCTTGTTCGGACCAGCCCGGCTGCGGGCGGCTGGTATCGATGCGCACGGAAGCCTGGCCGCGCACGGTGCCGGTGCTGTCCATCAGCACGGTTTTCAGTTCGGAGGTACCGAGATCGATACCGAGGGAAATCGCTGGATGCATATTGGTTTGCTGTAAAAGGTCAGGGACAGCCGCAGGAATTGCGCACGCGCAAGGTCGGCGACAAGCGCTGCACGTGCCGGGCGCGGCCCGGGTTGGCGATACGCTCGATGAGCAGGTCGACGGCCATGGCGCCCAGCTCTTCCAGGGGCTGCGCCATCACGGTCAAACGGGGGCTGAAGTAATCGGCCCAGTCGAAATCATCGAAGCCGGCCAGGGACACGTCTTGCGGCACCGCGATGTGCGCGTCGCGCAAGGCGTGCATGGTGCCGATGGTCATCAGGTTATTGCCGGCCACGATGGCCGTCGGGCGCTGCGGCAGTGCCAGCAATTCGCGCGTGGCCGCGCCGCTGCGCTCGAGGTTGGAGTCGCCGGAGCGCAGCAGCGCCGGATCAAAGGCGATATTGGCCCGCTGCAAGGCCAGGCGGTAGCCTTCGATACGCTCGTCCGTCGTGGACAGGCCCGGTGCGCCCGCGATGAAGCCGATGCGGCGGTGGCCGTGGACGGTGATCAGGTGGCTGACCAGTTCGGCCGTCGCCTCGATATTTTCCACGCCCACCTGGTCGAACGGTTGCGCCGACATGCGGTCGACCAGCACGGAAGCGATCTTGTTGCTGGTCAAATAGTCGAGGGTACGATGGTGCGTGTCGCCCGACGGCGCCAGCACGATGCCGTCGACCCGGCGCTGGTGCAAGTTCTGCACCACTTTGAGCTCCTGCTCGGGATCGTCATGCGTATCGGAAAACAGCATCATCAGGCCATGGCGCGTGCAGGCCGCCTCGATGGCGCGCACGGTTTCGCTGAAGTAATGATTGGTGAAGGCGGAAATGGCCACGCCGATGGTGCCAGAAGAAGAACCGGCGAGGGCGCGCGCCAGCATGTTCGGCACATAGCCGATCTGCTGCATGGCCGCGTTGACGGCGGCGACGGTTTTCGGGCTGACCTTGCGGGTGCCGTTGAGTACGTGCGAGACGGTCGACAGCGATACGTCCGCCGCCCGCGCTACATCTTCCATGGTGGCCATGGTGTCTCCTGATGGTTTTATTCTTATTGTGTGCTGCGATTGAGTACGGCTGTGTCGCCGCGTTTGAATCTATCGTAAACAAAAGAAAGCGCTTGCGCAAGCGCTTTCTTTTTTTGCGCGCCAATCTTTTAGCGAGACAAGGGACGATGAACCGGAGAGTAGAGACGGTGGTGCATGGGGTCTGACCCGGCGGGTCAGACCCCAGTATTGGCTTATTGAATCACCAGCTCATGCAGTTCGCCGGGCGAATCGGGGAACAATTTGACGACCGTGGACGTGCGCGTGCCGTAGCCCGGCGTTTCGATGCAGACGGCGGACAGCACGCGCTCGAGGTCGAGCGGCACGCCCGTGTCCGGCAAGCGGAAGTCGGGCGCGCGCGTGGTGTCTGCCAGCATGTCGAAATACGCTTCATCGGGCGCGCCCTGGCACAGCAGGCTGGCGAACTGGGCCTTGGTCTTCAGGACCTTCGGCCACGGCGCGTCGAGCAGAGCGTTCGACAGGCCGTAGATGCCTGGCTCCAAAGGCTGGCCATTGCGCGCATCGCCATCGCCGCGGTTGGAAAACCAGATCAGGGTATCCGCGTCACCGAGCACCAGATTGAAACCGTTGTAGGCACCGCTGCCGGGGCGGATTTGCGCGATGTAGTCTTGCGGCGACATGTTGCCGGCCAAATAGTCGGCCACCAGGGCGCCGCGCGAGGGGGCGTCCGGGTTGCGGTCTTGCGGGCTGCGAATGTTCGTGATGGCGGCAAAGCGCGAGCTGCCGCTGCCGGCCTGGGTGATGCCCATCCAGCTGCCGCCCGCTTGCAGGTCGCGGCCCGCATACACTTGCGGGTGTTCGGGCCAGGCGCCGGCGGGGGCGCTGGCGCGTTCATAGAATTCGTCGCGGTTGGCGGCGGCAATCAGCGGGATGTGCGGATTGACTTTCCAGGCAAAAACGATCAGGCACATGGAGGCAAATCCATGAACACTTCCGTATGGCGCGCGCCGGCCGTCAGGGACAGCAAGCCCGCTTCCTCGGATGCGCTGGCCAGCAGCTCCGTAAAACCTTCGCCGACGACGGGGTAGATTTCCATCCACGTCTGCAAGCCATCCTTGCTGTCAGGACGGCGCTTCAGTTGGGGCGCCACGCCGGAGGCGGCCGCCAGTTTCGCCTGCATGGCGCGGACCCGGGCTTCCAGCGCCTGGGCGTGCTCTTCTTTTACCTGATAGTAAACGTACAGATCTTTCATGGCATTCTCACAAGTCGAGTGCGTCGAGCACGTAAGGCATGGGCAGGAACTGCACGGCAGCGCCCTGGGCCGAGCCGTAGCGTACGGCGCCGGCGGCGCTTGAACCTTCTTCGATCGCCCCCAGCTTCATTTCAACGAGGGCGTCGATGCCACCGCTGCCGTTGGGTGCGGCGTTGACGACCATGCCGCACGGTTGCTCGGGGTCGCTGACGGCGAACAGTTCGCCGCCGGCCACCACGGAGGGATCGGCGATGCTGACGAGGGTGGTGCGGCGCTTGAGCTTGCCCAGATACTGGCTGCGCGCGACGATTTCCTGGCCCGGGTAGCAGCCTTTCTTGAAGTTGACGCCGCCCAGCAGCTCGAAGTTGACCATTTGCGGCACGAATTGCTCTTGCGTGGCGGCCGTGATCTGCGGGATGCCCGCATGGATCTCGGACAATTGCCAGGCGTCATTGCCACCCTTGGCGAGAGTTTCGGCCAGCTGCGGCCACACGTTCTGCGCCGTGGCGGCCGACGTCAGCCATTGATAGCGGGCGCTGCCGAACGCATCGGCCACGCGCAGCAGGGTGCCCAGTGCATGCTCGACCTTGCTGAACGGCGTGGAGGGCAACACCGGGAACCAGGCGGACAGGGCCGCGCCGGCTTGCTTGCCACCGAGGCCCAGGACGGCTTGATTGGCATCATCCGCGGACGCATCGTGCAGCTTGGCCTTGGCGCGTAGCACGAACATTTGCAGCCGCTTCTGAATCGCCGGCTGTATGGCGCGCGGCAATTGCAGATAAATGGTGGTGGCGTTGCGCCACATCAGGAAACTGGCCAGCAGGCGGCCTTTCGGCGTGCAGTAGCCGGCCAGGCGCACTTGCTCCTGGTTCAGGTGCTCCACGTCGTTGGTCAGCTGGCCGTGCAGGAAACTGGCTGCATCGTCGCCGTTTAAACCGATCAAGCCCTGGTCCGTGATGGCCGCGACAAAACCTTCTTGCAGCTGGGGCACTGTCAGGGACTGGCCGAAATCAGCGACAGGGGAGTTTGCGGTGCCGTCAGGCGCGCCATCGGCGGCAACGGGGCGGGCGCCTTGAGCGGTTAAAAATTGATTCCAGTTATTCATAATTTCCATTAGATCAGCGATTAAGCATTATCATTACGGGTTCATTATAGTGATGTCGCGCAAATTGCGTCGGCAGCGGCAAGATTGCCAGTGTTGGCGCCGCTTTGCGCGCACTTGCTTCACAAATGAACGATCATAACAAGCGCGCGCTGCCTGCCAGCGAGCGCATCACAAGAATCGGAACAATGGCTTTCTTTAAAAAACTTGTAGTCAGTTCAGTCATCGCCGCCATCGGCGTCGGCGGTACTTTTGTGTACTGGGCGCAGCAGCCCATCACCACGGACGGCGAAGCGATCCCGTTTACGATCAGCCCGGGCAGCGGCGCGCATGCGGCCGGCCAGCAGATCGCGGACGCGGGCGTGCCCATCGTGCCCATCCTGTTCAACATGCTGGCGCGCATCGAAGGCAAGACTTCGAAGATCAAGGCCGGTTCCTACGAGCTGAAACCGGGCACGACGCCGCAGCGTCTGATCACGCAGCTGGCGCGCGGCGAGTTCGCGCAAGAGTCGCTGACCATCATCGAAGGCTGGACCTTCAGGCAGATGCGCCTGGCGATGGCCAATCATCCCGGCCTCAAGCACGATACCGTGGGCCTGTCCGACAAGGAGCTGATGGCGAAGATCAGCCCCGAATATGTGCTGCCGGAAGGGTTGTTCTTCCCGGACACGTATCTGTTCGCCAAGGGCGCCAGCGAAATGCAGATTTTCAGGCAGGCGCACACGGCCATGATCGGCCGTTTGTCCGAAGCGTGGGACAAGCGCGATCCGGCCTTGCCATATAAAAACCCGTACGAAGCGCTGATCATGGCTTCCATCGTGGAAAAGGAAACGGGACAAAAGTCCGAGCGCGCCATGATCGCCGGCGTGTTCGTCAACCGCCTGAAGACGGGCATGCTGCTGCAGACGGACCCGACCGTGATCTATGGCATGGGCGACAATTACCAGGGCAAGATCCGCAAACGCGACCTGGAAGCGGACACCCCGTACAATACCTACACGCGCGGCGGCTTGCCGCCCACGCCGATCGCCCTGGCTGGCGCGCAATCGCTGACGGCGGCGCTGGCGCCGGCCCGCACGCAAGCGCTGTATTTCGTCGCGCGCGGCGACGGCACCAGCCAGTTCTCGGCCAACTTGCCCGACCATAACCGCGCCGTGAACCAATATCAGCGTTAATATCATCACAAGATTAAGAGTTTCATGACCCAACACCATCAACCCCGCTTCATCACCTTCGAAGGCATCGATGGCGCGGGCAAGTCGACGCATATCGGCTTTGTTACCGACTACCTGCGGCAAAGGGGCGTGAGCCTCGTCTCGTCGCGCGAACCGGGCGGCACCAGCCTGGGCGAAAAGCTGCGCGAACTGCTGCTGCATGAAAAAATGCATCTGGAAACGGAAGCCTTGCTGATGTTCGCCAGCCGCCGCGAACACATCGCGCAAGTCATCGCACCCGCTTTGGCGCGGGGCGAGTGGGTCATTTCCGACCGCTTTACCGATGCCAGCTTCGCCTACCAGGGCGGCGGCCGCGGCATGGACTTGGGCAAGATGGAGGCGCTGGAAGCGTGGGTGCATCCGCACTTGCAGCCGGACCTGACGTTCTTGTTCGACGTGCCGCTGGCCGTGGCCCGCGCCCGCCTGGACGCCACGCGCGCGCTCGACAAGTTTGAGCAGGAGCAGGCGGACTTTTTCGCCGCCACGCGCAACGAGTATCTGCGCCGCGCGGCCCAGTTCCCGGAACGCTTCCGCATCATCGATTCCACGCAAAGCATCGCCGACATTCAAGTGCAGCTCGCGCAGCTGCTTGATGCTTTGCTCGAACAAAGCTCTGTAACACGCTGATTTACAAAGAATAAAATGACCAGTTCTCTCTATCCGTGGCAACAGGACGCCTGGCAGCAATTGCAAGCCTTGCGCCCGCGCATGCCGCACGCCATTTTGTTCCATGGCGCGCAGGGCATCGGCAAGGCCGACTTCATCGAGCATTTCGCGCAAGCGCTGCTGTGCGAAGACGTGCGCGCCGACGGCCATGCCTGCGGCGTTTGCGCCTCGTGCGGCTGGTTTAGCCAGGGCAACCATCCCGATTACCGCCGGGTCCGTCCGGAAGCGCTGGAAGACGAGGTGGCCGACGACGGCGAAGACGGCGAAGGCGCGAAGAAAAGCGCCAAGACCAAGACGCCGTCGAAAGACATCAAGATCGAGCAGATCCGCAACCTGGCCGACTTCATGAACATTTCCACGCACCGCCAGGGCTTGCGCGTGGTGGTGCTGTATCCGGCCGAAGCGCTGAACACGCCCGCCTCGAACGCCTTGCTGAAGACGCTGGAAGAGCCGCCGCCGGGTACCTTGTTCCTGCTGGCCTCGAACAGCCTGGACCGCTTGCTGCCGACGATATTGTCGCGCTGCAGGAAATTTGCCTTGCCCATGCCCAGCCACGAGCAAGCCTTGACGTGGCTCAAGCAACAAGGCTTGAACGACGCGGACAGCTGGCTGCGCGAGCAGGGCGGCGCGCCGCTGGCCGCGCTGGCCCAGTCCGAGTCGGGCGGCCGCGAAGAGACGGAACAGTTGCTGCAAGTGCTGGCCAATCCCGGCGTCGAAGCGGCCCTGAAGGCGGCCGACAAATTGCAGAAGGCGCCGCTGGCGCCGCTGGTGGCATCGCTCCAGCGCTGGCTGTACGATGTGTTTTCCGTCAAATTGTCGGGCACCATCCGCTACTACCCGCGCCACCGGCGCGAACTGGAAGCGCTGGCGGGACGCATCAACGTCAGCCGTCTGATGGCCGCCATCAAGGCAGCGAACGAGCGCCGGGCGATTGCCGAGCACCCCTTGTCGCCCAAGCTGTTCTTGGAAGACATGCTGCTCGATTACGCTTCCAGTTGCCAATAAAATCAATAGTTTATGGTGCTGAGTTAATGTAAATTCTCTCTTCGCCGTTTGGTGTTACGGTCAAAGCAGTGGACAGCAATGGAGGCGTGCATGAAACGAGTCACTGGTATCGGCGGCATCTTTTTCCAGGCGCAAGACCCGGCCGCGCTGCGCGCCTGGTACCAGCGCCACCTGGGCCTGGACGTGCAGCCGTGGGGCGGCGCCGCCTTTAGCTGGGCGGATGCGGACGGCCAGCCCACGGCCGGCACCACCATCTGGTCCGTGGCAGGCAGGGACAGCGAGCAATTTGCGCCAGGCAAGGCTTCCTTCATGATCAATTACCGGGTTGACGACCTCGATGCGCTGCTGCAAGCCCTGCGTGACGAAGGCTGTGAGGTGCTGGACAAGGCGCCCGATTCGGAATACGGCCAGTTCGGCTGGGTCATCGATCCAGAAGGCAACAAGGTGGAGCTGTGGCAGCCGCCACAGGGGCAGTAGGCGGAACCTGCCTCGTTCAGCGATAATACCGGCTCAGATAACGATCCCTATTTATTATGCGCGACATTATTGCTGGATTCCTACGCTTTCAAAAAGAGGTTTTTCCTGAGCGCCGCGAGTTGTTCAAGACCCTGGCCACGGGGCAAACCCCGAAGGCCCTGTTCATTTCCTGCTCGGACAGCCGCATGGTGCCGGAACTGGTGACGCAGCGCGAACCAGGCGAACTCTTCGTGATCCGCAACGCGGGCAACATCGTGCCATCGTATGGCCCGGAACCGGGCGGCGTCAGCGCCACGGTCGAATTTGCCGTGTCCGCCTTGAACGTGAGCGACATCGTCATTTGCGGCCATTCCGATTGCGGCGCGATGAAGGCTATCGCCACCTGCGCCTGCCTCGATCACATGCCGGCCGTGCGCAGCTGGCTGCACCATGCCGATGCGGCGCGCATGATCAACGAATCGGTCGACCATCCGACGGAACAGTCGCGCATCGATGGCATGGTGCGCGCCAACGTGGTCGCGCAACTCAATAACCTGCGCACCCATCCTTCGGTGGCGCTGGCCATGGCGCAACACCGGCTGACCCTGCACGGCTGGGTGTACGACATCGAGAACGGTTCCCTCGACGCGCTCGACGAGTCGACCGGCAACTTCGTTCCGCTCGCGGAACATCCGGCCTCGCAGATGTAGGCCGCTGCAAGCCTCCGAACCGCCCCGGCAGGGGATGCGCGCCGCCGCCGTTCCCCCTGCCAGTTTTTGCTCCCTCCGGTACAATCCCGCCTTATGTATATCGATTCCCATTGCCATATCAATTTCCCCGAGCTGGCCGCTCGCATGCCCGAGATCCTCGCCAAGATGGCCGAGAACAAGGTGACGCACGCGCTGTGCGTGTCCGTCGACTTGCCGGACTTCCCGCAGGTGCTGGCCCTGGCCGAGCAGTATCCGCATATCTTTGCCTCCGTCGGCGTGCATCCCGACTACGAAGACACGCCTGAACCGTCCGTGGAAGACCTGGTGCGATTGGCGGACCACCCGAAGATCATCGCCATTGGCGAGACGGGCCTCGATTATTTCCGTTTGACGGGCGACCTCGAGTGGCAGCGCGAGCGTTTCAGAACTCACATCAAAGCTTCAAGAATCACGCGCAAGCCCTTGATTATTCACACAAGAGCGGCCAGTGAAGACACGATACGCATCATGCGCGAAGAGGGCGCCGGCGTGGCCGATGGCGGCGTGGCCGGCGTCATGCATTGCTTTACGGAATCGCTGGAAGTGGCGCGCGCCGCCATAGCCATGGGTTTCTATATTTCCTTTTCCGGCATCGTCACGTTCAAAAGCGCCAAGGATTTGCAGGCCGTGGCCCTGGAAGTGCCGCTCGAGCGCATCCTGATCGAAACGGATTCGCCGTATCTGGCGCCCGTGCCGTTCCGCGGCCGCATGAACGAACCGGGCTATGTAGCCCACGTGGCGGAATACCTGTCGACCCTGAAAGGCATCCCTTTGGACCAGGTGGCGCGCCAGACGACGGATAATTTCTTCAAGTTATTCAATCAGTTGCCATAACTTTTTAAGGTCAGACATGATGAAAAAACTCGCGCTGGCGATGCTGCTGTGCTGCGCCGCCGCCAGCCAGGCGGCGCCCGAACCGGATGCTTTTTTCCGCGCCGTGTCCGTCAACAACGCCAGCGGCGTGCGCGACATGCTGGCTGAGGGCATGAACCCGAACCAGCCCGACGCGCAACGCGGCGACATTCCCCTCGTGCTGGCCTTGCGCGACGATGCGGACAAGGTGTTCAAGGTGCTGCTCGACGCACCCGGCATCGACATCGAAGCCCGTTCGTCCAACGGCAACACGGCGCTGATGATGGCCGCCTATAAACACAAGCAGGATGCCGTGGAAGCCTTGCTGGCCAAAGGCGCCAAAGTCAACCAGAGCGGCTGGACGGCGCTCCACTATGCGGCTTCGGCGGGCGACCTGCCCATCATGAAGATCTTGCTCGACCGCGATGCCGCCGTCGATGCGCGCGCGCCCGCCAACGTCACGCCGCTGATGTTTGCCGCCCGCGAGGGGCAGGAGGGCGCCGTCAAACTGCTGCTGTCCTGGGGCGCGGATGCCAGCCTGAAAAGCGACCATGGCTGGACGGCCGCGCAGTTCGCCCAGGCCGGCGACAAGCCTGGCGTGGTTGCCATCATCGAAGCGGCGCAGAAGGCGCGCGCGGCACGCAAGTGATGTTCTAATTTCAATACTTTCCATGCCAGCGCTGAAACTGGCATGGAATTGCCTCTCACCTCAGCCCTTTGTTCTCCGTGCCGATTAACGATAATGATCGTGTCGCATTAATCAGGAGATTTTTCGCATGGGCAATCACATCAACGTCAGGCGCCGGCTGGTTTGTCGCCGCCCCTCGCGCAGCCCGTGCGATAACACTGCTTTCTGGAATGACAAAACCGATCGGCCATCGGAGCCAGACTCCAAGAGGACAGACATGCTGAATGAACGAGAAATCGAGAGTTGTTACCTGGGGCAATTTATCCCCGTCCATTACCACCACAATATGTTGATGGACCAGAACCGCATGCACGGGTTCAAGTCGGCGATCGATTACGCGGTGAAGCCTGGCATGAAAGTGCTGGAGCTGGGCGGCGGCACGGGCGTGCTGTCGTGGTTTGCGGCCGCGCGCGCCGACAAGGTGTGGTGCGTGGAGTTCAATCCGGACATGGTCAAGGAAGCGCGCAAGATGCTGGCGCTCAATCCCAACGGTGAAAAAGTCGAAGTCGTCCACGCGGACGCGTTTGAATACCTGCCGCCCGAGCCCGTCGACGTGGTCATCTGCGAAATGATTCATGTGGGCATGCTGCGCGAAAAGCAGGTGGAAGTGATCGAATCGTTCAAGCGCCGCTACCTGGCCCGTTTCGGCGGCCCGCTGCCCATCTTCCTGCCCGAGGCCGTCATCATGGCCGTGCAGCCGATGCAGCAGGAATACGATTTCGAGGGTTTTTATGCGCCCATCGTGCAATTCCAGGAAACCACGGCCATTCACCCTGGCGTGCAGGAGCTGGCGCCGCCGTCCGTCTACAGCATCATCGACTTCAGCCAGCCGACGGACAGCGTGTTTGGCTTCGACGGCAAGTTCGTCGTCGAGCGCAGCGGCACCTTGAATGCCTTGCGTTTCGTCACCAAGAACATCCTGGCCGTCGTGCCTGAGCGCTCGACCACCATCGACTGGCTGAACCACTACATGTGCTTGCCGCTGGCCACGCCGATCGCCGTGAAGGCGGGCGACGTACTGCAAGTGAGCTTCCAGTACCGTGCCGGCGGCTCGATTCCTTCGCTGGAAACGTCGATCCGCGCGCAGGTGATCTATGACGTGAACCTGCAGCCTGTCACGCAGAACGCCGTCTACGCCTGACCAGCTGACCAAACCTGCTGCGCGTCGCGATTTGCGGCCTGCGATGCTCACCGGCTCGGCGCCCCCGTACTAAAGTACGGTTGCGCTTCTTAGCCACAACTCACTGCCGCTCGCGACGGTTTTGTCAGCCGTTCGAAACCAAATTTGGGCAACGCCGCAGCGATTTCATCCTGCGGCGTTTGTCCATTCAGGGTATATTTCGTCTTTTACCCAATGGACAGCTTTACTATCATGGAACAGATCGATCAGCGTTACCTCGTGCAACAGAACAAAATCAGCGATGGCGAGACCAAACCGCCCGTGTTTGCCAAGGTAATGCGCAGCAAGGAAGGCGTGTTTGAAGGCGTGTCCTTCATCAAGTCGAAGGACAAGGCCTCCATCCTGACCATCGAAGATGCCAACCAGGCCATCAAATGGGCCACCAGCAAGAAGCCGAACGCGCATGAATACATCACGAAAGTGATTTGCGTCGGTCAATAAAGGCGCCGTTCATTCCCGTTTTTGCACCGTTCATCCCCCCAGCACGCAGTTCATCGCACGGCCGTTGCCGCCGTGGCGGCGCTTGCATATAGTGGCCTCACGGTAGCGGGGCAAGCATGGCTTGCTCCGCACATTTCATTCTAGGGGGACGCGATGCTGGGATTTGTGCTGTGGCTGCTGCTTTTGCTCGTATGCTGGCCCCTGGCCTTGCTGGCCCTCGTGTTGTATCCGCTGGCCTGGCTGCTGTTGCTGCCGTTCCGTTTGATCGGCATCGGCGTGGAAGGCGTGTTTGAATTGCTGCGCGCCATCGTCATGCTGCCGGCCCGCGTGCTGGGCGGCGGCCCGCGATAAACCAGATATTTCCCATAAAAAATGGCGCCGTCGGCGCCATTTTTGTTTGCGGTACTGCTTAGCTTACAGGTCGACCATGAAACCGGCGCCGATCGATTTCTGCGAATAGTTGTAGTCGATCAAGCTCTGGCCATAGCCGGAGAACAGTTGCAGATAGCCTTTCAGGTTGGCCTTCAAAGGGAAAGCCCAGCTTGCCTGCATGGAGCCATGCTTCTTGCTGAAATTGCGGCGGGCCGTCACGGCATACTCGTGGCCCTTGTTGCGGTAGCTCACGCGCAAGTCGCCATGCCCCAGGTAATCGGTGATGTCGATATTGTCATTGTCGGTCTTGCCATTGTCGAGGCGGTGCCAGACACGGGCCGTGACAGCCAGATTGTCTTTTTCCATGCCCAGCTCGGCATACACGCGGTTCCAGCTGCGCGACAGGGTCGATGTCTGACCGTTGGACTGGTGCACGAGGCCGAAGTTCAGGTAATTGAATTCCACACCCGCGAAATTCTTGTTGATCGGCATGATCAGCATCAGTTCCGGCTGGTAATTGGTCTCGCGGAACGGGCTCGAGGCCTTGCGGTTATACGCTTGCCAGAAACTTTGCTGCGTGTAGCCGAACCACATGTCGAGCGGCGTGCCGGCGATGTCTTCCAGCAGCTTCATCTTGAAGCTCAGCTGGAATGTCAATTCCACATGCTGGCTCTTGATGCCGGCCGGCGTGAAATCCTGGAACGGCTCGTCGTTGGACGCATCGCTGTAATTGGCCAGCAGCAGATAGGTGTCGCGGTGCGGGCGGAAGTTGAACAGGCCCCGTTTCGAGGCCTCGTTGAGTTCCCACGATTGCTGTGTGCGCGAAATCGGCGCTTCCGGCGGCGCCGCGCCTGTCTGTGCGACGGCGGGAATGGCTGCGTTGACAGCGTCCGGCGTGGCCACGCCAGGCGGACTGACGGGAGTGATGGGGGCGGCCTCGGCTGCCGCTGCCAGGGTGACGGCCGCGGTGGCGGAATCACCGCCGGCCGCGATGGTGGCTTTTTCCGCCGCCTTGGCCAGGGTGTCGAAGCACCCCAAACGGGCGCTGGCGTCGCCAAGCACGGCGCAACGCTGCATTTGCTGTTCCAGTTCACCGGCCATGGCCAGCGCCGGCGATGCCAGCAGGGAAGATAGGATTATTTTTCTTAGTTGGATAGTCATAGGCTGAGTAGGGCATGTCGTTCGGTGCGCACCTTGGCTGCATGCCGGCGGCGTCGCCTTGCATGGTAATTACCATGCGTATTGATGCTGATTAATCTTTGTTGATTTAATACTGATGAAAGTATAGCTGAATCGTTCATTTCCCCTGTGTCCTTGGCGTGCGCACGACGGACAGTGTTGTGCGCTTGGTAAACGGCACGCTGCCGTGCCGGCCAAATCGATGTCTGCTACACTGGAAAACCGGGTGCCGGGGCTAGCCATGGAGATTGTGATGACCCGCAAAACACCTATCGAGCGCTACCGCAACATCGGCATCAGCGCCCATATCGACGCCGGCAAGACCACCACCACCGAGCGCATCCTGTTTTATACGGGGGTCAATCACAAGATCGGCGAAGTGCACAATGGCGCCGCCACCATGGACTGGATGGAGCAGGAGCAGGAACGGGGCATCACCATCACCTCGGCGGCCACCACGGCCTTCTGGAAAGGCATGGCCGGCAACTTTCCCGAGCACCGGATCAACATCATCGACACGCCCGGCCACGTGGATTTCACGATCGAGGTCGAGCGCTCGATGCGCGTGCTCGACGGCGCCGTGATGGTGTATGACGCCGTCGGCGGCGTGCAGCCGCAATCCGAGACTGTCTGGCGCCAGGCCAACAAATACCACGTGCCGCGCATCGCCTTCATCAACAAGATGGACCGGGTGGGGGCCGATTTCCTGCGCGTGCGCCAGCAGATCGCCGAGCGCCTGAAGGGCGTGGCCGTGCCCATCCAGCTGCCGATCGGTGCCGAAGACCATTTCACGGGCGTGATCGATTTGCTGAAAATGCGCGCCATCACCTGGGACGACGCCAGCCAGGGCGTGCAGTTCAGCTATGGCGAGATTCCCGCCGAGCTGCTGGCGCAGGCGCGGCAGTGGCATGAGCACATGGTCGAACACGCGGCCGAAGCCAGCACGGAAATGACGGAACGCTACCTGAATGGCGACACGTTTACGGAAGCCGAGCTCAAGCAGGCCTTGCGCGCGCGCACCATCCGCAACGAGATCGTGCCCATGCTGTGCGGCAGCGCCTTTAAAAACAAGGGCGTGCAGGCCATGCTCGACGCCGTCATCGAATACCTGCCGTCGCCCATGGAAGTGCCGCCCATCATGGGCCATGACGAGCACGACAACGAGGTGGAGCGCCATCCGACGGACGACGAGCACTTTGCCGCGCTCGCCTTCAAGATCATGACGGACCCGTTCGTGGGGCAATTGACCTTCTTCCGCGTGTATTCGGGCGTGGTGAACTCGGGCGACATGGTCTACAACCCCACCAAGAGCGCGCGCGAACGGCTGGGGCGCATCCTGCAGATGCATGCGAACGAGCGCAAGGAAATCAAGGAAGTGTATGCGGGTGACATCGCCGCCGCCGTGGGCCTGAAAGCCGTCACCACGGGCGATACCCTGTGCGCCATCGACCACATCATCGTGCTGGAAAAGATGATCTTCCCGGAACCCGTGATTTCCCAGGCGGTCGAACCGAAGACCAAGCCTGACCAGGAAAAGATGGGCATCGCCCTGAACCGCCTGGCGCAGGAAGACCCGTCGTTCAGGGTCCATACGGACGAGGAATCAGGCCAGACCATCATGTCGGGCATGGGTGAGCTGCATCTGGAAATTCTGGTCGACCGCATGCGCCGTGAATTCGGCGTGGAAGCCAATGTCGGCAAGCCGCAGGTGGCTTACCGCGAAACCATCACGCGCGCGGTGGAAGACGTGGAGGGCAAGTTCGTCAAGCAATCGGGCGGGCGGGGCCAGTACGGCCACGTGGTGCTGAAACTCGAGCCGCTGGAGCCGGGCACCGGCTACCAGTTCGTCGACGCCATCAAGGGCGGCGTCGTGCCGCGCGAATTCATCCCCGCCGTCGACAAGGGCATCGTCGAAACCTTGAAGTCGGGCGTGCTGGCCGGCTACCCGGTCGTCGACGTCAAGGCGACCCTGACCTTCGGCTCCTACCACGATGTCGATTCGAACGAAAACGCCTTCCGTATGGCCGGCTCCATCGCCTTCAAGGAGGGCATGCGCAAGGCCCATCCCGTGCTGCTCGAACCGATGATGCAGGTGGAGGCGGAAACGCCGGAAGAGTTCATGGGCAACGTCATGGGCGACCTGACGGCCCGCCGCGGCATGGTGCAGGGCGTCGACGACATCCCCGGCGGCGCGGGCCGCATCGTCAAGGCCCTCGTGCCGCTGGCCGAAATGTTCGGTTACTCGACAACGCTGCGTTCGCTGACACAGGGCAGGGCCACGTACACGATGGAATTCAAGCATTATGCGGCCGTGCCCAAGCATATTCTCGACCAGGTGGCGGCGGGCAAAGCGAAGTAGGTCGGATTAGCGGGGCCGCCGAGGTAGGGCAAGCCCTGCGTAATCCGACACCATTGTTGGCCAAAGCCGCTGGTGATGGTGTCGGCTTACGCGCTGTGCGCTAACCCGACCTACGCTCAAGATGGCGTACGGGCCTTTCCCATTTTCGGCGTCACTGGTACATTAACTGCCAGTCCACCAACACAGGAGAGAGCATGGCCACCGCAGAACAGAAGCAGGAAGGACAGCACCGCGACAGTAGCGACTTTGTCATCACGCAAACCTTCGACGCGCCGCGCGAACTGGTGTTCCGCTCGTGGGTCGAACCGGAGCGCCTGGCCCAGTGGTGGGGGCCCGTCGGTTTCGAATTGAGCGTGCTGGCGCTGGATCTCAAGCCGGGCGGAGTTTTCCACTACGGCATGCGTGCGGACAATGGCTATGAGATGTGGGGCAAGTTCACCTACCAGTCTATCGAAGCGCCTGAACGCATCGTTTCCATCCTGTCGTTTGCCGACAAGCAGGGGAACGCCGTGCAGCACCCCGTCAGCGCTACTTGGCCGCTGGAATCGTTCAATGTCATGACGCTTAGCGAAGAGAACGGCAAGACGACGATGACGTTGAGGTCGACGCCGCACAAGGCGACGGATGAGCAGCATGAGACTTTCAAGCAGGGGTTTGAGTCGATGACGCAGGGGTTCAAGGCGACGTTTGCCCAGCTGGCGCAGTACCTGGCGCGTGTTCAGTAAGTTTGTATTGAATGGCGGGCCAGAGCCGCGGGCCTGAGAAAACGGCCATGGCTGCGTTGCTTGGGCTCGCCGTACTCATCGTACTGTCTTCGCCCGCGCGCCTTGCCCTGGCCATTTTTCAGGCCCGCTGGGCCCGGGGAGCCTGGGTTGGAGGCAGTAGCCTATTCGGCTTGGTCTTGTGTTTGGTGTTTGAAAGGCTTTTTTCGCCCCGAATGCTAGATGTTCACTGGTTGTGTGGCGCTTGAAATGGCGTAGAACTGGCTTTATTTCAAACGAGTAGAAATCGCATGTCAGTCATTAGTGCGAAACGGCTGCTTACTACTCGATACATTAAAACAAGCACAATATGCCGGGCGTGTTGGAGCGTCGAACGATTTTAATGTGTTAAATTCTAACCTATTCGTGATAATTTTAGAATTCTCAATAATCTACCAATATAGGAATATATGGCTGCCAAAGCACCTAAAAAATCTAGACTCCCTAGTGTCCCTGTATCGGCAGATACTACTGAGGAAATAAAAACAAAGATGACTGCGGAAGAGCTTCCACATGCTATAGGCGCGTTATTTGAACTAAATAATTATCAAGTTGAATATGGGAAAAAAATTCATGGATCTGAAATAGATATAGTTGCCACATCGAGAACCGACTTTCTCGCACCTGTGGTTTATATTGAGGCAACAGTGCAATATGTGGATGTAATAAAGTATGGGAAGGATCTTACGAAATTTTCTCTTGTAAGAACTATGGATCAATCCTGCAAGTGTATATCTATATCAACTGCGGGCTTTACTCCTGATGTAGAGGAGCGGGCTGCAAAAACAAATATAATCACACAGACATATGATCAAATTTTCTCAAAATTTGAGAATTTTTCTTCATATATTAATCAAGTTTTAGGAAATTCATCTGTTCAACAATTAGTTAGTACATATGAAGAACCTTATTTCAAGGACGCAAGTGGAGAAGTTCTTGCAAGTGACTGGTTAACGCAATGGCGAGATGGGAAAACAGATAAATCAAATTGGCTAGTTATCTTGGGTGAATACGGAACAGGAAAGACGGCATTAACGTTAAAGTTGCAATTCGATTGGATAAAGGACTACAAGGAAAATCCTAAATCCCCTATAATAATCAGGATTGAGCTTCGTAATTTTAACAAGCAATTCGATGCGCGTTCGTTGATACATCATTTTTTAGACAATAATAAACTTGGACATCTTCCGATTGACTTTGTATTTCATTTAATTAGAAGCCGACGTATACTTTTGATACTTGATGGGTATGATGAGATGGCTCAATTTCTTAATGCGCGTGAACGGCGGTCTTGTTTAGGTGCTTTAGCCGAATTGGCATCAGAGGGGGCAAAAGGGATATTGACAAGTCGACCAAATTACTTCACGGAATCGGAAGAGTTAAATGTTTTTGAGGCACTGTACTCCACGATTGAGAAAAACAAATATTACGTTAGTCAAATTGACAAAATCTACATTGCTGGAGAAAAATCAATTGATTCTTTATTAAATTCCTATCTAATTAATAGAAATGAGCGGTATTTACGCGACCTTAGTCAAGAGCAGACAATCGCATTAGTTCAGCGCAAACTTTCAGGAGATCCAGCCGGCCAAAAAATCGTACTGGATTTGCTTAAGAAAGTATTTCGCGAAGAGCGGGATGGTCGTAGACAATTATCAGGAAAGCCAGTAATCATTTCCTATCTTCTTGAACTTATTGAAGAACTCAGAAATGACGAGGATGATCAAAATTTAGAAATATTGACTGAGTGGCAAATATATAAACTTATTGTTGATAGATTAATGTTGAGGGATTTGCAGCGTTCTCCCATGCTCGATCCTCAACTTCGTCGTGAGGGACTCCAGAGGGTTGCTATTCGTCTTTCAGGCCGCTCTGCGACTACAGGGACGGAAGAAATATTTCTTGAAATAATTGACGATTTATTTAAAGTAGAACTTCGTCGTATGTCTGCGGAGGAGCGACGTTCTCGTAGAGATACATTATTTCAGGACATCAGAAGTTCATCCACGCTTACCAGGGCAGAAGGTGCGTCCGGATGGATCTTCTCGCACGCATCCCTGCGTGAGTATCTTGTGGCAGAAGCTGCAGTTGCGAGTATCTTGAGCCGAAATCCTATTGAAATTGATTTTCCGATTTCGATGGCAATGAGATCTTTTGTTTCTTCTCTTTCGTTAAAAAATGCTCGGTCTTACATTGAAATACTAAGTGAGATTTGGATAGCGAGATCAAACTATTCGTTGGGTAGCTACATATCTCTTAGTTGGGATTTATTTAAAGTAAGCGAAGGTGGGATGCTTCAGAGCTTAAGAAGAATTTCTGGAAATACTTATAATTTTCGTTCGTCTACATTAAAAAATATTGATTTTGCAAAGCTTGATTTTGGAGCTGCTCCGGTTGTTTTAAATATGTCAGATTGCGACTTGGTTGAAATTTCATTCAAAGAAATAAACTTATCCGGAAGTAGTTTTAATGGGTCGACGCTAGATCAAGTGTCTTATACTTCATGCGACCTTTCGACTTGTAATTTTAGAGGTGCTTTTTTATTTGAATGCGATTTTGGTGACTCAATAGTGTGTGGTTCTGATTTTACTGATTTAGATAAGGATTCTAGTTTTACGGTAAAAATCGGAGTAAATATAGCAATTCTAACTGGCAAATCTGCAATTGGCTATCTGAATTTCAATGGGGGAATTACGAATAGCATTGAGCCATATTATATACTCGAGCATCATCCGAAATTTTCAATTGTGATAAAAATATGTGAACATATTACTGAGCAAAAAAACAGTCAGCTTCGTGGACTGACTCAGCGAGGCGTCGCAACTAATGACCCTAATTTTGCACGAGATTTTGTGGATTATTTGAAGCAAAATGGGCTTATTGCTGTCGATAAAAAAGATCTTGTTTCGGCTACTACCCTAGGGCGGGCACAGTTAACTCGATTGGTTGATCATAAAGAAATGCCCAGTATAATTGAAAAATTTCTATCTGGATTACGCTGATTCTAAAAAATTGGTTTAATATCGGTAAAGCAATTTAATTGTTTTTGGATTTCTAAAAATACTCATTCTATTTTGTGGTTTTTATGCGAGATATTTTTTAAAACACAAACTCTTCGGTGATACTTTTATATTTTACTGAATGATTGATTGACTTTTATCGGATTGGCTTGCCGAGCAGGGGGGATGTCATGGTCTATCTCGCTACCATTGCGCTCGCGCAGCTCAAGAACATAGGGTGACTCTTCGGGGCATTATCCTTGATCGCCACCTTGCGTAATTCCCATGTTGGATAAAAATGATCGTTCTGAACTCAATCGTTGGCTCGGGCGAATTGTTCCAAGTCCTAGCAATGCCATGTGACTTGATCATGACCCGGCCCCTAGGCCGACACAGAAGCCGATGTACTACGTGATGTATTCAGTAGTAGTGGTGCCCCATGAAGGGGGGCCATAAGAGGTCTAGTCAGTGTAGTCATTGGGGTTACACTTGCTGATGGGGCCTGCATGTATATTAGGTCTGGATGGCCTTGCCGGATGTCCCCGTGCACTCGAGCATGCTCTTTTTGAGGGTTGATGGCGAAGACCATGATGGAACAGGCGGAAAACGGGGTAAATGAATGGTGCGTTTCATTTCGCCGCCATCCCCAGCATCTCCCGCACCACCGGCAAAATCATCCCCCAAGCATTCGACGTCGCCGCAATCTCGTCATAATGGCTGGCCCCAGGCAAGATCAGCACTTCCGCATGGTCGCCGGCCAGCCGGGCCTTGGCCGCATAGTCGTGCGCGACTCTGGGCGGGGAGATGGTGTCGAGCTCGCCCGTGGCCAGCACGGTGCGGCTGCCGTTGGGGATCAGGTCGGCGGCGTTGGTGTCGCTGTAGATGTCGGGGCGCTCAGTGCTTGGGTGGCCTGCCAGTTGGGCGATGTCGCGCTCGCAGCTGGTCTTGATCAAGTCCTTTTCATGGCGCAGGTCGGCCAGGCCGCCCAGGCTGACGATGTTTTTGACTGGCAGGAACTTCTCGCGGTACAGGGGGCTGGTTTTTGGCAGTTTTTCCCTTCCTGCGATCCATTGCACCAGCTGGCCGCCGGCCGAGTGGCCCATGGCGAGGATGCGGCTCGTGTCGAGCTGGTACTGGGGCGCGTGCTGCTGCAGGCTGTCGAGTGCCGCGTGCATGTCTTCGTAGGTGCCCGGATAGCCGCCGCCCGGCTCGTCGACGCGGCGGTACTCGACATTCCATACGGCGATGCCTTGCGCGACGAGGGCGCCGGCCACGTTGCGCATTTGCTTGATGCCGCCGAAGGCCACCGTCCAGCAGCCGCCATGCACGAGCACGACGACGGGGAACGGTCCGCTGCCTTCGGGCCGGAACAGCTGCGCGTATTGCGACGGTGCGGAGCCATAGGCGATCTGCGCCGTGGGCGGTGGGCCGTTCAGGGCCAGGTAGTCGTCCAGGCTCATGGGGGCGGCGACGGCGCCGTGGACTGAGGCGAGCAGGGCGGTGGCGATCAGGGAGGACGGCAAGGAAGTAGGCATGCTGGAATTCGCTTGAGAAGAGAGCAACACTTTAGCATAGGGCCGCGTGGAGGGAGAGATCAAGGGGCATGCTGTTTTCCTCCTGCAAGAGGGTTGCCTCATGGTATATTCCGGGCATCAGTTTTCCCCTTATCGACACGGTGCACGCAAACAACATTCTTTCCTTGCTGGACGCCGAGCATAGTGCGCTGGGCAGCATCGCGGCAGGCGCCGACTTGGCCCATGCACTGGAACACTTGTTGCTGGCGCTGCAAGAGCTGGCCGAGGGCGGCGCGCATGCCTGCCTCGTGCTCATCGACGAGGCCGACCGCTTTTGCGGCTTGTCCGCGCCCAGCCTGCCACAAGACCTGTGCCTGGCCCTGCGCCACGGCGGCGAACAGCCTTCCCCGTTCGGCACGGCGGCCTTTTCCGGCGCGCCCGTGTATTGCGGCGACATCACGCGCGACGTGCACTGGAGCGCGGGACGCAAGGAAGCCATGCTGCACGGCTACCGCGCCTGCTGGGTCGCTCCCGTCTTCGGCGCCAAGGGCCATATCCTGGGCGTGCTGGGCCTGTTTTTCCAGGCGCCATGCCATCCCACCCAGCCCGAGATCGAATTGCTGGCGCTGGCCGCGCGCGTGGCCGCGCATGTGATCGAGCGGGGCCAGCTGGAAAAAGCGCTGCACGACAGCCGCGAACACTTCCATTACGCCATCGAACTGAACACGCAAGTGCTGTGGACGGCCGACCTCGACGGCAAGCTCGACTATGTGGCACAGCGCTGGCGCGACTGGACGGGAGGCAGCGGCCTCGCTACCAGCTGGCTCGATGCCATCCATCCCGAGGACATGCCCCGTACACTGGCGGCGTGGAGCGAAGCGGTGGGCAGCGGCCAGCCGCTGGACCAGGAAATGCGCGTGCGCCGGCAGGATGGCCGCTACCGCTGGGTGCATTCGCGCGCCTACTGCCGGCTCGACGAGCGGGGCCAGCCCGTGAAATGGTACGGCTCCTGCGAGGATATCGACGAACACTGGCAGGCGCGCAACGCCTTGCTCGACAGCGAAGCGCAGTTCCGTTCGCTGGCCTCGACCATGCCCAACCAGGCCTGGCTGGCGCACGGCAGCGGCGCCACCTACTGGGTCAACCAACAGGTGTGCGAATACACGGGGCAATCGATGAAGTCGCTCGTGTCCACCGGTTTTCGCCAGTGCGTGCACCCGGACGACGTGCAGGCCACGCAGAAAAGCTGGGAGCGGGCCGTCGCCACCGCCAGCGCCTACGAACACGAGTTCCGCATGCGCCGCGCCAGCGATGGCGCCTACCGCTGGTTCCTCACGCGCGCCTTGCCCCTGTTCGACGAGGCGGGCACGGTGCTGCGCTGGGTGGGCACGAATACGGACGTGCAGGAACAGAAGAATGTGCTGGAAAAGATGGCCTACCTGAACTCCTCGCTGGAAGTGGAAATGGCCAACCGCACGGCCGACCGCGACCGCATGTGGCGGCTGTCGACCGACATCATGCTGGTGGCGGACCTGGCCGGCATGATCATCGCCGTCAATCCCGCCTGGAGCAAGATCCTCGACCGGCCGGAAATCGAATCGCTGGGCATGGACTTCATCAGCCTCGTGCATCCCGACGACCGCATGGCGGCCCTGCAGGATTTGTCGCGGCTGGCCCACGGCGCGCCCACCTTGCGCATGGAAAACCGCTACCGCCGCCGCGATGGCGGCTACCGCTGGATTTCCTGGACGGCCGTGCCGGCGCAAAAGCTGATCCACGCCATCGGCCGCGACGTCACGGACGAGAAGGAGGCGCGGCTGGCGCTGGTGCGCAGCGAGCAGGCCTTGTTGCAGGCGCAAAAGCTCGAATCGATCGGCAAGCTGACGGGCGGCGTGGCCCACGATTTCAACAACGTCCTGCAGATCATTTCCGGCAACCTGCAGCTGCTGAAACTGACGGTGGCCGACAATCCGCAGGCGGCCCGCCGCCTCGATTCCGCCGCCTCGGCCGTCGACCGGGGCGCCAAGCTGGCGTCGCAGCTGCTGGCCTTTGCGCGGCGCCAGCCGTTGAAACCGCTGGTGACGGACCTGGGGCGTTTGCTGCGCCGCATGCATGAGCTGATCCGCCGCGCGCTGGGCGAGGCGATTACCGAGGAAACCTTTATCAGCGACGGCCTGTGGCATACGCTGGTCGACCCGAACCAGATGGAAAACGTGCTGCTGAACATGGCCATCAATGCGCGCGATGCGATGGACAAGGGCGGGCGCCTGACCTTTACCTTGAGCAACGTCACGCTCGACGCCGCCTACGCCAGCCAGCATGCGGACGTGCTGGAGGGGCAATACGTGCTGCTGACCATCACCGACACGGGCCACGGCATGGAGCGCGACGTGATCGACCAGATCTTCGAGCCCTTCTTCACCACCAAGCGCGAAGGCGAGGGCACGGGCCTGGGCCTGTCCATGGCCTACGGCTTCATCCGCCAGAGCGCGGGCCACATCAAGGTGCGCAGCGCGCCGGGCGCCGGCACGACGTTCAAGATTTATCTGCCCCGTTCGCTGGAAAAACTGGCCGAACCGCCACCGAGCCTGACGGGCCCCGTGCTGGGCGGTGGCGAGACCATCCTCGTCGTGGAAGACGATGCGCCCGTGCGGCACACGGTGGTCGACATGCTGCGCGGCCTAGGCTACGACGTGCTGCATGCCGATGACGGCGCCTCGGCGCTGGCCCTGCTGGGCACGGGCGTGGCCATCGACCTGCTGTTTACGGACGTGGTCATGCCCGGTCCCGTCAGCAGCAAGCAGCTGGCGCAGCAGGCCAGGCTGCTGCTGCCGGAGCTGGCCGTGCTGTTTACCTCGGGCTACACGCACAATGCCATCATGCAGGGCGGGCGGCTGGACCCGGGCGTGGAGCTGTTGAGCAAACCGTACCAGCGCGAAGACCTGGCGCGGCGCATCCGCCATTTGCTGGCCGACCGCCGCCTCGTGGGCGCGCCCGACCCGTCCGGGCGGCGCATCCTGCTGGTGGAAGACAATGACGATGCGCGCGAAATGACGACGGAAATGCTCAATATGCTGGGGCACACCGTGCACGGCGTGGCCAGCGCGGAAGCGGCCATGCCGCTTTTGGCCATGCCGGGCCTGGACGTGCTGGTGACGGACATCAGCCTGCCCACCATGTCCGGCCTGGAACTGGCGCGCCATGCGCGCGCGCACTGGCCGCAGCTGGACGTGGTGTTTGCTTCCGGCCATGACTGGGGCGCCAGCCTGATGCAGGACGCCAGCGCCCGTTTCCTGCGCAAGCCGTTTGGTCTGGAAGAGCTGGCCAGCGCATTGAAGGCGCGCCGGCTCGACGTCTACTAACTTATTGGCTTACTCGGCTGGCGCCAGCAAGGCTTGCTGCAATTGCTTGACCGTAAATGGTTTCACCAGGAAGCGTGCTTGCGGGTCCAGCACGCCGGAATTGGCCGGCGCATGGCCGGTGGAAAATACCACTTCCAGCTGCGGATAGTCGCGCGCCGCCAGCTCGGCCAGCTCGGCGCCCGACATGCGCGGCAGGCTGATATCGGTCAGCAGCAAGTCCAGTCCCGGCGTGCCGAGCAGGGGCAAGGCTTCCTCGGCCGTGCCCACGGCCAGCACAGTATGACCGAGCATGGCCAGCAATTCGCTCGTCATGGCGCGCGCGTCCGCATTGTCTTCCACCAATAAAATATGTCGTCCCGCCGGCTGTGCGGGTGCGGCAGGTTGCGGCGGCGCCAGTTGCGCGCGGTACTGGTGCAGGGCCGTCACGTGGCGGCCATTGGCCAGCAGGTGGCGGATGCGCCGCGCCAGGTCTTCGCGCCGGTAGGGCTTGCTCAACAACTCCACGCCCGGTTCCAGCCGGCCGCCCTGCATCATGGCGTCCTGCGTGTAGCCCGAGGTAAACAACACGGCCAGCTGCGGCAGCAGCACGCGGGCCTGGCGCGCCAACGCCGTGCTGGCCACCTTGCCTGGCATCACCACGTCCGTAAACAGCAGATCGATGGGCACGCCGCTGCCGATGACGGCCAGCGCGCTTTCGCCATCGCTGGCGCGCAGCACGACGTAACCGAGGCCGCGCAACATGTCCACCACCGTCGTCTGCACCTGCACGTCGTCTTCCACGACGAGGATGGTTTCCTTGCCGCCCAGCACGGGGCCGCCCAGTTGCAGCGGCAGTTCCGTTTCCGCTTCAAGCGAGCGCGGCAGATAGATGCGGAAGGTGCTGCCATGACCGGGCAGGCTGTCCACCGTCAGGTGGCCGCCGCTCTGGCGCAGGAAGCCGTAGGCCATGGACAGGCCCAGGCCCGTGCCTTCGCCTTCCTTCTTTGTCGTGAAGAACGGTTCGAAAATCTTGTCGAGCAGCTCGGCCGGAATGCCCGTGCCCGTGTCCGAGACGGCCAGCAGCACGTAGTCGCCGGGCGCCACGTCCGCATGGCGGGCCGCGTAGTCGCTGCCCAGCACGATGTTGCTCAGTTCGATGGTCAGCTGGCCCTCGCCATCCATGGCGTCGCGCGCATTGATGGCCAGGTTGAGGATGACGTTTTCCAGTTGGTGCGGGTCGACCAGGGCGCGCCAGCAGTCGTCGGCCAGCAGCCAGCGCGTTTCGATGGTTTCGCCCGTGGCGCGCCGCAGCAGCTCTTCCGTCGAGCGCAGCAGCTGCGCCAGGTCCGTCACCAGCGGTTTCAGCGGTTGGCGCCGCGCAAAGGCCAGCAGCTGGGCCGACAGCTTGGCGCCCCGTTCCACGGCGGCCGAGGCGCTGGCGATGCGCTTGGCGGCCAGCGGGTCGTTGTCCAGGTTCAGCTGCAGCAGTTGCAGATTGCCCGAGATAATTTGCAGCACGTTATTGAAATCGTGGGCCACGCCGCCCGTCAGCTTGCCCAGCGCTTCGAGCTTTTGCGATTGCAGCAGGGCCATCTCGCTGTGGCGCAACGATTCCTGCATGCCGCGCAAAGTGCTTTGCGCTTCCTTTTCCAAGGTGACGTGGCGCCCGGTGGCGAAAATCAGGTCGCCTTCGATGGCCGCCACCCACGACAGCCAGCGGTGACCGCCATCGCGGTGCCGGTAGCGGTTTTCAAAGCTGGGCAGGGCCTCCTGCGTCACTTGCGCCAGCGCCTGGCGCGTGGCGGCGGCATCCTCGGGCAGCACGAAGTCGAACAGGCTGCGGCCCAGCATTTCCTCGGGCAGCCAGCCCAGGATGGCGCCGGCGGCCGGGTTGACGGCGGCAAAGCAGCCTTCGGCATCGATGGCCACCATCAGGTCTTGCGCGCTGCGCCACAGCCGCTCGCGCTCGCTGTTGCGCGCGGCCAGGTCCGCTTCGAGCTTCTTTTCCACGGTGATATCGCGCGCGCTGCAATACACCTTCTCGCCTTCGGGCACGGCCACCCACGACAGCCAGTGCCAGCCGCCCAGCTTGTGGCGGTAGCGGTTTTCGAAGCGCAGCGCCGGCTGGCCCTGGTTGGCCGCATCCCAGGCCGCATAGGTGCGCGGCAAGTCGTCCGGGTGGATCAGTTCAAAAAATTTCGTCGTGCGGATTTCCTCGCTGGACCAGCCCAGGGTGGCTTGCCAGGCGGGGTTCGAGTGTTCGAAATAGCCGTCGAGGTTGAGTACGCCCAGCAAGTCGGGACTGACGTTCCAGGTGCGGCCGAATTCGCGCGTGCGCTCGGCCACTTGCGTTTCCATGCTGGCAGTCAGGGCGCGCAAACGCGATTCCGCCCGGGCCCGCAAAATGGTCGACCAGACGCGTTCCGACACTTGCACGGCCAGTTCGATCTCGTCCGCATGCCACAGGCGCGCCGCGCTGCTGTGCACGACGAACAGGGCTTCCAGCTGGCCATCCTTGGCAATCGGAATGTTCAGGAAGGCACGGATGCCCAAGCGCGCGACCGCGGCCAGCGCGGCCGTGCGCGGATCGCTCGCCACATCGCTGACGGCGAGCGCCTGGCCGGCGGCAAGGGCATCGGCCAGGCCTGCCGTGTAATCGCCGAGGAAATACTCGCCGGCGGCGCCCGGTGCCAGTCCATCGCTCCACGCATGCTGCAGGGTGGGGCACTGCAGGGTCTGGTCGATATCGAAACAGGCCACTTGCTGGGCGCCCAGGCGCTGTCCCAGCAGCTGCGCCGACAGGGAAAGAATCTCGCCCGTGTCTTGCAGCAGGCGCAGCCGTCGTTCCAGTTGCAGCAAAAAAGCGACGCCGCTGGCGCCGGCCTGATTGCGGGGGGCGGGGGTGCTGGTCATGCCGGCCTCAACTGCCGGCCAGCGGCAGGGTGACGCTGAACAGGGCGCCATTGCCGGGCTGGCTTTGCAGGGTGATGGCGCCGCCATGCGCATCGACCAGCTGCTTGGTGATGAACAGGCCCAGGCCCAGGCCGCCTGTGCGGTCCTGGTGCATGACGCGCTCGAACGCGTCGAAAATGCGTTCCTGGTCGCGCGCGTTGATACCGATGCCATGGTCGCGCACTTCGATGACGGCGCTGTTCTGCGTGTGCGCCAGGCTGATTTCCACGGGCTGGCCCTGGCCGTAGCGCACGGCGTTGCTGATCAGATTGACAACTATTTGCTCGACGCGGAAGGCGTCCCAGAAACCGTGGATGGGCTCGAAGGCCATCACTTCCAGTACGCTGCCCGTGGCGGCCGCATACGGGCCCAGGTCGTCCGCCACGCGGCGCACGAGGCAGGTCAGGTCGACGGCTTCGCGGCGGATCGACAGCTTGCCGCTGGTGATGCGCGACACGTCGAGCATATCGTCGATCAGGCGCACCATGCTGCGGATTTGCCGCCCGTCGCGCGCCACCATCTTGCCCAGCTTGTCCGGCTCGAAGGCGGCCAGGTTGCCCCGTTCCAGGTTGACTGTGCGCATCTGCGTTTCCAGGAACAGCGTATTCAACGGCGTGCGCAGTTCGTGCGCCACCATGGACATGAATTCGTCGCGCAGGCGCAGCGAGCGCTGCAGTTCAGCCTGCGTGGCGCGCAATTCCTTCAGCAGCGCTTCCTGCTGCTGGCGGCTGTGCTCGAGTGCCTGCACCTGGCGCCGCGTCTCGCTGCGTTGCTGGTGCAGGGCAACGAAGACGTTGACCTTGCTTTGCACGGCATTGATGTCGAGCGGCTTGTGCAGGAAATCGACGGCGCCGCTTTCATAGCCCTGGAAGGCGAAATTCATTTCCTTGCCGGCCGCCGTGACGAAGACGATGGGGATGTGCCGCGTCTTTTCCGTGCCGCGCATTAATTGTGCCAGTTCAAAGCCATCCATCTCCGGCATTTGCACGTCGAGGATGGCCAGCGCGAAATCGTGCTCCAGCAGCAGGGCCAGCGCTTCTTCGCCGGACGAGGCTTGATAGACGCTGCGGTCGCTCTCGCGGATCAGCGCATTGAGCGCGCGCAAGTTTTCCGGCAAGTCGTCGACGATCAGCAATTTGGTGCTTGTTTCATTCATCATGTTTCATTCCTGGCATGTGCCGTCCAGCGTAGTGGGAAGCGGCGTGCGACGGCGCACGCTTGCGGTAGAGCTTTTCGGGACCCGGCAATGGCTCGAAGTCGGGGGCAAAGCGCGTGAAATGCGTGCTTTCCTTGCTGCCCAGGCCCAGGAATCCCCGGTGGCACAGCGAGTCCTGGAACAGGCCCAGGGCCCGCTCCTGCAAGGTTTTATTAAAGTAAATCAAGACGTTACGGCACAAAATCAGTTGCGTTTCAATAAACACGCTGTCCGTGGACAGGCTGTGGTCGGCAAAGTTGATCTTGTCGAGCAGACCCTGCTGGAACCGCGTCGTGGCATGCTCGACCGTGTAATAGTCGGCCAGTTGGCCCAGGCCGCCCGCGGCCAGGTAGTTGGCGCCATATTCTTCAAGCCGGTGCAACGGATACGCGCCGCGCGCGGCCGTGGCCAGCGCTTGCGGATTGATGTCGGTGGCGTAAATCGTGCTACGCTCGAGCAAGCCTTCTTCGTGCAGCACGATGGCCAGCGACAGCGCCTCTTCTCCCGTGCAGCAGCCGGCCACCCAGATGGTCGGCGACGGGTAGGTTTTCAGCACGGGCACCACGTGTTCACGCAAGGCGCGGAAAAATGCGGGGTCGCGGAACATTTGCGTGACGGGCACGGTCAAAATCTGCAGCAGGTCGCCGAAGGCGGCCGGGTCGTCCAGCACGCGCTGCTGGAGGGCAGGCACATCTGCACAATGCAAACGGTCGAGCGCGTGATTGAGGCGGCGCCGCTGCGAGGGCAGGGAATAGTCGCGAAAATCATAGCTGTAGCGTTGATACAGCGCTTCCATCAGCGCGTGCAGTTGCGCGTCGGTGCTGCGCTGGGACATCAGATGCGTTCCATCTTCGGCATCCACACGCGCAGCAGCGAATACAAACGATCAAGGTCGATCGGCTTGGCCAGGTAGTCGGACGCGCCCGCCTGCAGGCATTCTTCCTGGTCATTCTTCATGGCCTTGGCCGTGATGGCGATAATCGGCAGCTTGTTGTAGCGGCCATCGGCGCGGATCAAGCGCGTCGCTTCCAGGCCATCCATGCCCGGCATCATGACATCCATCAGCACGAGGTCGATATCGTCCACGCTGTTGAGCTTGCTGATGGCTTCGAAGCCGTTGCGGCCGATTTCCACCACTACGCCTCGCTGTTCCAGCGCATTGGTGAGGGCAAAAATATTGCGCACGTCGTCGTCCACGAGCAAGATCTTGCGCCCTTCAAACACGCGTTCGCGGCTGCGCACCTGCTGCAGCATGCCCTGGCGCTCGCTCGACAGTTCGGATTCCACCTTGTGCAGGAAGAGGGTGACTTCGTCGAGCAGGCGTTCGGGCGAGCGGGCGCCCTTGATGATGATCGAGCGCGAATACTTCATCAGGTCCGCTTCTTCCTCGCGGCTTAGGTTGCGGCCCGTGTAGACGATGACGGGCGGGAACGAGCATAGTTCTTCATGTTCCATGCGTTCGAGCAATTCGTTGCCCTGAATGTCGGGCAGCTTCAAATCGATGATCATGCAGTCGAAAATCTGCGTTTTCAGCAATTCCAGCGCCTGCTCGCCCAGCGCCACGGCCGTGATTTCCACGTCGTCGTCGCTGATCAGGTGCACCACGCTTTCGCGCTGGCGCTCATCGTCCTCGACCAGCAGGATGCGCTTCATCTGCTGCGTGAATTTCGATTCGAGCTTGCGGAACACTTCCTTCAACTGCTCGCGCGTGCGCGGCTTGGTGGTGTAGCCGATGGCGCCCAACTGCATGGCTTCCTGGATCTGGTCATTGCCGGACACGATGTGCACGGGAATGTGGCGCGTCAGCGGGTTTTCCTTCAATTGCTGCAAGACCAGCAAGCCCGGGCGGTCCGGCAAGCCCATGTCGAGCAGGATGGCGTCGGGCAGGAATTCTTCCGCCAGGCGCAAGCCTTCGTCGGCGCCGTGCGCCACCAGGCAGCGGTATTGCATTTCATGCGCGAGGTCGAACAGGATGCCGGCAAATGACGGTTCATCCTCGATCACCAGCACGGAACGCTGGCCCGTCTTGGCCGGGGGCACGCTATCGCGGTCATCCTGGAAGGTGGGCAGCGGCACCGGCTTGGCGGCGGGCGCCGCCTTCGGCGCGGCGGCCGCGATTTTTGTGGGCGCTTGCGGCGCGGCGGCGGGCGCGCTTGCCGTTTCCACGGCGCGCTCCGGCATGACGGCCGGCAGCACCAGGGTAAACGTGCTGCCCTGGCCCGGCGTGCTGGCCAGCTCGATACTGCCGCCCAGCAAGGCGGCCAGGTCGCGCGAAATCGACAGGCCCAGCCCCGTGCCGCCGTAGCGGCGGCTGGTGGTGCCGTCGGCCTGGTGGAAGGCGTCGAAAATCTTGTGCTGCTGGTCGTCGGCGATGCCGATGCCCGAATCCTGCACCTGGAAGCGCACCTGGCCGGCCGCATCGGCGCTCACGTGCAGGGACACCGTGCCCGCATCGGTAAACTTGATGGCGTTCGACAGCAGGTTCTTCAGGATCTGCTCCAGGCGCTGGCGGTCGCTGACGAGCGACGGCGGAGAGCCCGGCGCCACCTTGACGTCAAAAACGAGTTTCTTTTGCTGCGCCTGGGCGCCGAACAGCATCTTCATGCTGCTGAGCAGTTCGTCGAAAGGCACGGCTTCCGGGGTCAATTCCAGCTTGCCTGCCTCGACCTTGGAAATGTCGAGGATATCGTTGATGAGGGTGAGTAAATCGTTGCCGGCCGAATAAATGGTTTGCGCAAACGTCACTTGCTCAGGCGTCAGGTTGCCGCTGCTGTTGTCCGACAACAGCTTGGACAGGATCAGCGAGCTGTTCAGCGGCGTGCGCAGCTCGTGCGACATGTTCGCCAGGAATTCGGACTTGTAGCGGCTGGCCCGCTGCAGCTCTTCCGCGCGCGCTTCCAGCTGGGCGTGCGCCTGGACGATGGCCATGTTTTTCTGGTCCAGCGACAGCGCCTGCACGGCCAGCTGCCCGTTCGACTGCTCGAGCGCCGCCTTTTGCTCTTCCAGGTGGGCTTGCGACTGTTCCAGCACGCGCGACTGCTCGCCCAGCTCTTCATTGGCCGTGCGCAGTTCTTCCTGCTGCACTTCCAGTTCTTCATTCAGTTGCTGGGTTTCTTCGAGCACATTTTGCAGGCGCTGGCGGTACAGGGCCGCTTCCAGCGAGGTGCCGACGTTCGCGGCAATCAGGTTCAGCCACTCCTTGGCGCGGGCGCTGACGGGATGCGTAAAGCCCAGTTCGATGACGCCGTTGACGACGCCTTCATTGTTGACGGGCGCCAGGACCAGTTCCAGCGGCGCGCCGCGGCCCAGGCTCGACGTCACGGTCAGGTAATTCTCGGGCACTTGCTGCACATGCTTGAGGCGCTTTTCGCGGGCCGTCTCGCCCACCAGGCCTTCGCCCAGCTTGAACACCTGTTTTTCCTTGACGCCCTGTTCGTTGAAACCGTACACGGCCGTGCGGCGCAGGCTGCCATCCTCGTCGACGACGTACAGGGTGGCGATGGCCACGTCCAGGCGGTGGGCGAGGAAATCCAGCACGTGCCGTCCCAGTTGCGGCAGGCCCAGCTGGCCGCTCGTGTGGGCCGCCAGTTCCGTCTGCCCCGTGCGCAGCCACGCTTGCTCCTGCAGCACGTCGTTGTCCTTGCCGCGCTGCTCGAGCGCGTCGTTGTAGATATCGGACAGGCGCAGCAGTTCGCGCCGGCCCAGGTAGGCCAGCAGGCCCGACAACCCCAGACTCAAGACCAGGAACACGGCCACGGCCAGCATGGTGCGGCTCTCGGCCGTATCGGCCCGTTCCTGGCGCAAGCGCTGTTCCATGGACAGGAAGGCGAGGAATTCGCGGCGGATTTCATCAAATTCCAGCTTGCCTTCGCCCTGGCGCACGCGCGCGAGGAATTCCTGGTTGCTGCGGCGCTGCCCGATCACGCTTTCCGCATACTCCATCCACTGGTTTTGCAGCGCGCGGATGCGGCGCAAGCGGTCTACCTGGATGGGGCTGTCCGAGACGAGCTCGAGCAGTGTGCTCATTTCGACGGCAATCTTCGCCTTGCCCGATTTATACGGCGCCAGAAACGTTTCATCGCCCGTCAGCAAATAGCCGCGCATGCCCGTTTCCAGGTCGACCGACAATTTCATGACTTCATTCGCGTTGCCGATCACCCGTTCGGAATGCTCGACCGAGCGCAAGGCCGACAGCAGGTAGGCGATCAGGGCGACGAACACGAGGGCCGTGACGACCCCGATGACCAGCGGCAAGGTCACGTTGCGGGCGAGGATGCGGCGAAAGCTGAAGGAGTCGATCGGGGTCTTGGTATTCATCATGTCCGTGTAAGGCAGTCGCGAAAAAATCAATTTTAATTGAAATGCAAGATTTCTGGTGGTCAAGCATAGCGTGCGCTAGCATAACAGCCTTGGGACATTTTTCGCAGGCGCAAGGTAGCGCAATGCGGGGTAGCGCACAGATGAAAGTAGAGGAAAAATCAAGGTAGCCACGATTGAGGCAGATCAAAGAGATTGGTGGTTGACATCCTAAGATGCAGGAGGTGGCGGCGTCCAAGCAGACGGTCGCCGTGTGCAAACCAGCCCACGCAGGAGGACATCATGGCTAATCAACTGATCCGTCGCGATCCGCAAAACCCGCTGGCACGTTTCGACCCGTTCAGCGACATGGAAGAATTCATGCACGACTTTTTCGCGCCCGCCTTGCGCCTGCGCGATGGCGGTTCGTCACGCATGCGTGTCGACATTTCCGAAACCGAACAAGCTTATCAGGTGCAGGCGGACATTCCCGGCGTCAACAAGGACGATATCAAGGTCTCCATCGACGGCAACCGCGTCTCCATCAGCGCCGAGCTCAAGGATGAAAGAGTGACGCGCGACGGCGGCGGCAAGACCGTGCGCAGTGAACGAGAGTACGGCCAGCAGTACCGCAGTTTCGTGCTGCCGCACGAGGTGGATGAGGCGGGCGCGCAGGCCCGCTATGAAAATGGCGTGCTGCTGCTGGACTTGCCGAAGAAGGAAGGCACGGGTGGGCGGCAACTGTCGATACAGTGAGCCGGGCCGGGTTTTAGCTGCGCAGGTCAGATTAGCACAGCGTAATCCGGCAATCTGCGTGGCGGCGCCTGTCGGCTTACGCCCTGCGGGCTAAGCCGACCCACGAAAAAACGCCGGACGGTGCCGGCGTTTTTTGGGGTGTTCCGGATGGCGGGGCGCCGCCGCCCGGATTGCCTCTTTATATATATGTCAGTCGCGGATTTCCAGCGCCCGGTTCAGGCTCAGGGCGGCCAGCGAGGCGACGGCACCCGACAGCAGGTAGAAGCTGACATAGGCGAGGCCGAAGTTGGCCGACAGGCCCAGCGCCACCAGCGGGGCGAAGCCGGCGCCGACCAGCCAGGCCAGGTCGGACGTCAGGGCCGCGCCCGTGTAGCGGAAGCGGGCAGGGAAGTTGGCCGTCACGGCGCCGGCTGCCTGGCCGTAGGATAAGCCCAGCAGGCTGAAGCCCACGAGGATGAAGACGTCCTGGCCCGTATTGCCGCCGCCCATCAGGGTCGGCACGAAGGCGCTGAAGATGGCGATCAGCACGGCCAGCACGCCGAGGGTGGTGCGGCGGCCCACTTTATCGGCCAGCACGCCGGAAATCACCACGCCGACGGCGGCCAGCACGGCGCCCAGCATCTGGATTTGCAGGAAGTCCGAAGCGGAACGCGTCTGGTAGACGGAAATCCACGACAGCGGGAACACGGTGACGAGGTGGAACAGCGCGTAGCTGGCCAGCGCGGCGAGGGCGCCGATCAGCACGTTGCGGCCCTGGCCGCGGCTCATTTCAAACACGCTCACGGGCTGCAGTTCGCGTTCGTCGAGCAGGCGCGCATATTCATTCGTCGACACGAGGCGCAGACGGGCAAACAGGGCCACCACGTTGATGGCGAAAGCCACATAGAAAGGATAGCGCCAGCCCCAGTCGAGGAAGTCTTCATCCGTCAGGGTGGTCAGCATGAACCAGAACAGGCCGGCGGCGATCAGGAAGCCGGCCGGTGCGCCCAGCTGGCCCAGCATGGCGTACCAGCCGCGCTTGTTTTCCGGCGCGTTCAGTGCCAGCAGCGATGGCAGGCCATCCCACGAACCGCCCAGCGCCACGCCCTGGCCGATGCGCAGCACGGACAGCCAGATGATGGCGGCAAAGCCCAGGTGAGAATAGGTCGGCAGGAAGGCGATGCCGGCCGTCGACACGCCCAGCAGGAAGAGGGCGAACGTCAGCTTGGCGCTGCGTCCCATGCGGCGCTGGATCTCCATGAAGATCACGGTGCCGAACGGACGGGCGATGAAGGCGAACGAAAAGATCAGGAATGCATATAATGTACCCTCCAGGCGTTCTTCAAACGGGAAGAAGACGCGTGGAAACACCAGCACCGAGGCGATGGCGTAGACAAAGAAGTCAAAGTATTCGGAAGCGCGGCCGATGATCACGCCGACGGCGATCTCACCGGGGTCGATATGCGATTCGACCGTGCCGGCCCCGCGTGCGTCGCGCAGGGAGTGGGGGGAAAAGTCGGCGGGTACATCCCCGCTGTGTATGCGCGTGCTGGACATGATGATCGTCTCCAATATAGTTTCGAGTTCGGCCAACGCGTAACATACCCCGGGTGTCTCACGCCCGGAGTAGGACTATTCAATGGATAGCTGTAGGAAAACTCCGCAGCCACCCAGTGAAAATCCGAGCAAGGGGTAGGACAAAACGTCCAATTGCCAACGCGCTCCAGTGAGAATACAGTACCATATCTTCATCCCCTGTACTGGACTTTCCTGTATGTTTTCATTAAAAGTTCGTCGCGGACTGCTTCTTTTACCTCTCGCATTGTTGGCTGGTTGCAATACGGTGGTACTGAATGCGTCTGGTGACATCGCAGTTCAGCAAGGCAATCTGATTGTCATCTCGACATTGCTGATGCTGTTGATTATCGTTCCGGTAATCGCCCTGACCCTGCTTTTTGCATGGCGCTATAGAAAAAACAATACCGCGGCCAAATACGAGCCGGACTGGGACCACTCGACTCGCCTCGAGCTGATTATCTGGGGCGCGCCCCTGTTGATCATTATCGTGCTGGGCCTGCTGACCTGGATCAGCACCCACACCCTCGATCCATATCGCCCATTGAGCCGTATCGACGCCAACCGTCCTATTCCTGCCAGCCACAAGCCGATGATCGTCGAAGTCGTGGCCCTGGACTGGAAATGGCTGTTCATCTACCCGGAGCAAGGCATTGCTTCCGTGAATGAACTGTACGCGCCTGTCGATCGCCCGATCCGCTTCAAGATCACCGCGTCGTCCGTCATGAACTCGTTCTTCATCCCCGCACTGGCAGGTCAGATCTACGCCATGCCGGGCATGGAAACGCAGTTGAATGCCGTCATCAACAAGCCTGGTGTCTACAAGGGCTTCTCCGCGAACTACAGCGGTGCCGGTTTCTCGGGCATGCGCTTCAAGTTCCACGGCGTGAATGATGCGGACTTCGACAAATGGGTGGAATCGGCACGTGCCGGTGGCGGCGCGCTGAACCGCGACGACTACCTGTCGCTGGCCCAGCCTAGCGAACGCGATCCGGTGCGCCGCTACAGCGCCGTGCCAAACGACCTGTACAAGGCAATCCTGAACCGCACCATCGTTTCCGACGCCCTGTGCGTGACGCCGGTCCAGCCATATAAGTTGACGATGGCAAATAGCCCGGTAGCGTTTGTCACGCCAGTCGTCGCTGGCGATGCAGTGGTTGAAAAGGGTGTTCAAGCCAAGTAACAACTGCATGAATCCTGCAGCGCATTGCGCTGCAGATACTGGCGCCGCTTGCCTGGCGCCTCCCTTTTTTCTCTGAGAGTAACAATGCTAGACCATATTGATCTGACGAAGCTTATCTTCGGCCGTCTGAATTGGAGTGCGATTCCACTTCACGAGCCTATCCTGCTGGCGACCTTTGCGATGGTTGCCCTGGGCGGTATCGCACTCGTTGCGGCACTGACGTATTTCCGCGTCTGGGGTACCCTGTGGCGCGACTGGATCACCAGTATCGACCATAAAAAAATCGGTATCATGTACATGATCCTGGGTCTTGTCATGCTGCTGCGCGGCTTTGCCGACGCGCTGATGATGCGTACCCAGCAGGCCGTCGCCTTTGGCGACAATGCCGGCTTCCTGCCACCGCATCACTACGACCAGATCTTCACCGCCCACGGCGTGATCATGATCTTCTTCGTCGCGATGCCTTTCGTGACGGGTCTGATGAACTACGTGGTGCCGCTGCAAATCGGCGCGCGCGACGTGGCTTTCCCATTCCTTAACAACTTCAGCTTCTGGATGACCACCATGGGCGCCGCCCTGGTCATGGCTTCGCTGTTCGTCGGCGAATTCGCCCGCACGGGCTGGCTGGCGTATCCACCGCTGTCGGGCATCGTCGGCAGTCCGGACGTGGGGGTAGACTATTACATCTGGTCCTTGCAGATTGCCGGGGTCGGGACGCTATTGTCCGGTGTCAACCTGATCGCCACCATCGTCAAGATGCGCGCGCCAGGCATGACCTGGATGAAAATGCCCGTCTTCACCTGGACCGCACTGTGCACCAACATCCTGATCGTCGCCGCCTTCCCGGTGCTGACGGCTGTGCTGGCCATGCTGTCGCTGGACCGCGTTGCAGGCTTTAACTTCTTCACGACGGAACTGGGCGGCAACGCCATGATGTACGTCAACCTGATCTGGATCTGGGGTCACCCGGAGGTCTACATCCTGATCCTGCCACTGTTCGGCGTGTTCTCGGAAGTCGTCGCCACGTTCAGCAGCAAGCGTTTGTTCGGCTACGCCTCGATGGTGTACGCCACCTGCGTCATCATGATCCTGTCGTACCTGGTATGGCTGCATCACTTCTTCACCATGGGTTCGGGCGCCAGCGTCAACTCCTTCTTCGGCATCACGACGATGATCATTTCGATCCCGACGGGCGCGAAGATCTTCAACTGGCTGTTTACCATGTACCGCGGCCGTATCCGCTTTGAACTGCCCATGCTGTGGACGATCGGCTTCATGGTCACCTTCACCATCGGCGGCATGACCGGCGTATTGCTGGCCGTACCACCAGCTGACTTCGTGCTGCACAACAGCCTGTTCCTGATTGCCCACTTCCATAACGTGATTATCGGCGGCGTGGTCTTCGGTGTCTTCGCTGCGATTAACTACTGGTACCCGAAAGCCTTCGGCTACAAGCTCGACGTGTTCTGGGGCAAGTGCTCGTTCTGGTTCTGGTTCGTCGGCTTCTACCTGGCCTTCATGCCGCTGTACGTGCTGGGCCTGATGGGCGTGACCCGTCGTGTCAACCACTTCGAAGATCCATCGTTGCAAATCTGGACCATCATCGCCTGGTTTGGCGCCGTCTCGATCGCACTGGGTATCGCTTCCATGCTGATCCAGTTCTTCGTCAGCTACCGCAACCGTCACGCCCTGCGCGACGTGACCGGTGACCCATGGGGTGGCCGTACGCTGGAATGGTCGACGTCGTCGCCACCGCCAGACTATAATTTCGCCTTCACGCCGCAAGTGCACGAACTCGATGCATGGACTGACATGAAGAAACACGGTTACCAGCGTCCGACGTCCGGTTTCACGAAGATCCACATGCCGAAGAACACCTGGGCTGGTTTCGTGATCGCCGCACTGTCCGCACTGGTCGGTTTTGGCCTGATCTGGCAAATGTGGCTCGTCGCCAGCATTGGCTTCGTGATCATGATGGTTACCATCATCGTGCATACCTTTAACTACAAGCGCGATTACTACATTCCTGCGGAAGAAGTGGTCCGTACCGAAGACGCTTATACTAAATTGCTGAGCAGCCATGTCTGATACCATCGCCCATAACACCGGCGCCGCTGGCGCCGCACCAAGCACGCGCAGCTACTTTGTGCGCGAGCACCACCCGGAAAACGGCAGCCTGCTGGGTTTCTGGCTCTACCTGATGAGCGATTGCCTGATCTTCGCCTGTCTGTTCGCCACGTACGCCGTGGTCGGTCGCAGCTACGCGGACGGCCCGACGGGCGCCGCGCTGTTCGACCTGCCGCTGGTCGCCGTCAACACGGCCATGCTGCTGCTGTCGTCGATCACCTACGGCTTCGCCATGCTGGCCATGCAGCGCAAGCAATTGCGCAGCACCCTGGTCTGGCTGGGCATCACGGGCCTGTTCGGCCTGGCCTTCCTGTCGCTGGAAATGTATGAATTCATTCATCTGATCCACGAAGGCGCCGGTCCGCAGCGCAGCGCGTTCCTGTCGTCGTTCTTCGCCCTGGTCGGCACCCACGGCTTGCACGTGACGTTCGGCGTGATCTGGCTCGTGACCTTGATGTTCCAGTTGAACAAGCATGGCCTGACCCCGGAAAACGGCCGCCGCATGATGTGCCTGTCGCTGTTCTGGCACTTCCTGGACGTCATCTGGATCGGCGTCTTCACCTTTGTCTACCTGATGGGAGTGCTGCCATGAGCGACCACCACACACACGGCGATAGCCACCACCATGACAACCACGATCATGGCAGCCTGAAAAGCTACACGATCGGTTTCATCCTGTCGGTGATCCTGACGGCCATTCCGTTCTGGCTGGTGATGACGAAAGCCATCACCAACTCGGGCACCATGGGCCTGGTCCTGCTGGCGTTCGCGGCTGTTCAAGTGGTGGTACACATGGTGTACTTCCTGCACATGAACACCAAGTCCGAAGGCGGCTGGAACATGATGGCGCTGATCTTCACCATCATGATCGTCGGTATCGCCATGGCCGGTTCCCTGTGGGTCATGTACCACATGAACCACAACATGATGCCGGATCTGATGCCTGAGTACATGCATACGAAAACGGCTCCATGATGAGTCAACCGCGCCCTGGCAACACCGGGCGCGCCCCTGGCGCCGCATCGCAAGATGCCGCGCCAGGCCCACGCGGCATGGCTGTGCATTATTCAAAAATTGCACTGGCCTTGCTGGCGGGGATCTTGTTTGCCGGTTTCTGTGCCCTGGGCACCTGGCAAGTCAAGCGCCTGTTCTGGAAGCTTGACCTGATCGAGCGCGTCGAACAACGCGTACATGCGCCCGCAACGGACGCACCTGGACCCGCAGCCTGGGCCAGCATCACGCAACAAACGGACGAATACCGCCATGTGCGACTCTCCGGTACCTATCTCCCCATTTTCAATACCCTGGTGCAAGCAACGACGGCACTGGGCAGCGGTTACTGGCTGATGACGCCATTGCGCCTGGCCGATGGCAGCACCGTGCTGGTCAACCGCGGCTTCGTGCCGAAACGCGCCGGCATCGCCGCCAGCACGCCGGCCGGCATCGTCGAGGTCGACGGCTTGCTGCGCGTCAGCGAGACGGGCGGTGGTTTCTTGCGCGAAAACAGTCCTGCCACGCAGCACTGGTATTCGCGCGACGTGGCCGCCATCGCCGCCTCGCACATGCTCACCAATGTGGCGCCATATTTTGTCGATGCAAAGGCAATATCGGAAACGGCCGTTGATGCGCCCGTCGGCGGCCTGACCGTGATCTCCTTCCACAACAACCACCTCGTGTACGCCTTGACGTGGTTCGCGCTGGCCCTGATGGTGGCCGGCATCACGTGGTGGATCGTGCGCGAAGACCGGCGCCGCCGCGCCCGTGGCACCCAGCGCCAGGAAAGCGACCATGCCGGGCAGGATTGAGATCCTGCCCAACCGCGAGGTATTGGAACGCGGCGCCGTGGCGGCCGAGATGGAACATCCGGCCGGCCACCAGAACATGAAGCTGCTGATCCAGCTGCGCTGGCTGGCCGTGATCGGCCAGATCAGCACGATCTTCGGCGTGGGCGTGGGACTGGGCATCGCCTTGCCCGTGCCCTACATGCTCGAAGTGCTGTCCTGCCTCATCGCTTTTAACCTTGCCAGCCTGCTGCGCTGGCATGAACGCCAGCCCGTCTCCAACACGGCGTTGTTCCTCGCGCTGCTGGTCGACGTCACCGTGCTGACGGCCCAGCTCTACCTGAGCGGCGGCATCAGCAACCCGTTTGCCTTCCTGTACTTACTGCAAGTCATCCTCAGCGCCGTGCTGCTGGAAGTGTGGTCGACCTGGATCATGGTGGCCATTACGAGCCTGTGCCTGGCCGGCCTGGCCTTGCTGCCCGGCCCCTTGATTCTGCCGATCGACCCCGAGCGGGGCTTTTCCAGCCTCTACGTGCAAGGCCTGCTGATCTGTTTCATCCTGAACGCCGCCTTGCTCGTGGTGTTCATCACGCGCATCAACCGCAACCAGCGCGCCGGCGACGCCAAGGTGGCCGACTTGCGCCAGCGCGCGGCCGAAGAAGAGCACATCATCCGCATGGGTTTGCTGGCTTCGGGCGCCGCGCACGAGCTGGGCACGCCGCTGGCGACCCTGTCCGTCATCCTCGGCGACTGGCGCCGCATGCCGGAACTGAGCAAGAACAGCGAATTGCTGGAAGAAATCACGGAAATGCAGGCCCAGTTGCAGCGCTGCAAGAGCATCGTCAGCGGCATTTTATTGTCGGCCGGCGAGGCGCGCGGGGAATCTTCCGTAAAAACGACGATCAATACCTTCCTCAACGACCTGGTCGACGAGTGGCGCACCAGCCGCCCGATCCAGGGTTTCGAGTACGATAACCGCATCGAGCACGACGTGCCCGTCGTCTTCGATTCGACCCTGAAGCAAACCATTTGCAACGTGCTCGACAATGCGCTGGAAGCGTCGCCCGAGTGGCTGCGTTTCGAAGCGACGCGCGAAGCGGATGCCTTGCACCTGGTCATTACCGATGCGGGCCCCGGCTTCGAGCCGTCGATGCTGACGCACCTGGGTAAACCATATCAAAGCAGCAAGGGCAAGCCCGGCGGCGGCCTTGGTCTGTTCCTGGTGGTCAATGTCGCGCGTACCCTGGGCGGCACGGTGACGGCGCGCAACCGGGTGCAGGGCGGGGCGGTGGTGCACCTGGCCTTGCCGCTGGCGGCCATCAAACTGGAAAGAGAAAGCGACCACCATGCAGGATGACCGTCTGTTACTGATCGTGGAAGACGATGCCGCGTTTGCCCGCACCCTGGGCCGCTCGTTCGAACGGCGCGGCTACCAGGTCATCCTGGCCACCAATTTCGACGAAGCGAGCGCCTTGCTTGAGCAGCACTGCCCCGACTATGCCGTCGTCGATCTGAAGCTCAATGGCAATACCTCGGGCCTGGCCTGCGTGCAGATGCTGCACCAGCACGACCCGGACATGCTGATTGTCGTGCTCACCGGCTACGCCAGCATCGGCACGGCCGTCGAAGCGATCAAGCTGGGCGCCTGCCAGTACCTGGCGAAACCGTCGAACACGGACGACATCGAAGCGGCCTTCGGCCACGTGGCCGGCAATGCCGACATCGAACTGACGAACCGCGCCACCAACATCAAGACCCTGGAATGGGAACGCATCCACGAAATGCTGGCCGAGACGGATTTCAATATCTCGGAAACGGCCCGCCGCCTCGGTATGCACCGGCGTACGCTGGCGCGCAAGCTGGAGAAGCAGCGGGTGAAATAGTTACTGCGCAGCCTGGTCGTTGTCGAATCAGTGGCGCTAGGAGGTTTTTAAGACAGGATGCCAATCGGGATGAATGGCGTGCTTGAAATCGCTGTTTTCCGCCATCAATGATCTGCGGCTTGCACGGCGGCACCCGACGTGACCAGGACTTCATGTTCATAGGCGCCCAGATGGCCATAATGGCCTTTGGGACTGAGATAGCCCACGATATGCACGCGCGGCTGCTGATAGCTTGAGTTGGGCGCCACCAGGCCGACGTCGCGCCATGCAGCGCCGCCGAAGGAGTTGAGCCACCATGCGCCGGCGTCAAGGTCGAGATCAGCACGGGCCGGTTGGAAAACGCTCTTTTCAAAGCCCCGCGACCAGACGCCATCGCGCTCGATGGCACGGTAGCCATAGCTTGCCATGATGCTGGCCCGTTCGGACGGATGATCGCGCCAATAGCGTTGGCCTTTCATGTAGGCATCGCGCATGGCGGCCGATTGCGTCACGATCCCGCCCGATGGATGGATCAAGCCTTGAAAGAACCATTGCGCGTAGTCGGCTGGCGGCGTGGATGCTTGCTTGTCCGTCGTCTGTGTTTGCGCAAACGCATGGGCGTATTCAAGAACGATATCGGGAATATTCGCTGCGTTCGCCTTGCCGGCAAGGGCAGTCAACAGCAGGAGTATGGAGATAGATCGTAGCATCGCTTTGCACCTTTCCATTAGTTAATGCTTATACGGGCGCCCGCCATTCCATCTTCTGCACCTGGATATGCGGATGGCTTTCCAGCGCTTCCCATACCGGTAAAAACACAAAGCCCTGTTTCTGATAAAACGCGGCCGCGCGGGCGTTCTCCGGCGCCACGTCGAGCACCAGGCGAGGTTGGCCATTGTTCACGGCGCATTGTTTCACGGCGTCGACCAGGCCCTGCGCCACGGCCATGCCCCGATATTCCTGATGTACCCACATGGCGATCAGGTGGCACTCGCCATTGCCGGCCACCACTTGCGCGGCAAGGCCGACGGCTTGCTCTCCATCAAAGGCGAGGAAAAACGTGCGCTGGGGCGTGCTGGTGGCGCGCTGCTGCCAGTCGGCATCGGAAAAACCGGCCGCGCTGGCGTGGCTGGCGCCAAAGGCTGTGGGCGCGTCGAGCAGGGCGGCCAGGCGCGTGGACTTCAGCGCCGGCCAGTCGGCGGCGCCGCAGGGGCGGATGATAATGTGATTCAAGTCTGCGACTTTCCTTAACTGGACGGTGCGTCCGTGGACAATGAAATCTTTTTGTACGCTTCCGCCAACATCGTGACGGTTGCCACGTCGTTCACGCTGCGCGCTTCGATGATCGTTTCGCCCGCAGTGATGGTGACATCGCCGTCAGCATAGCTGGCGGGAAAGCGCCGCTCCGTGATCTTGTTGCTGATGACATTGCGCGTATAGCGCAACGCCACGAGCCGCTCGCCTTCCTGTTTGATGACGACATAGTTCGGGACGGTGGTGCGTTCCAGTTTCCATGTGCCGATAAAGTCTTCGACAGGAGCGGCGCTGGCGTGCAGCGAGCAGCAGGCGGCCAGGGCGCCCGGGAGAAGTTTTTTCATGGTGTTGACAGCCTATGCAAGAGTGGCCCGCAGTGCAGGAAAATACGTCACATATGCTTGAATGGCGTGGCGCTTGTCCTTGGGATGGCGCCCGTCATTTAAGTATCTGGCAATATTAACAGGATCACTGCGTTGCTTGCCGCCGCTCGCATAATTTTGCTCACGCCGTGTTGTATGCGCGACCTGACAATTCCAACAGCGCCTTGGCCTGGGCTACCACCAGCAAGGCTGCGCGATAAAAGGCATCGGGCGAGGAGCTGATCTTGTCGACCAGGACTTCCGTGATCCACAAGCCGCTGCCTGCCAGATATTGCGGAAAAGCGCCGCTCCTTGCCTCGTGCAAGCCTTGCAGGATGGCGGCCTGGTATTCCTCGGGACACGCCACCCTCCAACGGATGCCAGCTTCCTGATTGTCATGAAATTGAATGCGCAATCCTGCCGTACGGAAGCGCCCGCCCAGGTGCTGGCTGAACCAAGCGAGGTGTTCTATCTGCAGGGGAACCTTGCTGTGCTGATTTGTCATGCAGGCAAGTCGATGTCAGCGTTTGGCATTAATGGCTGGATGGTAGTTGAGGCTGCCAGGCACCGGAAAAAACCGGCCGCGCCGGCGTGGCTGGTGGCGATGGTGGGGCGTATCGGCATGCTCAATTGAAAACGATCGCCGTCTTGTGCGCAATACTGAGCCGGCATGCCTCGTAAGCGGCCAGCCAGGCGACCAGTTCGCGTTCCAGGCCGTCTTCGGCGTCGATGCGCGCATTGATGCGGGCCGCTTCTTCATCGCTTAGTTCGTCGCCCAGCAGGAAGATGCCCAGCGCGGGCGCGACCGTGACCAGTTCAGCGCGCAGACTGTACGAGGAGCCCAGCATGCCGCCCAGCAGAGGGTGTTCCTCATCGGCAAAAATGACTTCCTCGAAGACGAGAGGAAAATAAAAACCTTCGCAATCGGAATGGCAGATCAGGTGGCTGTCAAAGTCATCCTGCGCGGCATCGAGCACCGGATCCTCCGTTGCATCCTCGCCCTCGGCCAATGGCGTGGCACGCCATTGCGCATCGAGGCGCGCATGGGCATACGCGCGGCGCAGGGTGTGCAGGAAGCTGTATGGAAAGGAATCGAGCATGACGCGCGAGTCCAGTTGCGGCAGCGTGGCCGGTTCGCTGTGCTGTGGCAGCCCCGCCTGTTGCAGTAGCGGATTGGCTTCTTCCAAAGCGGTGACGAGCCACTGCGCGCCTTCCGGGTCTTCTTCCTGCAGGTCGGCAAGGGCGCCGACCGAAATTGCCAATCCCATCATGAACTCCTCTAGTTGCAGCTGCGCATCAGTCTAAACCATTTGCCTTTGATCATCATTTACGATTGATCCCACACTTCGATGGTCAGCAGTTGACCGGGTTCACAGACGGCAATGCGATCCTGGTACACGGTAATGCAGCCGGGCCAGCCCGTCAGCTGGCCTTGCGGAAATTCGCCATCCTGCGCTTCGGCGATGCCCGCCTGCAGCAGGGGAACGATGTCGCTTGCCAGCGCCGTGTAGCGGTTGGGAAAGCCGTTGAACGCCAGCTGGGTCGCCCTGCCTTGCTGGCATAGTTGCGCGATCCAGTCCGCACCGAACAGGCCCGCTTCCCACGTGGCGAGAAATGCTTCCTTGTTGACTTTCGTCATATCGGCCATTTGCTGCGGCGTTTCTGTCGAGATAATGGTCCACCAGCCTGACATGGGTTGTCCTTGTGAAAAGTGAAAGTTAACGGGTCATGGCGCGGCGCAGCAGGTAGCTGAGGCCATCGACGGCGGCTACCATCAGCAGCATCGCGACGATGACGGTGGCGGCGTTCTGCATCTGGAACAGCGACAGGTGATATTTCAGCATCTGACCCAGGCCGCCCGCACCGACGACGCCGAGGATGGCGGCGGCGCGGATATTGTTTTCCCAGCGGTACAAGGTATACGACATCATTTGCGGCCCGCACTGCGGCAAGGTCGCGTACAGGAATGCCACGGCGGGCCGCGCGCCATTGATGCGCAAGGTGACGGCCGGCAAGGGCGGGCAATTCTCAAACGCATCGGCAAACAAACGGCCCAGCACGCCCATCGTGTGCAGCGCCAGCGCCAGGGTGCCCGCAAACGGGCCCAGGCCGGCGGCGATCAGCAAAATCGAAGCCCATACCAGTTCGGGAATCGAGCGCAGCACGTTGAGTATCGCGCGCGTGGCATTGCGCGCCACGTTGCCAAAACGGCCGCTGGCGGGCAGGGCCAGCAGTGCGCCCACGAGTGCCGCGATCACCGTGCCGATGGCCGACATGGCCAGGGTCTCGAACGTGGCGACGCCCACTTTCATGAGGAAGTTCGGCGCCAGCTCGGGCGGCGCGAAGCCGTGCAGGAAGTCGGCGCTCGTGCGCACGGCGTCGGCACTGAAGAACTCGCCCCATTTCAGGGGCAGGGTAGCGAAGCTGGCGATGACCAGCAGCAGCAAGCCGGCCAGCAAGGCCCAGGTCGACCAGCGCACGGGCGACGGGGTGGGCAGCATGGCGTCAAGATGATGCTTCATGCCAGCCTCCGGCGCAGCATGGCGGACACGGCGTCGGCACCCGCCACCAGCAGCACGAACACCATCAGCATCGTGGCCAGTTCGCTGCCCGCCATCATCTTCATCGATTCATCCATGCGCTGTCCAAGGCCGCCCGCGCCGACAAAACCCATGACGACGGAGCCGCGGATCGCACATTCCCAGCGGTAAATCGTGTACGACACCAGTTCGGCGGACGACTCGGGCAAGGCGCCGTACAGCAAGGCTTTCAAGCGGCCGCTGCCGTTGTGGAGCAGGGCGTTGCAGGCGGACGCATCCGACGACTCGAGGATTTCCGCGTAGACCTTGCCCAGCATGCCGCAATAAGTGAGCGCAATGGCGATCACGCCCGCCGTCGGTCCCAGGCCGACGATGCGCACCAACAGCAAGGCCCAGACCAGTTCCGGCACGCTGCGCAGCAACACCAGCAGCGCACGCACGCAATGGCGCAGGGTGGCAGCCAGCGGCGACACTCGGCCAGAGCCGATGCGCGAAATCGACAGCCGCTCCGTCACCAGCAAGGTCAAGGGGATGGCGCCCAGCATGGCCAGCGTCATGCCGGCCGTGGCCATGGCGATGGTTTCCCAGCTGGATACGGCCACCAGTTGCAGGAATTCCGGCGAGTGGGCGGGCGGCACGAAGCTGGCGATGAATTGCCAGGTGGCGGCCAGGCTTTGCGCATCCCATAAAATCCACGGCTTGAACTCGGCCTGCACCAGCATCGGCCACAGCACGAGCAGCACGACGGCGGCGCCGGTCAGGCGGCCGCGCCAGGCGGGGTCGCGCGGCATGGCGCTGCTCTTCAGCAAAGGGGCCTCGCGGCGTCCAAGTTCGCTTCCACGGCCTCGAATTGCGGGGCGGGGTCGGCCTTGTTGCGGTACAGCTGCTCTATCATGGCGTCGCTGACCTTGGCGCCAGGCAAGTCGAAGACGATCTGGCCATCGCGCAGTGCGACGATGCGCGTAAAGCAGGCGCGGGCGATTTCCACCTGGTGCAGGCTGCAGATCAGGGTAGCGTTGCGTTCCGTTGCTTCGGCCTGCAGCACATGGATCGTCTGCAAAGCCAGTGTGGGATCGAGCGCGGACAAGGGTTCGTCGACGAGGAACACTTCCGCGTTCGACACGAGCGCGCGGGCCATGCCGCAGCGCTGGCGTTCGCCGCCGGACAGGCGGTCGACACGCGCATACAGTTTGTCTTGCAGGTTGAATTTACCGAGCGCTTCCCACGCGGCGCGCGGGTCGACGGGCGCCAGCAGCGAGCGGATGGCCGTCCACAAACTCCATTGCGGCAAGCGGCCCGCCAGCACGGCGTTGACGACGCGCTGGCGCGGCGGCAGCGGCGGCGTTTGCGGCGCCAGGAATAATCGCGCGCGCAGGGCATGGCGCGGGGCGCTGCCGATCTGCCACGGAGAGCTGCCAAGGATGCTCAAGCGGCCCGATTCGGGGCGCAGCGCGCAGGCCAGGGTGTGCAGCAAGCTGGTCTTGCCGGCGCCGGAAGGGCCGATCAGGGCGATCTGTTCACCTTGGGCCACGTCCAGGTCCAGCTCGCGCAGCGCCAGCGCATTGCCGGCCGCGCCCGCGTGGTGGACGCTGACCTTGTGAAGTTGAAATGTCATGCGATGTTTCGGTTGTTTTGGGGCGGTGTCGGATTACGCGGCTGCGCCGCTAATCCGACCTACGCCATACAACGGACAGCGTAGGTCGGATTAGTCCGCAGGACGTAATCCGACAGGTTCGGCAATAAAGTTACTTCAACAACTTCGCATCGCGCGCGGCCGCTTCGATATCCTTGTAGTTCTCGGCCTTGGTCGGGATGAACTTGGTGGCGCGCTGCAATTCGAGGATTTCCTTGCCTTCGGCCGTGGATGGGTCCAGCGCCAGGAAGGCGTCCGTCAGCTTCTTGCGCACGACGGGGTTCATGTCGGCGCGCACGCTCCAGTTGTAGTCGTAGTAGCCTGGTGTCGTGTAGAACACGCGCACCTTGCTTGGATCGACCTTTTTCGCTTCGACCAGTTTTTCCCAAACAGAAATGTTCAAGGTGCCCGCATCGACCTTGCCGCCGGCCACTGCCGCCACGGTGGCGTCATGCGCGCCGGAAAACGCGATGCGTTTCATGTCCGTGTCCGGGTTGATCTTGGCCGCCAGCAAGTAGTAGCGTGGCATCAAGTGGCCCGAGGTCGACGATTCCGAACCGAACGTGAAATTCTTGCCCTTCAGGTCGGACAACTGGTTGATGTCTTTGCTGGTGGTCACAAAAACCGAGCGGAATTTCGTGTCTTCCTCGCGCTGCACCAGCGGCACGATCTTGCCGCCGCTGCGCACGTTCGCTTGCACGAAGGTAAAACCGCCGAACCAGACCATGTCGAGCTTGTTATTGATCAAGCCTTCCACGGACGCGGCGTAATCGGTGACGGGCGTAAATTCCACCTTCATGCCCAGCTTTTTCTCCAGGTAGCTGCCCAGCGGCTTGAACTTGCGCTGCAATTCCGTCGGCGCTTCGTCGGGGATGGCGGACACGCGCAGCACTTGCTGCGCCTGCGCCAGGCCGCTGTGGATGGCCAGGGTGGCGGCGACGGTGGCCAGGATGGCGGGGAACTTGTTGGAGAACGTGGTCATGGGAGTGCCTTTGCAAAAAAATTTGTTCATTAGATGACGGAAACCCCGCTCGTGCCTTCCAGCACGTCGCCGATCACCGTGGCGTCGGCAAAACCTTCTGCGCGGAAAATCGCCAGCACTTGCTCGACGGCTTCCGGCGCACAGGCCACCAGCAGGGGGCCGGCCGTTTGCGGGTCCGTCAAAATCGCCTTGTCGATGGCGCTCAGCTTGTCGGCCAGCGCCACTTGCGCGCCGTAGCCTTGCCAGTTGCGGCCGGAGGCGCCCGTGATGTTGCCGTTTTGCGCCAGTTGCCGCACTTGCGGCAGCAGCGGCACGTCAGCCATGGCGATGCGCGCCTGCAACTTGGCGCCGCGCGCCAGTTCCAGGGTGTGGCCCAGCAAGCCGAAACCCGTCACGTCCGTCAGCGCATGCACGCCATCGAGCAGGGCCAGTTTCTTGCCCGGGGTATTCAATTTGGTGGTGTTGTCGATCAGGGAAGCGTAACCGCCCGCGTCGAGTGCATTCTTCTTCAGCGCGGCCGACAAAATACCCACGCCGATCGGCTTGCCCAACACCAGTTTGTCGCCGGCGCGCGCGCCCGCGTTGCGTTTCACCTGCGACGGGTGGACCAGGCCCAGCACGACCAGGCCATAGATCGGCTCGACGGAATCGATGGTGTGGCCGCCCGCGATGGGGATGCCGGCCTGGGCGCAGATGGTTTCGCCGCCTTTTAAAATGAGACCGATGGTTTCCACCGGCAGCTTGTTGATCGGCATGCCGACCAGGGCCAGCGCCATGATGGGCGTGCCGCCCATGGCGTACACGTCGGAAATGGCATTGGTGGCGGCGATGCGGCCAAAGTCGAACGGATCATCAACGATGGGCATGAAAAAGTCCGTCGTGGCGATCAGCGCCTGCTCGTCGTTGAGCTGGTAGACGGCCGCATCATCCGAGGTTTCTATGCCGACCAGCAATTCCTTCGGCAGGGGAAAGCCGCCGCTGCCCTTTAAAATGTCGGCCAGCACGCCCGGCGCAATTTTGCAGCCGCAGCCGCCGCCATGGGCAAATTCGGTCAATCGGATCGGCGTATTAGGTGTTGCTGCGCTATCGGACATGGTCTTCATCCTGCTGAAATAAGTAAATGGGTGGCAAGCCAGGCATCACGCGGCGCTGGCGGTACGGTTGCCGCCGACGATAGCACATAATGCACGCGCGGCTTGCTCAAAGGCATGTTCCGAAATATCGGGCAAGACCAGTGGCGTCGCCTGGGCGTAGCGGCTGAAGTTGCGGGCGATCGACTGGCGGTAGACGGGGTCGTAATGCTGGACCAGCAATTCCTCCACCAGCTCGGCCATGCGGCCCGATGTGGCCAGCTGCTGCCAGTGGGCAATTTTCTCCTTGCCATGCAACTGCGTCAGCAGGGCCAGCTGCACGTTCAGGCGGGCCGGGTCGCCGACGAAATGTTCATAGTCTTGCATCAGTAATTGCACGCGCTGGTCCGTGGCCAGGCGCACGTCCGTGCAATCGGCCGCGCGCATCTTGTCCATCAGCGCATCGGGCACGCGCAAACGGCCCACTTTTTTGCTTTCCGATTCGATGAACACGGGCTGCTGCGGGTCGAAAGTGCGCAGTTGCTGCCATAGCGCGCTTTCAAACGCTTTTTGCGATGGCTGGTCTTCCTCGGGCAAGCCGCCCAGCACGGAACCGCGGTGGGCCGCCAATTGCTCCAGGTCGATCACTTGCGCGCCTTGCGTGTCCAGCACTTGCAGCAAGCGGCTCTTGCCGCTGCCCGTGGGGCCGCACAGCACGTTGATGAAGTCGAAGCGCTCGGGCAGGGTGGCCAGCTCGGCGTTCACGTGGCGGCGGTAATCCTTGTAGCCGCCCTCGAGTTGCGTGACGGGCCAGCCGATGCGCGCCAGGATGTGCGCCATGGCGCCGCTGCGGTTGCCGCCGCGCCAGCAGTAGATGAGCGGTTTCCAGTGCTGCGGGTGTCCAAGGAAACCCTCTTCGATATGCCGCGCGATATTTTTCGCCACCAGCGCCGCGCCCAGCTTCTTCGCTTCGAAGGCACTCGTCTGCTTATATAAGGTGCCCACGCGCACGCGCTGTTCGTCGTCCAGCACGGGCAGATTGATGGCGCCTGGCAAGTGGTCTTCCGCGAACTCGGACGGACTGCGCACATCGATGATGGCATCGAACTCGCTCAAGCGGGGCAGGATATCGCTGAAAGGCTGAATTGCGGGGTATTTCATCGTGGCGCGGGTGCTGGCAAGGGGAAAAACGTATTATCCCCGATAAACGCCCGTGCCGTCAGTCCCTGCAAGCAATGGATGCCAGGCGCTTCAAGCGGCATCCGTGCCCAAGGTGGCCAGTTCCGTGCTGGCCGCCCTCGCCATCAGGGCAATGACGACCGTGGCGTCGCCCGCGTCCAGGTCGCCGCTGACCTCGAGCAAATCGCTGACGAGAAAATTGACGGCATTGCGCACGCCTGAAATGCTGGCGGCGAGACCCTGGCAATCCGTGCCCAGCTGCTGGCACGCCGCTTTCATGCCATTGAAGGCGGCGATCTGGCCGTTCAAGCCGCCGATCTGGCCTTGCAGGTCGCTGACATCGGACTTCCATTTCAAGTACAGGCCCAGCGCCACGGCCAGGCCGACGAGGCCGAACGGACCCAGCGCCAGCAGATAGTAATAGCGCTTCTGCGCCGCATCGAGTTCGCTTTGCGCGTCGCCCAATTGCCCCTGCAAGGCCGTGCCCTGGCTTTGCAAGCCCGCTTCGACACCGGCAAGCTGGTTGAAATAGCCCATCAATTGCGCCGTTTGCGCCGTCAGCGTGCCGGCCGTGCCGTTGGCCGTGCCTTGCAGCTGCTGTGCCTGTTGTTGCAGGGCCGACATCGTCGCCTTGATATCGGGCAGCGGCGCTTGCGCCGACAGCATGGTTTGTACTTGCGCCAGCTGCGGCGTTGCCGCCTGGACGAAGGCGGCAACAGCCTGTTGCAGCGCGCGCGTCTGCGTCACCATGGGCTGGATCAAGGCGTTGCAGCCGGCCTGGATCTGCTGGGCGGCTGGCGGCAAGCCACCGAGGGCCGCGATCTGCTGCTGCGCGGCCAGCAGGTTGGCGAGGGTTTGCGTCAGCAGGCCGGCCATGGCGCTCACGCCGCCGCGGCAACGGCCGCTTCGCCCACCGTCTGGCCCTTGGGCGCGACGATGCTGGTGACGCCCGTCATCTGGCCCTTGATGGTGGTGATGTCCGTGGTGACGGCTTGCATTTCCGTGTTGGCGGCCGTCAGGAACAGGGTGCGGATGGTGTCGGTGTTTTGTATGCCTTGCTGCAGGTCGCTGATCAGGCTGCCGAGGTCGCTGCTGAGAAATTCCCACGCGTTTTCCATCTGGGTAGCCGATTGCACGGCGGCCTGCACCTGGTTCGACAGACTGGCATAGCCGCTGCTGATGCCCGTGGCCAGCTTGACTTCGGCCGTCAGCGACGCTTCCTGTCCCAGCAAGGTCGCCTTTTCATCGTTGAGGTTTTTCAGGGTGATGGCCGACGCCACTTCGCCGCCTATGCCGGCGGCCACGACGGCAACACCGGCCACCACGAGCGGCGTCGACGTGCCTGCCGTGACGAAATCGGCCACGCCGCCGACGACGACCATGAAGGTGCCGCCCACGATGGCCAGGCCGCTCAGCACGGTGCCGGCAATGGCGCCGTCGATCTGCCCCTGGATGGTGCCGAGCTGGCTGTTGATGGAGTTGAGCACGCCATTGTCGCCATTCACTGCCGCGTTCAAGTCGCTGACGGTGCTGGCGAACGAGGCGGAATCCGTGGTCAGGTTGTCGTGCAAGGTCTGCAGGGCGCTGACGACGCCATTCGCGGCCGTCTGGTATTGCCGGGATTGCTGTTGCAGCGCCGTCAGGGTGGCGATCCATTGCGCCTCCGTCGAGCCGGTTGGCAAGGCCGTCAGCACGGCATTGTTGAGCGCGTAGTAATTGCCGATATTGGCGATGTTGGCAATGATCGTGGGCTGGATGACATTCAGGTAGGCCGTGGCGTGGGTTTGCGCCTGGCCCAGGCCATCGTTGATTTGCGACTGGTATTTCAGCAAATTGGCATCACCCGAAAAATCCACGCTGGGCTGCTCGTTGATGCTGTTGGCGTAGGTTTGTATCAGCAATGCTTGTGAACACTGCGATTTGTTGGCGGTGCTGATGCCTTGTGCAGCCTGGTTTTGATTCGACATGCGCGGCTCCTGGTCGGATGGTTCATTGTGTGGGCGGTCGGATAAACAAGCGGTGGCGCACCGTTCAGGAAGCGCCTGTCATGGCTTGCTCCAGTGGCGCCAGGCTGGCGGCCAGCAACTGCCACGCCGTGTTGGCGTAATCGAGCTGCCCGCCCAGCGTTTCGGCGTCGGCGCTGCTGGCCATGCCGGCGACGGCATCGGCAAAGGCGGCCAGGCCGGCGCTGATGCCCGTCGCTGGCGGCGCTTGCGGCGACTGGCCCCAGTCCTCGGCCAGCACCTGGGCCGTATCGAGTGCGTTGTGAAAGGCGCTACTGAACTGGCTGTTCTGTACTTGCACCACCTTGGCCACGGCCACCAGCGCATCGGCGCCGGCCAGCTGCTGATAGGCGCTGGCCAGCAGGGCATTGTTGGCGTTCAGGGCCGCGCGGGCCTGGGCCGTTTCGGCCACGCCCTGTTCCGCCGCATCGATGCCTTGCACCACGAAGTCGCCCGATGGCGCGGCATCGCCGCTGCCAGCCTTGGCATCGCCCTGCGCATCGCTGATGGTGGTCATGGTCTTGACGATCAATTCCGTGACGGCAGCGCCCGTCTTGTTGGCGCCGGCGACGATATCGGCGATATTCGTGTTGATGGCGGCCTTCAGCTGGTCGATGCTGGCCGAGGATGCGCTGGCAGCGGCGCCCAGGGCGGCGATAGTGGCGGACAGCGCCGTGTTGAAGCCCGCGTTGAGCGGCGCCAGTTCGCCGGCGATGACGCGCATGTCGCCCGTCAGCGCCTGGGCCTGCTGGTTGATGTGCCCCGATTGCGCCGCCAGTTGCCGGTAGACCTGCGCGAGGTCGGCCCGCGTGGCGGCATCCAGCGCCGCTTGCGCCAGCCGGGGTCGTTGCAGTTGGTAGGCGGCGTTCCATAATGCGGCAAAGGCCGTCGCCTGGCTCAGCAAACCGATGTAGGCGGGCAAGATGCGGTCGCCGGCGGTCATCGCCCGGCTCTTCATTTGCGACTGGAACTGGCTGACCTGGTAGGCCAGGCCGGCATCGACTTGCGCGTCAAGGTCGAGATTGGCCTGCTGCTCCAGCAGATTGGCGGCCGTCTGCGTGAACAGGAACTGGTCGCTGGCGGAAAAATAGTCGACTTGCAGGGCCTGCGGCCCTGGATTGGATGTGCTTGCCATAGGGTTTCCGGGAGGGTGGGCGAACGGGACTCCGCACACTATCGCCCAACCCGCGCTTGCCGCTTTGACCTGCCGCAATCGCGCCGAGGGAACCCTAGCCCAATAATCTGCCCAGCAGCGGCGCCAGCAGCACCGTCACGACGCCGGAGAAAATCATCGTCAGGCTGGCCACGGCACCTTCTTCCGTGCCCACCCGGCGCGCCACGGACAGGCCAAAGCCGTGCGCGGCCGCGCCATACGGTGCGCCACGGGCAATGCGCATGCGCAAGGGCAGCAGTCTCAGCAGCGGTTTGCCCAGCATCAGGCCGAACAGGCCGGTCATGACGACGAAGATGCCCGTCAGCTGGGCCGAGCCGCCCATGTGGCGCGACGCTTCCAGCGCGAACGGCGTCGAGACAGACCTGGCCAGCAGGCTGCGGGCCATGTCACCATGCACGCCCATCACCCGGTCCAGCAGCAAGGTGGCGGCGACCGATGCGACGATGCCGGCGCAGCTGCCCAGCGACAGGGCCAGCCAGTGCTTGCGGATCAGCTTGCGCTCCTGGAAGATAGGTAGCGCGAAGGCGATGGTGGCCGGTCCCAGCAGCCACGGCAGCCAGCGCGTCTCGCCGAAATACGTGGCGAACGGCGTCGAGGTTGCCTGCACGATGATGATCAGTAACGCCGAGGTGCAAATGGCGGGCGTGAGCAAAAAATGCGGATGGCGGCGATGCAGCGCCTGGTTGGCGTAGAACAGCACCAGAGTCAGCAGCAAGAACAGCAGGGACAGGAGCACGGTATTCATGCCTGCGCCCTGGTGGTGCGCTGGCGCAGCAGTTTTTTCAGGCGCAAGCTGCGTTCATAGCGGCACACCCATTCCACGGTGAAGGCCGTGGCCAGCATCACGCTGGCAAAGCCCAGGCCGATATTTACGAACAGCATTACACCCTGTGACTTCAACAGCTGCGTAAATTGCACCACGGACACGACCAGCGGGATAAAGAACAGCAGCATATTGGCCAGCAGCCAGTTCGCGCCCAGTTCGATGGCGGCAGGCCGCACCCAGCCCGCCAGCAGCAAGGCCACCAGCACGAACAGGCCCACGACGCCGCCGGAGAATGGCAAGTGCAGGGCGGAGGCGGCCTCGTCGGCCAGCCACCAGGCGGCGATCAAGATGCCCACTTGCCACACGGTTTGCGCGGGCTGGCGCCAGGCAGGGACGGAGAGTGGGGCGGTAGTGGAATAAGGGACGGCTTTCACGGCAGGGCTTTCTAGCGGCAGGGGGAAGGTTTCATTGTAGGGACCCCGCATCAAAAGATAAAATGACTTAAACTCATGATTATCATTCGAGTTTGGAATGCATCATGGATATCCGCTCCCTGCGCTACTTCGTCGAAGTCGTCGAGCAAGCCAGTTTTACGCGCGCGGCCGCCAAGCTGCACGTGACGCAGCCCACCGTCAGCAAGATGATCGCCCAGCTGGAACAGTCGCTGGACCTGGCCTTGCTCGACCGGGCCGGTAAACGTTTTACCCTGACGGACGCGGGCAAGGTGGTGCTGTCGCGCGCGCATGAACTGCTGGCCCTGCACGGGGAACTGAAGGTGGAATTGCGCGACCTGCAGCAGCTGGAGCGGGGGGAATTAAGAGTCGGCGTGTCGCCGCAAACGCACTCGACCCTGGCGCCGTGGCTGGCCGAGTACCACCAGCGCTATCCCGGTATCGAGCTGAAGATGTACGAAAGCGGCACGCAGGCGATCGAGCGCGACTTGCGCACCGGCACGGTGGAACTGGGCACCATGCTCGATTACCCGGGCAATGCGGCCACCTGGCAGGATTTCGAAGCCTTGCCCCTCGTGCGTTCGCCGCTGTGCCTGCTGGCCGCGCCCGGCTCGCAGTGGCAGGGGCGCGCTTCCGTGGCCCTGGCCGAGCTGGCCGACAGCCCCTTCATTTTCTATGGCGCCGCGTTTGCCCTGAACGACATCGTGCAGGATGCCTGCCAGCGGGCCGGGTTCGCGCCGCGCATCACGGGCCGCAGTGGCCAGTGGGATTTCATTGCTTCACTGGTACAGCTGGGCGTGGGCATCTGCCTGCTGCCGAAGATGTATTGCGATACCCTGGATCAAGCGCAATTTACAGTCATTCCCCTCGATGGCCCGCCCGTGGAGTGGAATCTGATGCTGGCCTGGCGCCGCGGAGGGCGGCTGTCGTTTGCCGCCCGGGCCTGGCTCGAGCTCGTCAGGGCGCGCATGGCGCAGCCCGGGCGATTACAATAGCCGCTCGCCAACCACCGCCAAGCATATGAAGAACACAGGTAAAACCAGACTGAAACGCACGGCAGGCTCGCTGCTGCTGGGATTGTTATGCACGGTGGGACTGATGAGCGAAATGGGCTATGCCCAGGCCGCCATTCCCGTGTATGGCTATTTCGTCAAGAATACCTACCCGCACGATCCCCAGGCATTTACGCAGGGCTTGCTGTTCAAGGATGGCCATCTGTATGAAAGCACGGGCCAGAACGGCCAGTCTTCCTTGCGCAAGGTGGAATTGACGACGGGCAAGGTCCTGCAGAAAAGCATGCTCGACAAAAAAGTGTTTGGCGAAGGCATCACGGACGTGGGCGATGAAATCCTCGGCCTGACCTGGGTGTCGAAGACCGGCTATGTGTTCGACCAGAAAACGTTCAAGCTCAAGCGCACCTTCAGCTACCAGGGCGAAGGCTGGGGCCTGGCCAGCGATGGCAAAGCCGTCTACATGAGCGATGGCAGCTCCGGCATCCGCGTGCTCAATCCGAAAACCCTGGCCGAGGTGCGCCGCTTCGAGGTGAAGGCCGAGGGCCGGCCCATCGAGCGCCTGAATGAACTGGAAATGGTCGACGGCGAGCTGTACGCCAATGTGTGGGGCGCGGACGTGATCGCCCGCATCGATCCGGCCAGCGGCAAGGTCGTCGGCTGGATTGACCTGACGGGCTTGCTGCCGCCGGAACAGCGGGGCACGGCCAATCCCGATGCCGTGCTCAACGGCATCGCCTGGGATGCACGGGGCAAGCGCCTGTTTGTGACGGGCAAACTGTGGCCGAAACTGTTCGAGATCGAGCTGATCGAAATCCAGCGCCGTTGATGTTTCCAATTGGGCAGTGTTGCTGGCGAGGAATCGTTTAGAATTCTGATTCTTCGCCCGGTGCGACCTTTACAGGATGCCATGCTGTCCCTCTCTTTATGCCGCCTGGCGGCCACCGCCAGCCTGCTTGCCGCCGTCTGGCCCGCCGCACAGGCGCAGACGCCCAACATGCCGGTGGTCAGGCAATACGGCGACTTTGCCGTCACGAATGGCCGTTACGACGCTCTCGTCACCTTGTCTTTCCGCCGGCACGGCTACTGGCCCGGCGGCGCGCGCGAAGTGGTGGAAGTGCGGCCCATCAAGGCCACGCACGAAGGCCAGCCCATGCTGCTGGCCTTTACCAAAGGCTATACGGGCCAGGGCACGATACTGATCGGCGTGCAGAATGGCGAACCGCTGATGCGCCCCATCAGTCCCTTGCAGCGCGACAATATGGTGCGCACGGAACGCGATCCCGAATGGGGCGTGCCGCAGCCTGGCCGTCCCGAGATGCTGCTGTTTCCCCGCGACGGCCGCGCGCTCGATACGGGCACGGGCGAACTGCTGTGGTTTGACGTGCCGGGCAACGTCAGCGGCGACTATCCGCGTGCCATGCTGGTTTCCGTCTCGCCCGACGGGCGGCGCGGCGCCTATCTGACGAATGCGCTGACGAAGGTGGGCATCATCGTCGCCACGCGCGACGACGGCGTCGCCGGCGTGCTGGCCTTGCCTCCCGATACCTATCAACGGTGGCTCAAACCCTTGTCGGAGGCCGCTTTCGCGCAGGCGGGCGCCGCCATCAAGGCGGGCCAGGGCCGCACGGATTCGATCCGCATCCGGCGCGAACTGGAGCTGGCCTGGTTCGGCCAGCAATTTCAATGGAAACAAGGCAAGAACGGCTTGCAAGTGACGGGGCTGGGCCTCATTTCCGCGCCGCCGGAAGGAAAACAGCCATGACAATATCTCAATTGATCGCCGGCTGCTTCGCCGCCTCCCTGCTGGCCGGCTGCGTGCACGGCGAAACGTTCCCCAAGTATTATCTGGCGCAAGATATCGACAAGCAGCAAGCCTTGCTGGAACTGGACGTGGTCTTCGGCAAAGAGCCCGATGACAAGCTGACGTCGCGCGTGACGGCGCGCAATACCGTCGAGTACACGGGCGCGCCGCATATCGTCGTGCCGTTTTACCAGAAGGGACTCGGCTTCGACCAGGGGTTTGCCGGCACCTATATCTTTGGCGTCGTGTATCCGGTTGCCAAGGTCGAGACGGCGACGGCCAGCAGCCGCGTCTTTGGCCAGAAACTGGATGGCCAGCAGCCGGGCAACCCGCGCTACCGCTTCCGCGTGCCGGGCAAGGCGCAGTGGAACAGCAATGAAACCTTCATGCTGAGCTTTGAGCGCAAGGGCCGCCGCGAAGAAATCACTTTCCGCTTCAGCAACGAGCAAAGCTGCCCGTCCGCCTTCCTGGCCACCACGCCACACTATGGTTTTCCCATCAAGGTCGTCGCCACGTTCAAGGACAACAAAGGCTGTCTGAAAGTGTGCGACAGCCGCGAGCAGTGGCCCGGCTTTTGCGCCTTCCAGCCGCCGCCTGCCGCCTGACTATCACCATGCAAGCCACGCGCCGGCGCCTGCCGGTGCGGCGCTTATACACGCGCGCGTTTTGCCGATTCTATTCAATTGTCATCAAATGACAGCTGAAAACGCCTATTTTCACGATGTAAGGCGGTCTGCATTGACCCATGATCAGCGCATAAATCTTGCCGCAAAAGTATCTTTCCCAGGCGTATGATTTCTTTGCCGTAATCAGCGCGCGCAGATGGCGCGGCCCGGCCCGATATCCGAAACGCATCCTTCCTGTGGAGAGACAGAATGAAAATGCCCGTTTTAGGAAGCACCCAGCCCGCCATCAGCAACCGTCCGCTCGACATGCTGGCCACCGACACGGCCGCCGTGCGCGCCATCGCCCAGGCGGCCGTCAGCGTGGAACTGTTCACCATTCCCCTGTACATGGCCACCATGTATTCGATCCAGGGCACGCACCAGATCAACTCGAAAGGCATCACGTATTACGAAGGCCGCCAGTGGCCGGGCATGGGCACCACGGCCCGCCCCGAACTGGCCGAGCAGAAAGCCTTCAACATCATCTTCAGCGTCTTCATCCAGGAAATGCTGCACCTGCAGATGGCGGCCAACCTGGCCACGGCCATCGGCACGGCGCCGTGCTTCACGGGGTCGGAGCTGCAATCGCAGGACCACGGCTGGACCTGCTACGGCGAGCACTGCACGGTGATCCCGCACATCGTCGACTTGCAGGACACGTCCGGCTACCGCCACGTGCGCGTCAACCTGGAAGAACTGAACGACAACCAGTGCGACCTGTTCCTCGCCATCGAGCAGCCGGAACAGCAGGCCCGCGCCCAGCTGGCCGAGTTCGATAGCCAGGATCACACGAAGTACTTCCCGGAAGTGCCGCTGCCGGGCTGGACGCCGGGCAAGCACGTGCACGATCTGCCCCTGTTCGGCACCATCGGCTATATGTACGAATGCTATGCGCGCTACATCGGCATCGAATACACGGATGGCCAGACCCTGTGGCAAAAACTGTTCGTCAACGGTTCGGTGCAGCAGGACATGTTCAACAGCCGTGTCCAGGGCCATGCGCGGGCGGAATTTCCCCGCTTCGATACCTGCTTCGGCCCGCAGGACCAGGATGGCGGCCAGACGGGCTCGTTCAACAAGGCCATCGACATGATGGCGGCCATCACGGACCAGGGCGAGGGCAGCGAAGCGGCCATCCAGCGCTACCGCCGGGACGCGGCGCAGCGCCTGATGGCCGTGCAGCCCGACTACCGCGAAGACCTGGCCGCCTTGCAGTGCGATTACCCGTCCTACGCGAACAATGGCAAGGAGGCCGAATCGCGCGACGCCCAGGCGCGCCACGACAGCGCCCCGTTCGACCATTACGAGCGCTTCGGCCAAGTGAAAGCCATGCTGCCCGTGAAGACCTGGGCCGGCTGGCACAGGGAAGGCCAGCGCTGGAGCGAGGCCATGCTGACCAACGAGCGCTACAATCCGGCCACCGCGCCCAAAAACATCCCCGCGCCGGCCGCCGTGGCGGGCGCCCTGAACCGTCTGAAGGATACCGGCGGCACCTTGGGAATGCTGAGCACGGTGGCCACGGGCGCCATCTACGGCATCACTTCCGTGCTGGACCAGTACTGGCTGAACCAGCAACTGGACTTCCCGTATCCGTCGATGGTGGGCGCGGGCGACCGCATGGCCATCTGCTGGGCCGTGCTGGGCCAGGCGCCGAACCTGGCGACGGGCGTGCCGCTGGCCGACAAGAGCGTGCTGTACCACGCTTGCCAAGGCATGTACCTCGAGGGCGAAGCGTCGTCCACCTGCGCCGCGCTGGCCGTCTACCATACGTGCCGCGGCTCGAACGGCTGCCACGCCCAAGGCGGCTGCGGCTTTGCCCAGGCCGATACGGGCGGCTCGTCCTGCGGTCACTCGGTCAAGGCCGCCGCAGCGCCGGGCTCGCCGTGCTACGTGCCGCCACCGCCGCCGGCGGACGATAAAGTCTACAGCGCGCCCAGCGACAATAAATGCGCGAGCTTCGGCGGCTGCGCCGTGCCGATTTCGGCCTCGCAGCTGTATCCGAACACCACGGGCAAGGAACCGCCCGAGCCCGCCACCATGACCTTGTACGATTTCGGTCCCGCACCCGGGCACCGCGGCAAGCCGCTGGGCCAGAGCATGAGCTTTACGCTGGGCGACAATGTCTACGACAAGGCCTGGGAAGCCTACGGCAAGGTGATGGCGGCGCGCGGCACGCCGGTGGGAACGCCGCCGGCGCCCACCGACCTGCGCCTGGCCTTGCCGCCGTCGACCTGATGCGGGGCATCCTGCACGAGGCGCGGCCGCGCCTGGGCCTGCCGAATCTGGGCCTGGGCGTGGGACTGCGCCCGCCGCACTACGAGCACATCGTGCGCCATGGACCGCAGGTGGACTGGTTCGAGATCATCAGCGAGAATTTCATCGACAACCACGGCTATGCGCGCCACGTGCTCGAGCAGGTGGCGGCGCAGGTGCCCATCGTCATGCATGGCGTGTCGCTGTCGATCGGCAGCAGCGATCCCCTGAGCCTGGCCTACCTGCGCAAGCTGCGCCAGCTGGCCGCCGAGATCCGGCCCGCGTGGATTTCCGACCATCTGTGCTGGACGGGCGCCGCCTCGCTCAACAGCCACGACCTGCTGCCGCTGCCGCTGGACGAAGCCATCCTGCGTCACGTGGCGGGCAGAGTGCGGCAGGTGCAGGAATTCCTCGGCCGTCCCCTGATCCTGGAAAACCCCAGCACCTATGTGGAGTTTGCCCAGTCCAGCATGCCGGAATGGGAATTCCTGGGACGGCTGGCCGAGGACACGGGCTGCGGGCTCTTGCTCGACGTCAACAATGTCCACGTCAGCGCGCATAACCACGGCTATGATGCGGCCGCCTATATCCGCCAGTTGCCGCACGACCACATCGTGCAGATCCACCTGGCCGGGCCGACCGTCTGCGGCGCCATGCTGATCGATACCCACGATGCGCCCGTGCCGGCCGCCGTCTGGCGCCTGTATGCGCTGGCGCAGCAGCTGACGGGCGGCGTGTCGGCCCTGCTGGAATGGGATGCGGAGATTCCCCCGTATCCGCAACTGCTGCTTGAACTGGACAAGGCGCGCGCGGCGGTGCGGGGCGAATTTACGGACGCGGCGCCAGCCAAGGTTGCCGCCGCCGTCTCCACGCCGCTGGGCTTTCACCTGGAGGCGGCCCATGCGCCGTAACGGCCTGCCGCTGGCGCAATTGCAGGCCTGGTTCCTGACGGCCATGACGGCGCCCGGCGGCGCCGTGCACGGGGCGCAGCTGGCCAGCGAGCGCCACGGCCTGATGCAGGAGCAAGTGCTGAAACGGGCGCGGGGCGGGCCGGCGCCGCTGCACATCCATGCGGACGCCTACGTGCAGCGCCTGCTCGAATGCCTGCAGGCCGACTATCCCGTCTTGCGCAAGGTCATGGGTGACGAGCTGTTCGCGTTCTTTGCCCGCGCCTATGTGTGGCGCCACCCGTCCGCTTCTCCCACCTTGTATGACCTGGGCGGCGGCTTCGCGGACTTTCTCGCCGCCAGCCAGCGCGGCGCCGGGGCACAGGGAGACGCCTTGCGCTTTGCCGTCGAACTGGCGCAGCTGGAGCGGGCGCACAGCGAGGCGGGCAGGGCGCCGGGGCTGGAAAAACGGCCGCCGCCAATCTTGCCTTCCGGCCTGGACTTGATGCTGGGAATGGCGCCGGCCTGGCGCTTGGCGCCGTACGCGCGGCTGCTGGCCCTGTCGTTCCCTTTGTGCTCTTTCTGGCAACAGGCGCAAGCCGCGCCCGACGACGCCGTGCCGGCCCAGCCGGATGCCAGTCCCGCCTTTGTCGCCATTTCGCGCCTGCATTACCGGCTAGCCATGCAGGAGTTGCCGCCGTGGCAGTTTTACTGCCTGCAGGCGCTGGCCGGCGGCGCGCCGCTGGCGCAGTGCGCGCGGCAGGCGGCGCAATCGAGCGGCAGGGAGCCGGATGAAGTGCTGGCCGACGCCATGCTGTGGCTGCCCATGGCGGCCGCGGCCGGGCTGGTCACCACCGAAGCGTGAGCGGGAAGCGGCGGACGCAAAAAAGGCCGATGAAAATCGGCCTCGATGACACTGCAGGAACAACTGCAAGTATTGCTTAACGGTAAAACGCTTCGACTTTGCCCTTGAGCTTGATCTGCAGCGGACGGCCGCGGCGGTCGAGCGACTTGGTGGAAGCGACCTTGATCCAGCGTTCGCTGATGCAATATTCTTCCACGTCAAGACGTTCCTTGTCGTTGAAGCGGATGCCGACGTCGTTCTCGAACACGGCTGCAACGTGATAAGGGCTGCTAGGGTCGATCGACAGGCGATCGGGCAATGGGGGTAAGGTGGTGGTATCGTTCATGGCCGTCATTATCGCCCAAAATGCGGTTCCAGACAACGGCCTTTCGCGTGCCGGCTATCTGGCCGGACGCGAAATGGCGGGTTCGGCCGTGTGCGTGGAGGGTGACGGTGGTAATGAGGAACCGTGCTGCGTTCCCGTCGGGTCGGCCAGCTGGATGGTCGTGCCGTGCTGCCAGGCATCGGCCCCGTCTATGATGGCTGGCGCGGCGATATCGGCCCGCTGCCGGCGTTTTTCGGCCGAATCGATGCGGAAACGGCGGTCGCGCGCGGCAACCATGGCGGCGTCGGCCTGGCCATCGGCCGTAAAACCCATCATCAGTTGCGGCACGCCCAAGGGCAAGGTCTTGTGTACATCCGTGTGCCAGGTATGCCAGGTCTTGCCATACGTGGCGACGAGTTTTTGCATCAAGGCCTTCTCGGCCACGGCGGGAATGCCGGGAGCGATCAGCTGACCTGATTTGACTTCATGCACATGGCTGTGCCACAGCGCTTTTTCCGCCGCAGGCAAACCTTGGTACAGCCGGGCGCTGACGATGTATTCGACGCCCATCAGCTTGGCATCCTTGACATTGCCATCGTAGATCACGCACTGGATCAGCTCTTCATTGACGATGGCGCAATAATGGTGCGCTTCCATCTGGCCGCGCAGATTGCCATTATAGAAATGAAAACCGTCAAGGTAGGCGTTCAGCGCCGCAATCGGCGGCCGGGCTTGCAATGCGTCGGCACCCGCGTCCAGCACGCGCGTGGAGACCCCGGCCGGTGCGCCCGGAGCCTCCACGTTCGATGCCGTATTCCTGGCGCCGCAGGCGGCAAGGCCCATGGCCAGCCCGGCGCACAGCATGGCCGTCAGTGCTTTCATATCAAGAAGGCGCCTCGGGCCATGCCACCGGGATCAGGATTTGTCGTCATTCTTGTGGCTTTGACGTCCCGCTTCCACGTGCTGCTCATGCGTGCCGCCGCGCGTGCCCGTGCCGGAACCCGATTGCTGGCCCGACTGTTGGCCCGATTGCTGCGAGCCCGATTGCTTGTCGCCGTCATTCTTGTGGCTTTGGCGGCCCGCTTCGACATGCTGCTCGTGCGTGCCACCTTGGGTACCGCCCGACGATTGGCGGGTGCCGGACTGTTTGTCCGACTGCTGGCTGCCCGATTGGCCCGATTGCTGTTTGTCCGATTGGCCGCCCGATTTGTCGTTGCTGTTCGAAGTCATGGTCATGTCCCCTATGGTTGGTTTGCGTAATCATCCGGTCCAACATTGGCTGCACCGTTGAGACCATTCTCGCTGCCTGCGTCGGACTTAGCCATAGGGACACGACTTGTCGCCACGTAGGAAAACTCCGGCGTAGCAGACAACCATTTCTAGATTGCTATTACAGATGCCGCGTTTCCCGCGGCGGCGCATGCCACTCGTCATGCCGGCCATCGACAAAGGCGACGGGCACTTGCGCCAGCTCGGCGGCCGATGCGTCATCGAGGCAGTTGACGCCGATGCCGACGAACGGGCCGCTGCGGGGAGAATCGCCGCGGCCGAACGGACGCACGCCGCAATGGCGGCAAAAATAATGGCGCTCGCGGCGCGCGCCGAAACGGTACTCGCTCAGCTCGCCTTCACCGGCCAGCAGGCGAAAATCCGCGGGCGGGACCAGGCTGGCCCAGCAGCGGATTTTCAGGCAGTAGGAACAGTTGCAGCGCAGGCTGGGGGCCGCCAGGTCGATCTCGGCCGCGAAGCGCACGGCGCCGCAGTGGCAACTGCCATGGTAGGTTTTTTTCATGCAAGCCACTTTACAGGGTTGCCGTACTGTCATGCAACTGCTGGAATTGCGACAACTGCTGCTGCATCAGCCGCGCATACTGGCCGCCCGCGCGCAGCAGCTCGGCGTGCGTGCCTTGCTGGCAAATCCGGCCCTTGTCCATGACGATGATGCGGTCCGCTTTCACAATCGTCGAAAAACGGTGGGCGATGATGATGGTGGTGCATCCTTGCATCAGGGTATCGAGCGCGAGCTGCACCTGCTGTTCGCTGGCGGCGTCGAGCGCGCTCGTCGCTTCGTCCAGGATGAGGATTTTCGGCGCGCGCAGGATGGCGCGGGCAATCGCGATGCGCTGCTTCTGTCCGCCGGACAATTGCACGCCCCGTTCGCCCACGAGGGTCTCGTAGCCGTCCGGAAAGGCCGCTATGAAATCATGGGCATGCGCCAGGCGCGCCGCCGCCGCCATCGCTTCGCGCGCCACGACCCGGTCCGGCACGGCAAAGGCGATATTGTCGGCGATGCTGCCGGAAAACAGGGCCGGTTCCTGCTCCACCACGGCCATCTGGCGCCGCAGCTGCGTCACGCCCAGCACGTGCGCATCGATGCCGTCGAACTGCAGGCTGCCCGCGTCTATCTGATAGTGGCCCAGCACCAGGCTGGCGATGGTGGACTTGCCCGCGCCCGAAGCGCCGACCAGGGCGATTTTTTCGCCCGCGCGGATGGACAGGCTGACGCCGTCGAGGGCCGTCACTTGGGTGCGCTCGGGATAGGAAAAACGCACGTCGCGCAGCGCGATATGGCCGGCCAGCGGCGGTTGCGGCGCCGCCTCGGGCACGGCGCGGTGGCTGCGCAGGATCTCGAAGATGCGGTCGGTCGAGCCCATCGTGCGCATCCACGTGTTCCAGAATTCGCTGATGGAGCCGGCCGTGTCCGTCACCATGCTGGCATAGATGACAAAGGCCGTCAGCTCGCCCACGCTCAGGCGGCCCAGTCCGATCAGGTGGGCGCCGAAGCACAGGGTGGTCAGCAGGGCAACGAAGGCGAGCAAGCCCTGCGCGCCCTGGAACACGGCCAGCAGCCGCGTGCCGGCCAGCGACACGCCCAGCAGCTCGCGCATCGCTTGCGCATAGCGGGCCATGGCGCCGCCTTGCTGGTTGAACGCCTGCACCAGGCGCGCATGGGCAAAGTATTCCTGCGCCACCTTGCCGCTGGCGGCCAGGGTGGCGGAAATGGCTCGCGCGCGCTGCCGGTAGTTGCTGCCTGATAACTTGCCCAGATACAGGCTGATGGGAATGAACAGGGCTAGCGGCAGGCTCAGCATCGGCGACAGATGCAGCAGCATGGCGATGCCGCCCAAAAACACGCACAGCGAGCGCAAGGCATTGGCCGCGCCGATCGTCAGGCTTTCATGCAGGGCCGACACGTCGGACGTGAGCCGGCTGTTCAGCTCGCCGCCATGGTGCTGGTCGAAAAAGGCAATGGGCTGGTTGATCACCACGTCGAACAGGCGCCGGCGCACGCCCATGACGATCATGTGGCCGCCCGATTGCAGCAGGTAGAAGCGGGCGGCCGAGGCCAGCGCATACAGCAGGCTGAAGGCCAGCATGGCGGCCGCCATGCCCGGCGTGACGCCGCGCCGCGTCAGTTCCTTCACGTTATCGATGAAATACGCGATGGCTTGCGGAAAGGCCAGCTGCGCGCCCACGGTAAGGGCCATGCACAGCAGGCCGGCGGCGATGCGCCAGCGCACCGGGTACAGCAGGCGCAGGCGTTCCAGATGGGGGCCGATGTTTACATGGTTCATGCGGCGCGCTCCTGCGACGGTTCGGCGTTCAATTGTTCGGCCAGGGCCAGCCAGTCTTCGTCGCCGATCAGGCCGGCCGCTTCCACCGTGCCCTCGTGATTGACGAACACATAGGACGGCGAACTCATCAGCGGGTTCACGCGCCGGTAATCGCGCAGCGTCAGCCGCGCCGTGGCTTCCCGCAAGATGCTGCTGGGCAAAAACGCGCGCAGCCGGCGGGCCGGCTCTTCGCTGACCAGCCACAGGGCCAGACCGGCCTCGCGCGCCAGCGGCAGCAACTGCTCGATGCCCGCCAGCTTTTCCGCGCATTTCGGACAGCGGCTGGCCAGGAACAGCAGCACGGCCGCCTGACCGCTGGCGCCCGGCTGGAAACGCGCGCCGCCAGCCAGCGGACGGGCTTGCACTGCCGGCAGGGGCTCGCCCGGCACCAGCGCCGTGGGCGCGATGCGTACACGGCGGTTGGCGCGCAGCACGGCCAGGCTCAGCCAGATATTGCCGGCGACGGCAAAGGCCAGCGCCGCCAGCACCAGTTGCAAGGTCGTATCATCCATCAGCCGGCCTTTGCCAACGTGGCGATGTCGTGCAGGGAAATCACGGCCACGCAGACGATGGCCGCCAGTCCCGCTGCCAAGACCGAGGTGGCGAAGGGCAAGGATGCCGTCTGCGCGGATGCGAAATAGGCGCCGTTGACGCCGACCGCCAGCACGTTGCGCAGCAGGTCGTACTGCGAGACGGGCCGCGCCGCTTCGCCAAAGCAGCTGCAGCGCACCACGCTGTGCGTGAAGTAGCGCCAGGCCAGCACGGCCGTGAGGGTACTCAACAGCAGTAGTGACAGCAGCATGGGCAGCCGCGTGCCGCCCGCCAGCAGCCAGCCGGCCAGCAGCAGTTCCGCCGCCACCAGGGCCGGGGCAGCTGCTTTGGCGGCAGCGGGCGGCACGCCGAACGAGGTGGCGAGGTTGCCGCGAAATTCCCCGTAGCTGCGCAGCTTGCCCACGCTGGCCGCCAGCAGCAGCAAGGCGATGACATAGCGCGCGATATCGGACAAAAAGGGGAGAGCTGTCAGCATTGCGTGCTCCACAGCGGCGCGAAGCCGCCCGGACGCTGGCGCCGCAGCTGCACGCCGTCGCGCGACGCCAGCAGGGCATCGTTCCACGGCTCGTCGGGCGCGCTGCGCAGGGCGCCGCCTATGCTCGATTGCAATTGCGTCGAGATGACCCAAGCCAGCCGTTCGGCATGGGCATCGCGCGCCATGTTCAGGCCCAGCTGGGCCAGCTCTTCGCGCGTCAACGCATAGTTGTGCGAGTGATATCCGGCCACCAGTTGCGCGACGATGGCGCGCCGCGCTTCTGGCGTGGCGTCGGGCAATTGCCATGCGATCAATTCCTCGCCGATCTGCGCCAGCTCCAGTGTGGTGCGGTAAAACGCCGTCAGGGAAGGGGGGAAGATGCTGCCGCACAGCAAGGACAGCGATTGCTGGCGCGCCTCGGCCGCATCGACGCCGAACCACTGCTGCGCCATGTCGCCGAAGACCTTGATGTCCAGGCTGGACATGGAGCCGCCGTCGGCGCCATCGAGCTGCGGGTCGATGGGCGAGAACAGGGCGAGGTCGCCGGCGATGATCTCATCGGCGCCCAGGGCCAGCAAGGTGGCGGCCGACTGGCAGTGGAAGGGCACGATAAAGCTCAGGTGGCGCGCATGCCGGCGCAGCAGAAGGGCGATGCGCCGCGCCGCGTTGACGATGCCGCCGCGGCCGTGCAGCACCACGTCGAGGCGCGCCACGGGGCCGATGCCTTGGCACAGTTCATACAGGGCGGGCAGCAGTTCCATGTCCAGGTGCGAGGCGGCCAGGACGATGGCACGGCTGTCGCGCGCCAGTTCCAGTTCGCGCAACTGGTGGGGAATCTGGCTCAGGTCTGGCTGCGGCATAAGGCTCCTTCGATCAGGGTAGTGGCCACGCTTTCCAGCAGGGGCAAGGCGGGCACCAGTTGCTGCACATATAGAAATTGACCAACAGGATTGTTTTCCAGGAAAACATATTCGCCTTCGGGCGTGACGATGAGATCCAGCGCGCCATATTCGAGGCCATAGCTGTGCACGAAAGCGAGGCAGCGCTGCCGTATGTCATCGGGCAAGGTCGCGGCTTCATAGCGGATGGGGGCCGACATGTCGCGTGAATCGATGGCCGTGCGCGCATCGTCCTGGGAATACAGGCGCGCGGCAAACAGTTGCTGGCCGATTACGGTGACCCGCAATTCATATTGCTTGGCGATATATTCCTGGAATTGGCAGCTCAGCTCGCTAACGGCGTCCAGGCTGCCTTGCATGGCGTCGTCGACGATGGTGGTGCCGAGGCCGGCGCTGATCCTGTCCACGTCTTCGACGGCTTCGGCGGCCAGGCTGGGCGTGGACATGCTCTTGAAAATGATGGGGCCGCCGACGGTGGCGCGGAAAGCGCGCACGTCGTCGGGTACGTTGGTAATCACGGTGGCGGGCACGCGAAAACCCATGCGCGCGGCCCGCGCCAGCTGTTCGCCCTTCCATTGGGCGCCGCGCAGGGCCAGCGGATGGCTGAGCCAGTAGCAATCGAGACTGTACAGCACGCTGAAGATCGCTTGCTCCGTTTCCAGCTGGGCGTAGGCGCGTTCCTGCGGGCTCAGGTCGGCGCTGGCGTAGGCATAGTCGGCCGGTTTGCGCAGCCAGACGGCGCCCACCTGCTGCAAATCAAGCCAGTCGCCATCGGGCAAGCGGCGCAGGCGCGCGCTGGCGCGGCCGTCCAGCAGGCGCTGGCATAACTGGTAATCGCGGGGAAAGGCGTCGAGATCGATACGGAAGGGGACATGGCCGCGCTCGGCCAGGATAGGGGAAACCAGGTCGGCGTGCAGATCGCCGCTATGGCTGATAATCAATACCTTTTTATGCATACAGGGGCCTGCGGCGAAGGAAGGTAAAAGGCCTTGCCGTGGCAAGGCCTTCAGTCGGCTAGGGTATCAGCAATACACGCCCGTATCGTTTGGGGAAAAACGCGAACTGTCGCGCAGATTGTAATCTTCCGGATCGCCGTAATACGTGCAGCCGGCCACGGCTACGCCATCGCGCACCTGCCATGGTTGCTTGACTTCCTTGTCTGCATCTTTCTCCGCCAGTTTGAAAGCAAACAGTTTGGTTTGGTTCTGTTTTTGCATTGTCATCCTCTTGTCGTGGTTAAGTGCCGTTTATTGAATATCCAGTGGCGCCGGTTTTTAAATGCCGGTTTTTAAAATTCTTCGTCGATAAAGAATCAGTTAATGTTGGTATTTATTATGAATGCCGCGCGCAGAAATACACTGCGCCGCAATTGGCGCCAATTCATCAAGTCGGGATTGGAATAAAACCCCGCCAGGGGCGAGGTTCCAGGGGGCCGCGGAGATCAGCAATACTGGCCGCTGTCGTTCGGCCTGAGACGCGAGGAGTCGCGATATTGGTCATGGGTGCCGACAGCGGTGCAGCCAGCCACGGCGACGCCGTCGCGCACTTTCCAGGCAGTGGCGGGCGCCGCCTGTTTCTGTACCTGTTTTTCAGCCAGTTTGAACGCGAACAATTTGGTTTGATTTTGCATTGTACTATCCTCTTGTGATGGTTAAGTACTGCTTGCACTGTATGCCATGGTCTATGGCCATTCGATATTAGCGCCGGAATAAATAAGCGTCAATTGAAAATCAATCGTATTCGCGATTATCTGTTTGGAATACTCACCAAATATCACGCCGACCGGTTATATTATTGCGGTGCGATAAATAATAAGAGTGCCGATTTAAATGACCGGCAAGCGGTCTGATTATGGATGGCAAGCGGATCGACCATGCCCGCAGCCACGCACTATAATGGCGCCTGTTGAATGGACAGGGCAGGAACCACACTATGGAAATGGCAGTTACCGACAGCCTGCGTCAGCTGGCATACGCGCAGGCCGCGGCCTTCGTGCGGACGCTCGACGGGCGCGATCCTGTTGCGCTGCAACGCGACTGGGGCCTGTCGCCGGGCGTGGCCGAGGAGATCATCGAAATGCTCGACAGCTATTTTGCGGCGGACCAGGCATTGTCACTGGCGCCGCTGGCGCGAGCCTTCGTACCGGGCAAGGGCGGCCGTCTCCCCGTCGACGTGTATGCCGCCGACGCCGGATCGCTGGGTCTGGAATGCCGGCTGCTGGCCGATGGCAAGCCGGGCGAAGCGATTTTGCACCTGGAAATGTCCGGCCACGATGGCGCGCTGCGCCTCCATTACCGCTACATCGGATCCTGAGAACAAGATGATGAAGAACCTGACTGAACTGATCAGCGAAAAACAGCAGCGTATCTGCGACAAATTCGGCTTGCCGGCGCAGGCGCCCGAACCCATGGTGGCCCTGGCCATCGGCAGCCTGGCGCAGTCGCCCATCTACGGCACGCGCATCGAGTTGCCGGAAAACGGCACCATCAGCTGGTTCATCCACTGCGGCGAACACGACGACGCCAGCGGCTTTTACCAGCCCCTGCATGCGGAACACTTGCACGAGATGCTGCCGCAGGTGGTCGATTACCTGGCCTTGCCCAGCGGTGCCAAGTTCATTCTCGACCGCGAAGGGTACGAGGATGTGTGGCTGGACGAGTAACTTTCTGGCTGGCAAGATTATCGTTGACGTTGACAAATAGGTATGGGATGCTGCGGTTCCGTTTTCTCCCGCCGAAAGCCGCATCGTGAAGCCATGTCTCCCGTCCGTCCTGTTCGTCATGGCGCTTGCCGCCGTTCCCGCCAGCCATGCGCAGGCATCGCGTGCCGAACACGATATTGCCGCCTTCGTGCGCAGCGAAATGCAGGAGCGCCAGATTCCAGGGCTGCAACTGGCCGTGATACAGCATGGCAAGGTTGTGCTGAAGCGCAACTTTGGTCTGGCCAGCCTGCAATACCAGGTGCCCGTGACGGACGCGAGCCTGTTTTCCATCAACTCGGCAACGAAAGCGTTTGCGGGCGTGGCCGTGATGCAGCTGGTGCAAGAGGGCAAGGTCGACCTGGCCGCACCGATTGGCCAGTACCTGACGGACTTGCCTGTCGCCTGGCGAGCCGTGACGGTGACGCAATTGCTCAACCATACCTCGGGCTTGCCCGACGTGCTGGACCAGCGCAGCGGCAAGCTGGTGGGGCCGCTGCCGGACGACGCCGATGCGGCGTGGACGGCCGTGCAGGCGCTGGCCGTGGAAGCCACGCCAGGCCAGCGCTACCGCTACAACCAGACCAATTATGTGTTGCTGGCGCAATTGGTCGAGCGGCTAGGCGGCCAGCCCTTTACTGCCTTTATCCAGCGCCGGCAGTTTGACGTGGCGGGCATGCGGCACAGCGGCTTTGGCGACGCGAAGGACGTGGTCGCCAACAAGGCCGGTTCCTACGTACTGGGCCGGGGCGGCAACGGCTACCGCAACGTGATCGAAGACTTTCCCGTGTTCATGCGCGCCGGGGCCGGCATCAACAGCAATGCGGGCGAACTGGCCAACTGGCTCATCGCGCTGCAGTCGGGACGCTTGCTGGCACCTGCCAGTGTGGAGCGGCTGTGGCAGCCGACCAGCTTGAATGACGGCAAGCCGGCGTCGTGGGCGCTGGGCTGGCCCACCATCGGCCGCGATGGCCACCGCGCCGTGGCCGGCATCGGCGGTGGCCGCTCCGCCTTTTATGTGTATCCGAACGATGGTCTGGCCGTCATTATTCTCAGCAACCTGGCTGGCGGCCAGCCGGAACAGCTGATCGACACCATTGCCGGCTTTTATCTTCCCGCCCTGCGCCAGCAGCGCGGCGGCGCATATGCCGCGCATTTATTGCGCAACGACGCGGCCAGCACAGGCTTTGATGGACTGGAGCGCAAACTGGCGGCCATCCGGCGCCGGCATGGGCTGCCTGCACCCACGGAAGACGACTTGAATGCCTGGGGCTACCGCCTGCTGGGCCGGCAGCAGCCGAAACAGGCCGTGGCCGTCTTCCAGCTGGGTGTGCAACTGTACCCGCAAGGGGCGAATGGCCACGACAGCCTGGCCGAAGCCTACGAGGCGGACGGCGCCAAGGCGCTGGCCGTCACGCATTACCGCCGTTCGCTGGAACTGGACCCGGGCAATGCGCACGCCGTGGCGCGCTTGCGCGTGCTGGGTGCCGATTAGCGGGCTGCCTGGCCGTGCTCTGACCCATGCATGGCCAGGTAAGCGGCCAGATTCTCATCGTCTATGCCGAGGGCGCGCAAGACTTCCCTGGTGAAGGTGACGGGCGCCGTGCCCGGTGCCGTGATGACGCGCTGGTCGCCCACGGCCCACGGCACGTCCTGGTACAGGGCCGCACCCGCATAGCCCGTATCCGTCAGATTATCGGCCGAATTCGAGGTGTGGCGCACGGTGTCGAGCACGCCAGCCTGCGCCAGCACGCGCGTGCCGTCGCAAATGCCGGCCAGCACCATGCCCTTGTCGCGGGCCGCGCGCAGCAGCGGGCCCAGGTCGGGCGCCTTGCCGCTTTGCCAGAAGCTGCCGCCACACACCATCAGCAAGTCGAGTTCGTCGAGCACGATCTCTTCCAGCGCCAGTTGCGGCGTGACCAGCATGCCGCCGGACGAGGTGACGGGCAAGCCGCCCGGCGTGGCGAACTGCGTGTAAAAGCCGTAATACAGGCGCGCCGTGGAATTGAGCAGGGCGGTTTCCCAATCGGCAAAGTTCTCGGTCAGAATGGTGATGGCACGTGTCATGAAAAGTCCTGTCGCAGGTGGAGATATCAATAGTACTGGCTTGCTAGCCAGCTGGTGCCGAAATCATAATAAAAAGTACTGACACTTTCTGTCAGGAGCGCGCAGGAAATGATGGCACAAGTTGCAATGAAAAAGGCCCGGCCCCGCCGCGGGAAGCGGCGGGGCCGGGCCCCTGTATTTGCTACGAGTTTGCTGCGGATTACTTCTCGGCGAACGCGCGCTCGACAACGAAGTCGCCAGGCGTCGAGGTATTGCCTTCCTTGAAGCCACGCGCTTCCAGCATTTCCTTCAGGTCGCGCAGCATGTCCGAGCTGCCGCAGATCATCACGCGGTCTTCGGCCGGGTTCAGCGCCGGCACGCCCAGGTCTTCGGCCAGCTTGCCATTCTCGATCAGTTCGGTGATGCGGCCCATGTTGCGGAAGTCTTCGCGCGTCACGGTCGGGTAGTAGCGCAGTTTGTCGCTGACCATTTCGCCCAGGAACTCATGCTTCGGCAGGTGCTCTTCCAGCAAGTCGTGGTAAGCCAGTTCATCGACCTGGCGCACGCCGTGCACGAGGATCAGCTGATCGAAACGCTCGTAGATGTCCGGATCGCGCACGATGCTGAGGAAAGGCGCCAGGCCCGTGCCCGTCGACAGCATGTACAGGCGCTTGCCTGGCAGCAGGTAGTCGGACACCAGGGTGCCCGTCGGCTTGCGGCCGACGATGACGGTGTCGCCCACTTGCAAGTGCTGCAAACGCGACGTCAATGGGCCGCCCGGCACCTTGATGCTGAAAAATTCCAGATGGTCTTCGTAATTGGCGCTGGCGATACTGTAGGCACGCAGCAAAGGCTTGCCGTCGACGCGCAGGCCGATCATGGTGAAATGGCCATTCGAGAAACGCAGCGACGGGTCGCGCGTGGTGGTAAAGGAGAACAGGGTATCCGTCCAGTGGTGCACGCTTAATACGCGCTCTTCATTCATCGAACTCATAGTGTTTATTGGCTGGTCAAAAAAATGGTTAGTTGCTGGCAACTGCTGGCAAAAGTGAAACCCTGTGTAGGCCCAGACGCTATTGTACCGGCCTCCGCACGAAATTGTTACCGTCTATCGCCGCCATTGCTGCCGCACGCGGTGCCAACATTATAGGGCGAATGGCAAGTCGGGGCTGGAATTGGGCCGGAAACGAGCGCTGGACATGCGGACTCTTGACTTGGCTCAGTTTTTCAGGACACCGCTCCAGGGCTGCCGCCGGAGCTTGCCGGCGCGGCCGTGGCGGCGCCCCGGAAGCGCCGGCGCAGGGCCGCATTGGCCGGGTCGGAGACGTAGCGCGCCACGAGGGCGGCCGCCAGCGCCGTCGCGGCAAGGAACAACGCCAGCCACGGCAGCCGTTCCGCGTAGCCCAGGCCCGCCTTGTCGACCACATTGCGCATGCCGGCCAGCACGATGATATGGAACAAATACAGCTCATAGCTGTGCCGTCCCAGCCATTGCAGCGGGCCGGAGCGGCCTCGGCCTGCCGCCGGGGCCGCCGTGGCGCCCACGATGAAGGCGGCGCCGGCCACGGCGATCCACGTAAAACCGAACACCTCATGGCCGCCGATGCCGCGCACGTAGAGGGCCGCCAGGGCCAGGCCCGCTGTCCAGCGCAAGAATCGCCCGGCCCGCGCGCCCGGTTGCCAGTGTTGGGTCAGCAGGGCCGTCAGGCAACCGATGGCGATGGCGTCGAAACAGGCGGCATATCCATACATGAAATAGATTTCGTTGTCCGCGTGCAGGCTGCGGTAGATGGGGCCTGCCACGATGGCGGCGCCGCACAGCAGCATGGTCCAGTGGCGCTGGCGCAGGACGCGACAGGACAATGGCAGCAGCAGATAGAACATTTCCTCGACGGACAGCGACCAGTACACATTCAGGCAGTAATTGAAATAGCCGGCGCTTTGCATCAGCACGTTATGCCAGAAGGTCAGCACGGAGGCGATGGCAATGACAAAATAGCTGGCGGGCAAATCCTTGCCGCCGTCCGAGTTGGCAAAGAAGGGCACGTCCAGCACGCCCAGCAGCACGATGATGGACAGGGCCAGCAGCAGCGCGGGCAACAGGCGGGCGATGCGGTAGACATAGAACGCCGCCAGGTCGATGCGCGCCAGGTCGCCCCAACGCCGCAGCGAGGTCGAGGTGATCAAATAGCCGGAAATGACGAAAAACATGGTCACGCCGTAATTGCCCTGGTAGGCGGCGCGCAGCAGCCAGGAGGGCAGGACTTCGAGCGGACTGTTCTTCAAACCGTAGGCCAGGGCGAAGTGCAGCACCAGCACGCACAGGATGGCGGCGCCGCGCAGGGCATCGATTTGATTGTTGCGGGTATGCAATGGCATCCTCGTGTAGGGGGCAGGAAGGGCGATTATGTGAGAGATGCCGCGCGCAGGTCAACGATTTTGCAATTGCCTGGAAAGGCGCGCCGAATGGATAAGGGGACAGGCAGTCTTGCGTGTATGATATTGCCGAACAGAATTGTTGGGCATCTGTCATCTTGCGGGCGCGCTTCTTGTGCCTGCCAGCCCATGAATCTGCGTGCACGATTCCTGCCGCCAGGATGCCCGACCCACAGCGAAAGGTAATAAAGATGTATAAAACAGTGCGCGACTTGTTCCTGCATTTCAAGGAAGCCGTCCCATTCCGCCTCGTCCCCGCCCTGATCTGCACGGTCTTGCTGGTCAGCATGCTGTTGCTGCCGGCGCCGGACGGCTTGACGCCCAAGGCCTGGGGCCTGGTGGCGATTTTCCTCACCACGATTCTGGCGATCATCCTGAAAGTCATGCCGATCGGCGTGATGGCCATGATGGCCATCGTCATCGTGTCCTTGTCGCAAGTGACGTCGACCTCGTCCAAAGGCGCCATCACGGATGCGCTCAGCAGTTTTTCGAATCCCCTGATCTGGCTGATCGTCGTGGCGATTTTGATTTCGCGCGGCCTGAAAAAGACGGGGCTGGGCAGCCGCATCGGCCTGCTGTTCATTTCCTTGCTGGGCAAACGCACCATGGGCATCGGCTATGGCCTGGCCATTTGCGAACTGGTGCTGGCGCCCTTTACGCCCAGTAACACGGCGCGCGGCGGCGGCATCGTCCACCCCGTCATGAAATCGATCGCCAACGCCTTCGATTCCGACCCGGCCAAGGGCACGGAAAAGAAGGTGGGCACGTATCTGGCGCTCGTCAATTACCACGCCAACCCGATCACGTCGGCCATGTTCCTGACGGCCACGGCACCGAACCCGCTCGTGGTCGACTTCGTGGCCAAGGCCAGCGGCCAGAGTTTCCACCTGACGTGGACCACCTGGGCCCTGTGCATGCTGCTGCCGGGCCTCGTCTGTCTGCTGGTGATGCCCCTGATTATCTATTGGCTGTCGCCGCCGGAACTCAAAGCCACGCCCGACGCCGTCACCTATGCCAAGGCGGAATTGAAAGGCATGGGACCGCTGTCGCCGCCGGAAAAAGTCATGCTGGGCACCTTCGCCCTGTTGTTATTGCTTTGGGCCAACGTGCCGGCCATGCTGTTCGGCCCCGCGTTTTCGCTCGATGCGACGGTGGTCGCCTTTGTCGGCCTGTTCGTGCTGATCATTACCGGCACCATCGACTGGGATGACGTCTTGTCGGAAAAGAGCGCCTGGGACACTCTCGTGTGGTTCGGCGCGCTCGTCATGATGGCCGAGCAGCTGAACAAGACGGGCGTGATCGCCTGGTTCTCGGCCGGCATGAAAGCGGCCATCGTCGCCAGCGGCATGGACTGGCTGCCGATCGCCGCCGTGCTCGTGCTGGTGTTTGTCTTCTCGCACTACTTCTTCGCCAGCACGACGGCCCACATCAGCGCCATGCTGCTGGCCTTCCTGACGGTCGGCCTGCACCTGATCCCGGCCGAATATCACGTGCCGTTCATGCTGATGATGACGGCCGGCTCGGCCATCATGATGACCCTGACCCACTACGCGACGGGCACTTCGCCCATCATCTTCGGCAGCGGTTTCGTGACGATGGGCAACTGGTGGAAAGTTGGCTTCATCATGTGCGTGATCGAATTGCTGATCTTTGCCGTCGTCGGCACGACGTGGTGGAAGGTGCTGGGCTACTGGTAATACCAGCGGCCAGCTGCCCAGTCACGGCAGCTGGCCGCGCACGACGTGCAGCAGATACTCGCGCGCGGCGGCCCGTTCCATGCCTTTTTCCATCAGCGGCGGCAACAGGCGCTCAAACAGCTGGCGCCGCTGCAGCGATGCCTCGGAGGTGTCGCGCCGGTCCGAAAAGAAATCCATCAGGGTCGAGCCGCACAGGCAGTTGCGGTAGACCTCGACGATGGCCACGTTGTTGTCATCGAAACTTTGCTTCAGCCCCGAGACATCCTGGCGCATCGATTGCGTCTGCAAAATGAACTCGTGCGCCGTGGCGAAGACGCGCCCGCAGCAGGCGCAGTGCTTGGGAAAGGCGGCTTCGGCCAGCGCGCGCAAGCCTTCGAAGAACAGCTGATCCTGCATGATGGCTCCTGGCGGCGCGCTAGGCGGCACGGTTGCTGATCTCGATGCCGTGGGGGCCCCGCGGCGGCCGCTGCACGCCCGATTCGAAGCGCACGAAGGCTTCGCGCAAATGGTCCTTCAACAAGGTCTCGTCCCACGGCTTGGTGATGAACTTGTACACCGAGCCTTCATTGATGGCCGCCGTGACCGAATGCAGCTCCGGGTAGCCCGACAGCATCACGCGCACGATTTCCGGATAGATACCCTTGATGCGGCGCAAGAGCTCGTTGCCGGACATGCCCGGCATGCGCGCATCCGTGAGGATCACGCCCACCGCGTGTGAAGCCACCAGTTCCAGCGCTTCCTGCGGATTGGTGGTGCTCAGCACCTGGTAGCCCTCCTTGCGCAGCGAGCGGCGCAGGGCGGACAGGATATGCTCCTCGTCATCGACCAGCAGCAGCACGCGCTGGGGCGCCACGGCATGGCAGCTCTCGGGTGGCAGATGGGTGCCTGCATACAACATCAGATCCATCTCGGCGCCGGGCAGGGGACGGCTGAAGTAATAGCCTTGCATGGCGTCGCAGCGGTTGGTATTGAGGAAACCCAATTGACCCTCCGTTTCCACGCCCTCGGCCACCGTGGTCAGGTGCAGCGACTTGGCCATGGCGATGATGGAGCGCGTCAGCGACGCGCCATCGACGCTGTCGGTGACGTCGCGGATGAACGATTGATCGATCTTGACCACGTCGATGGGGAACTGCTTGAGGTAGGACAGGCTGGAATAGCCGGTGCCGAAGTCGTCCAGCGACAGGGTCACGCCGATTTCCTTTAATTCTTCCAGCGCCTTCACCACCAGGTCGCGGTTTTGCATCAGCACGCTCTCCGTCAGCTCCAGTTCCAGGCAGTGGGCCGGCAGGCCGCTGTCGGCCAGCACCGCGCGCACGAGTTCCGGCATGTCGACCTGGCGGAACTGGCGTGCCGACACGTTGACGGCCATCGTCAGGTGCGTAAAGCCGTAGGCATGCCAGACGCCCAGTTGCGCGCAAGCCGTGCGCAGCACCCATTCGCCGATGGGCACGATCATGCCCGTTTCCTCGGCCAGGGGAATGAAGCGGTCCGGCGGCACCAGTCCGATGCCGTCGCGGCGCCAGCGCAGCAGCGCTTCCATGCCGTAAATCTTGCCGCTGGTGAGGTCGACCTTGGGCTGGTAATGCAATTCCAGCTCGTTCAGCGCCAGCGCCTGGTGCAGCGCGTGTTCGATTTCGGCCCGCTCTTCCACCAGCACGCCCATCTTGTGGTTGTAGAACTGGTAGCCGTCGCGGCCCTTGTCCTTGGCGCTGTAGAGGGCCGCGTCGGCCGTCTTGAGCAGCATGTCGGCGCTGTCGCCATCGGACGGAAACACGCTGGCGCCGATGCTGGTGCTGACGTGCAGGGTGTGTTCGCCCAGGATGAAAGGATCGGTGAACACCGCCAGCACTTTTTTCACGATCTGGTCGGCCGTCCCGATGTCGGGCAGGTCCGTCAGCAGGATGACGAACTCGTCGCCTCCCTGGCGGGCCACGGTGTCGCCCTCGCGCACGGCCAGCTTCAGCCGACGGGCCACCTCCTGCAGCAGCGCATCGCCGACCGGGTGGCCATAGCTGTCGTTGACGAACTTGAAACGGTCGAGATCGAGCATCAGGGTGGCCAGGTGCAAGCGGCTACGGCGGGCATGGACGATGGCCTGGCCGATGCGGTCGTTCAGCAATTGCCGGTTGGGCAAGTCCGTCAGCGCATCGTGGTTGGCCAGGTATTCGATGCGCAATTCCTGCAGCTTGCGGTCCGTGATGTCCTGCACGGTGCCGCGCATCAGCAGCACTTCGCGGCCTTCGCGCACGGCTTCGGCCTGGTGAAAGACGATGCATTCGCCGCCATCGGGCCGCAGCACCCTGTGTTCCAGGGCGTAGCTGGTGCCGCTGGCATGCAGTTCCATGAAGGCATCGAGCAGCAGGGGCCGCTGGTCTTCCGGCAGGCATTGCAGCAGGCGGTCGAAACTGGTGGGGCCGGCATCGGCGTCCAGCCCCAGGATGCGCAACAGTTCCGGCGACCAGTAGCCGTCGCCGCCGGCGCCCCGGTATTCCCAGTTGCCGAGGCGGGCCAGCGCCTGCGCGTGGTTGAGGCTTTCCTGGATACGGCTCAATTCGGTGAGCGCGCTGCTGGCCCGCAGCAGGTAGCGCAGCCGGTGCGCCAGCAGCCGCCATTGCATCGGCTTGGAAATGAAATCGCTGGCGCCCGCTTCCAGCGCCTGCTTGATGGAGTCGTCGTCGTCGTTGCCGGTCAGGACGACGATGGGCACATGCGCGCCGCCGGGCAGCCGGCGCAGCTGCTGGCAGCATTCGAAGCCGCTCATGCCGGGCATGGCGACGTCGAGCAGGATCAGGTCGGGCACGCCGCGCTGGAAGGCGGCCAGCGCTTCCAGGCCGCTGGCCGCTTCCTCGATGCGGAAGCCTTCCGGCTCCAGCGCCTCCGTCACGAGGATGCGCGTCATGGTGTCGTCGTCGACCACCAGGACCAGTGCTTGCGGGGGCAGTGCGGTATTCATATGGCTTCCTTCTCAATGGCCAGGGCGGCGAGGACACGGTCGAGCTCTTGCTGGATGCCGCGGATATGGTGCAGCGCGCTGCCGACGTCATTGCCGCGCGCGTATTGTTCGATTTCACGGCAGGTGGCCGACAAGCCCAGCGCGCCCACGTTGGCGCAGCTCGACTTGAGCGTGTGCGCCGCCAGCTGCAGGGCTGCGGCATCGCTGGCCTCGGCGGCCACTTCCAGCTGCCCCAGCAGGCGCGGGGCGTCGCTGTAGAACAGGTCGATGATGCGCCCCAGCACGTCGGGACGGCCGGGACGCCGCATGGCGCGCAGGTTTTGCAGGGCGGCCGCGTCGAGGATGGCGGCCGATTCGACCGGCGCCGCCTCCGTGGTTACTGTAGGCATCTCCGTTGCGGCCGGCGCGGCGGGCGACGGGCGCCAGCGGCCCAGCATGGCCAGCAGGGCGGCGCGCGTGTACGGCTTGGCGAGGTAGTCGTCCATGCCCGCGTCCAGGCACAGTTCGCGGTCGCCGAGGATGGCGTTGGCCGTCAGGGCAATGATGGGCGTGCGGCTGCGGCCCTGCTCGCTTTCCATGCGGCGCAAGCGCCGGGTCGCTTCAAAACCATCCATTTCCGGCATCTGGCAATCCATCAGGATCACGTCGAACGGGGAGCGCTCCCACAGGGCCAGCGCGCGCGCTCCGTTGTCGGCCGGCGTGGCTTCGTAGCCGCTATCTTCCAGCATGGCCAGGGCGATTTCCTGGTTGATCGCGTTGTCTTCCACCAGCAGCATGCGCAGCGGCGCCTGGCCTGCGGCCGCGCTTTCCGCTGGAGCGGGCAGGGCAGGCATGGCGGCACTCGTTGGCGCCAGGGTGCCGTAGCCGCAGACAGCTTCGATGCAGTGGCGCAGTTCCATCGCCCGCACGGGCTTGGTCAGGCAGTATTCCACGCCCAGCGCCGTCACCTGGCGCAGCTCGGCCGAAGCGTCCAGCGAACTGAGCATGATAATTTTCAGGGCCGCCATGCCGGCGTCGGCCTTGATCGCCCGCACCAGCTCGGCGCCATCCATGACGGGCATGCGCATGTCGATGATGGCCAGGTCGAACGGGCGCTCGCCGCGCCGCGCGGCTTGCAGCAGGTCCAGCGCCTCGGCGCCGTCGGCGGCGCTGGCGGCGGCCATCTGCCACTCGATCGCGTGCTGCAGCAGGATGCTGCGGTTGGTGGCATGGTCGTCCACGATCAGCACGTTCAAGGCGTCCAGCGACACGCGCGGCGGCGGCACCGGCGGCGCGTCCTCGGGCGCCACGGTGCCCACGACGACGGTGACGGCGAAGCTGGAACCCTGGCCCGCCACGGATTTCAGCACAATGTTGCCGCCCATCATTTCCACCAGCTGCTTGATGATGGCCAGGCCCAGTCCCGTGCCGCCGTATTTGCGCGAAGTGGTGCTGTCGGCCTGGCGGAAAGGCTGGAAGACGGCCGCCGCCGCTTCCGGCGCCATGCCGATGCCCGTGTCGCGCACTTCCAGGCGGATCTGGCCGGCGGCGGGGCTGCTGACATCGACGGAAATCTCGCCCCGTTCCGTGAACTTGGTGGCGTTATTGAGCAGGTTGGTGAGGATCTGGCGCAGGCGCACGGGGTCGCCGCGCACGTGCTGCGGCACGTCGGAGGCGATGCGGCAGGTAAATTCGATGGCCTTGCGCTGGATGCCGTTGGCAAACAGCGCCACCACATCGTCGATCACCTGGCGCAGGTCGAAGGCGATATGTTCGAGCACCAGCTTGCCCGCCTCGATCTTGGAAAAGTCGAGGATGTCGTCGATGATGCTCAGCAGGCTTTCGCCGGAACGGTGCACCGTGTGCACGAAACGCTGCTGCTTGGGGCTCAGTTCCGTGCGCTGCAGCAATTCCGTCATACCCAGCACGCCATTCATCGGCGTGCGGATCTCGTGACTCATCTTGGCCAGGAATTCCGACTTGGCGCGGTTGGCGGCGTCGGCCTCGGCCTTGGCTTGCTTGAGCGCCAGGTCGCGCTGTTCCACGTGCTCGAGCATGCCGTTGAAGCCCTTGATCAATTGCCCCAGTTCATCGCTGCCATGCTGCGCCACGCGTACCGACAGCGCCTTGCCGCCGCGGATATGGGCAATCGCATGCGACAGGTGCGCCAGCGGCCTAGCGATGGAGGCGCTGATCAGCCCCGTGATGGCCACGCAGGCCAGCAGCAGCACCAGCGCGATGCCGAGGATCAGCATGAAGGCATGGCGCACGCCATCGCGCACCTGGGTCACGGCGTCCTGCTGCCGGCCCGTGATGCGCGCCACCTGCTGCGCGGAATAGGCGGCCTGTTCGTGCTCGAAGGCGCGCACGTGGCCGATGACCTCGTCCAGCGCCGCCTGGCTGTCCAGCACGCTGCCCTTGGCTTGCACCAGCCGCTGTCCCGACCGTTCCACCGCGTCCAGATAGGTGTCGACGCCGCGCGTTTCAGCCAGCAAGCCCAGTTGGCGTATGCTTTGCAGCAAGGTCTGCATGGTGCCCATGTCGCGGTGCAGTGCGCTGATGTGCAGTGCGATATCGTCGCCCAGGCGCTTGACGTCACTGGCGGCCGTGGCGAGCATCACTTCGCCCACGCCGATGCTGATGGCGTCGACGGCCAGGTTGATTTCGCCGCTGGCGTCCTCGATGCGGGACGAGGTGCGCATGTAGCGGTTGGCCTGCGCCAGCCGGTCGCGTCCGATGGCCAGCTGCAGTTCGATGGGATCGAGTTCCTCGGCCAGGCGCAGGTGGGCGGCGGCCAGGGTGGTGCTGACTTGTTCCTTGAGCGCGGCATATTGCGCCTGCCGCGCCGCGCTGGCGCCGCCTTCGGCCAGCAAGCCGGCGCGCAAGGCCATCAGGCCGGCGGCGGGATCGAGCAACTGGCGCGCCGTGGCCAGCAGTTTTGTCCGCAGTGCCTGCTGGGCAGGGCTGATGTCGCGCTCGCCGCTTCCGTCCAGATGCGCGACGGCCGCCGTCAGCCGTTCGCGCAGGGGCGCGATGCGGAAACGGCTCTTCACGGCCTCCGTTTCGGCCAGCGCAATCTGCATGTCGAGGATGCTATTGCGCAAGTCGGCCAAATAGCGGGCATTCTCGTTCAGGCGCTGGCTTTCCAGTTGCACCTCGGCGGCCGTGGCCTGGGCCTGGCTGTCGATCAGGCGGATCTTGCCGCGCGCGGCCTTGGCGGCGGCCTTGATCTGCGCCAGGACCTGGCCCATCTCCGTCGCCTGCGCCTTGTAGTAGGCCTCGTTTTCCAGGCGCTTGCGCACGGCGACGCGCATGCGCTCGAATGCCTGTTCGAAGGCCGTATGGTAGCGGGTCGACTGCGACTCGCCATGGCGCCGCAATTGCTTGCGGATGCTCTCGGCGGCCTGGATATTGGCGACGATCTTGTTCGATACCTGTTCCAGCTGCGCCAGGTCTTGCGCCTTGCCCAGCTCGAAAAAATCCGAGGCCATGTCCTGCACGGTATAGCGCAGGCGCAACATGTCCGTGTACATCGGCACGGTCCGGTCGGTCAAGCCGTGCACATGGGTTTCTATGCCTTTCACCAGCAAGAGGCTGGCCGCCGCCATGGCCGCCACGCCCGCCAGCAGGACGGTGGTACTGATGATCAGCTTGGTCCTGATTTTCATGCCTGGCTCCGGGGTGGGCAGGAAAAGTGGGCGCGCATCACTTCGCGCCAGGCCCCGGGCCGGCCGGCACGATCTTGCCGTCGGCGATGCGGGTCAGGAAAACGGCCGTCGACGCCTGGTGGTTGTCGGGCCGCAGCGTCACCCGCATGCCGCCCAGGTCGAGCCGGTCGAACGATTCGAAGCTCTGGATCAGGCGCTCGCGCGTGAGGTCCGCGCCCGTGCGGCGCAGCGCCGCCACCATCAGGGTGGCCGAAATGCAGCCTTCGAAACTGACGAAGGACAGCCTGGCCGCCGGAACATGCCTGGCCAGCAGCGCGGCGCAGTCGGCGGCGATCGGCAGCTGGCGGTCGTCGGGCAGGGGCACCACCTGCGAAATGACGATGTTGTTGCCTTCCGTGCCCAGCAGTTGCAGCAGGCTGTCCGTGCCGACAAAGGACACCGTGGACAGGGCCGCCTTCAGCCCGGCCTGGCTTGCCTCGCGCACGAACGCCGCCACCGGCGTGTAGGGGCCGGCCATGACCACCGCTTGCAGGTCGTGCCCGATCAGGGCCGCCAGTCCCGCCTTGACGGCCGTGGTGCCGCGCTGGAACGAACCCTTGGCAACGAGCTCCAGGCCGCGCCGTTGCAGGGCCCGCACGGTGCCGTCGAGCACGGCGTTGCCGAAACCGTCGTCCTGGTACAGCACGCCAAAGCGCTTGACGCCCCGGCTGGCGAAATACTGCACCAGGGCATCGGATTCATCGTCATAACTGGCGCGGAAGTTGATGATTTCACGTACCACGGGACGGCGCAAGGTCATCGCGCCCGTAAACGCGCCCACCAGTGGCACTTTCATTTCCTGGACGATCGGTATGACGGCGTTGGTGGTGGGCGTGCCCACGTTGCCGAACAGGGCGAACACCTGTTTTTCCTCGACCAGCCTGAGCGTTTCGCTGATGGCCCGGTCCGGATCGTAGCCGTCATCGGCGACCACCAGCTCGATGCTGCGGCCATGGATGCCGCCGCGCTGGTTCGCTTCCTGGAAAACGGCCGTCGCGCCGTCGAGCATGGCTTTCCCCAGCCCCGAGGCCGCCCCCGTCTGGGCATTGACCATGCCCAGACGGATGTGCGTCTCGGTGACGCCCGGTTCGGCGGCATGAACCATGCCGGCCACGAGGGTGATGGCGAGCCAGCAGCATTCCGGGAAAACGCGCATGAGCTACCTTTATGGAGGTTGACCGGTGTCAATAAGCACACGGTTGACAACGAGTATGGAGGAAATTGCCAACGCAAAACTCACACATAATCACACTCTCGGACACACTCATGGTCGCACTGACGGTCGCACTGACGGTCGCACTCACTGCGCGGCGCGGAAAGCAGGTTAAATACGCCTCAGGATACGGGCAGTCGCACCACTACCTTGCCCCGCGCGCGGCCCTGCGCCAGGTAAACCAGCGCCTGTTTCGCCTCGGTAAAAGGAAACACCTTGTCGATGACGGGGCGGATGGTTCCCGCCTCAATCAGGGCGGCGATCTGCGCCAGCTGGCCGCCGTCGGGACGCACGAAGTGGAAGGCATAGCTGGCGCCGCGCCGCCGCGCCAGGCCGATGATCTTGCGGCTGAGCAAACCGAACAGCAGTTTCAGCACCACGTTCATGCCGCGCGCGCGTGCAAAGGCGGCGTCGGGCGGGCCGACCAGCGAGACGACGCGGCTGCCAGGCTTGACGATGCGCAAGGCTTTTTCCAGCCCGTCGCCGCGCACCGTGCCCAGCACGGCGTCGTAATCGCGCAGCACGTCCTCGAACGGCTGTTTCTTGTAGTCGATGACGTCGTCGGCGCCCAAGCCGCGCACCAGTTCCACGTTCGCCGTGCTGGTGGTGGTGCCCACGCGGGCGCCCAGGTGCCTGGCCAGCTGGATGGCGAACGTGCCGATGCCGCCGGAACCTGCCGGGATGAACACTTTCTGGCCCGGCTTCAGCCGCATGCGCTCATGCATCGCTTGCCACGCCGTCAGGCCCACCATGGGAATCGACGCCGCCTGCACGAAATCGAGGTTGGCCGGTTTCAGCGCGGCCGCCTGTTCGGGCACGACGGCAAATTCGGCCAGGCTGCCGTGCGGCGTGTCGAAAATACTCGCATACACGGCGTCGCCCACTGTAAAGCGCGTGACGCCGCTGCCGACGGCCACCACCACGCCGGCCAGGTCGCTGCCCAGGGTGGCCGGCAAGCGCGTTTTCAAGATCGGCTTGAAGTCGCCCTTGGGAATCAGGTTGTCGATGGGGTTCAGGCCGACGGCGTGCACCCGCACCAGCAATTCGCCGGGGCCGGGCGTGGGGCGGGGCAGTTCCGCAAACGCCACGTGATCGAGGCCGCCGTATTTTTTAAGTTGCAATGCTTGCATGATGTTCTCTCTGAAGGCTGAAAAGGCGCCGGCGCTCAGGCCAGGCGCAGGTCCTTGCGCAAGCCGGCGTCCAGCAGCGCGGCCGGCATGAAACGGCGCATCAGGCGCAAGCGCGCCGCCAGCGGCCCGGCCGTGTAGCGCAGCTTGGGCTTGCTTGCCCGCGCCGCCGCCAGGATGGTCTCGGCCACGATGGCGGGGTCATCGGCGCCGGCCATCAGCGCTTGCAGCCGGCTTGTGACGGCCGCGCTCACTTGCCGGTAGGCGGACAGCGGGGTATCGGGCGCCAGCAGATTGGCTTCGAACGTGGTTTTCGTGTAGGCCGGTTCGATGACGCTGGCGCGGATGCCCCAGCCCCGCACTTCATGGTCGAGCGATTCAGTGTAGCCCTCGATCGCGTGCTTGGTGGCGGAATACAGCGCGCCGTAAGGCATGGGCAAAAAGCCCAGGACGGAACCGATATTGAGGATACGCCCGCCACCCTGGGCCCGCATGTGCGGCAGCACGGCCAGGGTCATGCGCAGCACGCCATAGAAATTCGTATCGAAGATGGCTTGCGCCTGCGCCACGCTGCTTTCCTCGGCGCCACCCGGAGCCACGCCGAAACCGGCGTTATTCACCAGCAGGTCGATGCGGCCTTCGCGCTGTATCAGCCCGGCCACGGCCGCAGCGACGGACGCATCGCTGGTGACGTCGAGCGCCAGCATCGCATGGCCGGCTGCGGCCGCTTGTCCGCCGCGGCGGCTGGTGCCGTACACCGTGTAACCCGCTTGCGCCAGGCGCTGGGCCGTGGCCGCGCCGATGCCGGACGAGGCGCCTGTGACGAGGGCAATCTTTTTCATGGTAATTCCTTCAGTGGTTGACAGCGTGAAAATAAAATATGATGATCATCATATTGTTGTTTCAAAAAAAGCCCGGGACGGATCAAGGCCACGGGCGGTGCGGCTAGCCTGGTGTTTGAAACTGCGCCAGGGTGGCCGCGCACAGCGCGTCCGACAGGGCAGGCTCGTCCACGGCGCGCGCGAGAATGGTGGTGCCGATCATGGCGCACACGGTCGCCATGGCTTGCGCATGCGCTTCGGGCTGGCCCCAGTTCGGCAACTGGCGCGCGAACAGGTCAATCATTTCCTTGATGTGGATGGTGGCGGCGCGCCGCACTTCGGGCGCCTGGCGCGGCATTTCCGAACCCAGCGCCGACACGGGGCAGCCCACCTCGATGGCGGCGATGTGTTCAGGCGACAGGTAAGCGGCCAGCATGGCCTGCAGCGCCTGGCCCGGTGGGGCGGCGGCCGCCACCCGGGCCGCCAGCGCCACCGCTTCGGCGCCCGCGCGGTCGCCCGCTTCGGCCAGCAACGCGTCGCGCGAGGCGAAGTGCGCATAAAAGCCGCCGTGCGTCAGGCCCGCTTCCTTCATGATGTCGGCCACGCCCGTGCCCGCATAGCCGCTGCGGCGGATGGCGCGCGTGGCCACCTCGACGATGCGTTCGTGGGTGGCTTCCTTGCGGCTTTGCGCCGCCGGTTTGTTCGGTGAGTTCTGCATGATGGTCATCATATCGCACTTTTCAACACCATGCACGCGACCAGCTGCGGCAGACGTTTCCCCGCCGCGGCTGGCATCTGAGGAAAGACTAGCTCTTCAGGCTGCAAAAGGACGCATAGTGGTCCTGCGTGTAATAGCGCTCCACCAATTTGCGTTTCCCTTTCGGGGTCTGCACCAGCAATACCGCACGATGCGAACCCGCGCCGCCATCGCCGCCGATGCCCAGATAGTATTCATAATAGACCTCGTCCTTGCCGGCGGCGGGAAGGCGGCCCTCGTTGTTATTGAAGACGGTATTGCCCGGACCACCGGCCACCGCGCTCGTCTTCGCGTTGCGGTAGGCGTCATATTCGCTGTTTTGCGGGGTGGGCAGGGTTTTGCTCGGTTCCCTTTTGCCGCAGTCGGAGATTTTCGCCGCATGGGCAGGGAAAGATAGCAGGGCGCCTGCCACGATAAGACCGAGCGACCAGCTTGTTGCGCGTTGAGTTTTCATCGATATGCTTTCGTTGGTGGAGCGTTCAATGGATAGGCTCGTTTGATACGGCCAATGTCCGGTCGGCCGGCATAATGTCTGCAATACCGAATATAGTTAAATTTTTGAAAATATTACTATTCAATTGTCACGCGCCGTTGCCGAACAGCTCGGCCGTCCAGCCGGTGGACGCCCGCATCGCAGGGGAAAGAAAGCGCTGATGGGGGTAGAGCAGCGATACCGGCACCGGCGCAGGCCGCCTGGCGGCCAGCACCTCGACCAGTTCCCCTGCCTGCAACTGCCCGCTGGTCATTGACGCCGATCATCAGGTAGATGTCGGGGTAGCGCTGCTGGAATTGCGCCAGCTGCGGCAGGATCACGGCATGGGCAATGCCGCCAGGCATATCGACGCGCAAACGTCCCTGCGGGCGATCGCTAGCGCCTTGCAGGCTCGCTTCGGTGTCGGCCATCAGCTCGAGGATCTCGCGGCAGCGGTGGCAGTAACGCTCGCCTTCCGGTGTCAGGCTGAGGTTTCTGGTGGAACGGTTCAGCAGGCGCGTCCGCAAATGTTTTTCCAGCCGCTTGATGATGACGCACTCCGACGCGGCGGTCGAAGCGCTGCTCGATGCGGGCATCCGCGCCGCGATCGATGAGTCCTGTGGCCACCTGTTCAGTGCCGCCGGCTACCAGCCCGATCTGTTTGCCCAGTCGTTCGCACCGAGCCACCAGGCGTAGGCAGCGCCATGTGAGCTCTGCCTACGCCGGCATTTCAGGATCAGGCCAGCTTGCGCCTGCCTGCCGAAACGCGGTTCCAGCCATAGCCGGCGATGATAATGGCCACGATGGCCGCCTGCGCCAGCAGGGTTTCCATGGTCGGCAGGATGCCCAGCAGGTCGATGCGCATGAAATCGACGGGGGTGACGCCGACCCAGCCCGCTTCCTGCAGCGCGGCCACGCCTTTGCCCATCAAAATGACGGCCAGCACGGCCACGAAGGCGGACGTCCATGAGAAGAACTTGCCGATCGGCATGCGAGCGCTCGTGCGCAGCAAGGCCCAGGCGATCACGACCAGCAGCACGATGGCGACCAGGAAGCCGCCCAGCAGGGCGCCGCCATTGCCGTCCGCCGCCAGGGCGGAATAGAACAGCACGGTTTCAAAGACTTCGCGGTAGACGGCGATGAAGGCCAGTGCGAACAGGCCCCAGGCGGAGCGCCGGCTCATCGCCGCCGTGAGTTTCTCGTGCAGGTATTCCTGCCAGCGCCCGGCGCTGCTCTTCTGGTGCATCCACAAGCCTACGCTGAGCAGGACGAGGGCCGCGAACACGGAACCGAGACCTTCGCTCACTTCACGGCTGGCGCCGCTGATGGTCACCAGATACGTCGCCGCCACCCACGTCAGCCCGCCCGCCACCAGCGCGCTGGCCCAGCCCGCATGCACGTAGGCGAGCACGTCTTTGCGCTTGGCCTTGCGCAGGAAGGCGATGATGCCGATCACGATCAGCAGCGCTTCCACGCCTTCGCGCAGCAAGATCGTCAGGGCGCCGATAAAGGTCGTCATCGGGTCGGCCTTGGCGTCGCCCAGTTCCGCTTCCACGTGGGTAAACAGTTGCTGCAGTTTTTCACCGGCCGCTTCGGCGTCGGCCACCGTGCCCTTGGCAACGGCGGAACGGTAGGCCAGCATGGCGTTTTCCACGGCCAGCAGCAAGGACTTGTTGCGCGCGCCGACCATCGGCTCGATCGGCTCGAAGCCGTCCAGGTAGGCCGACAGGCCCAGGCGCGTGGCGGTCGCGCGGTCGCCCGCGTGCATGGCGGCCAGGCTTTCGGCCAGGCGCTGACGCGACAGGGCCAGGCCGGCCGGCTTGTGCGCTTCGGCCTTGTCGGCATGGCTGCGCAGATACGCCGTCAGCGCTTTGGCTTCGTCCGCGCCCAGCTTGGCGGCAACGGCTTCCTGCGTCAGGGTCGTCACGGCCGCCAGGTCCGCGTACAGCTTCTTGGCCCGTGGATCGTCCTGCCACAGCTTTTCGCCGCGCGCGCTGGCCGCCGCATCGTGCGACATGCCGCCGATATAGAACGCCAGGTCCCAGCGCTCGTTTTCGGACAACTGGCCGAAACTGGCCATCGACGTGCCGGCCACGCCTTGCGAAATGACCTGGTACAAGGCCATCAGGCTGCGCGATTGGGCCCGTTCGCCATCCGTGAAGGCGATCGGTTTCGGTTCCAGGCCGGCCGCCAGCGGACCGTCGCCGCCGCCGGCCACACCGTGGCAAGAAGCGCACTGGGCCGCATACAGGGCCGCGCCGCGCGCCAGGTTCGGCAGCACTTTCGGCGCCACGGGTATCGGGTAGGCGGCAATCAGCAAGCCGTTCGCATGGTGCGCCAGGCGCTTGACTTCCACGCCGTCCGCCTTGGCGACGACGGCTTTGCGCAGGTCGGCGATGGCGGCGGCGATGGCCGCCTGCGAAGCGTGGGCGGGCAGGGCGGCGATCTGCGTCGTCGCGTTGTCCGTGAAATCGAGCATTTCCGCGTATTCGGCCTCGCTGACCACCTTGCCGTGCTCGACGGCGCCGCTGTAATCGACGGCAACGTAGTCAATCAATTGCCACAATTGCTTGGCGCCGGCGCCGGGATCGGTCGTTTGCGCCTGCGCGCCGCCGGCCAGCAACAGGCTGGCGGCCACGAACGGATAGCACACGAGCCATTTCTTCATAGAACTGAACATGATTCTCATTCTCATTTGTCGTTAACCCGGCGACTATAGGACAGACGGTGCGGGGTGTCAACGGCGCACGGGCAAGCACGGGCGTAAATGGCGGGGCATCTCTGTCATACTTGATCGCTTATCCTGTCAATGAGTTTTGAGGAGCCTTATGTTTATTGTCCTTCTGCATTATGTTCAACCGCTGGCCGCCATCGAGGCTCACATTGAGGAGCATCGGAGTTTTCTTGATCGCCACTATGCCGCGGGTCATTTTTTGGCTTCCGGTCCCCAGATGCCGCGAACAGGAGGTGTCATCCTCGTGAAAAGCCTGAGCCGTGAGGAATTGGATGGCGTGCTTGCAGAGGATCCCTTCTATCGGGAGCAGATCGCAACTTATCAAGTCATTCAATTTAATCCGAACAAATTTGGTGTTGGTGTCGAGGCTATTCTTGGCTGAGCGATATCAAATTGAGTGCGCAGCGTGCCCTGGTCGATATTGCTGACCAGGTGCGGAGAAGCTGTAGAAGGGGACGGTGGAACCAGGGCTACTGGCCGGACGCCTGCTTTGCGTACAGCCCCCTGGCCAGGCCGTTGTCAGGCTCGTCCACGCGCAGGCCACCCTCGACGACGCGCAGGGCCAGCTTCTGGAATGCCTGGCCCCTGAGCCATTGCGGGTCGGTGACGGCGAACGCGGCGATGCGTTCCTGCGCGCGCTCGGCTGGCACGGCCAGCCATTGATAGTCGGCTTTCGCCCCCTGGCGGCGCAGGCCGGCCCGCACCCAGCGTTCCGACGCCGGCATGCGGACGATGGCGTCGCCGTTCGCCACGCTCACGGCGGTGGCCGTCTTGCCGCTTTGCGCTTCGAATTTCACTTCCACGCCGGCCATCGGTCCCAGCCGTGGAAAACCGACAATGGCCACCCACAGGCCCGCTTCGGCCGCTTTCTGGATGCGCATTTCCGATTCCTCGAACACGCGGAACTGCGGCTCCTTGCCGCCATTGCCCGCCACCAGGGTCACCGTGTCGCCCGAAGCGCGCCACTCGCCGCTCGCTTGCTGGTCGGTATTGCCATAACTGAGCATCCATTCGAAGGTGCCGTCCTTTTTCAGCAGCAGTTCGGAACCCGTTTCCATGACGCCTTGCAAATAATAGTGTCCGGGCAGCGACGACGCGGCCGGCCCGGCCGCGCTGGCCCAGCTGGCCGAAATGGAGAAGGCGAGGGCGGCGCAGGCCAGCAGGCGGGAGAGGGATTGCTTCATCGGTGTGTCCTTGTTGTGTTTTTATGATAAGCCATCATAACAACGGCAATTAAATTGCCGTCGCACGACACACCGGAATGCTGGCGTCGCGTTTACTTCGCGCTGAAATCGAGCACGACGCGCGCGGCAACCTTGCCGTGTTCCAGGCGGCTGAAGATGTCGTTGATGGCCGACAGCGGCTGCAATTCCACGTCGGCCTTGACCTTGCCCGTGGCGGCAAAGGCGAGCGCCTCGGCCATGTCCTGGCGCGTGCCCACAAAAGAGCCGCGTATCGTCACGCAATTGGCGACGACGTCGAACAGCGGCGTCGGGAAGTCGCCCGGCGGCAAGCCCACCAGTACGCACGTGCCGCGCTTGCGCGTCATCGCCACGCCTTGCTGGAAGGCATCGAGCGACGGCGCCGTGATCAGCACGCCGTGGGCGCCGCCCCCGGTCGCCTCGCGCAAGGCCGCGACGGGGTCGCCCTGGCGTGCATTGATCGTCACTTCGGCGCCCAGGGCGCGCGCGTGCTCCAGCTTGCCGTCATCGATGTCGACGGCCGCCACGCGCAAGCCCATGGCCAGCGCATACTCGATGGCCAGGTGACCGAGTCCGCCGATGCCGGACACGGCCAGCCATTCGCCCGGCCGCGCGCCCGTTTCCTTGATGCCCTTGTAGCTGGTCACGCCGGCGCAGATGATGGGCGCCGCCTGCACGGCGGACAGTCCCGCCGGGATATGCGCGACGTAGCGCGGGTCGGCCAGGATGTACTCGGCAAAGCCGCCATTCTTGGTATAGCCGCCAAACTGCGCTTCGGCGCACACGGTTTCCCAGGCTGCCAGGCAATGTTCGCAATGGCCGCAAGCCGAATAGAGCCAGGGCACGCCGACCCGGTCGCCGAGCTGCACCTCGGTGACGCCCGTGCCCACGGCCACCACCAGGCCGATGCCTTCGTGGCCGGGGATGAACGGTGGCGACGGTTTGACGGGCCAGTCGCCGCGCGCCGCATGCAAGTCCGTGTGGCAAACGCCGCACGCTTCCGTCTTGACGAGGATCTGGCCGGGACCGGGTACCGGCACGGGCACCTCGCGCAGCACCAGCGGCTGGCCCAGTTGCTCGACAACGGCGGCTTTCATGGTAGTGGGTGTCATGGTATTCCTTATGAAGTGGCTAGGGCGTAGAGCAGGGCGCAAGCCATGATTTGCTGAACAGAAGCTTGCGAATGATCATATTCTGCTGCACACGATACAAAAATTGATTGATCTACATCAACATACTGAGCGGGAAGCCAGCCACCCTGGAGGACGATTCAGTCCGCTGCTGTCGCGTTGAAGGAAAGTCGGGCCTGAGGTATAATGACAACTCGGCGTGTGCTGCGTGCGCCCGGGGCTACCCCGAATACGGAGAACGACATTTTCGTTTTCCGTGAGGTTTTATGATGCGCGCAGCGTTCCATCTCTATTGGCGTCAACTGATTGAAGCACCGCTTTCCGCGGGCTCTGTCTTTTTCCTTTCCCACTCCTCGTCTACGCCTGCCCGGCCTGCTTGTGCTTGTGCTTGCGCTTGTATTGGCACTTCTTCCGTCATTGACCTCGCCGAGCGTGCTTGCGCCCGGAGGGCCTGGTGCGTCGTGGACATCCATTCGTTCAAGGAGCATGCGGCATGAGCACCACTACCTCACCGAAACACCATTCCGTTCTACAGCGCTTCCTCGCCAGTGACGCGGCGGGCGGCATCCTGCTGATGGCAGCGGCCGTTGCCGCCCTGATTATCGCCAACAGTCCGCTGGCCGGCGTCTACCAGCATTTTCTGCATTGGCAAACAGGTCCCGTGCTCAGCGACAAACTGGGCCCGATGACAACCCACCTCTGGGTCAACGACGGGCTGATGGCGGTCTTTTTCCTCCTGGTCGGGCTCGAGATCAAACGGGAACTGGTCGATGGCCGGCTCTCGACGTGGGAGCAGCGACGCCTGCCGGCATTGCCTGCACTGCTGGGGATGGCATTTCCGGCCGCGATCTACGTTTTACTCACTGCGAAACAGCCCTTGCTGATGAATGGCTGGGCGATACCTGCCGCGACGGACATCGCGTTCGCCATGGGAGTGCTGGCGCTGCTGGGACGCCATGCGCCCTTGTCCTTGAAACTGCTGCTTGTTTCAGTGGCCATTATCGATGACATGGGCGCTGTCGCCATCATCGCCGTTTTCTATACCGCCTCCATCAATGCCGGCGCACTTGCCGCCGCGGCCGCCATCGTCGTGGTGTTATTTGCCTTGAACAAGCTTCGCGTGATGAAACTATGGCCGTATCTGATCGGCCTGGCCCTGCTTTGGTATGTCACGCTGCTCTCCGGCGTGCACGCAACGATCGCCGGCGTGGTGGGCGCCTTCCTGATCCCCTACATTCCGTCCCCAGGCACGCCGGATGCGCCTGATTCGCCCCTGCACCGGCTCGAACACGCCTTGCATCCATGGGTCGGTTTCCTGGTGGTCCCGGTATTCGGCTTCGTCAACGCTGGCGTCTCGTTTGCGGGACTCTCGCCATCAGCCATGTGGGCGCCGCTCCCGCTTGGCATTGCCGCAGGTCTTTTCCTCGGCAAGCAACTGGGTGTGTTCGCTGGTGTCATGCTGGCGGTGAAGAGCGGACTTGCTGGCAAGCCACGCGGAAGCACCTGGCTGCAAATTTATGCGGTCTCGATGCTTTGTGGTATCGGTTTTACGATGAGCCTGTTCATCAGTGGCCTGGCATTTCCTGGCCATCCAGCGTATGTCGAGGAAGCCAAGATCGGCATCCTGCTTGGCTCTCTCCTGTCGGCCATTGTTGCTTGCCTGATTCTGCGTTTTGCGCCGAAGGCAAAAGACCAGTGTGAGCATGACAGTGTGCAGGCAGACGAAATTCGCCGCGATGGAGACGTGGCGACAATATAATGCGGCACTCCGTCGAGGCCTGCACTTGCCTCGACGGGTGCTGTGTCAGCGCACGGCCGCCAATAACAGACTTGCCAGGCACCGCATATGTACAAAAACAGGTTTACATTAATTCCATAATTCGACTATTATAGAATTATGAAATTAGGGAGTGCGTATGGAAACCAGGAGTGAAGGAATCGTCATGACCGAAAAAGTGTACAACGTGTTGTTTCTCTGTACCGGCAACTCAGCCCGCAGCGTCATGGCGGAGGCGCTTGTCTCCACCATGGGAAAAGGCCGCTTCCGCGGCTTTTCGGCCGGCAGCCATCCGGGCGCCAGCGTCAACCCGTTCGCCATCGAGCAAATTGAAGCGACCGGCTATCCGCTCGACAAACTGCGCAGCAAGAGCTGGGATGAATTCGGTACCGCGGACGCACCGCACATGGATTTCGTCATTACCGTGTGCGATAACGCCGCCGGCGAGGTCTGCCCATATTGGCCAGGCCATCCGCTTTCGGCGCACTGGGGATTCGAAGACCCGGCTGCGGCCACCGGCACCGATGAAGAAAGGCGCGCGGTATTTCACAAGGTATTCCGCCAGATCATGACGCGGATGAACGTCTTCGTCAGTCTGCCGCTGCACATGCTGGAAAAAAACGCGATCCAGCAAGAGATCAAGGCCATCGGGCAAAGCGCCGTCTAGCGGGCAATGCCTTACTTTTCAGTATTTTTCGATCACTCATGACAGTAAAAGATGCACCATGAATAACCTGCCCAACATCAGCGCCGCCCACCTCGACACGCCGACCCTCGATAAACTTGCGCCGCCGACGGTGGCCACGCATGCGCCGCGCATCCTCTTGCTGTACGGCTCGCTGCGTGAACGCTCGTTCAGCCGCTTGCTGACCCTGGAAGCGGAGCGGCTGCTCCAGCATTTCGGCGCCGAGACGCGGGTGTTCGACCCGCATGGCTTGCCCATGGTCGACAGCGTCAGTCCTGATCACCCCAAGGTGCAGGAGCTGCGCGCGTTGTCGCTGTGGTCGGAAGGCCAGGTCTGGTGCAGCCCGGAACGCCATGGCGCCGTGACGGGCGTGTTCAAGTCGCAGATCGACTGGCTGCCGCTGGAAATGGGGAGCGTGCGCCCGACGCAGGGGCGGACCCTGGCGGTGATGCAGGTGTCGGGCGGCTCGCAATCGTTCAACGCCGTCAACGGCTTGCGCGTGCTGGGCCGCTGGATGCGCATGGTGACGATCCCGAACCAGTCATCCGTTGCCAAGGCATACCAGGAGTTCGACGACAACGACCGCATGAAGCCGTCGTCATACTACGACCGCCTGGTCGACGTCATGGAAGAACTGTATAAATTCACCCTGGTGGTGCGCGACCGCTCGGATTACCTGACCAGCCGCTACAGCGAGCGCAAGGAATCCATGCCGGTTGACGTGCGCGCCCTCGCCACGGCGGCCATGGATCACGAAACACCAGTCAAGTAAGCTGTTTTCATCGCGGCCCGCGCGCCGGGCCGCCACTTTACGATGACTCAGTCGAATTCCTGGCTTGAAAGGACAGCATGAAAATCTTGGTGTTTCTTGGCTCAATACGTACAAGCACGCCGCCCCAGCCGGCGCGTCTCGGCGAGCGTGTCGCCAAAGCCTGCGCGGCGCAGTGCGGTCAAGCTGGCCACGACGTGGTGCTCATCGATCCATTCGATTACGACCTGGGTGATGTGTTCAAACCGCACTATTCCTATGCGAAAGGACGCGCACCCTTGCCGTTGGAGCACCTGGCCAGTGAGATTGCCGGCGCCGACGGATATGTGATGGCCAGCCCCGAATACAATCATTCAATGAGCCCGGCGCTGGCGCATCTGCTGAACCATTTTGGCAGTTCCCTGTTTGCTTTCAAGCCCAGTGCCATCGTGACTTATTCGGCAGGGCAGTGGGGTGGCGTGCGTGCGGCAGTGGGCATGCGCGCTTTTCTCTCCGAGCTGGGTTGTTTGCCGGTGTCGGCCATGATCCATATTCCGGCCGCACATACTGTTTTTGCTGCCGATGGCAGCTTTGCGCCTGAAGTCGATAGCACGCGTTGGGTTTCCTATATCGAGCGCACCTTTTCCCAGCTGACCTGGTGGGCCGAGGCCGCTAGGCGAGAGCGGGAGCGATCGGGAGGAACAGGGCCTTCGCCGGCTTTCCTGCGCGATCCTTCTCAACGCAATGCGCCGTGAGGTCGCCTATGGCGAATTATTGTCAGAATGACACCTTGCAGCGCCGAGCACAGTTTACGGCCGAGTTCCTTCCTGCCACTTCACGTCTATTTGGATCCCACTGATGATTCGACTTGCCACTACCGCCGATGCCGCCGCGATCGCCACGATCTACAACCATTACGTCAGCAGCTCCACCATCACGTTCGAAGAGCAGGTGGTTGGCAGCGACGAGATGGCCCAGCGTATCGCCTCTGTCGGCGCGCAGTTGCCGTGGTATGTTTTCGAGCGCGACGGCGGGATTCTCGGCTATGCCTACGCCACGCCCTGGCGCGCCCGCAGCGCCTATCGTTTTTCCGTCGAATCGACGGTGTACGTGGCGCACGAATGCGTGGGGCAAGGTGTCGGCCGGCAACTGTACAGCGTGCTCATCGATGACTTGCGCCAGCGGCGGCTGCAGGTGGTCATCGGCGGCATCGCACAGCCCAACGACGCCAGCGTCGCCTTGCATGAGCGCCTGGGATTCGAGCAAGTGGCCATGTTCAAGCGGGTCGGCCGTAAATTCGACCGGTGGATCGACGTGGGGTATTGGGAGTTGCAGCTACAGGACGAGTAAACGCTCCGTTGCTGCTCACCTGGCGGCTTTTCAACAAATCACTTTTCGACACCGAGGTCTCTTAGTGGCTTCGGGGCATACAGCGCGCTTTGAAATTCCGGCACGTATTCATATTTCATCATCTTCCCCAGCTTCAATGACTTGATATAATGGGAAAAGCTGCCGTCGCCCAGCTTCAGATCGACCGATTCCGCACTCGTGCTCGACGCATGGCTCAGCTGGCGGGAAACGGCATAGCCATACGTGAGTTTCCCGGCGCCATCCTTGTTGGTGAAGCTGTTGCTCACCACATCGGCCGTGTGCGCCAGGTCGCCCAGTTTTTTGCCTGCAAAAACAAAATCGAGCTTGGCCGTTGCGCTATCCATGACTTCAAAGGAAACGCTTGCGTCCGTTTCCTTCACCTCGATACCGGTCAGCCACTTGGGCAGATTGTAGCCAACCACGCCACGCACCCTGGCCAGTTCCGTGTTGACGGGAAGCTTGAGCACATAGCCCCAGAAATCCTTGGACAGCGATTGGCCCAGCAAGGTGAACGGGCCAAAGCTGGCGCTGCCAGGCTTGTTGGTGACAATCGCCAATGAAATTTCATTGTAGCTGTCGTTGTCGCAGTACTCATACGCATAGGCCGTCAATGCCACCGCGCCCCGGCCTGGCCACACTTGCAGGGGCTGGACTTGCTTCAGTATGTCTTCGGGCATCAGCTCCTTCAGGCGCGCGAGGTCGGCCGTAAATACGGCCGTGATCTTGCGGTTCTTGTAATAGAAGTTCGGCGAATACGAGTCAAAGCCGATGGACACCTTTTCTTTTTGCATCTCCTTGAACCAGCTCAGGTCAAGCTCCGGCGCTTCCGATGCGATGACGGATAAAGGGGGATTCGAGCGAAAGCGGTCATACAGGCCGCCAGCGGCCACCGGGACGGCATGGCCCGCGATATCAATAACGAGCTGCCTGTTTTCGACAGCGTGTTCCGCCCGGGACGGGCTTGCGGCAATACTCAATACCAATGCGGATACCGCCGCGGCGATGTTCATGTTCATTGCTTGCACCTTCCATGATTGATTGGGAAAAACTCACTTAAAAGCCGCTATGCATCCGGCGGCGATACTGCCGGTTCCGGATGGCGGTGTCCCATTGCTGTATCAATAGCGCCAGCGCAGGCGCCACGTTGGGCCGGGTATGCTTGCCCTGGCTCAGGCGCCGCAACTGATACTTGACCATCGCCATATAGGCAATGGACGAGAGCACCTTGTTTTTCCAGGTGACGGCCCGGAGCAAAGGGCTTGCCGATTGATCGGAACGCCATGCTTCAGGCAGTTGCGGGTCGAGCGCCAAGGCCGTTCCCATGCCCGCCATGGCAATGCCGCTGTCCAGCACTTGCTGCACCACCTGGTAGCGGCGTATGCCGCCCGTCACCATGATGGGCATGCTGGCCACCGTGGCGATATCCTTGGCGAACTCGAGGAAATAGGCTTCGCGGGCCAGGGTGCGGCCATCGCGGGTCTGGCCGTGCATGGCAGGGGCTTCATAACTGCCGCCGGACAATTCAATCAGGTCGACGCCCAGGGTATTGAGCATGGAAACGACCTGCTTGGCGTCATCCGAACTGAAGCCGCCTTTCTGGAAATCGGCCGAATTGAGCTTCACGGCAACGGCAAAGCCTTTGCCGACGGCTTGCCGCACCTCGTTGACGACGTCGACCAGCAGCCGCGCCCGGTTTTCGAGCGAACCGCCCCAGCGGTCGGTGCGCTGGTTGGTCAGAGGGGAGAGGAACTGGCTGATCAGGTAGCCGTGCGCGGCATGGATTTGCACGCCCGTAAAGCCAAAGCGCTCCGCCAGCCGGGCGCTGTTGGCAAAGCGCTGCTTCACGTCGGCAATATCGGCCTCCGTCATTGCGCGCGGCGCCGAAAATTGCTTTGAAAAGTTGCCCAGGTCCATGGGCACAACTGACGGTGCGATGGTTTCCTGTCCCAGGGCGGCGGGCATCTGGCGCCCTGGATGGTTGATCTGCATCCAGACCTGCGCGCCGCGTGAACGGGCCGTGCGCGACCATTGCTCGAAGCGGGCGCCAAATTCGTCAGACTCAAGCACCACGCCGCCGGGTCCCGTCATGGCGCGGCGGTCGATCATCACGTTTCCGGTGATCATCAGACCCACGCCACCATCCGCCCACGACTGGTACAGGCGGATCAGCTCCTGTGAGGGCGCGTGATCGTTGTCAGCCATGTTCTCTTCCATGGCGGCTTTGGCGAGGCGGTTCGGAATGACGGTTACATTGGGCAGCGTCAGTGCGGTAAAAGGCTTCATGCTTATCTCCAGGGTTGCGATGGCCTCACGATAAGCTTTAAGCTAACTTGAAGGTCAAGCCCTAAAACGCACTTTTTTTGCCTGTGTCCCGTTCGCGACACGGGCTGGAAGAAACGCAGCAGCCTGAGACAACAAACTCCTGTCACCGCCCATCTGCCGCTTGACATTCAAGTTGGCTTTAAGCTTATAGTGGATCACATGGCGCAGGCCATTCAACCATCAGGAGGACGATCTCATGTCAGTTTTCAAACAGCTTTTCCTCGCGCTCATGCCCTTGCTATTCATGCAGATCGTTGCTGCGGAACCGGCGTCGCCAAAGCGGGAACCGGGCACGGTACTCGTGGTCATGACCAATCATTCCCAGTATCCGAGCAGACACGACCATACCGGGCTCTGGCTCACGGAACTCACCCACGTATATGACGCGCTGAAGGACGCCGGCTTTGGCGTCGACTTCGTCAGCCCGAACGGCGGCGCCGTACCGCTCGATGAGCGCAGCCTGGGATGGCTGTATATCGATGCCGCCGCAAAAAACCACTTGAAAGATCCCGCTTTCATGGCGGCGCTGGAATCGACGCGAGCGGCGGCCGACATCGATCCTGCTGCCTACCAGGCTATTTTCTACACGGGTGGCCATGGCACGATGTGGGATTTCAAGGGCAACCAGGACCTCAAGCGCATTGCCGAGGCGATATACCGCAACGGCGGCATCGTTTCTTCCGTCTGCCATGGCGCCGCCGGCCTGCTCGACCTGCAGGACGAAAACGGCAAGCCGCTGATACAAGGGCGCCGCGTGACGGGCTTTTCGAATACGGAGGAATCGCTGGCCGGCATCAAGGATCAGGTACCCTACCTGCTGCAAAGCGAGCTCGAGGGAAGGGGAGCGCTGTATGACAAGGGTTTTCTACCGTTTGGCAGCTTCGTCATGACCGATGGCCGCCTCGTCACGGGCCAGAACCCCGGATCGAGCAAGGAAGTGGCGCAAGCGCTGCTCATGGCCTTGCGAAACAACAAACCAGAATAGGGGAGCGGGAAAACGATGAAAATCGGCGAACTGGCCAAGCGCAGCGGCCTGGCGGCGTCCACGATACGCTTCTATGAAGCCAAAGGCTTGCTGAAAGCCGTGGACCGGCAATCGAACGGCTACCGCGACTATCCGCTGGAAGCGGTGGCGGTACTGTCCATCATCACCGACGCCCAGCAGGCGGGCTTTACGCTCGACGAAATCAGGCAAGTCTTGCCGGAGGATATTTCATCATGGAAACATGATGAGCTGATGGTGGCGCTCAAGAAGAAGATCGCCGACATCGAGTCGCTGGAAGTGCGGCTGGCGCAGAACAAGGCGCATCTGCTGTCGCTGATTCAGATGATCGATGCCAAACCCGATGATGTGGACTGCAAGGACAATGCGGCCAGGGTCATGGAAAGCCTGGGCATCGTCGGTAAAAATTGAATGCAGAAGACACGGCGATGCGTCCGCGGATGCATCGCCGTGCTGCTAGGCCATGGACGGCGATGCTCTTACGGTATCAAGGTAAAGCTGACCCCAAGTTGATTTGCCGTGGCAATATCCACCGATGGCAGGGTCTGGACCGCATAGCCGTTCGCCGCCGCTTCCACCTTGTATTTGCCGGTACCGGGCAGCGTATTGGCCTGCGCCGTGAATACCAGGGGCAGGGTGGCGCTGTACGGCGCCAGTTGCGGCGCAACGGTGGGCAGGGTCAGCGCATAGGCGCCGGTGGCGATATCGACGCCCTGGTACTTGACCGTGACGGTCGGGCCGGCCGCGAAACTCTGCTTTGCGGAGACCGTCGCGACTTCGGTGCTGCTCACTGGCGCCAGGGCGACGGTACCGCCGATGATGCCTGGAGCCGTTGCGGCAGCGACGAGATTGATCGGCGCGCTGGCGCTGCTGAGCGTTGTGGTGCTGGTCGCGGTGGCGACCGGCACGGCGGCGATGACGGCAGTGGCGCTGTTGTCGGCGGTGATGACGACGTCATAGTTACCGGGAACCAGGCGCGCCAGATAGAATTCGCCCGTCGTCGCGTTCGGCGCGGTGGCGGCGACAATCGTGCCGTTCTGCTGCGCCGTTACCATCACATGTTGCGTCAGCAAGGCAGGGGGGACAAAACCGTTGATACCGTTCAGTACGGTTGGCACGACTTTGACGACCGGCTTGAGCGCAAAGCCGCCATTGCCTTTCCTGACGACGGATTTGCAGGCGTCGAAGTCGAGTACCAGGTCGACCCGCTGCCCCGCAGCCACGTCGAACTGGTTGACCAGCTTGATGCCGCTCTGGACCGCGCTGGGCGTATCGAGGGAAACTTCGTTGACGGTGCCGCTCGGCACCACCGAATTGGCCATGGCCGAGCCGGCATTGGCATCGAGAACCAGGCGCAGCTGCGTGTAGCGGCCGGGCGTCAGCGGGGTTTGCCCCAAGTTTTCCAGGGCGCCATTGGTCAGGTTCAAGAGGTTGATCTTGCGCGCCGGGCTGAGCGTGATATCGGTCCAGCCCGCATCGGTATCGCCCGCCGTGGCGCTTTGGTGCACGCGGACCTTGTTGACGGTCACGTTGACGGCGTCAAAGCCGCACGCTGGCGCATCGGTGATGGCGACGCCCAGCGTCCCGCTCAGGTTGGTATCGCTTGACGATCCACCGCCGCCGCAGGCCGACAGCAGGGCTGCGGCGGTGACGGTGCTGATCATGCCGCAGGTACGCAATAAGTGTGTCATGGAGTTTTCTCCTCGAATGGTGGCCAGGGTGGCAAGTTGCTGGGATTTCATGTTCAGTCTCCTTGAGAGCCACGGAAAAATTGCGGCTGGTACAGTAAGAACGACGGGCGAGGCGGATTTCATCCCTCACTAGCAACTTTTTTTTCGCCGCCAGGCGCGCGATCGCGCGCGGGCCTTACGGCCTGTCTTCGGGCGCGATGCGGAACGCTTCGCCGACCAGGCCGTAACCGGCCTCGGGCGAGCGTTCCCCGCCGCTCATGCGCTGCGCCCGCGCAGCCAGCTTGGCCACGGCGGCGCGGCCTGCCGCAACGCCGGGTTTGCGCATGCTTTGCGCCAGCATGGCTGCCACGATGGGCGCGGCAAACGATGTGCCGCGCACCACGCCATAGGGCTGCGGGCCGACGGCGGCGGCCAGCATCTGGCTGCCGGGCGCGGCGAACATGACCTGGGGGCCGCGCGCCGCCTCGGGCAGGATGCGCCGTTGCGCATCGGCGCCGCTGACGCCGATCACGCCAGGATAGCTGGCCGGATACAACGGCGGCGCGGCCGGGCCGTCATTGCCCACGGCGGCGATCAGCAGGTGGCCGCGCTTGAGCATGGCCTGCACGGCGCGTTCGAGCATCTGGTTGGGCGGTCCCACCAGGCTGACGTTGACCACCGGGACTTGTTCGCGGGCAAGCCAGGCCAGCGCCTCGATGATCTGGTCGACGGCGCCACCCGTTTCGCTGCCGCAATAGGCGTCGGCCGCATACAGCCGGGCTCCCGGCGACACGCCATGAAAACGGTCGGCGTTTCCGATCAGCAGCGAAGCCACCGCCGTGCCATGCGCACTGGGGACGACGCGGCCGTTGCATCCCCAGCGCCGGATGGCCGCTTTCTGGAAGGCCTGGTGCGTGCCGTCGACGCCGCCATCGACCAGCCCCACGCGCACCGCACCGGCCGCGGCAGGGCGGGCGGCGCGCCGGCCGGGGGCGGATGGCTTGCCGGACTGGCCGCTGCTGATATACAGGTGATTGAAATCATGGCTGCCGCCGGGATCGAGCGCTTGCAGCCGCGCCAGCGCCTCTTCCGTGCTGTAACGCTCCGGCACACCGAGCGTCACCAGCGTTTCGCCCAGCCCGCCCAGAGCCCGCTTGGCAAGCACGCTGAAACCCTCGGCACGCGCCGCTTCCAGCATGGCGGCCGGCGGCGACCATGCCAGCAGCTGCCGCCGCAGCACGGGCTCACCGCGGGGATCGGCTTCGATCACGTCGCGATATACGCGCAGCAGGTTTTTCACCATGCGCGCGCGCGATTGTTGCAGGCTGGCCCCTTCACCAGTCTCGTCAGTGTCGCCGCGATTGGCCGCATTGGCCGCCCTGGCCCCATTGGCGGCATTCCCAACATTGCCGGAATTGCCGGGTTGCATCCAGTTTTGCTGTTTGAGCAAGCCCGGCGGGTCCCTCTGCAAGCCCATGCCCATGCTATTGCCATTGCCCATACCATTGCCGTTGCCGCGCGGCATGGGCATATTCATCGAGGGATTCATGGCCGGCCGGTTGCCCTGGCCTTGGCCTTGACCATGGCCCTGGGCATGGACGGCGGTGACGGTCAACAGCAGGGGCAGCAGCACCAGGAGGCGCCGGGCGGGAGGAGCTAACAGGAGCAGGCTAGGGGGCATGGCGAAATATCCGGGGCGTTCGGTGAAACAGGATGTTTCATTATATTAAGCCGAAATGGCTGGGGGGATGGACTAAAATCCCGTACCCCATCGTTTACCAGAGAACAATGACGCCACACGTCGCATCGCTCCACGCCGAAATTGCCGCCTTGCTGCCGCGGCTGCGGCGCTTTGGCCGGGCAGTCACGCGCAACCACGAAGATGCCGATGATCTCGTGCAGGTCGCCATTGAACGGGCGCTCAAGCATATCGGCCAGTGGGAAGCGGGGTCACGGCTCGACAGCTGGCTGTTCAGAATCATGAAGAATGCCTGGATAGACGAGGTGAGGGTGCGGGTACGGCGCGACCGGCTGTTTAGCAACGAGGAGGAGGGGCAGTTTGTCGGCGACGACGCGTCCGAGAGGCAGGTGCATCGCCTGGCTGTACAGCAAGCGATCGGCCGGCTGAACGAAGACCAGCGCATGGTGGTGGCCCTGGTGCTCATCGATGGCATGCCTTACAAAGAGGCGGCGCAGGTGCTGGACATTCCGGTCGGCACGCTGACCAGCCGCCTGGCGCGGGCGCGCGAAGCGCTGCAGGCGCAGTTGTCCGATACGGAGAGGGTAAAATGACGCAGTTCTCTGATGAAATCCTGATGGCATTTGCCGACGGCGAGCTGGACCCCGGCACCAGCGCGCAGGTCAAGGCCGCGATGGCTGGCGACGCGGCGATGGCGCGACGCGTCGCACAGCATCGCGCCATGCGCGACGACGTCTACGCCAGTTTCGCGCCGATCCTCGACGAAGCCGTGCCGCAGCGCCTGCGCGACGCACTGCGCCCGGCCGAACCGGCGCCCGCCAGTCCTGCGCCGGCGTTCACGCCGAGGCCCGCCGCCAACCACAGCCGCTGGGCCTTGCCCGCGTGGGGCGCGCTGGCCGCGACCCTGGTCGTTGGCGTACTCATCGGGAAAACGGCCTTGCCCATGCTCGAATCCGGCGGCCGCCAAGACGTTGCCGCCGACGCCGTCAGCACCGCCGGTGGCCGCATGGCGGCAGGCGGCGTGCTGGCCCGCGCATTGTCGCAGCAGCTGGCCAGCGCGCCAGGGCAGGGTCAGCCTGTCAGCATCGGCATCACGTTCCGTACGGCCGACGGTCAATTCTGCCGCAGTTTCACGCTCCACGACGGCGCCGGCCAGGCCTCGGCCCTGGCCGGCCTCGCCTGCAAGGCGCCCGAGGCCGGCGGCCCGTGGATCATTCCCGTGCTGGTGGAAACGCAGCCGGAGCCGACGGCAGCGGCAACTTACCGCATGGCGGGCAGCGCCGCCCCGGCCATTTTGCAGGCGATAGACGCGCGCATCGCGGGCCAGCCCCTCGACGCGGACGCCGAGCGCCAGGCGCTGCAGCAACTCAAGTAAGGCCTGACTGCCGATCGCCTCAGAAATCGACGGCGGCCGACAGTTGCATGCTGCGGGGCGCCGACTGCGAAACGGTGCCATACGAGGCCACGCCGGCCCAGTAATGACGGTCGAAGGCGTTCATCAAGCCGGCGCGCAAGGTCGTCGCCTTGCCGGCGATGGCCGTGCGGTAGCGCAAGCCCAGGTCGACCTTGGTCCACGATGGCACCGATTGCAGATTCGTCTGATCCACAAACTGCTTGCTCGTGTAGCTGACGGCGCCCGTGGCCGTCAGGCCCGGCCAGTACGGCAGATCCCATTCGCCGCCCAGGTTGGCCATCGATGTCGGCACGCCCACGGGGCGCTTGCCCATGGTGGCGGCGTTGTTGGTTTTTACCAAGCGCCCGTCGAGCAAGGTGATGCCGGCCAGCAGACGCACGGCCTTGCTGGCGGCGCCGGACAGGTTCAGCTCCAGGCCCCGGTTGCGCTGTTCGCTGTCCATGCTGTAGACCTTGCCATACAACTGACCGCTGGGCTTGGTCACCTGGAACACGGCCAGGGTCGCCAGCACGACGCCGAAATCGGCCTTCGTGCCCACTTCATATTGCTTGCTCTTGTAGGGCGCGAAGACCTGGCCCGCGTTGTCGGCGATGTTCGGGGCAATATCGCCCTTGCTGAGGCCCTCGATATAGTTCGCATACAGCGACACGTGGCGCAGCGGCTTGACGACGATGCCGGCCAGCGGCGTCAATGCGCCTTGCTTGTAGTGGGTGGTCAGCGCGCCGCTGATGGCGTTGTAGTTTTTCGATTCGACCAGCTGGCGGCGCACGCCCAGGGTCAGCTGCACGCGCTGGTCCAGCATGTCCAGCGTATCGGCCACGGCCAGGCTGGAGAGGGTCGACGCGGACAGTTTCGGCACGCGGCCCGGTGCGGCAATGCCGGGATCGGGCACGGCCACGGGATGGTAGATGTTCGAAGTGATGAGCTTGCCGGAATTGTTTATGCTGCCAAACTCGTCGCGGTAGATATTGCCCATCACGACCAGCGCATGCTCGACGCCGCCCGTGCGTAAGCGCGTGCGCACGCCCGTGTCGCCGCTGGCGCGCCGCACGCGGAATTTCCAGTTCATGGGCGTGACCGTCATGTCGCCGGCCGCGCTGGTGATCGTCGGCGTCTGATCCGAATAGCGCGACACGTCGGAGCGCGTGCCGCCCACATCGGCGAACACGGTCACCTTATCGTTCACATCGTATTCGAGCTTGCCCAAGGTGGCCAGGTCGTTGGACTTCCACCAGCCCCACGACTGGGCGATGTTGCGCCGGCCGTCCGGCGCTTCCGGCACGGGCAGGCGCGCGGCCACGAGGAAAGGGCGCGTGGGCGCGTCGATCCACTGGTATTGCTCGATCACGTCGAGCGAGGCGCGCAGCCGCTGGCCCTGGTAGTCGAGGGCGACGGCCGCCACTTCCGCGCGCGACGTCTGGTGGTCGAGCGGCGTGTCGCCCTGGCGGTGCAAGCCATTGAAGCGGATGCCGAAACGCCGCTCCTCGCCGAAACGGCGGCTGACGTCGATCGCCGCGCCAGCCTGCGAACCCGAGCCGTAATCGAGCGTCAATCGCGTCAGGTCGCGCGGCAGCGAGCGTTTCGGCACGGCATTGACGACGCCGCCTACGCCGCCATTCGGCGACATCCCGTACAGCAAGGCGGCCGGCCCCTTGAGCACCTCGACGCTTTGCAGGTATTCCGTAAACAAATGGTAATTGGGCGACACGCCATACACGCCGTCGAACGCCACTTCACTCAGATTGCCCTCGTTGAGGGGAAAACCGCGGATGAAAAACGAATCCGTGACGCCGCCGATCTGGCCCGTGAAGCGCGTGGACGGATCGCCGCCCAGCACCTCGGCCAGGGTCAGCGCCTGCTGGTCCAGCATGCGCTGGCTCGTGTAGCTGTTGACGCTGAACGGCGTATCGAGCAAATCTTTTTCCCCCAACATGCCAGCCCGCGCGCTCTTGGCAATCTGCCCGCCGGCATCCGCTTCGGCCTGGCCGGTGACGACCACGGTGGCTAGCGGGTTCTGTGCGCCTGACGCTGCTTGCGCGTAGACGGAGGGTGGCACGCTGGCAATGAGCAGGCCCGCGAGGATCAGGCGGGCGGCGAGGGGATGATGGACTGGGAATGGAGTTGGGAGTGAGGATGGCATCGATGGCATGGGCGCAAGGTTATAAGAAGAAAAACTGTGCGCACTATACTATAAATGAGAATCATTACTGTTTATATTTTCTGACTACATAGATAAGGAAATGCGGTGCAGGGCGCGGGAGTCCATGTATGGCGCGTACCGAATCACACATCGATGCTGCGTGCCGCCCAGACCGCATTTCAGGCGCTTTCAGGTTATTGCATGGACGGCTTGCAGACCTATCGCAACAACAATCTCGGCGTCGTGTACCTGGCGACGCGCCCGGATTCCCACAGGTGATGGACGAATGTTCGTGCTAGCCGAATCGAGAATTCTTGATAACATTGACCTCATTTCTTGGGGGAAACAATGAGCGGCGCAGCAGAAATCACGTATTACACGAACGACAGAGTAACCGTCACAAATGCCCGTTTCATGGTCGATGGCGAAACTCACGCAATAAGTGGCATTACATCAGTCAAGCTCGGGGTGAAAAAGCCGAACAGGATATTGCCTGCTGCGCTCATAATTTGCGAATTATTGGCGCTCACAAGTGGAAAGAACTTGGCAACCCTGTCTATCTGGCACTGGCTAATTATCTTGCTTCCGGGGCTCATCTGGGTGTGTCTTCAACGAACTCACTATACGGTAACGCTTGCAAGCGCTTCCGGCGAGCATCGGGCCTTGAAAAGCAAGGTTAAGCCGTTCGTGAGCGAGGTGGTCGAAGCGATAAATCAAGCGATTGTACGTCGAGCTTAGCCAGAAAAGGCCCGCAATCGCGGGCCTTTTACATGATGGCGTGCATGGCCAGTCGGGCATGCCATGGGCGGGACGGGCGTTCCTTGATGGTGTCGAACAGGTCGTGCAGCTTCGCATGGCGCACCTTGGCGGCCACGTCGTAGCCGCGCACGTAGTTGGCGAAGGCCCGTGGGCTGGGTGTAGCGGCGCTACGGAGGCAACCCAATCGTATAAATCGTCCTTAATTATTGCCCCAGCGATCAATTGCGCGGAACACAGGACCGGCCGGCAATGCCACTGCAGTAACCCACTCCTCGTAAGCGGTGACCGGGCACAGGCGCGATAGAAGTGGCACCTTGAAGCTGCCGCCTTTAAACTGGCGATCCCCTTTTGTCCGCGGCAGGAAGCAGGTCATCCCTTCGCCTGGAGTAATGTGAACATGCTCGATTTGCAGGCGGGTTAGTTTGTCGCCGCGAAACCCACGCCAGAATCCGAGCAGAATCAATGCCTTGTTGCGACGGTACCGCAACTCGGCCCCCAGCGCTCCCTGCGCTTGTGCCGCGTCAGCGCCGGCCGTCAACCAGCGATCGACTAGCATGAGTTGATCAATCTGAAAGGGTTTTGCCCGCTTTTCCAGGGCCGGATACAAGGTCTGGATGCCACGCAAGACTTGGCGTACCACGGATGTCTTGGTCGGATCTGGAAAGCCTTGATCGAGATGCCACTTGGCCAATGCAGCCAAACGCTGACGAAGGGTGTTGACGGCATGTTTGTCGGCGCGATTGGCCAGGTAGCGCGCAATGCTGTCAGGGGTGGCCGGCAAAAAACCGCCCCAATCCACCTCGAAGTCGCGGAGCGCGCTTTGATAGCTCTGCCGGGTATTTTCGCGTGTGGCGGCCTGCAGGAAGCGATCGATATCAGACATGGCAAGCAAAGCTGAAGAAAGGCGGGCAAGGGCGGTGATGTGGTCGTTGGCAAAAGGAGCTGTGCCGCGTTTGTCTGGCGTTCAGGCTAAATGTACAGGTGCTCTGGTCAAAACTGCATAAAACCTAGCCTGGCGCAGGATAAGAATACATTATCCTGCGTCAAATTCAAGTAAGAACTCTTCTTGAAGTTCGGCAAAAATGGTATGTAATTACATGGTACGTAAGATCCTATCCTATTTCGTAGACACGCCATGGCCCGTATTGGACTTTATCATTTCGATGTCAAAAAAGCACGTGACACCTTGCTTGCGCAAGGACGGCATCCGTCGGTCGATGCCGTGCGCGTTGCCCTGGGCAACACCGGTTCCAAAACTACCATCCATAAATATTTGAAAGAATTGGAAGCGGAGGAGGGGGGCCGTGATGGCCGCAAGGCGCCAATCAGCGATGCATTGCAGGATATCGTGGCGCGGCTGGCGGCGCAGTTGCACGATGAAGCAAATGAACGCGTTTCAGTGATCGAGACAGCTGTAAAAGAGAAGGAGAGGGAACATGTTGTGATTGTGGCTGGATTGCGGCAGGAATTGGTGTCGCTGGAAGAGCAGCTGTGCCTGGCCAAGGACCAGGTCGAGGAAATAGGGCGGGTACATGGCGACACTAGTAACCGCTTGCAACAAGAAGCTATCTCTCGTCACACCGCACAACAGCAGGTGATTGACCTTCAGGAGCGCCTCGCCGAAAATGAGGCGCACCGACAATCACTGGAAGAAAAACATACACATGCACGCAATTCTTTAGAACACTACAGGCAATCCGTCAAAGAGCAGCGTGACCAGGATCTCCGGCGCCACGAGCAACAGCTACAACAAGTGCAAGCAGAGCTACGACAACAGCAACATACTCTTGTGCAAAAGCAGGAAGAAGCGACTCGCCTAAATCAGGAAGGTGCACGCCTGGTTGCTGCGCTCTTGCAGGCCGAAAAGTCGCTCTATGATGAGCAGGTAGCAGGGCGCCGACTAACCGAGCAGCTTGCCGCAAGCCAAAGTACTACGCACCAGGTCGAAGTGATGTTGCTGCAAGTCGCCAGCAACGAGCGGCGGATAGAGGCACTTGAGGAACAATTGGCTCAGTCGGCATCTCAAACAAAGGTGCTCTCAAACCAGTCACGTGCGCTGGAAGCGGCATTGGGGACGGCGCAAACAACGCTAGTTTCACAGCAGGAAATTATTTTTGAGCTGCGCGGCCGTAATTCGAAACCTGATTGAGTTGAGATTGACGGCTTAGCGACAGCAACGATTTAATTCATGTGTCAGCTCGGATTCAATAGACACCGATGATTATCTGGGGTGACGGAAAAATTCTGAGATGCAGTAACCACGCGTTTCCTGATCACTTTGTTAGCGCGGATGGGCAATTTGTGATGATTGGTGAGAATCCTCATTTACTATAGGAGTACTATCTCTTGTGGGAGTAGTCCTCCAACCGATATTGATCGGGATCTGAGGTCGCCTCCCGTCATAAGAGGGCATATATGAAGGATATTGCGACGCCGGCGACTCAGCCCATAGAAAAAGACGAATTCGAGACCTGGCTCGGGGAACGGCCTAAGTGGTTACAAACTGCGGCACGACAAATAATTGACCACAAGCGACACCTAAATCCTGAGGAAATTGCCGCGCTCGCTCAGCTCTGTCAAAGCGAAGCGACAGGCGAAAAGGATGCCATTTTTTTCACAGTCGAGCCCGGCACTCTGGCGCATGCGGCAGTACGTTCTCCTTTGCGCATTTGTGGCATAACTGAAGTCCAAGGCGTCTCCGCAATCAAGAATGGCGCAGAGATAGACTTTGGTCCTCATAATTTGGCCGTAATCTACGGTCCGAATGGTTCAGGGAAAACAGCATTTTCTCGATTAATCAAGCAAGCTTGTGGCTCAAAAGCCAAGGATGAGATATATCCGAACATTTATGAGGAGGCTACGCCACCAAGCTCTGCTCGCCTACGTATCTCGCTTGCGGACGTCGTAACCGAAATCAACTGGACGCTTGCGGCCGGGCCGGTTAGCCCGCTTCGAAGCATGCATGTGTTCGATTCTCGCACTGCATCTATGTATATAAACGAAAAGAATGAAGCCACATACGAGCCAAGTCAAATGCGCTTTATTTCATCGCTTATCAAGGTTTGCGATGGCGTTGCGGAGTGTCTGAATGTAGGAAAGGCAAAGCTCGTTAAAAAACTACCACTTATTCCCGTAGACCTTGCAGAAACAATCTCTGCAAAGTGGTTAGCGAAGCTATCGGCCAAAACTATTGGCGACAACGTTGAGAAAGCATGTACCTATACAGCGGAACAAGGGGCAGAACGGCTAACACTTGAAACGACTCTGGCACAAAAAGATGTGGCCGGCCGTTTAGTTGCGATTGGTCGAGAGCGGACAGCTTTAACACAACTAAATCAACATCTTTCTGCCATTAAGGAGAAGCTATCCGACGCAACCGTCGGGCAGCTAGTTGAGGCTCGGGTGAGTGCGATTACGAAACGTAAGGCAGCCAAGGAGGATGCGCAAAGAGTGTTTGCCGACGCTGAGGTCGATGGCATCGGGAATGCAACTTGGCGCCAACTTTGGGAGTTGGCCCGAAAGTTCTCTATTGAATACGCTTACCCTGGCATTCCCTTTCCTAACACATCAGAGGAAGCCAAGTGTGTACTCTGCAATCAAGAGCTGGATGGCGCCGCACAAGCACGTTTGAAGCATTTCGAAGAATTCGTGCAAGGAGGTCTTGAGGCAAGCGCTAAACAAGCAGAGGGACAAGTCGATGTGCTAGTAAAACGCCTTCCGGTATTGCCTCAAATCGAAGAATGGCGAGTACAGCTAGCGGTGTTAAAACTGACAGAAGAATCGTGTTCTCAGCTTCACGCCAGTTTACTTGCTCGAAAATCGTTTGCTGAGTCAGCAACCGAAGTGAAAGACCTTCCAGTTCTAGATTGGGCGCAATCAGATCAAGTTATTGCAAAGCTCTTAGGCGAGCTTTTGATAGAAGAGAAAGGATTGCAGGCGCTTCAACAGGACGACCAGCGAAAGCAGATGGTTGCGCGTGTATTCGAGCTTCGTGCGGCAGAATGGCTGAAACAGAACAAACAGTCGATTTCTGACGAAGTTGCTCGATTGAATACCGTAGCAGCGATGGATAAGGCTATTTCACAAGCTAACACTATAGCTCTGACCAAAAAAAGCAACGAGCTTGCAAAAAGTGAGCTGAGTGCGGGCTATCAGAAGCGTTTCGCGGCGGAGTTGAAACGCTTAGGAGGCGACCGACTGAAGGTCATCCCCGAAAGCAAACAACAGGGTAAAGGCAAAACTACGTTTGGCATTGCGCTAACGGAAACCAAACGAGACGCTCCTGCCGCGAAGATCCTAAGCGAAGGGGAATTACGCATCGTTGCGCTCGCTGCATTTTTGGCTGATATTACGGGTGCAAACCAAGTCACGCCCTTTGTTTTTGATGATCCAATTTCCTCACTAGATCAAGACTTTGAAGAGCGCGTAGTTAAGCGATTGGTTGGTTTAACGGAAGAGAGGCAAGTGGTGATTTTCACACATCGACTTTCCCTCCTTGCGCAGGTTGATGCCGAAGTCAAGAAAATCAAAGAAGCAGCTGATTTTGCGAAAACTTCTTCTCCAGTTAAGTTACATGTTGAAACATTAAGGCGCATGGGGAACGTTGCGGGGATTAGAGTTTCGTTTAGCGCTCGGGACAGCAAGCCGAAGCAGGCGATAAATTCGTTCCAGAACGACTATGTTCCCAAACTGAAGAAGCTTCTTACTAATGGGGATGAACAGTACGAACAGTACGCTAAGGGCGTGTGCAGCGACCTTCGTATCGTGGTTGAGAAATGTATAGAAAGTGAGCTACTGAATGATGTCATAACGAGATTCCGGCGCCCTATAAATACTGTAGGAAAGCTAGGCGCGCTTGCCAAGATCGAAAAAGGCGACTGCGATTTAATGGACGATCTAATGACTCGATATTCGATTTTTGAGCACTCGCAATCTGAAGAGTTCCCAGCACCTGTGCCTGATGCTGCGCAAATTGAAATTGATGTCAATAATCTCGCAAAGTGGATTGAAGAATTCTCCAAGCGAGCTGTACCACAATGAGCATAAACAACTTTACTATGCTGTACTAACCCAGACTTATATTTACATAACCTGTCAGATGAGTTGAAGTCCTGAGAGGCCGCTACCAAAAGCCGACTTTCTATGTAGGGGGCGTATCACTTAAGGTTTGCTTAAAAGGAGTATTGTGAGAGCCAGAATCTATCTTATTGGCGATGTATTAGTCGCTGAGTGCGAAGACGGCCTTCATTTATCGCACGCTGATGCCACTGAGCTGGCTGATCTTCTTTGGGAAAATGATGTGACGTCTGAAGAAGTATCCATGATCGACTGGCATGAAGACGCAGAGCGTGCTCCTCTGTCCGGGCAGAAGATGGCGATCTACCAGCGTCTACGCCTGCATGGACACTCATTGGAGTGAGTGCCACTCACGCCGCGTGCTTGCCAAGCCCATAGCAATAAGATGGATGTCTAGTCTTGTGTGGGCACTTTGGAGGATGCATGGAATTTTCGAACCGAGGCAACAAAAGGGGAGTTCTGGCGCAAAGCAGCTGCGCGAGACGACCGCTCTTCCAAAATGGAGGCCGCGTCACTAGGTCGCTTGAGAAGTTCTCGCCAAGCAGAAATATAGTCTCTGCTACAGAGCAAACTCTTTTCCCAACTTTCTACCTGGAGGTTAGCTAAAAAGATAATTTCGTTCACAATTGGAGCCGGTGCAGTGCGAAGGGCCAATGCAACCGGCACATGCTTTGCGAAACGACGTTCATCAATATCCAAGAATGCGCCGTTATTGTATTGAATTTGTGAATTGCTTATCATAATGCCATCTCAGACCGCTACGATTATAGCTAATAACCTGCCGATTGCTTCAGCATAGCACATGTTTTGCTTAAAAATTATGCACCATCCTGACAAAAATGAGAGGTAACGAAATTGCGCTGGATCACTGCACTAAACCTACAGGCCTGGGCGGATACACTTGGTGCACGGAACGTCTTCCCGGGTATGGTTGCCGACCTCATACGTGCGTCGGCGCAAGGTATTTCGACAATTCGCTTTCCAAATGGTGACAAGGGACAAGTTAGAGGATTCGACGGCGTTCTCGAAGCGACCGGTGTTTTACCATATGTACCTGACGGAGCGTCGATATGGGAGTTCGGCGTTAGTGCAGATGCCGCCATCAAAGCCAATTCCGACTTCGACAAGCGGACTAGGGAAGTTGACGAGGATAAACGCAAGCAGACAACCTTTGTTTTCGCGACGCCGCGCACGTGGAACAATGGCCATGAAAAGCTTGCGGACTGGGTCGACACAAAGAAAAAGCTTGCACTGTGGAAGGATGTTATCTATCTAGACGGTTCGATGATTGAGGATTGGCTTAGCCAGTCTCCTGCCGTGGCAGCAAGATATGCCAAACTCGAACTCAAACTCATGCCGATTACAGGCATACGCAGTACGGACGAGTTTTGGGATGAGTATTCAAGTCGATTCGGTCCGCAATTGGTAGAACAGGTTCTGTTAGCAGGAAGAGAGCAGCAAGCTATGGCATTGATTCAGCGCCTGAACGAAGGTGTCAGCAAGCTACCGTATGCGGCCGATGCTCCTGACGAGGTCGTCGCCTTTGTAGTTGCTGCAATCCGACTGTCGGAACCTGCTGTTCGGTACTTCTTAGAATCAAAGACACTCGTTGTTGACACCGAGGATGCCGCTCGTCATGTCGCTGATATTTCTGGACTTACGTTCCTACCGCGGGGCCAAGCCCGCGTACTTGCTGGATACCTTGCGCAGAAAGGGCCGACGGTGGTCAGTGCCGGAGCGGATGACAAGAAACATGACCATGTGGTACTGCGTCGTCCGTCAAGTACAGAGCTCGGAAAGGCCCTGTCGAAAATGGGCTTTACGGAGCAAGACGGCTATGATCTTGCGCGACGTTGCGGCCGTAGCCTTACTGTGCTTGCGCGGCAAGAGCCCGGTGGCACAGCTCAAAATCCGGAATGGATGGATCGCGGTGCGCAGCTACTGCCAGCACTTTTGGCTGGAGCTTGGCACGTGCCCACAAAGGCAGATCAAGAAGTTTTGCTTAGCATTGCAGGGGAAAAGGACTATGCAGCGTGCGAGGCTCCACTTCGAACGCTTGCCAAGCTGCAGGATCCGCCGATTGACTACATCGCGGATGTTTGGGCACTACGAGCATCTGTAGATGCCTTCGTTCATCTTGGCCACCTCATAGGTGCCGAACATTTAGCTCGATTTTCAGAAGCTGCCAAGACCGTCTTCGGGACAATAGCCGAGCCTCCGAAGGCGGACGAGGTCTTCAGACCAGCTGCACAGAGGTCCCCAGACACCCATAGCAGGTGGTTACGCGACGGTATGATGAACACACTCCTGCACATGGCGGTTCTGCATGAGCAAGCAGAATTCAGGGTGGCTGGTACTACACCACAAGAGTACGTCAATAGTGTTGTACGAGGACTGCCAGGTCTGTCTAGTGACTATCGACTGCTTGCAAGCCTGCAAGACCAGATGGCACTACTCGCGGAAGCGGCACCGATCCCTTTCGTTGAGGCCCTCGAGCGTCTGCTTGAGGGCGACGAAGCTGGTATTCGCCCCATATTTCAGGAGTACAAGGGGCACATCGGGTCCCAAAGCTATCACTACGGAATTCTTTGGGGATTGGAGCTACTAGCCTGGGATCAACATCTCCTCTTCAGGGTGGCATTGTGCCTTGCTCGACTGGCAAAGATTGACCCGGGTGGACCTGCCTCTAATCGTCCAATCAACAGTCTTCGCTCCATTTTTCTGTCTTGGTCCCCAAGCACTTGGGCGACGACAAAGCAGCGAATAGGTGTACTTGCGCGTGTTTTGGAGTTGGTGCCTTCTATTGCTTGGCAGCTATTAACAAAATTGTTGCCAACCGCACATGACCATTCGAGTCCTACACAGCAACCGGCCTTTCGTGAGTTTGGAGAGGCCAACGCTGAAGTGCTCACGTATGGGTTAGTCTGGGAAACTCAGGAATTTGTTATTGACATGGCGACGCGTCATGCAGGCTTGGACGCCGGACGGTGGGTTGAGCTTATTGGCGCCGTCAGCCATTTTCCGAAGCAGTCCTTTGACGGAACTGCAAAGGCGCTGGAGAATGCTCTAGCATCGACAACTGAGGAAGCACGTTTTTCCATTTGGGATGCTCTACGGAAGGAAGTTAACCGCCATCTTACATACGCCCACACCGATTGGGCACTACGAGATGAAGCTTTGACTCAACTTGACTTATTAGTGCAAACCTTTGCGCCGAATGATGCTGTCGCTCGCTCAACTTGGCTTTTTGATGACTGGTTGCCTGATGTACCAGGGAAAGGGCAGGAGGATGTTGATCCAGAAAAACCAATTAACACTGCGCGTCTCAACGCTATTCGCGAGGTAGTTCAGGAATCAGGAACGCCTGGCCTTATTGAACTTGCTGAAAAGGTAAAGCTACCGCAACACGTCGCATATGCTGCGCGAGGCTTGGACCTAGACTTTGATGCGCTGTGTCAGTTCTTTGTCCAAGCATTGCGAGCACGCCAAGAACTTGATATTTTAGCCGGTGTGATCCTGGCGGAGGGAGTCTCGCGCTTCGGCGCCAAGTGGATGGCGTTTATCGCAGATGAGTTGTCTGGCGAGGGGGCATCTCCAGAGCGAATTGCAAGACTTCTCATGGTACTTGATGAATCGGCGGCAACGTGGGCATACGTAAAGGCCTATGGAGGTGAAGTCGATGATACGTACTGGCAGCTCAAGCACTCATATTATATTAAGGGGAACTTTGACGAACTCGTGCTTGCCATTAACAACTACTTGGCTCGTAAACGACCTCTTGCCGCGTTGGATTCGGCAAATCGAAGAATTTCTGAGCTTCCTACAGAGCTTCTTATCCGCCTGCTGGATGAATCGGTTCAGGAAATCAAAGGGGCAGGGGGCCCAGTAGGGACCATCTCCATTTACAACATCGAGCGGGCCTTCGATGAGTTGCGCAAGAGACAGGATATTGCGCCAGAGAAGATCGCGGCTCTAGAGTTTATGTACCTGCCAGTGTTTCACACCAGAAAGAAGCCCCTGGTGCTTCATACCTTGATCGTCCAGCAGCCACGCCTGTTCATTGATGCAATTTGCGCGGTGTATAAACCGGCAAAGCAAGCGAGCGAGCCACCCACTGAGCAGGCACAAAAGCTAGCGCTAGTAGCATATGAACTGCTCATGGGCATTCGTATTCTTCCGGGGCAGGCAGAGGATGACATAGATGAGGGGCTGCTTATTACCTGGTGTATAGAGGTTCGTCGCCTTGCCGTGGAAGTTGATCGCGAGAAGATTGTTGAACAACGTATCGGAACGATCCTCGCTCATGCTCCGTTAAGCAAGAAGGACAATGCATGGCCACATGAATCAGTAAGGTCAGCCATCGAACGGCTCGCGTGTGACGAACTTGAACGTGGTGTGATCACGGAACGGTTCAATATGCGAGGAGTTTACAGTAAAGCTATGGATGAAGGCGGTGATCAAGAGCGTATGCTTGCGAGAGAGTCTCGCGAGTGGGCCGAAACCATGCCGGCATGGCCGCGGACAGCCGCAATGTTGATGCAAATTTCAGAGAACTGGTTGCGCGATGCGGAGCAAGCGGACCTATCAGCGCAAAAAGAGGCTTTACGGTGGTAGAACGTAAAAGGTAGTAGGAACGCCTGTTGGCCTACGGAGATCGCCGGAGGGTTTCGCCGGCGAACTTGGGACCTGATCTAGCAGATAGATTAGAACGTCTTTTGAACAGCTTGGTCAGATACTTAGGTCAATCGGTATGTCACCCCAATCTCGAAAACTTCTTCAGCAACGTCAAGAACTCGTTAAACGCTACGTTAGCCTAGCAGTGTACCGCTGGATGAAACCCAAGACGCGAGCACTTGCGAGATGCCTCAGTCGCCCTAGACTTCAATGGTCGGAAAAAAGGAGACGGCTGGCACTGGTATTTGCGCTAGAGACACTTGCGCTTGAGACCGCCAGGGCACGACGACTTTGTAGTGGTTTAATGTACCCGGACACTGATTTAGGCGAGAATGCTCGCCATGGAGAGGTGTTTGATGAGCAAGCAAAGACGTACGTTTTCCCCTGAGTTTAAACAGCAGGCGGCATGCCTGGTACTGGATCAAGGATATAGCCATACGGAGGCAAGCCGGTCGGTGGGCATCGGCGAATCAGTGCTGCGCCGCTGGGTGCAGCAGCTTCAGTTGGAGCGGCAGGGCATCACGCCACAGAGTAAGGCAATAACGTCTGATCAGCAGCGAATACAGGAACTCGAAGCACGCATTGAGCGTCTCGAGCGGGAGAAGTCCATTTTAAAAAAGGCTACCGCGCTCTTGATGTCGGAAGGGATAGAACGTACGAGGTAATCGATCAGATTTGTGGTGACGAATCAATCGAGTTGATCTGCGCGGTGTTCGACGTAGCGCGGTCATGCCTGTATGCATATCGGGAGCGCGCCCGCCACATTGATGTTGAGCGCATGGCATTGCGTAGCCGTGTGCACGCGCTGTTCGTCGAGAGTCGTAGTTCGGCGGGAAGCCGCAGTATCATGGGCATGATGCGCGAGGAAGGCACGGCAATTGGCCGCTTCAAAGTCAGTCGTTTGATGGAGGAGTTGGGGCTGGTCTGCAAGCAGCCTGGCAGCCATGCCTATAAGCAGGCCACGGTGGAACGGGTCGATATTCCGAACCACCTCAATCGTGAATTCACAGTCGAGGCGCCAAATCAGGTCTGGTGCGGGGACATCACCTATGTCTGGGCGCAAGGCCGATGGTATTACTTGGCAGTGGTGTTGGATTTGTTCGCTCGCCGAGCGGTGGGCTGGGCATTCTCGCTACGACCCGACGCTGACCTTGTTGTGCAAGCGCTGGAAATGGCTTACGAGCAGCGAGGTCGACCGATGGCGCTGCTGTTTCATTCGGATCAAGGTAGCCAGTACGCCAGTCGAAAATTCCGTCAGCGCTTGTGGCGCTATCGGATACGACAGAGCATGAGCCGGCGGGGAAATTGTTGGGATAACTCCCCGATGGAACGGCTATTCCGTAGCGTCAAAACGGAATGGGTGCCGTCAACCGGTTACGTGACGGCACAAGAAGCACAACGGGACATCAGCCACTACCTGATGCATCGGTATAACTGGATACGGCCACATCAGTTCAACCAGGGACTGGCACCGGCCGTCGCAGAAGAAAAACTTAACGTAGTGTCCGTGATGGGTTGACCACTACAGTAAGCCAACTAGCCGCGCAAAATGCACGGAAGGGGGGGCGCAGAGAATGATAGAGAATTATGTCGGTTTACTTACTGATATAGGTGATTGTTCGAAGTATTGTGCGACAGCAAGTTGATCTTTTTCAGATCGAAGCCCCAGAGTACCTACAATGCTGTCGCTGGAGTACTCAAAATGCTGTCGGCGTACTCAAACGAACGTGCATGTACTGCTTTGATTGTGCACTCTTTTAGCAATTTTACATAATATAAATTATGCGAAGTTATGGATGAATTTGAGAAAACCCCCATTTTGCCATCTCCCCAATCGCAAACGCGATTTTCCCTATCTGCGCCGATCTGCGCGCCGCTGTTGCCGCCGCTTGAACAAGCTACATGAAATACGGCTTGTCTCCGTCCGTGTTCGGTTTGTGCACGCCCAGGTTGGCGTGCCGATGCAATTCCGGCGCTTCGATGATGCTGGCGATCAGGTCTGCCACGCTCTTGCGCGACACTACGGTGCCTTTGAATGGCGCGTGGCGTGTCGTCAGTTCGTAGTCGACTTCGTGACCAGGCATCGTTTGCCGTAGCAATGCCTGATCCAGCACGTCGCCGGCCAGCACGGCGGCGTTTGCCGGAACTGGCGCAGGCAGCTTGGCGGGATTGCGCAACAACAACGTCAAGGCAATGTCTTCACGGCCCGCCAAGGCGCGGATGACCCACTGCGCCACTTGTCCGCCTGCACCCGGTATCACTATCTTTTTCATCTTCTCGCTTTCGCCGTGGCATGGTTCCATACAGGAACTTACAGGCTTTCTTTAATGAAAGGAACACATGCGCTTGACTGGTGGCAAATTGCCGCCCGCGACTAATATTCCACTGCCAGCAGCATCAACAAAATAGGCAATGAAATCAGCTATTTGCAGATTATTTTCAATGAGAAATCTCAACATTAAATCCCGATGATCAGGCCGTGGCCTTGACGCAGATGCTGCTGGAGCTGTCGCGTGTCGTATGCCGTATTGCGCCAGGAAACAGCGTCATAGCCGTTGCGAGATTCTTCCTCCCTTCCCCGCCCTGCTCCCGTCACCAATCCAAGCACCATACCAGCGCGCCAGAAAACAGCCACTGGTATGGCCCGCATCGCGCGTCCCATGGGGAAAGACTGCAACTGGTATTGTGATCTTGCGCAAAGAATAAAACCAGTTGACTACCACCTGCAATGCTTGCACTCTGAAAAATCGGACGGTGTCCAGCCGGCCGGCAAAAAAAATACACAAGGAGACGCAATGAACCGGACAGTCATGAATACCCTCATCATTACCCTCTTCGGGGGAACCTTGGCAGCCTGCGGCGGAGGCAGCGAAGGATCCAGCGCTGGCGCAAGCCAGCTGCTGGCCGGCGCCACGCAAGCGGTCGCCTGCTACGCGCCGTGGAACAGCGGCACAGCCTACAACGGCGGCGGCCAGGCCAGCTACAACAACGTCAACTACACGGCAAACTGGTGGACGCAAGGCAATAACCCGTCGACCAGCAACGGCGGCGCCGGTAGCGGCCAGCCTTGGACGGCGGTGGGAGACTGCGGCACGCCGACACCAACTCCTACGCCAACACCGACGCCAACTCCTACCCCAACACCTACGCCAACTCCTACCCCAACACCTACGCCGACACCTACGCCGACACCTACGCCAACACCTACCCCGACTCCAACACCGACGCCTACTCCCACTCCCACGGGCCTGGCGAAACACGCGCTGATCGGCTACTGGCACAACTTCACCAACCCCAGCGGCGCCACCTACCCGATCAGCCAGGTCAGCGATGACTGGGATGTAATCGTCGTCTCGTTCGGCGACAACGCGGGCGGCGGCAATGTCAGCCTGACCATCGATCCGGGCGCCGGCACGGAAGCGCAATTCATCGCCGACGTGGCCGCCAAACGTGCCAAGGGCAAGAAAGTCATCCTGTCGCTGGGCGGCCAAAATGGCTCCGTTTCCGTCGGCAACACGGCCGAAGCGACGAATTTCACCAACAGCCTGTACGCCATCATCACCAAATATGGTTTCGACGGCATCGACCTGGACCTGGAAAACGGCGTGGCGCAAGGCGCGGCCATCCAGACCTATCTGCCGATCGCCGTGAAAAACCTGAAAGCCAAGGTCGGCAGCAGCTTTTACCTGTCGATGGCGCCGGAATGGGTATACGTGGAAGGTGGTTACACCAGTTACGGCAGCATCTGGGGCGCCTATATTCCCATCATCAACGCCCTGCGCTCGGAGCTGACGGTGCTGCACCCGCAGTACTACAACAATGGCGATATCTATACGCCGTACGCCACGGGTCCCATCAAGGCCGGCTCGGCCGACCAGCTGGTGGCCACGGCGCGCATGCTGATCGAAGGTTTCAATTACGGCAGCAATACCTTTGCTGGCCTGCGTCCGGACCAAGTGGGCTTTGGCGTGCCGTCAGGGCGCAGCTCGGCCGGTTCGGGTTTCACGACGAATGCCGACGTCAGCAACGCCCTCAATTGCCTGACGCGCCTGCTCAACTGCGGCACCATCAAGCCGCTGCAGGCGTATCCGGACTTCCGCGGCGTAATGACGTGGTCGATCAACTGGGACCGCCACGACAACTATAATTTCTCCGTGCCGACGAAGACCGTGCTGAAGACCTTGCCATAAGGCATCAGACAGGCCGGACGAGCACTGCCCTCCTCCGGCCTGCACACCATATAGGTAGGCGTGCTTACGCTACGGACGGGTACACGAGACGGTCCGGGTCGGCAATCAGGCAATCTTGCACGCGGTCGCGCCAGCTTGGCTTGCCGTCCTGGGCAAGCACATGCCGGGCATAGGCGCAAAAGCATGCGGCGTCGAGATGCCCGGCGCGAGGAATACCGATACCGCCAAAACGACGGTCCAGCACGAAGAACCGCAGGCGCCAGGTGATGTCCGTCGCGCCGGCCACATCGGCTCTATGCCTGTCTTCACGCGTGACGGCCACGGAAATGAGCTGCGCATGGCGTTGCCGCAGCTGGCAAAACAACAGCCAGGCCTGCATGTCCGGCTCATAGCGGCAGGTCGACACGCCGCGCACCAGCGGATAGCGCCCGGTGCGGCGCGCAATGCGGTCGCAGGCGAACTTCGCCAGCACCGTGCGGTGATTGCCGCCGCCATCCGTGTACCAATCGTGGCCATCGATGGAACTGAGCACGATGCCATTGTCGAGTTCGCCGTTGAAATAGTAGTCCGGATTGCGTTCATATTGAGCAAAAACGGCGCGCATCTTGCCCGGTTTGTATTGCGGTGCCAGCGCCGCGTCGCGCCACGATTGCCCCGCATAATGGTCCAACTGGCCGACGACGCTGCGCATGTCCATGAGAGCGTTGCGCCGCCGGCACTCGCGCACGACGAAATCATCGAGATTGGCGCCGTGTTGCGCAGGAAAAACGTCGCGCCACTCGGCAATCACTTGCTGCGACCAGGGCTGTGGCGTGGTCAGTACATCGTTAAAAAGGGTGGGCATGCTGTTCTCCAGAAACCCCAGCACATGCTGGTTTACTGTGTAGGTAGCAAATGCGTGTTTTGGACGGGATCAGCCCGATTTCGTGAAAATAAAATGTAATTGCAGGTATTGATAGTTTATTTCTATTGATTCGGTTGAAATATTTTGCTTCCTTTTGTAAATGAGAATCGTTACTATCTAAATCAAGGATAAGCGAATTCAACAGAAAGGAGCCTCCCTTGTTCACCGCGATCAAAACATTCAGCCAGGTCTGCACGCACATGTCGATCGCCTTCGGCCTCGCCTATTTGCTCACGGGCTCCCTGGCGCTCGGTGGCTTGGCCGCCATCATCGAACCGGTCATCAACGTGGCCCTGCTGCCGTGGCATGAAAAAGCCTGGCACGCGATCCGCCGCCGCTACGCCGCAAGCCGCCTGGGCTTTGCCGCCCTGGCCGGCGAAAAGCTCAGCCAGACGGCCCTGCACATGGGCGTGGCGTTCGGCGTCATGTACTGGGCCACGGGTTCCATGGCGTTTGGCGGCTTGCTGGCCGTGGTCGAGCCGATCTGCAACGTGATCGTCCTGCCCTTCCACGACCGGCTGTGGGAAAAAGCCCGCTTTCGTGTGGAAAGCCGCAGCGCGGTGCCGCTGGCGACGCTGCCCACCTGATATTTTTCACCCAAGAACAAGGACTGGGGGCGGACCCGCCGGGCCCGACCCCGGCTTCTTGCCGCGGGCCAAAGCCGATATGGCGGCCGGTTTCAGCCGCCTGCAAGGCAGGCTTACACCTTGCCCGCCCACACGGGAGGCCTTTTTTGCACCCACGGCGCCGCCCGCTCCAGCTGTCCCGCCAGGCGCAGCAAGATCCCATCGTTCGCATAGCCAGCCATGAACTGCATGCCGACCGGCAAACCGTCATTCGACATGCCGAGCGGCACGGACATGGCTGGCAAGCCCGCCACGTTCGCCAGCGGCGTGTACGGCGAATGCTCGAACAGGCGCGCCGTCCAGCCAACGCCGTCAAGTTTTTCCTCCTTTTCGCCATAGCGGCCCAGCTGCCACGGCACATCCGGCATGGTGGGCGTCAGCAGCACGTCGTACTGGCCAAACAAGGCGCCGGCCTGGCGCGTAACGGTGTTGCGCACGTCGAGGGCGGCCACGAAGTCGACGGCCGACACCGTTTGGCCATGACGATAGCAGGCCAGGGTCGCCGCTTCCAGGGTGTCGAGCGACACGCCGCGTCCGCTCTCTTGCGCCAGGGCGTCTATCCACGGCACCAGGTTGGCGCACCAGATGCCGGCATTGGCGTGCACGAACGCTTCCCACGACACACCCAGCGCGGGCGGGACTTCTTCCACGTGGTGGCCCAGGCTTTCCAGCAGGCGCACGGTCGTGTCCAGCGCGGCATCGATGGCCGGCACGGGATGGGCGCCATTGCAGGCGGCGCGCTGCACGGCGATGCGCAGCTTGCCCGGCGCCACGCTCACTTGCGACAGCCAGCTGTGGCCGGGCGCAGCCGTCACATATGGCTCGCCCGGCAGCACACCCTGCACGCAATCAAGCAAGGCGGCGCTGTCGCGCACCGTGCGGCTCACGCCCAGCTGCACACCCAGGCCGCTGAAGATTTCGTCCATGACGGGGCCGTTCGAGACACGGCCACGGCTCGGTTTCAAGCCGAACAGGCCCGTCGAGGCGGCCGGCACGCGGATGGAACCGGCCGCATCCGTCGCATGGGCCAGGGGCACGATACCGGCCGCGACGGCCGCCGCCGCGCCACCGCTGGAACCGCCCGCACTCAATGCCACGTTCCACGGATTGCGCGTGGCGCCGTACAGCACGGGTTCCGTGGTGGTGGCAAAGGCCATTTCCGGCGTGCTCGTGCGGCCAAAGGCGATTAGTCCCGCCTGGCGGAACTGGGTCATCAGGTGGGAATCCAGCGCGGCGACGTGGCCGGCGCCCAGGCGGCTGCCCGCTTCGCTGCGCTTGCCTGCCATGGTGACGGCCACATCCTTGATCAAAAATGGCACGCCGGCGAACGGCGCCGTGTGATCGATGTGCGTGAAATCGGCCGGCCACAGCTCGACCACGGCATTGATGTGCGGGTTGACGGCGGCACAGGCGCGCACGGCCGCATCGTGCAATTCCGCCGCAGAGACGGCGCCATCGCGCAGCAGCTGGGCCAGTCCCAGCCCATCAAAGCTTGTATATTCATGGAGTTGCATCAGTTAGTTCCTGTAAAAGGTGAAGAATAAAAGTCACAGGAACAACTGTAGGGCTTGCGCTATCATAGTGGAAATGAATAGTTGATATACAAGGTATAGCCATGAACAATTTGCGCAAGCTGGACTTGAACCTGCTGCTGACCCTGGATGCCTTGCTGATCGAGCGCAACGTGACGCGGGCGGCCGCGCGGCTGCACTTGAGCCAGCCATCCGTCAGCGTGCAGCTGGGTAAGCTGCGCGCCGCCTTCGACGATCCGCTGCTGCTGCCCGGCCCGCGCGGCATGCTGCCCACGGCGCGCGCGCTGGCCCTGTTCGCACCATTGCAAGCCGTGCTGGCCCAGCTGGAGCAAGTCTTGCAGCCAGAACAGCCGTTCGACCCGGCCACGGCCGAGGTGCGCTGGAACCTGGCGGCGGCCGACGCCACCGAATATGCGATCCTGCTGCCCATGTTACCGGCCCTGCGCGCGCAGGCGCCGTTGTCGCGCATGGCCGTCTTCGAGGCCGTGCCGGCGCGCATGGCGCAAGACCTGGAAAGCGGCCAGGTCGACCTGGGTTTTCTGGCACAGGAAGAAGCGCCGCCCGGCTTGCGCCACCGCACCTTGTTTACCGAGCACTACGTGCTGGCAGGCCGCCACGACCACCCGTTGTTGCAGGCACAGCCCGACCTCGACCGGTTCTGCGCGCTCGAATTCATCGTCGTCTCGCCCAACGGCGGCGGTTTCCGCAGCAACGTCGATACGGCCCTGGAGCAGCTGGGGCGGGCGCGCAAGGTGGTGCTGTCCGTGCCGCATTTCCTCATCGTCCCGCCCTTGCTGGCGGCGTCCGACATGGTGGCCCTGCTGCCGTCGCGCCTGCTGAAAAACGCCCTGGGCGGCCTGCGCACGTGGGAGCCGCCCGTCAGCCTGCCCGATTACGAGATGGCCATGGTCTGGCACGAGCGCATGCACCTGGACCCGGCGCACCGCTGGTTGCGCGAGCGCATCATGGCCTTCTGAACCCTAGGCTGTCTTCGGTTTGAGCATGCCTTCCACGATACCCAGCACGGTCTGGCGCGGCAGCAAGCGCGGCAGCCACGCCAGCAGCCGGTTCGGCCTGCCCGCCACATGGCTGCTGCGGCCCTGGTCCAGCGCGCGCAGCGCTTCATCGACGACGGCTTGCGGATCCATGCGCTTGCCTACAGCCGCTTCGGGCGCGGCCACGACGTCGAAGAAAGCCGTCTCCGTGGCGCCCGGGCACAGGGCCAGCACGCGCACGCCGCGGCTGCGGTTTTCCGCCCACAGCGCTTCCGAGAAAGACAGCACGAAAGCCTTGCTGGCGCCATATACGGCCATGTAGGGATCGGGCTGCAGCGCGGCCGTGGAGGCCACGTTGATGATGGCGCCGCGCCCTTTTGTCAGCATGTGCGGCAAGGCGCAGTGCGTCATTTCCATGAGCGCCGTGCAATTGACGGTGACTTCAGCCGCCTGGCGCGCCAGGTCGATGCTTTCGAAGCGGCCATGCGTGGCGAATCCCGCGTTATTGATCAGTACGTCGGGCGCCATGCCCAGCGACCACGCTTGCGCATAGGCCTGTGCAGCGGCGCCGGGCTGGCTCAGGTCGGCCACCAGCGCATGGGCGCGGATGCCGTGGCGCTGGGAAAGTTCCCTGGCCAGGCTGTCGAGCACGGCGCCGGAACGGGCCAGCAACAGCAAATGGGCGCCGCGCGCGGCCAGGGTTTCCGCAAAGACGCAGCCGATGCCGGACGAGGCGCCCGTGATCAGCACGGTCTGGTTGGTATAGTTGAAAGCGGTCATGGCAGTGGTGTGGAGTAGATGAAGTTTTCAATGTAAACTGTAGACTTTAGTCCACGGTCAAGCGTGAAGCACAAAAAAAGCACATGGCTGCGTTGCACAGGCTTGCCCTGCATATTGTTCGCGTCTCACAAATTAGTAGAAAGTCAAAAAACTATGCGCATCGGAGAAATCACCCGCCTGACGGGCGTCAGCAAGGACACGGTGCGCTTTTACGAGCGCCAGGGGCTGCTGGATGAAGCCCCGCAGCCGGGCCTGACGAATAACTACAAGGAATATTCGGCGCAAGCCTTGCGGCGCATCGAGCTGATCGGCCACGCCAAGGCGCTGGGTTTTACCTTGAAGGAAATCGCCGACGTGATTGCCGTCTGGCAGGAAAACGCGCTCGATGCGCAGACCAAACGAGCTATGCTGGAAACGAAAATTGCCCAGATCGACGACAAGGCCCGCTCGATGGCCGTGCTGCGCGCGGGCCTCGTCGATGCGCTGGCCAAGGTGGAGACGGGCTGCAACGATGTGGCGCCAGTGGAATACAAGAATAAATACAAGGACAATCAATGAGCAACTATTACACGCGCTACCGCCACCTGGCGATCGAGGACGCCAAGCCCGCCCCCACAGCGCGGCAGATCGCCGCCATCGAGGCCTTGCTGGAAGCGCCCTTGCCGCCCGCCTTCCTGGCGTTCTTGAAAGTGGCCAACGGCGCCTGTTTTGACTACACCACTGATGTGCCGGACGGCAATGGCGGCGTGGAAAAAATGGGCTTTAATACCTTCTTCAGCGCGGATGAAGGCGATTTCTGCGATGAAACACTGGTCGGTGAAATCCGCGCCGCGCGCAAGCACACGGACATGCCCGTGCGCATCCTGCCCTTCGCCCGCGATGGCGGCAATTCCATGGTTTACCTGGACCTGACGGACGAAGGCGGCGGCCGCGTACTGGCCTATGTGCAGCAGTTGCCGGACTGGACGGGCAAGCGCGCCCACGGCCTGATGGAACTGGCGCCGTCGTTCGACGCGTGGCTGGACAGCCTGTACATCGACCGCGACACGGTGCTCGATGAACTCGAACACAGCGTTTCGGAACCATCGCACCTGGACGCGATGGCAGAATGGCTCGATATCGGCATGCCCGCCTGGCGCCGTGATGCCGGCATCACCGCTTTGTTTGCTCTTAAACAAGTCGAATTGTGCGCTAACGAACAGGACTAGTCCTACGGGCATAATCGCGACTGTCCTATGGGTGTGCGCGGGCTGCTGGCTTAACATTGTCATCAGCTTGTAGAAAAAACCACACCCGAAAGGATTTGCCATGCCTATCCCTACCACCAGTTCCCGTACCCCCTCCCTGAAAAGCGTGGCCATCGGCGCCGCCGTGGCCATACTGAGCGGCATCGCCATCAACAGCATCGCCGCTGCCGCACCGGGCGCGTACGACAAGCAATTCCTCAGCAAGGCCGCTGACGCGGGCAGCACGGAAATCGCCGCAAGCAAAATAGCGCAAAGCAAGAGCACCAATGCGGAAGTGAAGAAATTCGCCGATGCCATGGTCACGGACCACGCGAAAGTCGCTGACGAGCTGAAACAGCTGGCCAGCAGCAAGCAGATCGAGGTCAGCGACCAGCCCGGCAAGAAACACCAGGCGCAGATCGACAAGCTGAGCCGCCTGGAAGGTGCGCAGTTCGACAAGGAATATGCAGCCACCATCGGCGTGGCGGCGCACAAGGACGCCGTGAAACTGTTTACGGATGCCAGCCAAAAGGCCAGCGATCCCGAGATCAAGGCCTTTGCCGCGAAGACCTTGCCAGCGTTGCAACATCACCTGGAAATGGCGAATACCTTGCATGCTGCAGTGGGCAAATAGCCAAGTTGACGGCAATTAGCGGGGACATGCTTGCTGTACGTGCCGTACGGCAAGCATGTCTGCTCTTGACATACAATGCGGCAACTTCGTTTTCGGCCATGCCATGACCTCATGCAGCTACTCAAGAAAACCGGCCTGATCGCCGCCGCCTTCCTGCTCATCTTCCTGCTGGCAGGCTGGCTCTTCATCAAAGTCAGCGCGGCGCGCAATGCCACCGTGTATGCACAGCAGTGGAACAACCAGGGCACGTGCGTGATCAAGACCTATGTGCCGCACTACGGCAACGGCGTGCCGCAGAACATCGTGCGCGCGCTGAGCACATCCACCTTCTTCCGTGTCTACCACAAGGATGGCACCTTGCTGGAAAGCACGGAATGGGTGCTCGACATGCATGAAGACGGCATCCTCGACCATGCACGCTGGGGCGAGAACCAGACCCGCGCCATCTACCCGACCGACCTCGGTGACGAAGGCTGGACCTTGCCTGTATGCGCGTGAACGATCGATGAGCACGCAAAGACAAAAGGGCCTGCGCAACCCCTGGGTCGACGTGCCATATGAGCCCACGCTTTACCATTTCCTTGGTCCCTTCGATGTGTACGACCGCGAACACACCCTGGGCGTGGAACTCGCCACCTGGAACATGAACGATCCAGCCCAGCGCGCGGCGCTGATACGCCGCGACATCACGTCGCAATACAAGGAACTCAGCTACCGCCACCGCCAGGCGCTGGTGGCCGTGCTGGCGCAGGCGCTGCAAGACCCCGCTTTCGATTTCCAGGCCATCCTCGAGCACGACCCCGAAAGCACGAACGCCCTGCCCGCCTTGTGGGATGAGATGGACGATCCGCGCGCCTTTTTCGCGGATATTTACCGGCTGGCACAGCAGGACTGGCGCGACGACCTGGCGCGCGCTGCGGCGGAAGACCCGGCCAGCTGGTAGCGCGGCGCGGCCGCCACACTATCGATACGATAGCTTCCGGCCGCTTTTTCCCTCTGTCAACGCGATTGCGGCCACCTGCACGCGACGTTGCAAAAACGCCCCACTCAAAAAAATACTGTTGCACCAGCGCATGTCTGCTGGCATCGCGCTACTATGAAACGTCGGCACTTCGATAGGCGCCGCCTCACCGCACCGGTTCCCCGCCGGCTTCCCCCTGCCGCAATATGAAGGAGATTCTCATGCCCAAGTTCACCCCTGCCATTTGCCTGTCGGTCATGCTTGCCGCCGCGACGCTGCCCGGTATCGCCAGCGCTGCCGAAGGCGGCGCCACGCGCGCCGACGCCGAAGCCATGGTCAAGAAAGGCGTGGCCTACATCAAGAGCGCCGGCGACGCCAAGGCGTATGGCGAGATCACGGCCAAGTCGCCCCAATTCATCCTGCACGACCTGTACCTGGTCGTCTATAAACTCGACGGCACGGTCGCCGCGCATGGCGCCAACCCGAAAATGGTCGGCAAGAACTTGATCGAGCTGAAGGATATCGATGGCAAGGCCTTCGTCAAGGAACGAGTCGACCTGGCCAAGAGCAAAGGGACGTTCTGGCAGGAATACAAATTCACGAACCCGGAAACCAAGAAGATCGAGCCAAAGGTGATGTACTGCGAGAAACTGGCCGATTCCGTCGTCTGCGGCGGCATCTACCTGTAGCCGGCCGCCGCGCGGCCAGCGCCGGGATGGCAACCGATCTCTCAACGAATTTTTCAACGCTACGGGCCTCAATGAAAATCGCACAGAAGATGTTGATCGTCCCGGTGGTCGCGCTGGCTTGCCTGCTGGCCATGGGGGCCTTGTCGTATTTCGCCATGCAGCAAAACGAAAGCCGCATGCGCGACCTGAAGGACGTCACCCTGACGGCCGAACGGCTTGCCAATCAGCAAGCCATTGCCCTGGGGCAGGTGCACGCCGACGTGTACGCGAAGATCGCCATCGCCGCCAGCCTATCCGAAGAGCAGTTCAAGCAATTCGGCGCGCAAACGGATGGCCAGCTGAACGCCATCGCGCAAGGATTGAAGGAGCTGCGGAAATTCTCGGGCGCCGCCACGGAAGCGGGCCAGGCCTTGCCCGGTGTCGAGCGCTACCGTGCCAGCGTGGCGCAGGCGCTGGACCTGGCGTCCATGGACCCGAATACGGGCGTGGCCGCGATGCAAAATGCCGCCGGACACTACCAGCAAGTGCGCGGACAGCTGCGCCAGGTACTGCTCAACCTCGATCAGCGCACGGTTGCGGCCTTGCAGGAAACAAAAAATGCGGGCCAGCGCGCCGGCTGGCTGTCGCTGGGCACCATGGCTGTCGGCTTTGCCTTGCTGGCCCTGATCGCCACGTGGGTGGCGCGCTCCGTGGTAGGGCCCATCGATGACGCCTGCCGCGCCGCCGAAAGCCTGGCCGCAGGCGACCTGACCACGCGCATCGAAGCCCAGGGCGACGACGAGGTGGGCAAGCTGACCCGGGCCCTGGCCACCGTGCTGAAAAACTGGAACACTTTATTGGGCGACATACGTCAGGCGGGCTCCACCATCACGGTGGAAGCCAGTGAAATCGCGCTGGGCAATGCGGACTTGTCGGCCCGTACCGAGTCGCAAGCCCATTCCTTGCAAGAAACGGCGTCGTCCATGCATGCCTTGACCGACACCGTGCGCGAGAATGCCGGCCATGCGCACCAGGCCAACCAGATGGTGTTGTCGACGTCGAATGTGGCGCTCGAGGGCGGGCGCGTCGTGGGCCAGGTGGTCGAGACGATGGGTTCGATCAAGGCCAGCTCCGGGCGCATCGTCGACATCATCGCCGTCATCGACGGCATCGCGTTCCAGACGAATATCCTCGCGCTGAACGCGGCCGTGGAAGCGGCGCGCGCGGGCGAACAGGGGCGCGGCTTTGCCGTCGTCGCCACCGAGGTGCGGGGCCTGGCGCAGCGTTCGGCCACGGCGGCGCGTGAAATCAAGCAGCTGATCGAGGATTCCGTGGCCAGGATAGAAACGGGCAGCGAGCTGGCCGACAGCGCCGGGCGCACCATGGGAGATATTGTTGCCTCCGTCCAGCAAGTGACGGAAATCATGAACGACATCACGGCGGCCAGCCAGCGCCAGAGCAAGGGCATCGAGGAAGTCAACAATGCCATCACGGAAATGGACGAATTGACTCAGCGCAATGCCGCCCTCGTCGAACAATCGGCCGCCGCCGCGCAAAGCATGCAGGACCAGGCGCATGATCTATTGCGCGTGGTCGACGCTTTCCGCCTGGGCGATGGCGGCCCGCCGCTGCTGCCCCGTTAGCGCCGGTGCGGCATGGCCGCACGGGAACAGGCTTGCATGGCCTTGCCTATCTCGACCAGGGCGGGGTCTGTTTCCCGCAGCAAGACATTGCCCATGCGGAATTGTTGATGGTAATCACCGAGCATGGCGGCATACAGAAAAACCTGATCCCGCCTGCGCCAGACGGCACTGTAGTTGCTGCCGGGAGCGACCGGCATGGCGCCGATGAAATAACTGTACAGACCGCTAACCTTCTTCTTGTGCAGCCATTCCATCAATTGCACAGTGCGGTACTGTTCCAGCAAGCTCAGTTCGCTGACATTGGCGCCGGACAGGGCATAGTACAGCTCCAGACGGGCCATCCAGTTGCCCTTTTCGCCTGCCGCCACCAGCGCATTCCAGGCGGGGCCGGTGCGTACCTTGCCCACATTGTCAGGCGATCCCAGCCAGGCCTCGACGGCTGCCTGGTCCGGCACCGGGCCATAGTAGGCGGGCGCGCGGCAGACGAACTGGCGCGCATCGGGCCCGTCCTCCTTGAACTCGTCGGCGATGTACCGGGAGACCTTGTCGCCGATGCCCAGCAGGCGCTTGCCATAGCCGTCCAGGGTCCAGCTCGAAGGCAAGCGGCCCAGCCAGGCCAGTGCATCGTCGTTGGCCCGGGCTTCCACCGCATAGGCGGCGATTTTGGCCTGCATTTTCAATTCTTTCTGCTGCTCCGCCAGCTTGAGCGCCTCTTGCTCCTCGTCATAGCGGCTCGTGGTCTTGGCCAGCTTGACGCAATCGAGGAAAGCCTCCGGCGCGCCCTGCCAGCACTGGGCAGGCACCTTCAGCTGCCAACGCATGCTGACGGTTTTCAAAATATAGTTTTCTTCGCCCTCTTCCCCTTTGAGATAGGCGCGGCCATCCGCCTTCGTCACGCCCTTTGTCAGCTGCTTGCCGCCCACCGTGCTCCAGGTGTAGGGGTCATCGTTTTGCGGCACGCCGGGTGCGGCGTACAGGGTCAGGTAGTGGCCGGCATCGGCGGCATGGCTCAGCGGAGACAGCATGGACAAGGTGAGTATGGCCCTTCTGGATATCAGTTTCAGCATGAATCAATAAATAGTAGGTATTAATGGAGTTCGGTATGGCAGGCGCAGTCGTGGCCGCTGGCCGCCTCGGACAGGTTTTGCAGGATCGCGCAGTCTTGCGACGGCTGCGGCTGGTCGCACTGGTGGCGCAAGGTCACCAGTTGCTGCTGCAGGGTTTGCAAATTCGCCATCTGTTCGGCGATGCGCAGGATATGATGGTCGAGCAATTCGTTGACGCTCTGGCAGCCTTCGGCCGGGTTGTTCTTAAATTCCAGCAAGGCGCGGATATCGGTCAAGCCGATCTGCAGGGAGCGGCAATGACGGATGAATTGCAGCCGTTCCTGGTGTTCTTCGCGGTATTCGCGGTAGCCGGCGCTGTTGCGGCCAGGTTCCTGCAGCAAGCCCGCCTTTTCATAGTAACGCACGGTTTCCACATCACAATCTGTCCGTTTGGCCAGTTCTCCGATACGCATGGCATCCCCTTTCATTCTTTCGCGCAAATTGCGCTTGACCCTGTAGCGGCTACAGGGTTTCTAATGGAAGCATACACGAAACCGGAAGGACGATGCGATGCCACACGATAGCCACGATCACGACCACACCCATGCGCACGACCATGAGCACAAGCACGACCATCAGCATGACCACAAGCATGACCATGCGCCCAAGCCGGTCAGCTGCTGTTCCAGCCAGCATGCGTGCTCGTCCACGCCTGCCGCCCCTTCGGGTCCGGCCCTGCCCAGCACAGCCATTGCCGGCGCGAACACGGCCAAATACCGCATCGCCAACATGGATTGCCCCACGGAAGAACGGCTGATCCGCAACAAGCTGAGCAATATGGCCGGCGTCGTGGGCCTCGATTTCAACCTGATGAACCGTGTGCTCGACGTGCACCACACGCTGCCTACACTGGCCACGGTGGAAGCGGCCCTGCACGGCATCGGCATGCAGGCCATTCCCATGGAAGCGGACGCCACCGTCGCACGCGATCCGGACGAAGGCAGCCTGAGCGGCCTGCAAAAAGGCTTGCTGGTCGTCTCCGGCCTCGCTGCCGCCGCCGCCGAAGCGCTGGCCTGGACCACGCACGAAGACAGTTCGCCCCTCGTCATCGCCCTGGCCCTGCTGTCGATTGCCACAGGCGGCTGGCCGACCCTGAAAAAGGGCTGGATTGCCCTGAAAACATTCACGCTGAACATCAACTTCCTGATGAGCCTTGCAGTTTTCGGCGCCGTCGCCATCGGCCAGTGGCCGGAAGCGGCCATGGTCATCTTCCTGTTCGCCATCGCCGAACTGATCGAAGGCTTGTCCCTGAACCGCGCACGCAACGCCGTGCACAGCCTGATGCAGCTGGCGCCCGATACGGCCACGGTCGCCGATGCCAGCGGCGCCTGGCAGCAGGTATCCGTCGCCACGGTGGCCATCGGAGCCTTGATGCGCGTCAAGCCGGGCGAACGCATCGCGCTCGATGGCGTGGTGGCCAGCGGCGTATCGTCCGTCAACCAGGCGCCGATCACCGGTGAAAGCATGCCGGTGGACAAGGCCGTGGGCGACGTCGTGTATGCGGGCACCATCAATGAAAGGGGCTTGCTCGACGTCACGGTGACGGCCAACAGCGGCAACAGCACCCTGGCGAAAATCGTCAAGGTGATCGAGGAAACCCAGGGCAAACAGGCTCCCACGCAGCGCTTTGTCGACAATTTCGCCCGCTACTACACGCCGGCCGTCGTCGTCTTCGCCATCTTGGTGGCCGTGCTGCCGCCACTGCTGCTGGGCCAGCCATTCATGGCCTGGGTCTACAAGGCGCTGGTGATGCTGGTGATCGCCTGCCCTTGCGCGCTCGTCATTTCCACGCCCGTCACCGTCGTCAGCGGCCTGACGGCTGCCGCGCGGCGCGGTATCCTGGTCAAAGGCGGACAATTCCTGGAAACCGGTTATCGCATCAAGGCCATCGCCGTCGACAAGACGGGCACCCTGACCATGGGCAAACCGGCCGTCACGGACGTGGTGGCGCTCGATGGCGGCAACCGCGACACTATTCTGCTGCTGGCTGCCAGCCTCGATGCCAACTCGGCTCACCCCCTGGCCGCCGCCATCGTCAAGGCCGGTCCGCCCGCCGGCAGTCACTTGCCCGTGACCCAGTTTGCCGCCCTGCACGGACGCGGCGTGCAAGGCACGATCGCTGGCCAGACGTATTACCTGGGCAATGCCCGCCTGATGACGGAATTGAAGGTTCTGACGCCGGCATTGCAAGCCATCCTGGCGGGGCTGGAACAGCAGGCGTACACGGCCATGGTGCTGGCCACCTCGGCCGGCGCGCTGGGCGTGATCGCCGTGGCCGACGTGCTGCGCCCGACGGCGGCGTCCGCCATCGCCAGATTGACTGCGCTGGGCGTCACCACCGTGATGCTGACGGGAGACAATGCGCTGACGGCGCAGCGCATCGGCGCCGAAGTCGGTGTCAGCCTGGTCAAGGCGGAGTTGCTGCCGGAAAACAAACTCGATGAAATCAAGGCCTTGCAGCAGCAGTTCGGCGTGGTGGCCATGCTCGGTGACGGCGTCAACGACGCCCCGGCCCTGGCGCAAGCCGACATCGGCTTTGCCATGGGCGCGGCCGGCAGCGACACGGCCATCGAAACGGCGGACGTGGCCCTGATGGACGATGAGCTGGGCAAATTGCCTGAATTCATCAGCCTGAGCCAGCGCACGCGCAGCATCCTCGTGCAAAACATCAGCTTTGCCATCGGCATCAAGGCTGTCTTCTTCGGCCTGGCCCTGGCCAGCATGGCGACCTTGTGGATGGCCGTATTCGCCGACGTGGGCGCCAGTCTGCTGGTGGTGGCGAACGGCCTGCGCTTGCTGCGCAAGAGCCAGCAAGCATAGTCCCTAGCAGAAATATTTCCATCTGGACAATTGCTGTAAAAAACGCTACTTTGGAGGTAGATATCCACCGCCGCCAAAGTAGCCGATGACCTTCCTGCCCCGCTTGACCCTGCTGTCTACCCTGCTTGCCGGCACCTGCCTGCATGCCGAACCCCTCGTTTTCACACCCTGCTCCGATACGGCCGCCCCCGGCAGCCTGTGCTCGGGCTTGAACGTGCCCGGCAGTTACGATGCCCAGGGCCGTGCCGTCGGCAGCGCGGATGCCATGCACGTCTTCGTGCGCAAATTTTCCGCCAATGTACCTGCCGGCAAGCCGGCCAAAGGCACTCTGTGGCTGGTGGCGGGCGGTCCCGGCGAATCGGGCGCCGCATTCTACAGCTTGCTGCCCACCTTGCGCCGCAGCTTTCCCGGTTTTGAATTCCTGATTCCCGACCACCGGGGCACGGGTCATTCCTCGCGCCTGTGCAAAGTGGAAGAGTCGGAACAAAGTCCCGGCGGCCGCGCCCTGGCCGGGGCCGAATGGGGCAGCTGCTTTACCGGCATCAACCTGGTGCCGGAATACGCGGGCCAGTTTTCCATCACCATGGCGGCGCGCGACTTGAAAGCCCTGATCGAAGGCGAACAGGGCAAGAGCAAGCGCAAGCAGCCGCCCGTGTATGTATACAGTGTGTCGTACGGCACGCAGCTGGTCTTGCGCACCTTGCAGCTGGGGCCGCTGCCCGTCCAGGGCGTCATCCTCGACTCCTTGGTGCCGCCGCAAACGGATGCGCGCCGGGACTTGAGCCAGCGCTCGCACGTGGTCAACACGGTCGGCATGCAGGTACTGGCCCGCTGCGATGCGGATGCGGCTTGTCATTCGGCACTGGGCGAACCGGCCGCAACCCTGTACCGCCGCGTGCTGGAGAAAGCGCAAGCGGACCCCGCCCTGCTGGCGACCATTCCCGGCAAGAACCTGAAAAACTTCCTTGGCGGCATGCTTGACGTGCCAAACGCCCGCGCCCGCATTCCGTATCTGCTGCAAGACCTGGACCGGGGCGGCGAAGCGGAACTGGCGTCCGTGCGCGCCACGTTGACGGACGCAGCCGCCAGCCTGGGCAGCTATCCCCAGTCGCCGCTGTCGATTCCGCTGGTCAGCATCATCAGCAATTCGGAAAACAATCTGCAGCCGTCGTTGCGCCCCGGCTGGACGGCCGCCGACATCGCCCGCGACGAGGCGGACTTGCTGTTTACCAGTCCCCTGCCCCGCATCCTGCTGGGCGGCGGCTTGCCCACCTACCCGCGCGACGCCTATTTCGGCGTCTTGCCGGAGAAAATGCCGCCAACTTTGGTGCTGCAGGGAACGCTGGACCCGAAGACGCCATACGCGGGCGCGCAGGCGCAAGTGCGGGCTTTGACACAGAGCAAGGCCGGCAAGGTGGCCCTATCCACCGTGCAGAACGCCCCGCATTTCATTTTATGGACGGCGCCAGCCTGTTTTGAACAGGCCAGCACCCGCTTTATTGCCGGTAAGCCGGCGCACGATTGCACGCTGTAGTTCCACCAACTAGTGAGAAGAGGACGAAATGCGCATCACGAGCCTGGCAGTGCTGCTGTTATCTTGTTACGGCGTGGCGCAAGCGGCGCCGCCCGCCTCCCCGTCCATCTGCGCCTCGCCCGCGCAGTCGATCCGCGAACAAGGCTATGTGCCCATCAATGGCATCGCGCAATGGATTACGGTCACGGGCGCCGCTTGCGGCAATCCCGTGATCCTGTTCATCCATGGCGGCCCCGGCAACGCGCTCAGTCCGTATGCGGATGCCATCTACGCCGGCTGGGAACGCCACTATACCCTGGTGCAGTGGGACCAGCGCGGCGCCGGCATGACGTATGCAAAGCAGCGGCCCGCAGAAGACGTGCCCTTGACGGTGGAACAGATGCGCGACGACGGCATCGCCGTGGCCCGCTATATCGAACAGCATCTGGGCCAGCGGAAGGTCATTTTGATGGGCAGTTCCTGGGGATCGATACTGGGCGTGCACATGGCCAAGGCGCGCCCCGACCTGTTCCATGCGTATATCGGCACGGCGCAAGTGGTCAATGCGCGGGACAATGAGACAGGCATGTACCGCGAAGTGATGGCGCTGGCGCGAGCGGCCGGCGATACCGCCACCGTGGACAAGCTGACGGCGCTCGGTGCGCCGCCATGGCGCGATCCGCGCAACTTCGGCATCTTGCGCCGCTTCGACCGCAAATATGAAGGCCTGGCAACGGATGCGCCGCCCAGGCACTGGTGGCAGCCGGCGCCGTTCTATGCCACGCCGCAGGCCCTTGCCGATGCCGAGGCGGCCGATGACTACTCGTACATCCAGTTTATCGGCCTGCGCGGCGACGGCATGTTCGCCAAGGTCGATCTGCCCGCCCTGGGTACGCGCTTTGACTTGCCCGTGTTTCTCATCATGGGCGAAGCGGACTTGCTGACCTCGCCCGCCATCGCGCGCACGTATTTCGACAGCATCACGGCGCCCGTCAAGAGTTTTACCCTCGTGAAACGGGCCGGACACGATCCCAACCAGGCCGTGCTCGACGCCCAATGGACGGTCTTGCGCGACCAGGTGGCGCCGCTGATTCATTAAATCGCGCGGCGTGCCCGCAGATGCAGGTAGCGGATGGTGGCAGCGGCCGCCATCAGGATGGCGGAAGCCGTTGCCAGCACGACAATAAACGCCTTGTCGAAGGCCGAACGGGCCAGTTCCGACACTTGCAAGCCCAGTTCGGCCGGCAATTGCTCGGCGGCCAGCAACGCCGCATCGAGCGTGTCATGCACGTTCGGCAACACGCCCGCGCTTTCCGGTATCACCAGGGTGGCGCTGTAGACGGCCGACATGATGGTGCCCAGCACCGTCACGCCGATCACGGCGCCCAGCTCGTACGACACTTCCTCGATCGAGGCGGCCATGCCCGCTTGCTGCGGCGCCACGTTGAGCATCACGGCGCTCGATGCGGCCGTCATGACGGCGCCCAGACCCAGGCCCAGAATCACCAGGCTGGCCACCTGGGCCGAGACGGCGGCGTCATGCAGCAGCAGATACGAGGCCATGCCGATACCGGACAGCAGCAGCGAACCCCACAAGACCTTGGCCTTGTCGGCGCGCGGCAGCATGAAACCCGTCAACGGGCCGGCAAATACGGACGCCAGCGGCAGCGGCAGCAGCAGCAAGCCCGCTTCCAGCGGCGACAGTTCACGCACCAGTTGCATGTGCTGGCTCAGCGCCAGTTCCATGCCGATCAGGGCGGCGGACGCCACCATGGCGGCGGCCACGGCGCTGGAAAACGGCAGTTCGCGGAACAGGGCGAAGTCGATCAGCGGCCGGGCTTGGCGCTTCTGGCGACGGACGAATTTGAGCATGAAGAAGGCGCCCACGGCGAACGAGGCGGCGGCCAGCGCATACGAGGGCTGCGACTTGCCCAATTCCTTGATCGCATATACGCCACCAAGCAGACCCATCATGATTTGCAGCGAGCCCTTCAAGTCCCACGGCTTGTCGCGGTTACCGGCCCGTTTCGGCAGGATGACGGTGGCCAGCACCAGGGTCAGCAGCACGATGGGCACGTTGATCAGGAAGACGGAACCCCACCAGTAGTGTTCCATCAGGAAACCGCCGAGCACGGGACCGAACGCGGCGCCACCGGAGGCGATCGCCGCCCACACGCCGATGGCGAACGAGCGCTCGCGGTTGTCCGTAAAGGTCAGGCGGATGATGGACAAGGTGGCCGGCATCATCAGCGCGGCGCCGACGGCCAGCAGCACGCGGGCAAAGATCAGCCATTCGGCTGCGGGCGAAAACGCGGCGCACAGCGAGGCGATACCGAACACGGCCAGGCCGGCAAGGAAAACGGGTTTATGGCTCAGACGGTCACCGAGGGTGCCGAGGCCGGGCAACAGACCGGAGACGACCAGCGCGTAGACGTTGATGATCCACAGTTTTTGCGAGGAAGTGGCCTGCAAGTCGCGCGTCAGCGAGGGCAAGGCGGTGTAGAGCACGGTCATGTCGACCACGATGAGGAACAAGGCGCTGGAGACGATGGCCAGCGTCAGCCATTTTTTCATTGGATGCATAAACAACTCATGGATTTTGGTGTAACTTTTAACAACTGTCGGTTTGGATAAATCTGGTGCTGCGCAAATATTTACGTTCCAGGCTGCCACGGGCCTGGGCTTGTCGGGGGCGGCGGGCGTCAGCCACGGTCGCCATCCTTGTCATCCACGGCGGCGGACACGGCAACGGCCGCATCGACTACGTCAAGTTCGCGCAGCATGACGACGGATACTTGCTTGAAGCCGCGGCCCTGGAAGAATTGCTGCGCCGTCAGGTTGTGCGCGCCGCATTCGAGGAACAAGCGGGCGATGCCGTGGCTGCGCAGCTCGTCGGCCACCCACTCCACCAGCAAGCTGCCGATGCCGCTGCCGCGCACGGAAGGCAGCAAGACCAGGTCGTCCAGCGCGGCGAACGATTTCGAGGCGCGCTGGCGCGTGTCGATGGACACCAAGGCCATGCCGACGATGGCGTCACCGTCGGTGGCGACGGCCAGCAGGGTCGAATCGCCATGCACCCAGTCATGCGACAGGGCGGCGCGGATTTCGCCGCGTATGACTTCAGGCAAGTCCGCGCGCCAGTTGCCGGGCGCGTCGGCGCGTTCGCCCTGCAGCTCCGAATGGGAGATATAGTCGGCGCTGACGTTGTCGAGGTAGAGCTTGCACAAGGCGTCTTCGGCGGTGGCGTCGTGACACCAGGCAAAGCGGATGGCGGGTGAATTGGCTTGAGCGTTTTTCATGGCGGATCTCATGTTGTTGAATTGGTAAATGCCATTTTATGTCGCCCCTGAATGGCATTCAAGTTAAAATCCATCTGTAAAACAGATAGGTTGATGCCATGCAATGGACTTTGGAACAAATGCGCTACTTTGAAGCGGCCGTCGCGGCCGGTTCTTTCTCGGGCGCGGCGCGCCGGCTGGGCCGCGCGCAATCGGTGGTCAGCACCTCGATCGGCTTGCTGGAAGCGGAATTCGGCGTGGAACTGTTCGACCGTTCGCGCCGCAGCGCCGTGCTGACGGAAGCGGGCAAGGTGATGCACCTGGAAGCGTGCGAACTGCTGCGCCAGGCCGAGCGCCTGCAGCTGCGCGCCCAACTGCTGAGCGAAGCGCCCGAAGCCCAGCTGACCCTGGCCCTGGACGAAGCCCTGCCCTACCTAGCCATCGGCACCCTGGTCAAGGAGTTGGCGGCGCGTTACCCGGCGCTGGAACTGGTGATGCTCAACGCCACGGCGTCGGAAGTGGCGCAATACGTGGAGCAGCAGCAAGCCGACGTGGCCTTCCACTTCGACCGCGGCCCGATCTCCCCCGTGCTGGAACAGCAGCACATCGGCAGCGTGGCGCAAGGCGTGTTCGTCGCCAAAGGCCACGCCATGGCCCACGGCCAGGAAGTGAGCCGCAACGAGCTGACCCGCTACCGCCAGCTGATCATGGACTCCGAGCTCAACCGCGAACACGCGTTCAGCCCCGCCGTCTGGTTTTCCGACAGTTTCTACAGCATCGCCGAAATGGTCGCGGACGGGCTGGGCTGGGCGATTCTGCCGCTGAACATCGCCAATTACGACAATTACAAGGGCTATCTGCAGGAAGTCCCCTGCCCTGCGCTGGCCTTGTCACGGCTGCCGGTGCGGCGCTTGTCGATCCATGGCAAGAAGCTCAGCGAGACGAGTTTGTGGCTGACGACGCGGCTGGCGGAGTTGCTGGCGGATGGGCCGAGGGGGTGAATAGTGACCATGGTGGAGTTTGACGACGCTGGAAGCGAAAGCCCCACCAAGATGCTGGCATGGAATTATGCACTGGCCATCAGCGGTAGTTTGATGCAGAAAGTCGATTGCTATCCAGTGCGTTACCGGGTACATGCCGGGCACATGCATTCCCTACGGCACGGCATCTTGAGTCGGCGCCAGCCTTTGAATTGTAGAACGTCATTCGAACGATTGATATCAGCCAAATTCATTTAAAATAAAATTACCAACAGAGCATGAAATTATGAAAATAATCTGTGACTATGCGAAAGAAGTTGACATTGCGGTGGAATTTCCGATTTCAATATTATGCGAATATAATGGCCCTGATAATTTAGATGTGACGCTCGATGACAATATAATATATCTGATTAATGAGGCCTTGAGAAAATCCGGAGTACATGTAAAAAACAAAGCAATGAAAATATATTATTCCGAGAAAAATGAAGAAATTCTAAGTTATCAACTGACATTGATCGTTCGACCACCGGGATTTAACTTATATTGCATTGTGAATGACTTGACTCAGGAGAATTTTCATCAAGGATTATGTATTAAACTACAATCTCAGCATCATGGTTTTAAAATAGTATATGCGGAATCTGCAGTCGGATGAGGCTGAGCTGAGCATTGATGTATTTCCAAGGCCTGAGTTCAAGCTTGACCGTGAATTCATGGCCTGGATCGGCGATGGCGCCGTCAAAAACATGGGCGCTGTCGCGGATGAATGGATGCGCCGACATAATCAAGCCGGTGATGCGTAAATAAACAATATTGATAAGCACTGAAAGCTTTACATGATTCACTCAGCAGTCGTAAGCAGCTGGTTCGCCATGGCAAAAGACGATGCCGTAGAAATTGATCCCGACGACATCAACCACGAAGCCAGGACCAATATGTGGAGCTTTTCGCCCACAGAGGCGGAAACGCCGCAGATCCATGCGGCCGATATCGTCGCCTTCATCGGCGAGGTGGTCGCGGCGCGCCGCAGCGCACTCGCTGGCGAGGATATGCTGTTTTATTGCTGGCACGACGCGCAATGCCGCCAGCTGCGCTTCAGCCTAGTGTCGCGCTCGCATGGGCGGCTGCCGTTTCGCCGCGCGCTGCGCGAAACGCAGGATCTGGCGCTGATCGCCGAGCGCGTGGTGAACGGGGACTGGCGCAACGCGCACTATATGCAGGCGCCGTCGGAAGACGGCGATGAGGAGGAAGCCGCGCCGTTCGTCCTGCCAGTGTTCGTGGCGCGTGTCCCCTAGGAATCAGCGCACCATAAAACGCGCGGGCCGGCAAGCCTCCAGGGCCGGTGCCGGCGCGCCAGTGACGATTTCCCCGCTGGCCAGCTGGCCCACGATGGCCGCCAGCACGACGCCCGGATGCATGGCGCAGACATACACGCCGCCCACTTGCGGCAAGTAGCCGACAACGGGCACGCCGTCACGCGGCATGGGGCGCAGGCCGATGCAGGCGAATTCCGGCGCGATGGCCTCGGCGCCGGCCAGTTCATTGCGGATCGCGCTGGCCGTGCGCTGCGCCATGGCGGCGGGCTGGTTGTCCGGGGCGTCGTCCACGTAGTCTTCCGCTGCCAGCATGGTGCCGTCCTCGGCTTGGCGCACTTCCATTGCATGGCTGGAAATAATCGCGCGCACGAGGCCGGGCGGTGCCTGGTAGCGCAGGAAGATGGCGGGCGAGGCGTGAATCGGCAGGCTGGCGCCCAGTTTTTCCGCCAGGCTGGCCGTGCCCGTGCCTGCCGCCAGCACGACCACGTCTGCTTCGAGAAGGCCCGCGGCCGTTTGCACGCCCGTTACCTTCGCGTCCTGGACCACAAAATCCAGCACGGGCGTGTGCGTGCGCACGGTCGCACCGAGCGCCCGGGCCGCTGCCAGCAAGGCGTGGGTCGCGGCAACGGCGTCGAGGGCGCCCTGTTCCGGCTCGTACAACGCTTGTTCCGGCGGCTGCCGCAGCCGCGGTTCAAGCTGGGCGATGCGCGAGCGGCCCACCAAGATGGATTCGGGCGACACCCGCCCATCCTGCGTGCCATACGACAAGGCGCCATGCCAGCGCACTTTCAAACCCGGCACCTGCGTTTCCAGCTGGCGCCAGGCGGCGATGGCGCCGCCGCGCAGGACCGCAATGGGATCGGGGCCCGCGCAGGACGTGTTAATCCAGGCAAACGAGGTGCCCGTCACGCCGGACGCGACGCCACCCGCCTCCACCACAATAACTTGTGTCCCCTTGCCGGCCAGGTGGTAGGCGAGCGAGGCGCCGACGATGCCGGCGCCGATGACGACGACGACGACGCGTTTTCGGCGTTTTGGACTTTCATGATTCATCTCTGCCAACTTTGCTTGTTTATCACAGGGCAGAGTCTACCCCAGCCGGCCGCAACTCCAGCGCATAGGCATGACCATCGACAACATTACCTTCCACGATGGCAATATCGGGCACGGCCGTTCCCTGCGCGAAACCACAGCGCTCGAGCACGCGGATCGACGCCGCATTGCCGTCGATGGCGTAGGCGCACAGGCGTTGCAGCCGCCATTCCTCTTGCGCGAGGGTAATCAGGTGGCGCAGCGCGGCCGTGGCCAGGCCCTTGCCCGCCTGCTGCTGTCCGATGCGGTAGCCGACTTCGGCCGTTTGCGCCTGCCCATCGATATCCTTGAGGTTGGCGCGCCCGATCAATTGTCCCTGTTCGTCCACGATGACGCAGGGATGCATGCGCCCCTGGGCGTGTTCGTCCAGGAATTGCGCGACATGCGCCTGGATGCCGTCGCGGCTGTAAAAATCGTCGGGGCGCCGGTCGATATGGCGCTCGAACCAGGCCCGGTTGGCTTGCTCGAAAGCCAGCAAGGGCGCGGCGTCGCCGGGGCGCAAGGTGCGAATGGTGTGTATGCTCATGAAGACTCCTGGAAAGGCATGAGTCTAGTGAGGCCCGGCCCGGCCCGTCAATCTTGATTCCATCAATCAATATAAAGCGACAGCCGCTACAATGGCCGCCATGAACAACGATCTGTCCGCTACCGAGGCTGCGCGCCTCTTGAACGTCAGCCTGCCCACCCTGTATTCCTATGTGAGCCGGGGCTTGCTGGCCTCCGTCAGCAATGGAGAATCGCGCCGCAAGCGCTATCCGCAGGAAGACGTGCTGCGCCTGGCAGCCCGCAAAAGCGATGCCAAGCGCGGTGGCCAGACTGCCGTGGCCGCCATGCACTGGGGCGTGCCCGTGCTGGAGACGCGGATTTCCCGCATTTTCGATGGACGATTGCTGTACCGGGGCTGCGATGCGACGGCGTTGGCGCGGCACGCGACGCTGGAGACGGCCGCTTGCCTGCTGTGGGACGATAACGTGAGCGACCATTTTCAGCAGGACGCGTCTGCCCTGCCGCAAGTGCTGGCCTGCGCACCGGACGCGCCGCCGCTGGCGCGCGCCATGTTCGCCATGGCCATGCTGGCGACAGTGGACATTGCGCACCCGCTGCAGTCCGGCCCCGCCTTGATGCGCATCCTGGCTGCCGCCCTGCTCCGGACGGCGCCGTCCGCCATGCCGCTGCACCGGCAGCTGTCCCAGGCGTGGCAGGCCGACACAGACCAGACTGAATTGCTGCGCGCCGCCCTCGTGCTGCTGGCCGACCATGAATTGAACGCGTCCACCTTTGCCGTGCGCTGCGTCGCGTCGACGGGCGCCAGCCTGCCCGCCGCATTGGGCGCGGGCTTGGCGGCCTTGTCCGGAGACAGGCACGGCGGCGGCAGCGCGGCGGCCCGGCGCATGGTGACGCAGGCGCTGGCCGCACCGGACGCCAGGGCCGCCATCGGCGCCTATTACAAGACCGTCGCGCCGGAATTCGCCGGTTTTGGCCACCCGCTGTATCCGCATGGCGACCCGCGCGCCGCGTATCTGCTGGACCGCTTGTCGGCGCTGTCGCACGAGCATCCGCAACTGCGCGCCACCCTGTCCATCTGCGCCACGGCAGGCGAGCTGCTCGATGCCAGGCCGAACGCCGACTTGGCGCTGGCCGCCATGGAACTGGTGTTCGACTGGCCGGAGGGCGCCGGCATGAGCGTGTTTGCGCTGGCCCGCTCCGCCGGATGGATCGCGCATGCCGCCGAGCAATCGGCCAGCGCGGCCCTGATACGGCCGAGAGCCCGCTATGTGGGGCGCCATCATCGCGATTAGAAATCAAAGTTCAGAATGCGTTGTGAATTGCCTCTCAGGTCAGCATATATGACACTACCGGTTTGGTAATTTTTCACTATACGTAACGCTGGTTTGCCTATCTGTATTGCATTCGACGCCGTTTTCGGCTCGAATTAACTGCAAATGAACGTAGGGTCGTGCTCACGCTAACTGCAAATGAAATGCTTGCGTTGACCGATTGAATCCGCAACCCAGAGCAGTTATTGAATTGCATTAAGTGGGACTGGGGTAAACCCTCCTTTAAATCCCTGTCAGCTTATCGGATTGCGCGCCATCACGATCCACGCCGCACCGTCGATCATCACCGACCGCTCGCCAGGGAGGCCCGCGAAGACGGCACGAACCGCGGCCGAGGCGCGGGCGCGGATGTCGTCTGGCTGATCAGCGAGCGCACGCGACAGCGGGCCGACCTCGAGCGCCATCTTCACCGCGTCGTCGATTGCAGCGTCCCGCGTCCCGCCCTCGCCGAACGGGACGGCAGTATCGAAGGGCGCGATAGCGATATCGGTGAAACCGGCTGCCGTCAGGATGCACGCCACCCGCCCCTGGTCGCCGAACGAAAATGCGCCGGGCCCTTCAGGATCTGGCAGCGCGGTCAGCGGGACGATGCTCTTGATCGCGCCGATCGGCAGGCGCATCCAATCGTTCTCGGCAACGCCGCGCCAGCAAACGAAAGCGACCCGCCCACCCGGCCGGAGCGCGCGTCGCAAGTGGGCGAACGCCCTTGTCGGATTGTCGAAGAACATCACCCCGAAACGCGAAAACAGGATGTCGAACGCGCCTTCGGGCAACTCGGCGCTGCTGGCATCGGCTACCTGGAACAGGACCGGCGTATCCTGTGGCGCAAGCGCGCGCGCGCGGCCGATCAACGCTTCGGATATGTCCACGCCCAGCACGTGGCCCTCCGCGCCGACGCGGGCGGCCAAAGCCAGACTCGACGCGCCCGCGCCGCAGCCGACGTCCAGCACGCGCTCGCCCGTCGCGGGCGCGGCGGCTTCGATCGCGGCTTGGCCGAACACCGCCACCATGGCATCAAGCCGGGCCTGGTTTGCGACCCAGCGCTCCCCGCTTTGATCATTCCAGTCGCCGACCTGATAGGTATTTTTCTCTGTCATGCTATCTCCTTGTTCTGATTCGTTCTTAACTCGTCCCCTTTTATCGAGGCAGGGGGATGACACGAGTCGGCCCCACGCCGCGCTCCGTTCCGCAATCGCCTCGGGGGCTCGAGGTGTAGGAAGTGGCCGTCGTTGGTACCGTGAAGCTGCAACAGGGGCACCGCGATCGGCTGAGACATGCGGCGCGTCGCCCCAAGCATGCCGGGTCGCAGCATCGCCCGGTAGTACTATAGAGGCGCGGGCATGCTCGTCCGCAGGCGCTCTTGTAGCTCCGCCTGGAGAGCGAGATCGCGGGTGGTGGCCACCCAGCCGCTTCCAGACAGTTGAAGCAGCCCCATGTACCAGCTCCGGCGTAGCTGGGCGGGGAACGTCAGCTGGCTCATGACCGTGAGTGGGTAAGGGATTGCGAGCGCGACGGCGCGTTCGAACCGCTCCGCCGCCAACCCCGACAGCAGCGCTCCCGGATAGATGAAAGGCGGAGGGAAGCGCACACCCGTGCTGCCGGGTTCGATGGCCATGCTCATCTCAAATCTGTGCTTTCAGACCAGCAGCGATTGCTGTGCGGAGATACCAGCCGTCGCGCCCTGCGATATGGCCGTGGTGACCGAGGCCATGGCTGGGTTTGCAAGATCGCCGGCGGCGTAGATGCCGGGTATGCTGGTTTCGCGGCGCTCGTCGACCTTGAGGGCGATGCCCAGGGGCGTATCGAGCGTGGCGAGGCCCAGTGATTCATGCAGGCTTGCAGACGGCTTGTTGCGCGGATGCGCGAACAGGATGTCGACCGCGACATTGGGGGCGCTAGCGAGCTTGACAGTGGCATTATGGCCTCCGTGTCGGGCGATTTCCGTGATCTGGCCATCGACGACAGGTATGTTGCGGCACGCCAGATCGGCCCGGATATCGGGTGGAATGTCGTGACCATCGGCGAAGACCGTCAGCGTCTCTGTCCAATCGTGGTACAGCCTGACATAATTGTGCGACTGCGGACCGGACCAGACTAGGCCCCAGTGCTGGCCGGCGACTTCAAAGCCGTCGCAATAGGGGCAAGGCACAATGGACGTGCCCCAGCCTTCGGCGAAGCCCGGGACATCAGGCATCTGGTCGACGACGCCATAGCTCAGGATCAGGCGGCGTGCCCTTAGGCTTTCGTTATCGTCAGTAACGACGCAGAAATCGTCGATTGCGCCGGAGATGCTGTCGGCCCGGGCAGTGACCAGCCTGATAGTCGGATAGCGCGCCAACTGCTGCCGCGCCTCGACCAGGATGTCCAGCGGCGGCTTGTGATCGTGGCCGAGCAGGCCATGTGAATGGCCGGCAAAGCGGTTGCGCGGCCGGCAAGTGTCGAGGACCGTGACTTTGCGGCGGGCACGGCCGAGCTGCAGGGCGGCGGCGAGGCCGGCAAAGCTGCCGCCGATGATGATGACGTCATTCATGGTGATGGGCTCCGTGTGTGGATGAAGGGTGGGCTGCGCCTGGCGCGCGATAACCTGCCCATTGGGTTTGCACCTTTTGGATACTTCATGGTATCCTAATTAAAGAATTGGATACTGTCAAGTACTGGAATTTTTATGACTGAAAAAAATCAGGGCCGGCGCGGCCGGCCCGCCAACGAGGCGCTTGGTCAAACGATCGCCGATGCCGCGTGCGAACTTTTTGTGGAATTGGGTTTTCAAGCGACGACAATGGACAAGGTCGCCCAGCGGGCGAAGATATCCAAGCTAAGCATCTATCGGCACTTCGAGAACAAGGAGGCGCTGTTTAGCGCTGCCATCGCGGCCCGCTGCCATCAGTTTGCGCCACAGGCTCTGTTTGAAGGCGTCGACGGTTCGGCCGCGGATCAGCTCATGGCGGTGGGGTCATCCCTGCTTCGCACGTTCTTGAGTCCGGACGTCCGTCTTGTCGAAGCCATGATCTTGATCGACAAGACAAATCAAAAGTCGTTAAGCAAGCTCCAATACGAAGCCGGCCCCGCCCATGTCATCGCCCAAATCGAGGCTCTGTTGCGTCGGTTGCACGCGAGGGCGGTTCTGAACGTGCCCGACCCTCTCCTGTCCGCCCGCTTGTTTGCCGCGCTTTTGAAGGGCTCCGATCTGCTGATCATCGCACGCTTCAATGATGCGATAGCGGAGGACGACAACGAAATCGAATCCTATTGCCGCTCGGCCGTCGCCATGTTCATCGCCGCGCACGGTGGCAACGACCACGCGGGCAGATAAGCATTTGATTGCTTCGGGCAGCTTGGCCTGGGCAAATCTACCGACTCAAACCGACCATCAGTCGATCCCGAGCTAATGGCCCGCATGCTGATCATTGGCTAATGATACCGTCATTTGCAGTTAATTCGAGCCGAAATCGGCGTCGAATGCGAGCACGGACGGTTTGAAACGCGAGCTGCTACACCTATCCAGGATCGTGGAAATCATGGCCGCCGTAACTTGGGAAGGTTCCATGCGCAGAAAATTAGTCATATCGCTGATTGCATTACCGTTGTTCGGCTGTGTGAAGCCCGAACCGGAAAATCTGACCGACTGGACGCAACTTGCATTGGTTGGCAAGACTTGACATTGATCGACCCGGATCTGCAGCAAATTTTCTCGTTCAACAAGGACGCAATAGTGCGCGCGGCTTTTGGCCGCAAAGGCGGTCCTGTCTCGGGCCCTATTCTGTACTGGCGGATCACAGACAAAATGCCGCTTATTTCGATTTTTCCGGATTCTAACGTTGTTGACACATTTAGTAACCCCGTAATGCAGGGTGCCAATATTATTGCGCCCCGTAGGTCATGCGCAAAGGCAGTCTTCATCCTGGCGAATTCCCCGTAGACCGCCAGTGGACATTTGCCTCCCGCTGGTACTTGAACATCGATGCTTGCTTTATTACGCATACGTAGTAGTATACTCCGCATGCGTACCAATACCTCTCCCCAATCCGACCTTCCCGATGTCGCCGCCTGCCCGCTGGGCGAGCGTTCGCCGCGCCTGTTCAATCTGCTCAACCTGGCGCGCCAGAACCTGTTCCGCTCGGCCGATGCCGTGTTCACCAGCGAACTGGGCTTTTCCGGCACGCAAGTGGTCGCCCTGTTTGCCCTGAAGGGTGAGGAAGGCTGCCAGTTGAAGGATCTGGGGCGGGCGCTGCAGCTGAAAAACTCGGCCGTGACGGGCCTGGTGGCGCGCATGGAAGAAAACGGCCTGATCGTGCGGGGCCAGTCGGCGCTCGACGCGCGCGCCGGCACTTTGCACATGTCGCCCAAGGGCGGCGAGGTGCTGACCGCCGCCCTGCCCCTGCTCGACAGCCTGAATGAACAACTGAAAGCCGGTTTCAGCGAGGAAGAACTGGCCATCGTCGCCCGCTTCCTGCTGCACGCCTCGCGCCTGCGTTTTGCGCAGGACGTCTGATTCATCCCCACATCACCACCACAGGAGTTACCCATGCACCCGAAAGACATGACCGGCTTGCAACTGATGCAAGCGTTCGCGCAAGGCCTGTTTCCCCGGCCCGGCATTTCCAAGACCATGCCCATGGATGCGCATACGATCGAGCACGGCAGAGTCATCTTCACGGCCACGGCGAATGAAAATCATACGAATCCCATGGGCGGCGTGCACGGCGGTTTCGCCGCCACCGTGCTCGACACGGTCACGGGCTGCGCCACGCACACGGTCTTGCCGGCCGGCGAAAGCTATGGCACGACGGACCTGAACATCAAGATGTGCCGTCCCCTGCCCTTCAACGTGACGGTCTTTGCGGAAGGCAAGGTCATCAATGCGGGCCGCAACCTGGTCATTTCCGAAGGCACGATCCGCGACGAAGCCGGCAAAGTCTACGCGCACGCGACGGCCACCTGCATGATCATCCGCCCCCGGGAGCAAGCGGCCGCGTGATACGGTCCAGCAGAAGATGGTAGGCTGTATAGCTGGCTCGGCCAGCGTCAGCGCCAGTCGGGAACGGCATCGCGGCGCTGGCCGTATGCCACCAGACTCAGCCAGAATCCGCTGTATCGACGAGTGATTCCGATCAAATAGCTGGGCTATCATCTGCAGGGAGTTGCCTTGCTTCCAGCGTTCCCACATCAAGGCCTTCTGGCTCTCGGTATAATAAATTCGTGGTTTCTGTTTCATCTTCAACACTCCTGTAACCTAGGCGTTTAGGTTAGCGTGTTGCGACCCCCGATTGAATCCGCAACCAGAAGCTGCCTCTCGCAATCTACGACTGAATACATCAGGTATAAGAAAAGATGCAAAATTCGCTCCTCATGCTTGCTTTTATATCTTTATTTGGCGGCTGTTCTCATGCCGCACTTACAGAAGATACCGGGTCAGTTGGCATTACCGGTGGTGTAGCAGCAGAGCATGAAGCTCTCGGTAATGGCAAACATATGTTGGTAGTGACAGCATCACCGGCGCTAGCTGAAACTGAGGGTTCAATTGAACAGCGCATATTCATTCACGCGCAACGCGAAGCTGCGCGAATCTGCCCAAGAAAATTTGAGTTTGTTACAAATCCGAATGGCGTCGCTCCTCTTGCAGCGGGTTTTATGAAGCGGTCACGTAGCTACGTATTTTCTTGCGCGTGAGATTGTGCTGCAGGAGGATTTTATGTCTCGGTCGGTACCCGGCCACAAGCAGACAGCCAGTACCTTACTTTAACCTCATCAGATTTGTAATGACCTCAACGTTCGTATTCTCACCGGATTCATTTTGGCTACGTATTCCGGCACAAGTAGAAACTATTTCGATACAGCCGTTTGTCACGTCCTTCGGAGAGACTGACGAATTGCTTTGCTATGTGGGCGAGACTTTGCTTGGCAAGCTTGTGAAGTGTGGCGACGGTGAGGGAAAAGTGATTGCTCTACTGCCGACACTTGACCGTAAGCGTGCATATCTTTGGCCAAGCCCAGATATGTTTTTGCAAGCGTTGTTGCATGTTCTGCGCTACGAATCCAACGCTGTCTTGTCCTGTGAGCGTGATACCGACCAAGACAAGGTGTTGACGCTGACCGAGTATCATGACGTCGCCGCTGTGCTGACTCAGGTGGTTAAATTTAGCAAAGATGGGGCGGGAACGTGCCCAACATTTCTATATCAGAAACTGTGATGCCGGCTCCGGCCAAATCCAGACGTTCACAAGAGACTCGAACTTGTTTTAGCACAGCGATTCATGATTGAGGCGATAGGAAGAGTGACTTCACAATTGCCTGAGGCTGCTAAGTCAGTCGCCGCTGTGGCGAAGCGATTCATCACCGGCTTCTGCCGGAACTTTAGAGTATTTTTTTGCGTTTTGGCGGAGAGGAGGCTTGGCGCAGGCTGAGCTTGAGGCCGCCGTTCACAACAAGTATGGCATTTGAGGTGGCTTCTTCCGGCCAGGAGCGGGCGTCCAAACGTGACGTGACAAGAGATCATCTATTTTAAATTTACACCAGAGGTTGCATGCGAAATTGTCAAAGCGGAAGCTACTTTACGGCTTGTCTGAACATTCGGCCAACGCTGCCATTCGAAGCCACGGTTGTCATTCTGGCTGAGGCACTTGGCATCAGGTTCTCGCCTGACGAGGAAGGGAAATACGAAGAATATCCGGCGTATCGCGCCTTCGCGCTTGGACTGGAAATCGCTCTGTTGGCGCCTCCACCGCCGGATATAGATACGCGGGAGATACGCGACAACTGTTTTCAGCTAATTATCGATACCTGCGCGGACGTATCCGATGGCGGTGTGGACGTGGATCTGAGCGCTCTTATTGCGGCGCAATTAAGCTCTGCTACCGAGTTGGAAATGGAGCGTGTCGAAGAAAACCCGGTGTAATGCCCCAGCTTGCTGCGCCCGCACAGACATCCGCTGAAGGCGCACTGCAAGGTCTTGCCGGACGCCCTCAGCCCGCCGTCTTCTTCCCCTTCAACAAACTCCCCGCCGCATTTTCCTCGAAGCGGCCCGCCTCTTCTATATAGCCATGCACGGTACCGTCGTGGCGCCAGCCGCCCTGGCGCTTGATGGCCTGGAAATCGGCGCCGGCGCGGTGCGCGCTGGTGGCCATGCCGCGGCGCAGGCTGTGGCTCGATAGTTCCGGCACGTAATCGAGCGCCGCCAGCCTGGCGCAGCCTTCCAATATCGTGTTGATGCTGCTCGCGTGCAGTCCCTTCGCGCCCACATGTCCCCACTGGTTCACCGTGCGCAAGAGCGGCCCGGAACGGATGTGCGCCGCGGCCAGCCAGGCGCGCAAGGCAGTGGCCGGGCAGCAGACGCCGTCGCCGAACGGAATCGCCTTGACGATGCCCTCCCCCAGTTGGTCCGTTTTCGAGCGGGGCAAGGTGATCACCATGCCTTGCGGCTCCCAGCTTACGTCTTCCACGGTCAATCCCACCAGTTCGCTGCGCCGGAAACCGCCAAAAAATCCCAGCTGCAGCAAGGCGTTGTCGCGCAAGGCCTTGCTGGTGCCCAGCGCGGCCAGTTTGGACACGATCACTTCCAGATCTTCCAGAGGCAGGGCCTTGGCCTTCTTCTTTGGCTTGCCATGCAGGCGGGCGATGCCGGCCAGGGTCTTGCGCACGGTGGGCGTGGACGCGGGGTCGGCAAAGCCCTGGTAGACATGCCATTGCGACAGCGCCGTCAGGCGCAGAGCCAGGGTGCGCGCGTTGAGGCTGTCCGCATACGCCAGCAGGTAGCGGATGACGGTGGACTCGTCGGCGGGCAGCGCCCCGCCCCAAGCCTGGAAGTGGCGGATGGCGGAACGGTAGGCGCGGCGCGTGTTGTCGGACGTGGCGGCGGCGAGAAACGCCTGGTGGCGCGCGGCCAGCTCGGCATCGACGAGGGCGCCGTGTAACGGTACAGGAGCCAAGGCGGCGTTTTTTGGCAAGGCGATACGGCGTTTCGGGACGGGCAAATCGGGCATGGCGGCGGCGAAATCGGGGTTTTGTACTGGGAGACACACAGAATAGCATGCAAAGCCCCCCATAACACGCGATAAGCGATCTTATCGCAACTTATATTTTTCAAAAATCACGAAAATTTATATCGTAATATTATTTGATATTACGTATCATGTAATACGTTACTAAATTTCGCTCATAGGTGATTTTATGGCCCGCACCGGCATTTTGTACTCTGATGTTATGAAAGCAGCCCAAATCGTCGCTGCCGATGGGCGCAATCCCACGGTCGACAGCGTGCGCGAAGCGCTGGGCAGCACGGGCAGCAAGAGCACCATCGCGCCCCTGTTGAAACGCTGGAAGGAAGAGTTCCAGGGTGCGGGCGCCGTGAAAACGGAGTCAGGCTTGCCGGCCGAACTGATGGAAGCGATGCGCGGCGTCTATGAAAAGCAGCGGCGCGACGTGGCGCAGCAGCTGGAAACAGGCATGCAGCAGAACCGCGCCGAACTGGACGCGGCGCTGGACAAGCTGAAAAAGACGGAAACGGAGCGGTTGAAACTGACGGAGGCGCGCGCCGCCCTCACCCAGGAATTGCGCGCCACCCAGCATGCGCTGGCGCAACTGAAGGAAGAACACCATTTCCGCGCCGTCACCCTGGCCACCCTGCACAGCGATAACGCGGGCCTGACGCAGCGCCTGGCCGACCGCGGCGAGGAAATCGCGGCCCTGAACCGCCAGCTGGCGCAGGTGCGCTCGCAGTTCGACCACTACCAGGAAGCGGCCGCCGCCCAGCGCAACGAGGAGCGGGCCCAGGCGCAGCAACGGATCAGCCGTCTGGAGCAGGACAATGCGCAGCTACAGCAGCGCCTGCAAGGCCAGCAGGCGACCCTGGTGCAGCAGGACATGCGTTTGGCGCAGCTGCAGGCCGAACACACGCGCCTGACTGATGAAGCGGCCGCGGACCGCGCAACCCTGGCCACCGTGCGTCCCGAACGCGACCAGTTTGAATTTCAATATTTGCAGGCGGCCGCCTCGGCCGACGCCCTGCTGGCCAAGCTGGACACAGCCTTGCTGGCGCTGAACGACGCCAAGGTGGCGCTGGCCGCGCAAGACCGGCAGCTCGACATGCTGGCGGAGAACGGGCAACTATCGCAGCAGAAAATGGAGGCATTGGCGCAGGAGCGCGACGCCTTGCTGCGCGATAATGCCGGTATGGCGGCGCGCATGGCCCTGCTTTCGGATAGCAAGAAGAAGCGCGATGTTTGAACCTGTCTGTATGGCTGCCTTGCGCGCCTCGCTGAATCTGACGCTTTACTGCCGATAGCGCACCCGTATCCACGCGCCGATGGCGTCCACGCCGCTGTCTGCCGCATCTTCGACCCAGCCCGCGCGCGCATAAAAGCGCCGCGCGCCCGTATTGCTCAGCTGCGTTTTCAGGTTCAGGCGAGGACCGAAGCGCGCCACGACGGCCGCCAGCAGTTGCCTGCCGATGCCCGAGCCGCCGTGCGCCGGGTGCACATACAGGTGGTGCAGGAAGTAATCGGGGGCATCGCCCGTGTACACGGCGGCAAAGCCGGTGACGATGCCGCCGCGTTCGGCAACGAGGATGGCTTCGCCCTGCGTCGCCGCCGTAAAAGTAGCGCTGCCGGCGACGGGGCCGAAGGCGTCGCGTCCGGCCAGGGCCAGGATGGCGGTGCAGGGCTGCGTGTCCGCATTGGCGAAAGGACGAATCAGGCACATAACTGGCGCGCTATCCATTCTTTACAGACGGCGGTTCAGCACGCTGTCGATAGCGTGGGTTTTCAGTTCCGCCTGGACTGTGCCGTCCTGCAGCCAGTAGCCGTCACCTCCCTGCTGCAGTGCCGCCAGATCGAGCGTGCCCAGGGCTGGCGGGATGACGCTCGCGAGCATTGCCGCCACGTCACTCCATTCCCGATACAACAGCTTCAAATACCAGCCGTCGTCATGGGCAAAGGCAAGAAAGCGGCTGCGCAAGGCAGGCAGCGGCGTGAGCGCGCCACGGTGGTCGAGCATCTCAGCCACGGCAGCATCCTTGGACGCGGGTGGCTTGCCGTGCCAATCGGCCCAGGCGTGACTGCCCCAGGCATGGATATCTTCATGCGCCAGCGCTGGCAATTGCTGCCGCGCCAGGGTCTGGTAGCCGGCAGGTTTCCTGGGCGTCCCGGCGCTGCCCTTGCGCAGCACGATGCCGCCAGCCTCGCCGAGCGCGGGGATGACATCGTTGAATTCGATGCCGGAAGCAACCAGCATGCGCTCGGCCGGGTCGTGCCAGATATACAGATAATGTCTCAAGTGTTCGTTCGCTTTGGTTTGGGGGCAGTATTCAAGGTTACGGCGGCGCCCTTGCCGCCCAATTATATCTGCCGTTCCTGCCGAGGGGAGTCAGCAGCGGATGTATTCATCTGCCGGGACTGGCTCTTAATATGAACTTCACCTGGCCCGCGTAGCATTCATGTTGGCAAGGCTCTCATTGTGCAGCGCCTGCCATTTTCCGGCAGAATCATGAATGACATCGCTTTGACCCTGCGCCACAGTGCCGCCGTGCCGCCCGCAGTGACGCCGCCTCCCGCCAGCGGCCACCGCATGAAAGCGGCGCTGGGCGCCCTCTTCTTTCCCCGCCAGCGCACGCGCTGGCACGCTTTCCTGGGCAGCATGCCGGGCTTGAGCTCGCTGGCGCAGCTGCATCCCTGCCTGCGCTTCAAGATCTACCGCCCATACGCCTCGCGCCGGCTCGGTTGCGCGGATCGCCTGGCCTTGCTGGAAGGACATTACCGCTTCCTGTGGCAAGCAGGCGCCCGCGCGCTGGTCGAACGGGCCGCGCGCGAACCCGTGGTGCTGGCCGCGCTCGACGGCAAGGATGGGGCGCAATACCGTTTGCAGCTGACGGCCATCCACGACAGCTACCGCGAGGGCGAACTGTGCCTGCGCCTGACGCGCGACGGCCTGCCCCTGTACCTGGCCAGTTTTTTGTTCGTGCCGCGCGCCGATGGCGTCTCGCTGCAGCTGGGCGCGCTGCAAGGCTTGCGCTCGGAAGCGGGCAAGCTGGCCGTCAAGGACGCCACGCGGGCGCTGCACGGTTGCCGTCCGAAAAACCTGATGGTGGCGGCCTTGCGCGATTTCGGCGATTTTTTTGCCTGCAATAACCTGTTCTTGATCAGCAATGACAACCGCATCGCCCTGAATGCGCGGCGTCGGCGCCATATCGCCGCCGACTACGACCTGGCCTGGCAGGAGTTGCACGCCTTGCGCATGCGCGACGGCAATTATCACTTGCCCTGCGCGCCCTACCGTGCGCCCGATCTGGCCGGCGTGCCATCGAGAAAGCGCGCCGATGCGCGGCGGCGCGGCGAATTGCTGCAAGACATGGCCGACGGCATGCGCGCGCAGCTGGCGGATTTTCTGGAAGCGCCGGCGGCTGACAATTGAGCAGGCACAAGCATTTTCAAGCCGGTAACCATGTCATAAAACTCAGGCAACCTTCATGTTGGCGCCGTATCCTTCACTTGACATGCCAGATACCCTATCGAGGCACTGGCGCGCATTCGGCCCACCCAGGACAAGGCTCCCATGACATCCACTTTTACTTTTCTCCCCCTTTGCCTGCTCGGCGGCGCCGCGCTGGCCGCTCCCGTGCTGGACGACGCCGTGCGCCAGCGCGCCGAGGAACTCACGCGCACGGGCATGCACGCGAGCATCGTCATCGCCATCATCGACGGCAAGGACAGCGCCGTCTACGGCTTTGGCAGCGTACATGCCGGCAAGAACATCAAGCCGGGCGCCGATACCGTCTACCAGATCGGTTCCGTCACCAAGACCATGACGGGCTTGCTGCTGGCGGACGCCGTCGTCCAAAACAAGGTCAAACCCGATGAGCCGGTGGCGGCATTATTGCCCGGCTATACGGTGCCTGCGTTCGACGGCAAGACGATCACCCTGCTCGACCTGGCCACGCACTACTCCTCGCTGCCGCGCCTGCCCGACAATTTCGCGCCCAAGGACCCGGCCAATCCGTATGCCGACTACACGGAAGCCAGACAGCGGCAATTTCTCGCCGCCTACCACCTGCCCCGCGCGCCGGGCACGAAATTTGACTATTCGAACATCGGCTAGGCCGTGCTGGGCACGGCCCTGGCGGCACAGGCGGGCACCAGCTATGAAGCGCTGCTGCAAAAGCGCATCGCCGTGCCGCTGGGCATGCGTTCCACCTCGAACAAACCCACGCACGGCATGCTGGCGCGCCTGGCGCCCGGCCATTTGCTGTCGGGCGAGCCGACGCCCGCATGGGATTTAAATGTGGTGGCGCCGGCCGGCGGCGTGTATTCGAGCGCGCGCGACATGATTTCCTACTTGCAAGCGTACATGTTCAAGCCGCTGCGTCAGTACGCGCTGGCGATCCAGCCGCAGCGTCCGCTGGCGCCCGATAGCGGTACGAAAATCGGCCTGGCCTGGCTGCTGGAGCAGCAACAGGGCCAGACCTACGCCTGGCACAGCGGCCAGACGGGCGGCTACTCGAGTTATGCGGCGTTCACCACGGACGGCAAGCGGGGCGTGATGGTGCTGACGAACACGGCGCGCACCGTCGATGCGCTGGGCTTGGCCGCCCTGCTGCCCGGCACGCCGCTGCCGCCGCTGAAAAAGCCGCAAGCCGCCATCGAGCTGCCGCGCGCAGCATTGGCCGAGTACGTGGGCGAGTATCCGCTGGGCGAGGAATTCACGTTGACGGTGGCCTTGGGCAAGAACGGCCTGGAAGCGGCCGGCACGGGCGTCGGCTCCGCCCCCTTGTTTGCCAGCGCCAAGGACCAGTTTTTCTTCCGTGCCATCGAGGCGGAACTGGCATTTACACGCGATGCGGCGGGCAAGATCGCCGGCGCCGTGCTCAAGCAGGGCGGGCAGGACGTCGTCTTGCCGCGCAAGCCGTAAATTCAAGCGGCCGGGTCCTGCATGAATTGCTCGACCCGCGCGACAAACGCCGCCTTGCTGCGCGTGCGAAATTCACCGAGGAAGGCGTCGCTGCCCTGGACGATCTTGCCGTGGCGGTCGTATGCCACCTTGCCCATCTCCAGCACGAATTCGCCATCGGGATCGTCTTCCGGCTCGAAGTGCGAATTGAAGCAGTAACCGCTGTCGCGGCAGCTGCCCCACAGCAGCAATGCGCTGCTGAACCATTGCATGGTATCCGGGCCAGGCTCCACTTCGAACAGGGTGTTGACGGTGATGTGCCAGCCGCCGGGAACACGCAGCGGCTGCAAGGCATACGGAAAGCGTGGCTGTTTCATGTGGACGATGGCGCGCGGCGCGCCCGGTAAAAGGTGAGGAACTCCGCGGCCGGCAGCGCTTTGGCAAACAGCCAGCCCTGGCCGAATTCTACCTTGCGTTCCAGCAGATAGTCCGCTTGCTGCTGCGTTTCGATGCCTTCGGCCACGATCAGCATGTTCAAGGTGCGGGCCATGGCGATGATGTGCGGCGTGACGCTGCTGGTGGCCGCGTCCGTGCCGATGGTGTCGACGAAGGATTTGTCGATTTTCAAGGCGTCGAGCGGCAGGTTTTGCAGGCTCGACAGGCTGGAATAACCGGTGCCGAAGTCGTCGATGGCCACCGCGTGGCCGCGCGCCCTGGCCTTTTCGATGGTGGCGCGGGCCGCTTCCACGTTGATGAAGCCCCGCTCCGTCGCCTCCAGCCAGATCTGCTGCGCCTCGATGCCCGTGCCGGCCAGCGCCCGTTCCAGCACGTCGAGCACCCTGCCCGTCTCGATATCGCTGGCGCACAGGTTGATGGCGATGTGCAGCTCGCGGTCGGCCAGCAGCGCGGCGCGCATGTCGGCGATCACGCAGGCGATGACCTGGTCCGTGATGGGCAGGATCAGTTCGCTTTCCTCGGCCACGGGGATGAACAGGTCGGGCCGTATCATGCTGCCGTCGGGGCGGCGCCAGCGTATCAGCGCCTCGGCGCCCACGCACACGCCCGTGTCGAGTGCGATGATGGGCTGATAATGGACAAAGAATTCGCGCCGCTCGACCGCCGTTTCCAGTTCGCCGCGCAGCGACAGGCGGCGGCGCGACAGCCACACGACGATGCCGAAGATAAAGGCGGCCATCAGCAAGCCCAGCGGCAAAAGCAGCAGCTGTTCGCGGCGCAGCCTGTCGTTCAGCTTGCTGCGCGGCTCGATCATGACGGCCGTCAAGCCATCGCGGTACAGCATCGCATGGATGCTGCCGTCGTGCGCCGCGTCTCCCGTCGCCGGCAACCCGGCGAGCAGGCTTTGCACCAGCGCGGGATCGGGATGGTGCAAGGTGTCGAGCACGCCTTGCTTGCCGATGGCCACGGCCATCTGGATGTCGTTGTCGACGATGACGTCGGAAAAGCGCACGGGATCGATCAGCACCTTGTAGGCGCGGTAGGACAAGCCCACCATGCGCTTGCCGCCGCTGACGACGGGGCGCAGGTTGAAATCGATGCCCATGCCGTTGGCCAGCGTGAAGTCGCCGGGCGTGACGGCGATGCGCGCCTCTTCCAGGCCCGTGGACGTGCATTTGAGCAAGCCGTTTTCCACATAGCCGATATCGTCGATGCTGCGCGTGGTGATGGTGATGCGGCGCAACTGCTGGATATGCGCGTCCGAGCACGGCGCCAGGTCCAGCGCATCGGCGCTGCGCAGGGCGAGCCCGGCCGAAGCGATGGAACGGTGGGCGCGCTCGAGCGCGTAGCCGGCCAGCAGCCGCAGGCGTTCCTGCTCGCCCTGCTCGGCGCGCACGGACGATAAATAGAAGGCCAGGCTCAGGGGGGCGGCCACGCCGATGACTGCCACCAGTACGCTGGTGAAGATAATGCGTTTTCTGCGCATGCGATTCTCCGCACCGAACATAACCTACTGCGCGTCGCGATTTGCGGCTTCCGATGCTCACTGCCTCGGCGGCCCCGTGCTTCGCACAGCTCCGCTTCTCAGCCACAACTCACTGCCGCTCGCTAAGGTTCTGTTCGGCGCTCTTGATTGATCGTGTTATATGATTGCCATGTATTTCTCGATGGCATCATATTACAAGCAGAGGCCGCGCACGCGGATATTGCTGAACAGTTACACTTTTTCCAGCGGCCGCGCCAGCACGAACACCAGCGCCGCCACCACGGCCGCCAGTCCGCCAGCCAGGTACAGCACGCTGGCAAAACCGTCGATGAAGGCGTGGCGCGCCGCTTCCTGCGCCACGGCCTGCAGGGCGGGCGGCAGCTGGCCGAAGGCGTCGGCCGCGTTGCCGGCGACGATGCGCCCTATCATTTCGGGCGAGGCCTTCAGGCCGTGCAGCCACGCCAGCTTGTCGAACGAGGCTGCCGTGCGCATGGCCAGCACGGCGCCCAAGGCGCCCACGGCCAGCACGATGCCGACAAAGCGCGTCGTCGTGCTGATGCCCGAGCCCATGCCCGTGCGCTCGCGCGGGATGCAGGCGAGGATGGCCTTTTGCGTGGTGCCGTTCAGCAATCCCGCGCCCGCTCCCGTGACGATCATGCCCGCGGCCACCAGGCCGTACTGCAGGCTGGCGGCGGCCAGCGCCGTGGCCACGTTGCCGACAGCGACGGTCAGCAAGCCCGCCACTAAAATGCCGCGGTCGTCCAGATGGCGCATGGCGCGCGGCGCCAGACGGGACAGCACCACCATGGCGACGGCAAACGGCAGCATGGCGCAGCCGGCCAGCACGGCGGAAAAGCCGAAGGCGTTCTGCAGGTACAGCGGCAGGAAGGTCATCATCACCTGCGCGGCGATCGCATAGCCGAACATGCCCAGCACGGCGCCGACGAACACGCGCCGGCCAAACAGCGACAAGTCGACCATGGGCGCGCGCTGGCGCCGTTCCACCAGCACGAAAACGGCCAGCAGGGCCGCACCGGCCACGAAGCGCAGCACGGTGGCGCGGCTGGACCAGCCCGCCACGCTGGCGTCGATCAAGCCCCAGATGATGGCGAACAGGCCGGCGGAGAATAATGCCGCGCCGAGCGGGTCGAAACTAGCGTTGGACGCATCATTCGATTCGTCCACGTGCTTGCCTACGAGCCACATCAACATGGCGACGACGGGCAGGTTCAAATAGAAAATCCAGCGCCAGTTGATGGCGCTCGTGATCAGGCCGCCCAAGAGGGGCGCCACCGTCATGGCCGCGCCCATGGCCGCGCCCCACACGGACCAGGCGCGCGCGCGCTCCTTTTCCGCATGAAAGGTGTGGCCGATGACGGCCAAGGCGGACGTCAGCAACAGCGCCGCGCCGAGTCCCTTGACGGCGCGCGCCACGTTGAGCACGAACGGCGTCCACGCCAGGCCGCACAACAAGGAGGCCAGCGCGAAAACGGCCAGGCCGAACAGCATGACCTTGCGCCGGCCCAGGCGGTCGGCGATGCTGCCGGCGGGCAGCAAAAACGAGGCGAACGCCAGCATGTAGGCGCTGACCACCCATTCCACGTCGACGAAGCTGGCGTTCAGCGAGCGGGCGATCGACGGCAAGGAGACGGCCACGACGTTGGTGTCGAGCATGATCAGCGCGCAGACGCCCGAGCACGTATATAAGGTCCAGTTGGTATTCTTCATGCCCCGATTGTAAGCACGCTTGTATTATTTCCTGTTATAAGACAGCAGCCTTATAATTTACTCATGGTGAATACAGATAAAGAAATGGAACTGCGGCATTTCCGCTGCGTGCTGGCCGTCGCGCACAGCCTGCACTTCGCGCGGGCCGCCGCGGAACTGGGCATTTCGCCGCCCGCGCTGACCAAGCAGGTGCAGGAAACGGAGCAGCTGCTGGGCACGCGGCTGTTCCAGCGCAGCAAGCGCGCCGTGTCCCTGACGGCGGCCGGCGAACTGTTCGTCGTCGAGGCCACGCGCGCGCTGGGGCAACTGGCGCAAGCGCAGGAAGTGGCGCGGCGCGCCGGGCGGGGCGAACTGGGGCGGCTGGAAATCGGCTACGTGGCGTCGGCCGCGTATTCCGGCGTGCTGCAGGACCAGTTTGCCCGCTTTCGTGCCAGCCACCCGGGCATCCACATCGGCGCGCGCGAATACGCGATGGATGCCCTGCCCGGCTTGCTGGACCAGGGCCGGGTCGACCTGGCGTTCGTGCGCCCGCCCCTGCACTTGCCGGACGGCATCGACAGCGTGGTCTTGCTGCGCGACCGCTTCGTGCTGGCCGTGCAGGCGGACAGCCCGCTCGCCCGGCTGGAGGTGGCGGCGCCGGCCGCGCTGGCGCAGCAGGCGTTCATCGTGCCGGAACAGGAATTGGGAACATTGGAAGTGAGCCGGCGCGGCGGCTTTGCGGCGCAGGTGGTGTCGCGCCCCGGCAGCCTGGTGGCCGTGCTGACGGAAGTGTCGCTGGGCGTGGGCTGCGCCATCGTGCCCCACTCGGTAATGGCCAGCGTGCAATTGCCCGGCGTGGTGTTCCGCGAGCTGGCAGGGCCGCGGATCAGCTCGGAAATCGCCGTGGCCTTCCGTCGCCACGAACAGGCGCCCGCCGCGCGCGCCTTCATTGCCCAGCTGCGCGTGGCGGCGCTGGATTGACCTCAGTTCTTCAATACCGCCACGGCGTAGGTGCACGCTGTGGCCGTTTCATTGCGAAACACGCAGTCGGCGGGCGGACCCAGTTCCAGGCAATCGCCCTCGTCCAGCACGTGACGCGTGTCTCCTTCGATGAAGACGAGGCTGCCGCTGAGCGACCATATGAGTTGTCGCCGCGACACATAGGCGGCGGCCGGCATGGCCACCACGGCGCCCGGCGGCAAGGTAATATGCACGAGGTCGAGCGGCATGTCGGACGCGGGCGACACGTGCCGCCGCAGATAGCCGCTCTGCGGGTCGGTCCACACCGGTTGTTCCGCCTTGCGCAACAAGCGCCCCGCGCGCATCTCGGCGCGCGCGATCAGCTCGGACATGCTCATGTCGAAAGCGCCCGACAGCCGCGCCAGCAAGGTGGCCGTGGGGCTGCAGTCGCCCCGCTCCACCTTGTGCACCATCGCGCGCGACACGCCCGAGCGGGCCGCCAGGTCCGTCAGCGACCAGCCCAGGCTTTCCCGCTCGAGGCGCACCCTGGCGCCGATGCGCTGGTTCAATTCGTCTGGTTTAGTGGACATTTATATTATTTTATTGGACAAGCGGTGAGCGGCAACCTATGATTTGTCCATTATAGTAGACGCTTGACGAGGAGAGCAACATGCAGATACGCGATGCCCACGCGGGCGATATCGAGGCCATACTGGCCATCTACAACGACGCCGTCAGCAACACCCTGGCGATCTGGAATGAACGCACGGTCGATGCGGCCAACCGCGCCGCCTGGCTGGCCGACCGCCAGCGGGCCGGCTATCCGGTGCTCGTCGCCATCGATGCGGAAGGAACTGTCGCTGGCTACGCCTCGTTCGGCGACTGGCGCCCGTTCGAGGGCTTCCGGCATACGGTCGAGCATTCCGTGTATGTGCGCGCTGATCGCCGGGGCGCCGGCGTCGGCAAGGCTTTGATGGTGGAATTGATAGCGCGGGCGCGCGGCTTGCGCAAGCACGTGATGGTGGCGGGCATCGAGGCGGGCAATGCCGGCTCGATCGCCCTGCACAAGCAGCTGGGCTTCGAGGAAGCGGGCTTGATGCGCCAGGTGGGCACCAAGTTCGGCGCCTGGCTGGACCTGGCGTTCCTGCAGCTGCAGCTCGATGCGCGCAGCGATCCGGACGGCATCGCGCCGCCCGGCTAAGCAAGCATCAAGGATCGATCTCCGGCGGCGGGCGGCGCAGCGCCATATGCTCCCACACGGCCACCAGTACCAGCACGCAGCTGGTGATGCAGGCCAGGGTCAGGGGCGGATACAGGCGGCCGTAGGCCATCGGGATCAGCGCCAGGATGATCAAGATGCCCAGCAGATGCGACAGCGGCGGCGCGGCGCGCTCGCTGCTGACCCATTTGAACAGCGCATTGCCCAGCAGATACAGGATCGGGCCGCCCAGCAAGGCGCTGATGCCGGCGAAGCTCGCTTCGTCCGGATGCACGAGGGCCAGTTCATCGGCCACGGCGCTGACGATCACGCCGCCCACGATCAGCACGTGGATATAGGTGTAGGCCTTGCGGGCGATGCGGCCCGGGTCTTTCGAGTGGGCGATGCGGTGGTGGCCCGCCTCGGCGCCCGTGTCGAAATAAATCCACCACATGGCGATACTGCCGACCAGGGCCGACAGGAAGCCCAGCCAGTTGGCGGCCGTCCATTCCAGGCCCGCGAACGTGGCGCCCGTCACCAGCAGGGATTCGCCGAGCGCGATGATGACGAACAGGCCGCAGCGTTCGGCCATGTGGCTGCCATCGACGTCCCAGTCGGCCGTCGTCGAGCGGCCCAGGCCGGGCAGGCCGAACTGCATCCAGGGACCGGCCAGGTCGATCGCCAGTGCCAGCACCCACCAGAAGATGCGCTGTTCGGGCGACGCGAGGCCGCCGGCGATCCAGAAGATGCCGGACAGCATGGCCCACAGGGCGATGCGCTGGAAATTGCGGCGGCGCGACAGCGCTTCATGGCGCACGGCCCACCAGGCAAACAGGGGCCGGCCCACCTGCATGGCGACGTAGGCGCCGGCAAAAGCCAGCCCCCGCGTGCCGAACGCTTCGGGGATCGAAGCCGACATGATCAGGCCGCCCAGCATCAGCGCGAACAGGCTGATGCGCACGGGAATGCGTTCGGGGTCGAGCCAGTTGGTAATCCACGACGTAAAGATCCATACCCACCAGACGGCCATCAGCAGCAAGCCCGTCTGCAGCCAGCCCATGGCGCTCAGGTGGGCCAGCAAGCCGTGCGACAGTTGTGTGACGGCAAACACGAAGACGAGATCGAAGAACAGCTCGATCATGCCCACCTTGCCGCTGTCCTGCACGCCGCGCTGGCGCAGCAGGGAAATGCGATTATTCATTTTTTTCCTTGCATAAAAACCGGAGCGGCGCCCGCGGCGCCGGCCAAAACGGCACGATGATAGCAGATGGGGATGGCGGCCATGGCGATGCGCCGCGGCCGGCAGGCGTTTGCTCTTCCGGCCGAATTTCGCTACGATGGGCCGCATGCGCGGGACCCCACCTCCACCATGTATCAGCTGAATTGGCGCGGCCCCTGGCTGGCTGCCGTGCTGCTGCTATCGCTCGGTGGCGACGCCCCGGTGCTGGCGCGCCGGCTGGCCGAACCGGCACCCGCGTGCCGGGCGCCGCAAACCATGGCGCTGACGGTCAACAGCGACGCCGTCGCCACGGCCAGCAACGATATCAACGACAACACCCTGGTGGCGCTGCGCGCCAACGGCACCGCGTACTGGACGGTTTTATTGTCGACGGCGACTATCCTGCTGCAGCTGGACGCCGACCGCGGCGATACCGTCGTGACGTTCCAGAAAGGACTGACCCTGCGTTTCCAGGCGCTCGGTCCGCAGCAGTATCAAATCCTCATCGATGGTCCCATCCTCGATGACGGCACGCAGTACACGCTGACCGGCAAGGTGGTGGCCGTTTTTGAACGCTGCCCGGCCCTGCCCGCGCCGGCCGCGCGCTAAAGCCGCGCATGGCATCCATTTAATTCAATAAACCGTTTATATTCAATTACATTCCCTGTCCGGTTTGTCTGCCGCCGCGAAATTGGCGGCGGCGCATTCCCGCGCCGCGCCCGGATGCCGCGCCATTGCTGCCTTTGCGACAATTCGAGAGAATCGCGCAAAAAAATAAGCATAGAATCGCTACTCGTGATTCGCAAGCGCCGGCATGGTTATATTCCGAATAGCCGGAAACCATTTTTTGAATAAGCAAATACAAAAATATATTAATCAATTCGGGATTGATTAATATTAAATGTCTTGTCTTTATTTGACATTGCATATTGTCCTGCCACATTTTTATGGCATGGCCGCCAAGCCGTTGCAACACCGTTTTCCACCGACTTACCCAACTGCCCCGGACCTTCGGCCACGGGGCGCCCACCGCAAGTGCAGGCCGATATCACCTCATGGAGAATGTCATGTCCAACTTACCTCGCGTCGAAGTCACCAACCATACGCTGGCCGCCGGCCAAAGCGTCACCACCAACACCACGCCGAACACCATCGCGCTATCCATCGCCAGCAGCGACAGCAACAACCAGACCGGCATCGCCTTCCAGTTCCAGGGCCGCACCACGTACTGGAATCCCAGCGTCAGCACCGGTTTCACCACGGCCAAGCTGGCAAGCGACACGGGCAATGGCGTCGTCACGTGGAAAGCCGGCCTGACGGTCACCTACTCGCCGCAAAGCACGGGGCTGTACAACGTGCTGCTCTCCGGCGACATCGTCGACAGCGGCACCGTGTATACCTATACGGGCTTCGTGCTGGCCACCTTTACCTCCAACTCGCAGTAAGCGGCGACTCCACGCCCGCCTGCGGGCGGGCGCCCTGGATGGCGGCCCGCCACCGCATCCAGGCAGCCAGCCTGGCCATCCGACGCCCTTTTCGGGCCCATCCGTTGTAAACGATTGCGATGCCGCACGGCGCGCCGTGCCGCCGCATCGCAGCCCGAGTCGCGTCTTGAGTGGAGGTTGTCATGGGTTTCAGCTTCGTCGCCACCGATCCCGCCAGCAAGGTCAGCCTGTATGAATCGCCGCCGCAGGCGGACCATGCCTGGGCCGGCTACCTGCTGCCGCCCGTCGCGCCGCCGGCCACGCCTCCGGACAGCATCAGCTATGCCGACAGCCTGTCGCCGCAGCGCATGGGCAGCTACGTGTTTGCCAGCGCCCGCCCGGCGGCGCTGGACGCGGCGCCCGGCCCCTTCATCGCCGCCCTCGCCGCCTATATCGACGGACAGTCGTCGTCCCCGGGACTGAACCTGAACGCGCTGCTGTGGCTGCGCGACACCGATGCGGCGCCGGCCGATCCCTTCAAGAACTACGGCTGCAGCTACAGCTATAACCCGCTGACCAAGGGCTTTGCCACCAGCACCAATGTCAATTTCCTGCTGGGACAGGACCTGCTGTTCAACGTACTGTCCGGCGTCGGCCTGTCCATCGACGCCACCAGCGGCAGTCTGCGGCTGTCCGCGCCGCTGGCGACGCCGCCGGCGCTGGCCTTCCAGCGCAACGCCGGCGATATCGGCATAAGAGTCACGGGCGGCGGCAACACGATCCGCACTTTCGTGCCGCTGGCGGGCGCGAATGCGGGCTGCCTGACCTTTACGGCCACCGTCAACCCTGCCGCCACCTTCGGCCCCCGCGGCCTGGCCGTCGGCTTCCCCCTGAGCGCGCGCGACACGGCCAGCGGCCAGCTGCAGCAGCTGTTCTACCCGGCGCTGAGCGCGCCCGCCGCGCTGCCGGCCAGCCTGGCCTGGGTCGGCACGGTCGACCCGCTCGATCCCTACAATCAGAAGCTGTCCGCCAAGGCAAGGCTGGAAGGCGTATTGCGCTGCGGCCTGCTGCCGGCCGGCCAGCCCGCCTTGCCGTCCACCTACCGCACGGCACTGGGCCATGCGACGGCCTTGCTGCCGCTGGGCGCCGCCAGCGGGCAGCCGCCCGTGATCGGCCTGCAGTCGGGCGCCCTGGCCTTTGGCTGCGCCGCGCCATCACCGTCTCAGCCCGCCACCAGCAAGGCCTTGCTGACGCCGGCCGGGCGCTTCGGCCTGAACGCCAGCGGCCAGGCTGCCGGGACGCCGACAAACTTGCTATGCGGCATCTTCGGCTCGGAACAGCTGAGCATGGCCACCTATGATGGCGCCGCGCCGCAGAATGACAGCCTGCTGTTCGTGCCCGCCTCGCCCGCCTACGCGGCCGTCTTCCCGTTCCAGGCCGCGACCTTGGACTTGCCCGATTCCGGTAACGTCGCCACGCCGCTGACGGCCGATTACCTCAGTTGCTGGGCCAGCGTGCTCAAGGGCGGCGCGGCCATGCCGCAATACCATGCGGAGCCGGCGGGCAGTCCCATGTACGGCTTGCCGCCTGCCGCCCGGGCGGCCGCCTTGCTGCGCGCCGTGGGCGCCGACACCGTGCTCGCCTCGACCCCGCCCGCGCTGCCCGTGCCGCAGGGCGCCGCGCACGCCTTTCCCCTGTTGCCGTATGGCGGCACCGTCAGCGGCGGCCCGCTCGATATCAGCGCCTCCCTGCTGTCGAGCTTTGAAAGCAGCATCGTGGCCGCCACGCGCAAGGCCGTCATTTCCGGCGGCGCCGGCGCCACCTGGCAGGCGCGCGCGGCCGCCAGCCGCCGCGTGCGCGGGCTGGCCGCCGGCGAAGCGGTGGCGGAAGCGCCGCACTACCGCACCACGCCGCAGGGCGCTGTCGCCACCGTGTCCAGCCAGGCGCAGGACCAGGACGCCTTCCTGTCGGTGACCCTGGGCCAGACCCTGGGCGCCGGCGGCCAGGTCTTGCCGTTCGGCTTCCGCTTCCCGGACGCTATCTTGCAGGATGCCTTGCAGACCAACCAGCTGTTCCTGGTGGCCGTCAACGCGGCCCACCTGTCGGACGGCGGCGCGCGCTTCGACAATACCGTGGGCATCGCGGGCTGGACCATGCAAGCGCAGGTGGGCGTCGGCGTGACCCCCACGTCCTACCGCAACGTGATGCTGCTCAAGTATTGCAGCGGCAGTGTCAGGGAACGCGTCGCCAATCCGAACGCCTGGTCGGGCGCGCCCGATTTTTCGCTGGCCGCCGACGCCGGCCCCGGCGTCCAGGGCATCGCCTACACGGGGCTGTCGCAGTGGCTGCAGGACATCATCGAAGCGGCCGAGGCGCTGGCGGCGGACAATCCCGAATCGCCGTACCGGCACTTCCTGGAGCTGGTCAGCGATCCCGCCTGGACGGGCGTGCTGGTGCTGCAGGCGGACCTGGATCCGTCCAGTCTGCCCGCCGGCCTGCAGGGCATCGCGGCCGGCCTCGACCTGACGCGCTTCGTCGCCCACCATTTCGGCTTCACGGCCAGCCGCGTGACGGTGCATGGCGACGGCAGCATTACCCTCGACGGCAATTCCAGCACCTTCGGCCTGGTCGACTACCAGGACCCGGCCTTCGCCGCAGGCCAGCGCAACGGCTTGCCGCCCGATACGCCGATCGCCCTGCCCGACACCGACAACTATGCGTTCCGCGTGCTGCAATTGCAGGTGCTGTTCGACAATGCCGTCATCAAGACCTTCAAGAGCTACGTGCAGCTGGCCGTCAACGGCCTGCTCGGCTCGCGCGTGACGGCCACCACCTTCGGCGGCAATGCGATGCCGAACAACGGCGTGGTACTCGACGGCAGCTATATCGACCAGAATGGCACCGGCATCTACATCTTCGAGCAAGCCACGCCGTCGATATTCAGCCTCGACAGCAACCTGCTGCGCCACGTGGCTTTCCAGCGCATCCAGTTCAACTGCCTGGGCACCACCGACGCGGGCGCGACCGTGCTGAACCGTTTTTCCGTCTGGGGCACGCTGGACTTCGCCAGCCTGGACGACCGCGCGGGCGCCGCGCTGGACCTGCTGTCGTTCGGCGCGCTGGCGCCGGACCTGCCGCCGGACGGCGCAGGCCTGGCCTTTTCCAACCTGGTGATCGACATGCGCTATCCGCAGACGACGCCGTCGGCCGTGCGCTTCGACGAGGTGACGACCAACCTGGCCTACGACCTCGACGCCAGCCAGGCCAGGCCGGACAGCCTGTTCAAGGGCTTCGGCCTGGAACTGTCGGGCTTTATCGCCGCCGCCGACGGACAAAAGCCGGCCGATTTCGGCTTCCTGCCCGTCAGCACGGCGCTGAACCTGGGCACGCTCGACGGGCCCTGGCACGGCGTCGTGTACGACGTCACCATGGGCGGGCCGGGCGCGCTCGTCTCGGCCGCCGGCTTCCATTCGACCCTGCTGCTGGCCTGGTCGCCCGCCAGCACCGCCGGCGACGACGAGCAAGCCGTCTTCGTCGGCCTGTCGCTGCCCGGCGCGGCCCCGGGCGCCAGGCTGATCAGCCTGCAAGGCATCTTCAAGCTGGCCATCGACAATATCGGGCTGATGCGCCAGAAAGTGCCCGACGAAGAGTCCTACTATTATTGCCTGCGGCTCGACAATATCGCCATCAAGTTCCTCGGCATCGCCAAGCTGCCGCCCGACGCGAACATCCAGTTCTTCCTGTTTGGCGACCCGAAGAATACGGGCAGCCTGGGCTGGTATGCCGCGTACATCGCCGATGCGGCCGCCCGACAGGAGCCGAAGCAGGAGCAGGAGCAGGCCGCGCTGGCATTGCCCGCCATCTCATTGGGGAGCGCAGCATGACCAACGTCGTGTACTGGAATATCGAGAACTTCGGCATCAACAAGGTCAACAATCCCAGCCGCAAGCGGCCCCGCTATGGCGAAGGCGGCCGCTGCGGCGGCAACCTGCCGGCCGTGGCCGCGCTGCAGCGCCGCAATCACATCCTGACTATCCTGCGCGCAACGCAGCCCGATATTTTCGTCCTGATCGAGGTGTCGGCCAGCGCGGCCGGCGCCGGCGACCTGGCGCCCGACACGGGCGGCCTGCAGGGCGCAATCTTTCTGTTGCAACTGCTGCGCAACGACGCCACCGACCCCAACCGCGCTGCCTGGCGCATGGTGCCGCCGCTGAAAGTGGGCACGGACGGGCGCACGGAATCGGTCGCCGTGCTGTACCGCGGCATATCGGGCACGGCCGGCACGGCCACGGAAGTGCGGCGCTATTTCACGGGGCCGAACGTGTGGACGGGCGGCGGCGTGTCGGCTGTGGCGGCCGGCGCCGTGCCCGCCGCCTACCCGGCCGGGGGCGCCGGCGCGCCCAACATCCAGGATTTGCTCAACCCGCCAGGCCAACCGGCGCGCATCATCCCGGCCGGCGCGCAGTACAACGGCGGCCTGGCCGAGGGCATGGCGGCGGCGCGCATCGCCTTCGCGCCCGCGCCGGCGCCGGCCGTGCCGCCCGTCGTTGGCGGCCTGGTCAATTTCAACGGCTTGCGCCAGCCCTTCATGGTCAGTTTCGTGGAAACCAACCAGGCCAACGTCATCACGCGCAACCTGACCCTGTTTGCCGTGCATGCGCCGCCCAACCACGGCGGTGCCACCAATTTCATCAATATCCTGCTGCGCGGCCTGCTCGACGTGGTAGCGGCGCCCGCCGGCGCGCCGCACAATGAAATCAAGCTGATCTGCGGCGACTTCAATCTGAACGCCATCCACGCGCTGCCGCCCGGGGCGGGCGGGCGGACCACGGCCTACGATCAGTTGCGCGGGATCAACTACATACCGCTGCTGGACCCGCCGCCTGCCATGCCGGCGGCACCGAACCTGACGCTGGACGCGTATCAGGGCTACCTGGCCACGCATATCCGCCCCAAGCGCACCAAGCAGCAGCTGACGCAGCAATCGCGCTTCCTGTGGTCCGACAATACGGCCGGCGGCGCGCTGCTGGCGTCGCCGTATCCCGGCTATAACTATATCGGCAGCGATATGGTCAGCAACTTTTTCTCGATCGACAATATGCTCGTCAACCCGCTGGTGGCGGCGAATAACTACCAGTTCACGGTGATGAATCCCGTGTCGGGCACGCCGTTCGCGCGGGCGGGCGCCATGCCTGCGGGCGTGCCCACCGGCACGCGCCCGCTGGCCGCGCAATTTACGAACCTGCCCGCCGGCATGGCCTGGCCGCAATCGCCGGCGGCCGTGTATGCCGTAGGCCAGGCGCGCACGCTGAACGGCTGGGCCAATTACGGCTACCTGCGCAGCACCAGCGACCACCTGGCGCTGTTTGCCGTGCTGTAGACAGAGCGTCCGGGCGGGTGCGAGCGTCCGCCCTGGACATCATGACTGATTCAAGGAGCAAGTCCGTATGGCCACCACCGATACCGCGCTGGACAACCTGCAGCAAGCCATCGTCAACGCCGCCGGCAAAGGCCCGTTCGCCCTCGATGCCGCCTTCCTGGAAGCGGGCCTGGCCGACCCGGACGTCGCGCCGCCCGAACAATTCGACGCCATCATCGGCCAGGCATTCCAGATCGACGCGGCGCAGTTCCTGGTCAGCTGCGCGGCAGCCGACGTGGGCGCCGTGAGCGACGGCGTGTTTACGGTCAGCAAGGCGAGCCTGCCCTTCATCGGCGGCCTGCTGCACACCCCGGCCACGCTGGTGTTTTCCACGCAGCCTGCCGCCGCGCGCGCGCCGGGCGACGACGGGGATGACGACGGGGATGGCGCGGCCGTGCTGGTGGTGCAGGTGGCCGCCAGTCCCGCCGGCTGGAACTGGGACAGCAGCTTTCCCTTCATGGGCGGCTGGCCGTTCAGCGAGTTGCCGCTGTCGGACGCGCTGCTGGTGTTTTCCAGCGCCGACGGCGTCTATCCATGGGGCGGCGACGGCGCGCTGTCCGTCACGGGCGGCGCCAAGCAGAACCTCGGCGCCAGTGTGGCCCTGCCCGCCTTCGTGACGCCCTTTCTGGAACTGTTTTCCGACCTGGCGGCGCCGCCGGGCAAGCTGCGGATCGGCGGCTACCTGGACATGGCGCTGTACGACGGCAAGACGTTCGAACTGGGCGGCCTGATGCCCAGCGGCGTGCTGTCGGCCACGCTCAGCGAGCTCGACTGCACGTTCGCCGGCTACCTGCGCGTGGCCGCGCCCAGCCTGACCGTGACGATCCCGCCGCCCGTCGATGCGCCGCCGCCCGACGCCCTGCTGCTCGACGACGGCATGCAGCTGCTGCTGCGCGGCGGCGAACCGGCCGACGAGGAAGCGGCCGACGGCGACCAGGCCGCCACGCTGGCCCTGACGGCCACGCTCAGCGTGGAAGGCGCAGGCGCCGCCGACTACACGCTGTCGCTGCTGCTGCAGCCATCGAACGCCGAAGGCGACGGCAACTACGCGGTCAGCCTGGAAGCGGGCAGCGACGGGCCGCCCCTCAGTCCCGGCGCCGCCATCAGCCTGATCGGCGGGGGCGCCAGCTATTTCCGCGCCACCCCGGCCGTGCTGCAGGAGTTCCTGACGTCGTTCGGCCTCGGCGGCATGACCATCAGCGGCAGCATCCCGCCCAAGGCGGCGCCCACGGTGGACCAGGTCACGCTGCAGCTGCGCAGCGTGCGCGATCTCAGCTGGCAGCCCATCCCGGCGCCCACGCCGGCGCTGAGCTTTACCATCACCTCGTTCTTCCTCGACTGGACGGCGTACCAGCCGCTGGCGAGCAAGGCCAGCGGAAAGTCGCGCTACGAATACCTGTTCGGCACCACCTTCACCCTGTTGCCCGCGGTATTTCGCAACCTCGACGGCACGCCGGGCGGCGAATTCGAGGTGCAGTTCAACTCGGCGCAGCTGTTCCAGGCCAGCTTTCCCGGCAAGGCCACGCTGTCGGACTTCCTGTCTGTCGTCTCGAACGGCCTCGTCTGCCTGCCCGACAGCATCGAGGCCGAAGTGTCGAATATCGCGCTGAGCATCGACGGCGCGGCCCAGTCCTTCGCGTTTTCCAGCGACTACGCCATCAGCCTGTCCTTCCTGACGGTGGGCGGCGCGCCCATCCTGAGCATTTCGGAAGGCCAGATCAGCCTGTCGGGCATCAGCGCCACGGTGGCCGCGGACAAGCAGGAAGGCGCGCTGGCCCTGGCCGACACCGGCAAGGCGGGCGCCGGCACGGCCTGGGCCGGTTCCATTTCCGGCTTGCTGGGCGTGGGCGCCAGCCTGCAGGCGGCCGTCAGCGTGGCCTACAGCAGCCAGGAAACGCCGCCCCGCTGGACCCTCTCCGCCTCGCTCGCGCAAGAACTCGACGTGGGCGAGATGATCAAGCAATTCTTTGCCGCCGGCGGCCTCTATGATTTCCCGGTCTTCTTGCCGGGCAACCTGAAGATTTCCGCATTCGCCATCGAAGCGGTCATTCCCAGCGGCAAGCCCAGCGCGGACCTGGCCACCAGCTATACGGTCGACACCACCTTTACCTGGCTGTTCCTGCTCGGCCAGCAAGAGATCGGCTTGCAGAAAGCCACGCTCTCGGTGCGGTATGACGGCGCCAAGCCGGCCGCGCAGCAATTCTCGGGCAAGGCCGATGCCGTCTGGATCTATACCGCCATCAATCTGAAACTGGGCTTCGGCTATGCGTTCCAGCCGACGGACAAGGGGCCGAACCACACGCTGTACGTGAGCTGGGAAGGCTTCACGGCAACCTATACCAGCGGCAACGAGATGCTCAGCTTCACCCTGGCGGGCTGGTCGCTGGGCAGCCTGATCCAGGCCCTCGTGCGCACGCTGGGCGATCCGTATTTCGTGCTGCCGTCGCCGTGGGACTTGCTGAACCAAGTCACGCTGGACGGCCTGTCCGTCAACGTGTCGCTGAAAAGCGGCGAAAAGAACCGTCTCAGCGCTACCTACACGCTCAGTTCACCGCTCAATCTCGGCTTCATCGTCATCCGCAGCCTCGTCTTCAAGCGCAATACGGACGGCAAGGTGACCCTGGCGCTGGACGCCAGCGTACCGCCATTGCTCAAAGGCAGCATGGGCGACTTGCTGGACCCGAACAAGGGACAGGATGTGGAAGAGATGCCCAGCGTGCCGGGCGCCGGTTCCAGCTATTTCAAGGTCTTCCTGCTGATGCTGGGCCAGCGCGTGGCCATCAACGGCGCGTCCGACTTCAGCTCGACCAAGGCCGTCATCGACGCGCTGGCCGGCGTGCCGCCCACCACGGGCAAGACCAATCCCGTCAACCCGGGCAGCGGCGTGCAGGGCCAGCCGTATTACCGGCCGGACAGCAACTGGCTGATCGCCGCGCATTTCGGCGTGCTGCAGACCGCCGGCGTGTGGGCCGTCGACGTGCAGATCGTCTTCAACGATCCCAACCTGTACGGCTTGCGCCTGACCCTGGGCAGCCCCAAGATGGGCGGCCTGGCCGGCCTGGTGGTCGATATCCTGTACAAGAAGATCAGCGACGACGTGGGCCTGTTCCAGATCGACTTCACCTTCCCCGACAGCATACGCAACCTGAACTTCGGCGCCGTCAGCGTGGTGCTGCCGATGATCGGCATCAAGATCTACACGAATGGCGATTTCCTGATCGACATCGGCTTTCCCTACAATATGGACTTTACGCGCTCGTTCAGCTTCAGCGCCATCGTCTACGGCGTGCCGGTGCTGGGCTCGGGCGGCGTGTATTTCGGCAAGCTGTCGAGCGCGACGGCGACGCAGGTGCCGAAAACCGAGCTCGGGTATTTCAATCCCGTCATCGTCTTCGGCCTGGGCCTGCAGCTGGGCCTGGGCTACAACTTCGTCAAGGGGCCGCTGAAAGCGGGCTTCGCGCTGACCGTGTTCGGCATCATCGAAGGCGTGATCGCCACCTACCATCCGTACGACCGCGGCAACGCCGTCGCGCTGGCCAGCGCCGGCGCGTCCGGCAGCGTCCAGGAAAGCAGCTACTTCAAGCTGACGGGCACGTTCGGCGTGATCGGCATGCTGTACGGCGAAGTGGACTTGAAGATCATCAGCGCTTCGCTGCTCGTCAATATCACCGTGTCGGTGCAGATCGGCTACGAATCCTACCGCGCCATCCCCCTGTCCGTGACGGCCTCGGTGCGCATCAGCCTGCGCGTCAAGATCGACCTGGGCATCTTCAGCTTTACCATTTCCGTCGGCTTTTCCGCCACCGTCAGCGCGCAATTCCGCATCGGCAGCGACAGCCGCGCGCCGTGGGATGGCGGCGGCGCGCTGCGCCTGGACAGCCTGGCGCGCGGCCGCGCGCGCACCTTGCCGATGGAATTGCAGGCCGCCATGCTGCGCGCCGGGCCGCGCCGCCAGCCGCGCCGCGTGCTGCGCACCGGCGCCAAGCCGGTGCTGCAACTGGTGACGGCGCCGCAATTCACGGTGCTGGCGCCGCAGGGCGCCACCGCCAGCAGCGCGCAGCAAGGCGCGTTCGTCTGCCTGTTCGCCATGGATGCGCCGGACCCGGCCGCCGGCGGCGCGGGAACCGGCACAACCTCGTTCGACCTGCTGTGCACAGCGTATTTCCCGTGGCTGCTCGACGCCTTGCGGCCGGCGGCGCGGGCCGACGGCGCGGCGCTGGACCTGGCTGCCGCCGCGACCGCCAGCGTCACGCTGGCGCAGCTGGTGGCGGGCATCCAGGTGCTGGCCGACCCCGCCATGCAGCCATTCGGCATGGGCGACCTGCTGCAATTGCTCGCCGACAGCTTCACCGTGAACATCAGCGCGCCGGGCGCCAATATGGACGGCGCCACGCTATTCCCCCTGTTCGACGGGCTGCGGCTCGACGTGCCCGACCCGCAAGGCGGCGCCGGCACGCAAGCGATCGACCTCGAGACCTACGCGACGGCGACGGAGCAGTACCGCAGCACGGTGGCCGGCGTGCTGCGCCAGGTGGCCGCCAGGGTGGGCAAGGCGCCCGCCAGGCCCGCGCTGCTGGCGCAGGACGACGCCGGCGCCGAATCGATGGCGGCCTTCATCTTCGTCGACGTCTTCAGCCTGATCGGCCGCGCGCTGCTGCAATCGGCCATCGATGCCTTCGACAATTACAGCTATGCGCTGCAGCCGGGCGACAGCATCGCCGGCATCGTCGCCGCCTTCAACGCGGCCGGCAACGCCATCGACGCGGACGACGTGTCGCTGCCGAATGCCGCGTATCCGCTGAACGGCGCGCTGCCGCTGCGGGTCGGCGGCCTGTCCGCCGTGATCCAGACCGGCGATACGCTGGCGGCCATCGCCGCCCGCTACACGGATCCGGCCGGCGCCGGCGGGCGCTGGCAAACCACGGCCGCCCAGCTGATCGGCGCGAATGCGGCGCCGCGCGCGCTGCGCACGGGCGTGACACTGGTCTTCGACTTCGGCGCCGGCGCCGTCAGCCACGTCACCGCGCCCGGCGACAGCTTCGGCGCCATCGCCGCCGCGCTGGGCGTGCCGCTGGCCACCCTGGCGCAGCAGGCATCGCTGTATGCGCGCGCCGACCTGCTGCTGCCGACGGCCATCCTCGCCGTACCGCCGCTGGCCTATGCATCGGCCGTCGGCGATACCCTGGCCGGCATCGCCAGCCGCTTCGCCGCCACGGCCGCCGGGCTCGGGCGCGACAATGCCGGTGTCGCCAATCTGTTCGCCGCAGCGCCGGGCCGGCTGGCCATCGCCCGCCTCGACGCCTTGCCGCTGGAGCAGCTGTGGAGCGGCGTGCAGGCGAGCGGCGCCGTGGCCCAGGCCGCCGGCCAGGTCGCGCGCTTCATCACCTATGGCTTGCGCCTGCCGGTGGCGCAGGGCTTGAGCCTGTCGCCATCCTTCCTGTACAGCAAGACGCAGACCGACTACGCGCTGTACCAGCTGACGGGCCAGCAATTCCCCACGCCCGCCAGCGCCGCCGGCGGCTACCGCATCGGCCTGGGACGCAATGCCATGTCGCATGGCGTCGCCCTCGATTTCATCACCTTCGCCGGCGCGCCCGGCACCAGCCTGCCCATCGACCTGGACGCCGCGTACGGCTTGCTGTCGGGCGTGCTGGCATATGCGCAGGCGGGCAGTTTCATGCCGTCGCCTGCGCTGCACATCCTGCCGCTGGCTTCCTTGCAGCCGCGGCAGTTCCCTGCGGCAGGCTACGCCGCCTGGATCACCGCCGACCTGGCGCGCCTGACGGCCGTGACGTCAGGCGACGCTTCAGCGGCGTTCGCCACCGCCAGCCAGGCCACGCCCGCGCCGTATCTGTGGCAATTGCCCGACGCCATGCTGGCCAGCATCGCCCAGCGCCAGGATACGCTGCAGGCGCTGTACACCGAGGCGCAATACGCGGACATGCTGGCCCTGATGCCCGCCTATCGTCCCCGCATCGGCAACACGCCGCCCAACAGCGGCAGCACGGTGTTCCAGGACGTGAGCGGCTATGCCTACGCCACGCGCGTGGACTTCCAGATCACGCGCATGCCGGCCGCCACCGTGGCCACCAACGACGCCAGCGGCACCGCGCTGGCCAGCGCCGCCACCCTGGCCCACGTCTACGAGCTGGTGGGACCGTCGGCCGCAGATGCCCAGCGCCTGCAATACCTGCTGAGCGGCATGGCCGCCGTGGGCGAAACCCTGGCAGCCGGCCTGTTCCTGCTGTACAGCGAAGGCGGCAGCGACCAGGTGGCGCTGACGGGCCAGGCCGATGCCGACTACCTGTGCTTCCTGACGCAAACCAATCTGTCCACGGAAAGCCATCCGCCGGCCAGCCGCATGCTGCTGGACGCGGCGAATACCGCCTTGCCACGCGGCATAGCCAACAGCCCCTCGCAATTCATCAAGCTGCTGTGGGAGCAATCGGTGGTGCGCGGCGGCGGCTACTATCTGTATTTCGAGGACATGGTGTCGGGCGCCGGCCTGCCCCCTTCCGTCTTCGACGCCACGGGCACGGCCACGCTGACCCTGGTGGTTCCGCTGGCGCGCCAGGCGGCGGGCGCCGCCGGCACCGTGCCGAACTTCGTCAACGCCCTGCTGACGACCCAGGCGATCGATCCGCAGCAGGACGTGCTGGTGTTCGAATCGCTGAGCAAGCCGGCCAGGACCCAGCCTTTGGCGCGGGCCGCCACGGCTACCCTGGCCGCCCTGGCCGCCACGTACGGCATGGGCGTGGGACAGCTGGCGCGGCAAAACGCCGTGCTGCCGCTGCGCGCCGGCGCCAGCGTGCCCGTGGCCGGCATCCTGCACCAGCTGAACCAGCAAGACATGGCCGCGCCCGCGCAAGCGCTCGAGCGGCTGGCCGCGTATTACTCGGCCGGCGCCACCCCGCTGAGCGCGGCGCAGATTGCCGCCTACAATCCCGGCGTGACGGTGGCGCTGGGCGCGACCATGCGCATTCCGCCGCTCGTCTATCGCGTGCCGGCCACTTTTGACGCTCCCGGCAACACCTTCGCCGCCCTGGCCGCCTACTATGGCTTGTCGGTGGACGCCCTCGCCCTGGGCGCGGCCGACACCGAAGGCCTGTACGCCGATGGCGCCGTGCTCGACGTCGACAGCCTGGCCCTCGATGCGCAAGCGACCTTGGCGCCGGGCAACCTGTCGTTCCAGCTCGAGCGTACCAACGACGGCGTGCCCGTGCTGCCGCCCGATCCCACGCCGCAGCAGCGGCAGCAATATGCGCAAGCGACCCTGTCTGCGCTGTACAACACGCTGTCGGCCGGCCTGGGCGCCAACCCGTACTTCCTGCCCAGTCCCTACAGCCTGCCCTTCGGACCGCAGGACCATGCGAACGACAGCGACGGCGGCGGCAGCGGCGATGGCGAAGCCCACCGCCGGCGCTATGCGGCCGCGGCCCTGGCCGATTACGACTACCGCCAGGCGCTGGGCTACCTGGGCAACAACAGCGAGGGACGGCCGTTCGCCCTGCTCAATGCGGCGCCGGCCAATCCGCCGGCCGGCCTGCCGCCCGCCGCCGACAATCCCTACCTGGGCGTGGGCGGCCATGCGTCGCTGGCCCTGCGCTGGCAAGACCTGTTCGGCAACACCACCGTCACGCCGTTCGAGGCGCCGCCGGCCGGCTACACGGGTGCGCTGGATCAGGCCCCCGCCGCGCTGCGCTACACGGATCGCCTGCTGGGCCTGTCCGCCTGGCCGAAAGTCCAGGCCAGCTACCTGTATGGCACGGATGCGGGCGGCGCGCCCGCGCTGCTGCTGACCTTGCGCATGGATGGCCTGGCCTACGCCACGCCAGCCGACGCGGCGCAGGACTTGCCCGCCTACCAGCGCCTGTACTTCCAGCTGCACCAGGACTATACGGGCCTGGGCGTGCCCGGACTGAGCGGCAATGCGGTGAGCATCGCCCTCAGCAACTCCCTGCTGGCCACGCCGCTGCGGCCGCTGGACGAGGCCCGGTCGCGGCAGGTGCGCGACTTCGTCGCCGCCTGCGCCATCTACCTGCAGGCACTGGTTGATGGCGGCAGCGCCACGGCGCCCGCCGTCACGCTGTCGGTGCCGGTGCCGCTGGCGCAACTGGCCGGCGCCAACCGCATCGCGCTCGACGTGGCACTGGTGCTGACGCGCCAGGCGATCCTGCTCGATCCCGTGCTGGCGGCCCTGCCGGACGGCGCCAGCGTGGTCAGCGCCGTGCTGCCGCAGGCCGACACGGATGGCGGCGCGTCCAGCTACACCACGTTTGCCAAGGCGCTCGAAGCGAGCCTGAAGACGCCGCAATGGTCGATGCGCGCGGGCGCGGGGCTGACGCGCGTGGGCAGCGCCGGCCAGCAAACGCAGCAGTTGTTCGCCGTGCGTTTCAGCGACACGCCCGGCCTGGGCATCCATTTCCGCCTGGGCCAGCAAGCCAGCTACTACGCGCCGCTGCCCGTCGCCAATTCCCTGGAAAGCCGCACGGTCAGCATCGGCGCCTATCCGGCCAATACGCCGCATGCGCTGACGCTCAACAGCGTCGACCTGAACCTGTGGCTGCAAAGCTGTCTCGACGCCATCGACAAGTTCCTCTCGGCCACCTATGCGCCGCCCGCCTACATCCTCGATCGCCTCAACGGCATCGCCGATCCGCTGCAAAGCGGCCAGCTGGGCCTCGTGCTCAAGGCGAAACAGACGCTGGCCGACGCCATCAGCGCGACGGTCAGCCCCGTGCTCAGCAGCAGCGCCGCGGACGAAGCCACGCGCGCCAGCGCGGCCGCCACCATGCGGCAGCAGCTGCTGACCACCCTGGGGCCGGCCTTTGCCGCCGGCGCCGTGGTGGTGTACGGCGTGGACCAGGTCACGGGCGCGGACGGCATCTACGCGGCCGGGCCGCCCGCCCTGTACGGCCAGCCCGCCGGCACGGGCGCAGCCGACGGCACCGCGGACGGCGCGGCCGGCGACGGCAATCAGAACTACACCTTGTTCCCGACCCGGCTGCCGCTGCAAGGCGCGGCCGCGCCCGACCAGAGCCGGCTGTCATTCAACTTCATCTCGAAGAATGTCGAAGGCCAGGCCTATGTGCCGCTGGACTTGCGCTATCAGATCACGCACATGGAATTCGACCAGCAATTCGTGCCCGGCATCGAAAACTACGCGCAAAGCCAGTGGCTGCTGTTCATCACCGGACCGTTCGAGGTGGCGCTGGGGAATGGCACGCAGTATATCCCCGTGCTGAACCGCGCCCTGCCCGTGCCGCCGACGGTCAACCGGCAGACCGCCACCGCTTCCGCCGCGCCGCAGGCCGGCCGCATGCGCCTGGCCGCCGATGGCTTGCAGCCGGCCCAGCTGGCCCAGTGGGATTACGGCTTCAGCTATACCTATCGCCAGGCGGCGCAGGATGCCGTGCACGTCAGCGTCGTGCTCAACGTGCCGCCGCAGGCGGCCAGGCTGTCCGCGGCGGCCGGTCCCGACCTGTTCACGGCGCTGGCCGCCTTCGTCAGCAACTATCCGCTCATCTCGGCCGACCTCGACGCGTTCCTCGCGCCTCTCGACGGCAAGCAGGACACGGCCGATAGTATCGCCAAGGCAACATTGGCCACCACCGCCTTCCAGCAGCTGGTGACCCAGGTGGCGGCCAGCTATGGCGAGCACTTCGGCGCGGCGCGGCTGGCGGCGGCGCAAGGCGAGGCCAGCGTGGCCGTGGAATTCGACGCGCGCCTGGAAGACCACGACGGCGACGCCTGGTATGCGCTGCTCAACGTCACCGTCGGCGGCGCGCCCGCCACCTACGACCCGCAGGCCGGCACCCTGAGCAACGGCGCCGTCAGCGTGCCCGTGCCCGTGCTCGACATCGATGCGCAGCAGTACCGGGCCACGCCGGCCACGCCCACGCCGCCCGATGCGCTGCTGGCCTACCGCTACGCGGCTAGCGCCGCCGGCGCGCCCGACCTGTCGTTTGCCGCCGCGCTGGCCAATACCGGCCGCGAGGTGCGCATGCCGGGGCTGAACGTGATGGTGTACCAGAATGCCCAGGCCTCGCTGTACGTGCAGCGCAACCGCTACCTGTGCCCGCCCAGCCAGACCCAGGTGTCGACCATGCCCGCCTTCCTGTACCAGACGCCGGTCGTCAAGTTCAGCGACCCCATCCTGCCGCGCCTGAGCTGGCAAGGCTATGATTTGCGGCAAGTCGCACCGGTGGGCGGCAGCGATGTGGCGGCCTACATGCGGGGCTTCTTCAACGCCCTCTTCACGGGCGCCTCGGGCAGCGTGCGCATCGCCATGGATGGCAGCTATTCCTACAGCGTGATGCCGGCCGTGGCGGGCTTTCCCCGCACCTCGCTGCCGGTCAGCCTGCTGCCGGCCGTGCTCGCGCCCATCGATGCGGCCCAGCCGCCCGCCGCGCCCATGGCGCTGGTGGCCCAGGTGCAGCAATGGTATGACACGCAGCAGCCGACCACGGATGGCGGCGCCGCCATGGATTTCCGCCTGAACTTCTTTACGGACGGCGCGCCCGAGCAACTGCTGCTGTCGCTCGAAGACGTGCGCTGGGTGGTGCGGCCCTGACGCGGCGGCGCGGCGTCAGGACACGGGCGTGGGCAGCGGCAAGCCGGCAAAATGGGCTTGCAGGTTATCGACCACCAGTTGCCCCATCGCGTGGCGCGTTTCCACGGTCAGGCTGCCCACATGCGGCGTGAGCACGACGTTGGGCAAGGCGCGCAAGGCGTTTGGTACGCGCGGCTCGTCCGCAAACACGTCGAGGCCGGCCGCGCCCAGATGGCCATCCTGCAAGGCGGCGATCAGGGCGTCTTCGTCGATCAGCGCGCCCCGGGCGATATTGATCAGGGTGCCTTGCGGACCGAGCGCGTCGAGCACGCCGCGGTCGATGATCTTGCGCGTGGCGGGCGTGCCTGGCGCGCAGACGATCAGATAATCGCTTTCCTGCGCCAGGGCCAGCAGGGATTCCGCGCGCGGCACAGGAGTCTCCGCAATGGCACGCGGCTGGAAGTAGCGCACGTGGACGCCGAAAGCGGCCAGGCGCAGCGCGATGGCCTGGCCGATCTGGCCGAAACCGAAGATGCCGGCCGTCTTGCCGCGCAGGCTAGATGCGGGGGCGATGGCCTCGCGGCGTTCCCAGCCGCCGTCGCGCACGAAACGGTCGAGCGCCACGATGTGCCGCGCGCTGGCCAGCAGCAGGGCCAGCGCCGCGTCGGCCACGTCATCGGTCAAGACGTTCGGCGTGGTGGTAACGGCGATGCCCCGTTCGCGCGCCACGTCGAGCGCCAGGCCGTCGAGACCCACGCCGTTGACGGCGATGATTTCCAGATTCGGCAGCAAGCCCATGTCGGCGGCGTTCAAACCCAGCGCGCCCGTCGTGACGACGGCGCGGATGGATGGCGCGCGCTCGGCCAGCCAGGCGTGGCGCTCGTCCGCCGGCACTTGCCAGGCGTGGTGGCAGGTGTATTGCTGTTCCAGCTGCGCGTTGACGGCAGCCGAAGGGCTGGGAGCGAGGATGAGGAGGTCGGGGGGCATGGGCGTCCTGGGTCGTGTCGACAAGATTTGCAGACGCAACTTAGCATATTTGAGACCCGGCCGGGACCCGCTTCAATAGCAGGTCGGCTTGGCCCGCAGGGCGCAAACCGACAGGCGCCGCCACGCAGCTTGTCAGATTACGCTGCGCTAATCTGACCTACAGGGGACGGTCTCCGTACATATCCGCGCCGCAGCCCGGTTCAAGCCCGGTTCAATCGTAGGTCGGCTTAGCCCAACGGGCGTAAGCCGACAAGCGCAGCCACGCAGCCTGTCAGATTACGCTGCGCTAATCTGACCTACAGTCAATTCCGCTTACCCCGGGCAAGGCACTCTTTTCACCTTGCCGCCCGTTTTGAACGGGTCGGCGCCCGCGCCCGGGTTCGCGTCGAGCCCAAAGCACGTGGCGCCGCCGGCGCTGACGACGCGCGTGGCGGGGCGGCCGTCGGCCGTCAGGTATTCCTCCACGCGGATGACGGGGCCGCCGCGCCAGGCGGAAGCGACCAGCTTCTGGAAGGTGCTGTCGCTTTTGAGGTCGGCCGTGGCCAGCCAGGGTTTGTCTTGGTTGAGCTCGCCGCGCAGGGCCTTGTCGGCGGCGCCTGCGGCCAGCCGGGCGCGCGTGCGCAAGTCTGCGGTGGACGGTACCGTGGCGGGTGCCGCAGGCAATTCCTCGGCGGGAACGGTGATGATTTCCGCTGCCACGGCGGGCGGCGCGGCAATTGCGGACGGCGCTGTAGCCCGCGCGCGCGGCATGGGAACCGGCACCGGCAGCGGCAAGGCCAGCGGTGGCGCCTGCGGCGCTGGCCGTGGCGGCAGCAAGGTCATGAACGCCACTTCCGTGTATTGCTTCAGTTGCCGCGCTGGCAACAGCAGGAAATACAGGCCCAGCGCGTGCATGGCCAGGATCAGCGCGACGGCCGCGCCTTTCAGGCTCAAGCCCCGCCGTATGCGCAGGCGCATGGAAGCGGACGGTAGATGGCGGAGCAATGGCATGCGGTTTCCTGTGGGCGCCGGGCGCGATGGCCCATTCTAGCGAAACTTGACCATAGGAATTAATAAATCCACAAGGTATCGCCTGGCGCGCCTTTTTTCGCCGGATTCCAGTGCCTGGCTTGCCCGGTGTTGTACAAATGACGACTTTTTGATCGCTTTCTCACACTTTCCCACGCCGTGCGCCACGCTGGAATATAATGATAATCATTCTCATTAATATCCAGACAACACCATGCGCTCCTTCCACCTCGTCCCTACTCCGTTCGCCCTGGCCGCCTTCCTGCTGGCCAGTACCGCCGCACATGCCCAGACCACGCCGGCTGGCGACGCGCAAACCATGCCGACCGTTGTCGTCAATGCCTCGGCCGATGCGTCGGCGGAAGGCTTGTCGAAGGCGTATGCGGGCGGCCAGGTGGCGCGCGGCGGGCGCATGGGCATCCTAGGGTCCGTGGACATGATGGACTCGCCATTCGGCAGCACCAGTTATACGCAGCAATTCATTGCCGACCAGCAGGCGCGCAGCGTGGGCGACTTGCTGCAGAGCGATGCGGCCGTGCGCATGTCGCGCGGTTATGGCAATTTCCAGGAAGTATATGTAATCCGCGGCTTCGCCCTCGATTCGGACGACGTGGCGTATAACGGCCTGTATGGCGTGTTGCCGCGTCAATATGTATCGCCGGAATTGCTCGAGCGCGTGGAAGTGTTCCGTGGCGCCAGCGCCTTTCTCAACGGCGCGGCGCCGGGCGGTAGCGGCATCGGCGGCGCCATCAACCTGATGCCCAAGCGCGCTGGCAACACGCCGTTGACGGAATTGACGGTGGGCGTGGAATCGGGCGGCCATGCCTACGCGGCCATCGACGTGGCGCGCCGCTTTGGCGAGAACAAGGAATTCGGCGTGCGCGTCAACGCCGCCAAGCGCCAGGGCGAGACCGGCATCAAGCGCGAAGACCACGACGTGGGCATGTTTTCCGTCGGCCTCGACTATCGCGGCCGCGGCTACCGCCTGTCTGCCGATGCCGGCTACCAGAACTTCGATTTGACGGCGCCGCGCCCTTCCATCAACACGGGCAGCCTGACGGCCTTGCCTGGCGCGCCCGATGCATCGAAGAACTTTGCCCAGCCGTGGAGCTATTCGAAGGAGCACGACGTGTTCGGCACGGCGCGCGCCGAAGTGGACCTGGCCAAGGATGTCGTGGCCTGGGCCGCGTTCGGCAGCCGTTCGACGAAGGAATCGAACAGCCTGGCCCAACCGACGTTGAGCTCGCTCAATGGCGATGCCAGCGTGTACCGCTTCGACAATGCCCGCAAGCAGGAAATCCGCACGGGAGAACTGGGCGTGCGCGGCAAGCTCGTTACGGGCGCCGTCAAGCACACCCTGGTGGCCAGCTGGTCCGGCCACTGGAACGAGGCGAAAAATGCGTATGCGATCAGCGACTATGCAGGCTTGCCGACGAATATCTACCATCCGCTGGACGTGGCCATGCCGCCCACCCTGCCCGCGAACTCGGGCGGCGTGATGAGCGACCCGCGCCTGACACAAAAGACTATCCTCAACAGCTACGCCTTGGCCGATACCATGGCCTTCCTCGACGACCGGCTGCTGCTGACCGTGGGCCTGCGCCGCCAGCAGATCCGCGACGCGGCGTATGCCTACGGCACGGCTGTGCAATATTCCAGCTATGACAAGAGCGCCACGACGCCCGTGGCCGGCATCGTCTACAAGGCCGGCAAGAACGTGTCGCTGTACGCCAACTATATCGAGGCGCTGGTCAAGGGTCCCGTGGCCAGCGGCACCTATTTCGATGGCAAGGAGAACCAGCTGGTCAGCAACAATGGCGAAGTCTTCGCGCCCTACAAGTCGAAGCAGAAGGAAATCGGCATCAAGTATGACGGCGGCAGGCTGGGCATGAGCGCCGCCCTGTTCTCGACGGCCAAGCCCCTGCCGGCCATCGTCGGCACGCGCGCCACCCTGGCGGGCGAACAGCGCAACCAGGGACTGGAACTGTCCGTCTTCGGCTCGCCCATGGCGGGCGTGCGCCTGCTGGGAGGCCTGACCTGGCTCGATACGGAACAGCGCAAGACGGACAAGCCGGCCAACAACGGCAAGAACGCCATCGGCGCGCCAAAAACACAGCTCAGCGTGGGCGGCGAATGGGACGTACCCGGTGCGCCCGGCTTGAGCCTGAATGCCCGCACTGTCTACACGTCGACGCAGTATGCGGATCTGGCCAACAGCAAGCAACTGCCATCGTGGACCCGCGTCGACATCGGCGCACGCTATCTGACGCAGGTGGCCGGGCATGACGTGACCTTGCGCGCGCGCATCGACAACGTGGCCGACCGCAGCTACTGGGCCTCGGCAGTCTCCTCGTTCGACGCCGGCAGCCTGGTGCTGGCCGCGCCGCGCACCTTCGTCGTGTCGGGCAGCGTGGCGTTCTAACTTGGCATGTCCCTGCCGCACAAGAAAAGCTGCCTTCTGGCAGCTTTTTTCACGTGTGCGCCTGTGCCGCAAGCCGTGCTTCGGCGACAATGCCCGCATGAAACGACTCCCTGCCCTGCTGCTCTTGCTCTGCCTGTCCCTGCCCGCCATGGCCCAGAAGCAAGCGGCCTGCCCGTATGCCGCCTGGAAAAGCGGCTTCAAGGGCGATGCGCGGGCGCAAGCCACGTGTTTGCTGCGTCCTGTGAAACTGTATGCGCGCCTGGGCGAGAGCGCGCCGCTGCCCGAGTTTCTTGCCGCCCGCATCGGCCAGCGCACGGACATCGCGCCTGCCAGGCTGCGTGCCTGGCTGGCACAGCAATCGATCAGCGAGGCCGACGTGGGCGGCGCCGTCGATGCACCGCTGTCGCGCGCCGTGGGCCGGCTGGCCGCGCCCATGGCCCGCTATTTCGTCATCCACGACACCAGCTACCCGAATTTCCTGCTGGAGCCCATTCCCGGCCACATCAACGACGCCAGCTGGGATTTCAACGATTTCAATCTACGTAACCCCGCGCTGGGCGGCGGTCCGAAAGGCCATGTCTACGTGAACCGCCTGGGCGGCTCGCTGCAAGTGCGCGACTTCGGCACGGCCAGCTACGCCAGCAAGCTGGAAAAAGACAAGCCATCGCTGACTGGCCTGTTCCTGCACGTGGAACTGGTGCAGCCACGCAACTCCGTGCCCGGCGGCGGCAAGGGCAACGATGGCCTGGCGCCCGATCCCGGCTTTACGTCCGCACAATACGAACGGTTGGCCCTGCTGTACATCGCCGCCAGCGTGCGCAAGGGAACATGGCTGATCCCCGCCTTCCATGCCGTGCTCGACACAGGCTTTGCGAATGGGCATGACGATCCGCAGAACTTTTCGCTGGAGCAATGGGATACGGCCCTCGGTCATTTGAGCGCCGTCATGACAGGCGCCGACGCGGCAAATTGAACACCCCCCGCATGCCGAATTGGAGGATACTTTAGCTCCCCGGCCGCACCGCGCGGATGCCGAGCTGTCGATGGAGAGCTGCGATGACCTATGCCTCTGACCAGAAAATGCATGTACTGGACATGCCCGCGCGCACGCGGCGCATCTTCAGCATGCGCGATGCCGTGCTGACGCAATGGGAACACGAGGTACGCGCCAAGGTACGCGGCGCCGATGCCCTGCTGACACCCATATTGATCAATACCTTGCCCGCCTTCTTCGACAACCTGGCCGAAGCGCTGACGCCAGGCTATCCGCGCGACGATGCCACCGGCAATACCAACGCCCCGGCCGTGCACGGCAACGAACGGGCGCGCATGACCAGCTATGGCCCGGAACAGGTGATCCAGGAATACCAGATCTTCCGCGACTGTTTCGCCGATGCGGCCCTCGAAGCGGGCGTGCCGCTGCGGCGCCGCGACTGGCAGGTGATCAATGCCTCGATCGATACGGGTATACGCGAAGCCATCCTGGAATTTACCGCCATGCATGAAAGCTTCCAGCGACGCATCGCGGCCGGGCTGTCGCACGACATGCGCAATCCCCTCTCCGTCATGCTCAACAGCGCCCAGCTGCTGCAACGGTGCCCACAGCAGCTCGACGTGCCGGCCCTGGCGTCGAAAATCATCGAACACGGCAAGCGCCTCGACGAAATGATCCAGGAATTGCTTGATACGCTCAGCTACCACCGGGGGCAAAAGCTGCCGCTGGTCCTGCATCGCTTCGATATCCTGCCGCTGGCGCAAAAGGTGGGCGACAGCGTCAATACCGGCCATCCGGGCAAATGCCTGGTGACGGGCGCGTCCGTCACCGGCTGGTGGTGCGAAAATTCGCTGCGCCGCGCCCTGGAAAACCTCGTGGGCAATGCCCTCAAGTACGGCGACGACGGCCCCATCCATATCCACATCAACACCCTGCGCGAACGCATGATACTCACCGTGCACAACACGGGCAGCACCATCGCCCCGGAGCAGACCGAGCGCATCTTCGAATACCTGCGCCGCGAACACCAGGGCAGCGCGCTCGGCTGGGGCATCGGCCTGCCCTTCGTGCAAAACGTGGCGGAAAGCCATGGCGGCAGCGCGCTGGTCGACAGCGCGCCGGAAACGGGCACCACGTTTACCATCGACCTGCCCATCGACTGCCGGCCCTTCGTCACGCCGGACGCCTGACTTCACCATCCAGCGCCCCATCCGCCTGCAAAATCGCTGCCGTAGCGCACCAAAGCGGTGCGGATGACGGTGTTACGCCACAAAAATGGTCATTCTTTACATACTTTCGGGTACGCGGCACTGGCACGATTTCTGCTGAGCTATAGTCAGACACGGCTCAAGGGAAATCACAACATGGCAAATTTTTTCAATGAAATGACTGCAAATGAAGTGGGTACGGACAGCAAGGTACGTGAACACTATCGTGAATTCAGCAACTGGCTGGAGCAGCAATCCCCCGAGACCATCGCCCGCAAGCGGGCCGAAGCCGACCTGACGTTCCGCCGGGTCGGCATCACGTTCGCCGTCTACGGCGACGATGCCGGCACGGAACGCCTGATTCCGTTCGACACCATCCCGCGCATCATCCCCGCCGCCGAATGGGCGCAGATGCAGACGGGCCTGGTGCAGCGCGTGCAAGCCTTGAACATGTTCATCCATGATATTTATCATGAGCAAAACATCATCAAGGCCGGCATCATTCCCGCCGAGCAAATCTACAAGAATGCCCAATACCGCCCGGAAATGCAGGGCATTGCCGTCGCCTCCGACATTTACGCCCACATCGCCGGCGTCGACATCGTGCGCGCGGGCCAGGGCGAATTCTATGTACTGGAAGACAATCTGCGGGTGCCGTCCGGCGTATCCTACATGCTGGAAGACCGCAAGATGATGATGCGGCTGTTCCCGGAACTGTTCGCGCGCAACCGCATCGCGCCCGTCGACCATTACCCGGACATGCTGCTCGACAACCTGCGCTCCGTCGCGCCCATGGGCGTCGATGACCCGACGGTCGTCGTCATGACGCCCGGCATGTACAACTCCGCCTACTTCGAGCACGCTTTCCTGGCCCAGCAGATGGGCGTGGAACTGGTCGAAGGCAAGGATTTGTTTGTCAACGACAATTCCGTCTACATGCGCACCACGCGCGGGCCCAAACGCGTCGACGTCATTTATCGCCGCGTCGACGACGATTTCCTCGACCCGCTGGCCTTCCGCTCCGATTCCTCGCTGGGCGTGCCGGGCCTGCTGTCCGTGTACCGCGCGGGAAGAGTCACCCTGGCGAACGCCATCGGCACGGGCGTGGCCGACGACAAGTCGATCTACCCCTTCGTGCCGGACATGATCAAGTTTTACCTGTCGCAGGAACCGATCCTCAACAACGTGCCCACCTACCAGTGCCGCAAGGCGGCCGACCTGTCCTACGTGCTGGCCAACCTGGCGAAACTCGTCGTCAAGGAAGTGCATGGCGCGGGCGGCTACGGCATGCTGGTGGGGCCCGCGTCGAGTCTGGCGCAGATCGAGGACTTCCGCCAGCGCCTGCTGGCCAATCCGGACGGCTACATCGCCCAGCCGACCCTGGCCCTGTCCGCCTGCCCCACGTATGTCGATGCCGGCATCGCACCGCGCCACATCGATCTGCGCCCGTTCGTGCTGTCGGGCAAGACCATTTCCATGGTACCGGGCGGCCTGACCCGCGTGGCGCTGGGCGAAGGCTCGCTGGTGGTCAATTCCTCGCAGGGAGGCGGCACCAAGGATACCTGGGTACTGGAAGCCACATCCGCCTTTGCAGGAGAGAAAACATGCTGAGCCGCACTGCCGATCATTTGTTCTGGATGGCCCGCTACACGGAGCGGGCGGAAAACACGGCGCGCATGCTCGACGTCAACATGCAAACGTCCATGCTGCCCCAGTCCGAGCAGGACGCGGAGCAAGGCTGGCGCGCCACCTTGGGCATTTCCGAGCTGCAAAGCGCGTACGACCACCAATATGGCCACTTTCATACGCGCGACGTGCTCGACTTCATGGTGCGCGACCCGAACAACCCCTCGTCCATCCTGGCCTGCCTGACGGGCGCGCGCGAAAACGCCCGCGCCGTGCGGGGGACGTTGACGACGGAAGTGTGGGAAATCCAGAACGCCACCTGGCTCGACATGCAGAAGCGCCTGAAAAGCAATCTGCTGGAAACGGACCCCAGCGCCTTCTTCGAATGGGTCAAATACCGCTCGCACCTGTCGCGCGGCGTAACTCTGGGCACCATGCTCAAGGACGAAGCCATCCACTTCATTCGCCTCGGCACTTTCCTGGAGCGGGCCGACAACACGGCGCGCATCCTCGACGTGAAGTTCCACGGCGCGCGCGACACCTCGAAAGACATCAACCAGCGCGACTTTTACTACTGGGCGGCCCTGCTACGCTCCGTTTCCGGCTTCGAAATCTACCGCAAGGTGTACCGTGACGTGATCACGCCGGCGCGCGTGGCGGAATTGCTGATGCTGCGCGGCGACATGCCCAGGTCCCTGCTTGCCTGCATGGATGACGTGGTGGAAAATCTGAAACATATCCGCAACGACGTGTCGGCCGATACGGAGCGGTTCGCCGGCAAGCTGCATGCGGAACTGAAATTCGGCCATATCGACGACATCATGAAGGCGGGCTTGCACCATACCTTGACGGAGTTTCTGGAAAACATCTATGAGCTGGGCAACCGGGTCAGCCGCGACTTCCTCGTTCCCCTGGCGGCCTGATGCAGCTCACCATCCGCCACGCTACCCACTACGCCTACAGTGCACCGCTGGCCTATACCATCCAGCAGCTGCACCTGACGCCGCGTATCGAGCCGCAGCAGCGGGCCCTGTCCTGGCAAATCACGACGCCGGGCCAGTGCCACGCCTATACGGATGCCTACGGCAATCTGTCGCACATGCTGACCATTAACGGCAGCCATCAATCGCTGAGCCTGGTCGCCCAGGGCGTGGTGGAAACCATCTACCCGCACAAGGGGCGGCTGAACCTGGTCGATACCCTGTCGCCGCTGTTGTTTACCATGCCGACGCCGCTGACGCAGGCCAACCCCGCCATTGTGGAACTGACGGCCGCCAGCCTGCCGGACCGCCGCGTGACGGCCGGCACGGGCCATTTGCTGCGCCTGGCCGAGCACATCGTCGGCAAGGTGGCCTATGAAAGCGGCGCCACCATGGTCACCACCACGGCCGGCGACGCCCTGGCCCTGGGACGCGGCGTGTGCCAGGACCACGCGCACCTGTTCCTCGCCTGCTGCCACGCCTGGGGCATCCCGGCCCGTTATGTGTCCGGCTATATCGACCCGGGCACGACGGGCCACGCGGCCAGCCACGCCTGGGTCGACGCCTGGACGGAAGACACGGATTTCGCGGGCTGGGTCAGCATCGACGTCACGCATGCGCGCTTGATGACGGATGCGTATTGCCGCCTGGCCATCGGGCGCGACTACGATTCGGCGGCGCCCGTGCGCGGCGTGCGCCAGGGCGGCGGCACGGAAACGCTGCACGTGGATGTACAGATCGTGCCCGTGTAAATAGGCAGGAATGAGGCTGGCCGGGGCTTGCGGCGGATACTCAAGCCCCGGCTGGTGTAGAATGCTCCCCCTTTGGATTTGATTTACGACGATGACTTATTGCATAGGCATGCGCCTGAACGAAGGCCTGGTCTTCCTGTCCGACTCCCGCACCAACGCCGGCGTGGACCAGGTGGGCACCTTCCGCAAGATGAGCGTGTTCGAGAACCCGGGCGACCGCATGCTGGTCCTGATGACGGCCGGCAACCTGTCGATCTCGCAGGCGATCCGCCAGATCGTCTCCGAACACGTGGATGCGGACGGACGCAGCATCTGGAACGTGGCCAGCATGTACGATGCGGCGCGCATCGTGGGCGAAGCCGTGCGCACCGTGCACCTGCGCGAAGCGAAGGCCCTGGCCGATTGCGGCATCGATTTCAACGTCAGCATCATTCTGGGCGGCCAGATCGGCGCCGAGCGCTGCCGATTGTTCCAGGTGTATTCGGCCGGCAATTTCATCGAATCGCACGATGAAAACACGTATTTCCAGATCGGCGAAGCGAAATATGGCAAGCCCATCATCGACCGCGTCATCAACCCGTTCACGCGCCTGGACGAGGCGGCCAAATGCGCGCTGATCTCCATGGATTCCACTCTGCGCTCGAACATTTCCGTCGGCCTGCCGCTCGACCTGCTCGTCTACGAGACGGGCAGCCTGGCCGTCACGCGCTTCGTCACCATCGATGAAAAGAACCAGTATTTCCGCATGATCCGCGACACCTGGGGCGAACAATTGAAACAGGTGTTCGAAGGCATCGTCGATCCCGTGTGGAATGCGGCGCCGGAAACGACGACAAACGTGCTGTCGTCCGCCAACATGCACAGCAAGCCCGTGCGGGTGGCCCTCCCCGAGCACGTGAGCCGCGGCGGCCTGACCGTGGCGCCGCTGCAATCCTTGGCGCAGCAGTTCAGCGACGACAAGCAGCATTGATCTGCCGCGCACCGCCTGTGCGCGGTGCTGGACAAGTCGCTTTTCGCGTGCTTTTATGGCAATATGGGTTGATATTTAATCCAGATTGACCTGAAAGGCAGGTAGCGCATGGACTTGATCACTTCCGCCGTCGTGGCGGCCATCGGGCATGGCGCGCCCGGCCATGCGCCCGAAGCCGTCGCCAGCCACTACGAGCGGCTCAAGCAGGCCATCGCCAAGTTCGACAGCGCCGCCGCCATCCTGGCCGCCATCGCCGCGCTGGAAGCCGAGCCCGCCAATACCCAGCTGCAACTGGCCCTGTCTGCCGCCCTCTCCGCGGCGAAAGTACCCGATGACATGGAAACCCTGTTCGCCGCGCAAGGCTTGCTCGATGCGCTGCGTCCGCCCGTAGCCCTGCCGCCGGCAGCGCCTGCGGCGCAAACGGCGCCCGCCCCCGCCGACAAAAGCGCCGTCGTGTCGAACTACGCGGTCGTCAAAGTGTATTTCGCCACGGACCGCCAGCGCGACGTGGGCAAGCCGCCGGCCCAGCGCTTCAGCGGCGAACGCAACATCCTGGGAGGCAATGGCCCGCTCAGCTATGGCAGCTGCGACATCAGCATCCCCCGCGACCACCGCATGGGCCAGCTGGAATCGCCGTCGCTGTGGCGCCTGGAATTTCGCGACGACCCGGCCAAGCACGTGGTGCTGCTGTCCGCCGAGGTGCAGGACCGCGACAACTTCTTTGCCGCACTCAAAACCCAGATCCGCGCCTCGGCCGATAAAAGCGCCTTTCTCTTCGTGCACGGCTATAACGTGAGTTTCGAGGATGCGGCGCGGCGCACGGGACAGATGGCCTACGACCTCGGTTTCGATGGCGCGCCCGTGTTCTACAGCTGGCCGTCGCGCGGCGGCGTGGCCGGCTACACCATCGATGAAAACAATATCGAATGGAGCACGCCCCACATCACGGCCTTCCTGGCCGACTTTCTTGCCAGCACGGAAGCGGCGCAAGTCTATCTGGTGGGCCACAGCATGGGCAGCCGTGGCCTGGCGCGGGCCGTGGCCGACTTGCTGGCCGCGCAGCCGCAACTGGCGCAAAAGATCACGGAAATCATCCTGTCCGCGCCCGATATCGACGCGGCCATCTTCAAGCACGACATCGCGCCGAAACTGGCCGGCGCGCGCAACCCCGTCACTTTATATGCCTCGTCGCAAGACCTGGCCCTGGCCGCCTCGAAAGCCGTGCACGGCTACGCGCGCGCGGGCGACAGCGGCGCGGGCATGCTGATCGTGGCGGGCGTGGAAACCATCGACGCCACCGGGGTCGATACGAGCTTCATGAAACACACGTATTTCGCGGAAAAGCGCTCCGCCCTGTCCGACATGTTTTATCTGATACGCAACCATGCACGCGCCGACCAGCGCTTTCTCGACCCCGTCGACACGGTGGCCGGCCGCTATTGGACGTTCAAACCGTGACGCCGTTCCATCCGGTGCGGCACGCATGCTAAGATACGGCCCAGAGGGTGGCAACGGGCACGGCGATGACGCCGCCAGCCGATCCCCCGCAAGCAGGCCTATCATGTTGACATCATCTTCTACACCGCACGCCGAATCGCTGATCCGCAACACCAACGCCCGCGTCACCAAGACGCGCGTGAAGGTGCTCGACTTTTTAATGGCGCAAAGCCGTTCGCTGACCCACCATGAAATCCAGCAGGCGCTGTCGCAGGACAGCGATATCGATTCGGTCACCCTGTACCGGGTGCTGGAATGGCTGACGGAAAATGAACTCGTGCACCGCATCGCGGGCGCCGACCAGGTATGGCGCTTCAGCGCGGGCGCCGGCCACCAGGCACACGAGCACGCGCACTTCCAGTGCACGAAATGCGCGAACGTCACCTGCTTCAACGAAGTCAAGCTGCCGCCGCCCGTGCTCTTGCCGGAAGGCTTCAGCGGCGGCGAAGTCGATTACCTGATCAAGGGCCTGTGCCCGCGCTGCAAATAGCGGGCGTCACTTCAGCAGCAAGGTCAGGTGGTGCTCGTCATAGAACAGCTCGCCGACGCGCATCGAGCGCGGCTCCGTGCCATAGGCGATAAATCCCAGCGATTCATACAGGCGCAATGCGGCATTGTTTTCCGCATTCACGCTCAGGTGTACTTGCATGATGGCAGGATCCGTCTCGGCCTGTTCAAGGCAGGCGTTCACCAAGCGCCGCGCCACGCCCTTGCCCCGCTGGGGCACGTCGACAAACACGCCCCATAGCAAAGCCTTGTGCGACAGCTGGCGCAGTGCCTCGCGCCGCAGGCCGGCAAAACCCACGAGCCGTTCGCCATCGAAGGCGCCAAAGCCGCGATGCATGGAACCGCCGGCGATGTGCCGCGCGTGTTCCGCCGGCGTACGCGCCAGTTCATCCTCGCGCGACGAGGAAAACGACGTGGGAGAATCAAGAATGGCGCGCAGGCGCAGCGCGCAAAAGGCGGCGGTGTCTGCTGGCGTCAGCAGGCGGATGACGATATCGGATGCGGGCATGGGAAGACTCTGCAGTTTTTTACCATTATACCCATGCCCCCATCTCAGGCACGCACGCGGCGCAAGCCCAGCAAGGTCCAGCCGTACAGGGCCGCCATCAGCAATACCATGGCCGCGCCCAGGGCCGCCGTCCAGCTTTCCGGCAGCGACCAGGCCGGTTCCAGCTTGCCGGCCGCCATGTAGGCGGCCATGGCCACGCAGATGGCGACGATGGGCCAGCCCAGGCGGCGCCGGAAGGCGCGCACGATGTCCATCTTGCCGGTGCGCATGACTTTCGCCGTGACCCAGCCATCGAAGGTATCGGTCACGCCCATGCCGACGGCAAACACCGTGCCCGTAAGCAAGGCCGGCTGCATGCCGCCCAGCGCGACGGCCGCGTAGCCCCAGGCGGCCGCCTGCAGGGCAGTGTCGAAGACGAGCGCGAACAGCATGCCGACGAGGATGGCGGCGAGCGGCCCCGAAGCGCCCCGCAGCGCCCGCGGCAGCAGCCGGCCGCGCACCTCGGCCAGTTGCGCGCCGGCCAGCAAGCTGCGCGCATTCATGCCGGCGATCAACAGCAGCAAGACGATGGGCAGCCATTCGAGCCAGCCGAACACGGTTTCCGATGGCGAAAATTGCTGCGACGCCACGGCGGCGACAGCGACGATGGCCAGCACGGTGACACCATGCCCCAGCGCAAACAGCGCGCCCATCCACGGTGCCCAGCGCGGCGCGGCGGCCTGGCTGCGCAAGGTCAATCCATCGACGGCGGCCAGGTGATCGGGTTCCAGCCCATGCCGCATGCCGAGCAGGAAGATCAGCGCCAGGGCGGGCAAGCCCGCTTCCACGCTCATGCCGCCACCTCGCTTACGCTGGCCGTCACGCAGCGGTCCAGGCCGCGTATCAGCATCTCCTGCGGCAAGTCGCGGCCGATAAAGATGATCTTGCTGGCGCGCGTCTCACCGTCGCGCCACGGCGCGCCCAGCTCCGAGCCCATCAGCATGTGCACGCCCTGGAACACGGCGCGGCAATCCAGGTCGGCCACGTGCAGGATGCCCTTGTAGCGCATCAGCTGAGTGCCGAACAGCTGCACCACGGCATCGAGAAAATTTTCCACCTGCAGCAGATCGAGGGGCTGGGACTGGTGGTAGACGAACGATTGCACGCCGTCGCCATGGCGGTGTCCCAGTTCTCCCAGGAAATCCGGCTCCAGCTCGACGATGGCGTTCAAATTGAAGCCGCGAATATTCAGGATGTCGCGCAGCGGCACATTGCCAAAGCGTACTTTCTGTATGCCGGCGCGGCCATTGATGGCGACCAGGCGCCGGCGCAACGCGGCCAGCTCTTCCTTGCTGACCAGATCCGTCTTCGACAACAGGATGCGGTCGGCAAAGCCCACCTGCTCCTGCGCTTCCTTGTGCGCCGTCAATTGCTGCTGCGCATGGCGCGCATCGACCACCGTCAAAATGGCGTCGAGCATGTAAAACTCGCTGACGCTGGGCTCCGCAAAGAAGGTTTGCGCCACGGGCCCAGGCGCGGCCAGGCCCGTCGTTTCGATGATCACGTGGTCGAAGGCAATAATTCCTGCCGCGCGCCTGGCCTGCAATTCACCGAGGATGCGGATCAAGTCGCCGCGCACGCTGCAGCAGATGCAGCCATTGTTCATTTCCACGATCTGTTCGTCGCTATCTTGCACCAGCAAGCCATGGTCGATGCTTTCGGCGGCGAATTCGTTTTCGATCACGGCGATGCGCACGCCGTGATCGCCCTGCAATATGCGCTTGAGCAAGGTGGTTTTCCCGCTGCCGAGAAAACCCGTGATGATGGTAACGGGGATCAGTTCTGTCATATTGCTTTCCTGTCGGTGGTTAATCTTCGAGTTCTTCCATGCGCTGCCATTGGGGAAACGGGTCCGGCAGCTTGCGCCAGGCGGCCATGCCCTGGCGCGTTTCCGTGTGGTTGAGTTGACATTTCTTCAAGTCCGCCTCAATGGCGGCCTGGTCCATGTCCTGGCCGATGAAGACGAGTTCCTGGTAGCGGTCGCCATACGTTTCGTTCCAGCCCGCGTTAACCTCCGCCAGCGAGGCCGCATCCGTTGGCCAGCGCTCCTTCGGCACGGACGCCCACCACAGGCCCACGGGTTCGATATTCATCAGCTTGCCCGCGCCGGACAGGCTGGCCACCCATTCGGGGCGGCTGGCCAGCCAGAAATATCCCTTGCTGCGCACCACGCCCTTGATCGGCTGGGCAATGTAGTCATGCAGGCGCTGCGCGTGGAACGGCTCCTTCGACCGGTACACAAAACTGCTGATGCCATAGGTGTCCGTTTCCGGCGTGTGGATGCCGGCCAGCTCCTGCGCCCAGCCCGGCATGCTGGCCGCCTGTTCCAGGTTGAACAGATTCGTGCCCAGGATGGCGTCGAGCGGCACGACGGACTGGTTGGTTTCGATGATGCGCGCGCCGGGATTCAAAGCCTTGATGACGGCCAGCACGCGCAGGCGCTCGGCCGCATCGACCATGTCGACCTTGTTGAGGACGATGACATTGGCAAACTCGATCTGTTCCGTCAGCAAGTTGGCCAGTTGGCGGTCGTCGCCCTCGCCCGCGATCTCGCCGCGCTGCTCGAGGCTGTCTTCGCTATGGAAATCGTTGAGCAGGCTGGCGCAGTCGACGACGGTGACCATGCAGTCGATGCGCGCCACGTCGTTCAGGCTGTCGCCGTGCTCGTCTTCGAAGTCGAAGGTGGCGGCCACGGGCATCGGCTCGCCCACGCCCGTCGATTCGATCAGCAAATAATCGAAGCGGTCTTCCGCGGCCAGGCGCCGCACTTCCAGCAACAGATCGTCGCGCAAGGTGCAGCAGATGCAGCCGTTCGACATTTCCACGAGTTTTTCTTCTGTGCGCGACAGGGCCGCGCCGGCCGCCGCGGCGCCATCCCTGACAAGCGAGGCGTCGATATTGACTTCGCTCATGTCATTGACGATGACGGCCACGCGCTTGCCTTCGCGGTTGCGCAGTATGTGGTTGAGCAAGGTGGTCTTGCCGGCGCCGAGAAAGCCGGACAGGACGGTGACGGGGAGTTTGCGCTGGGTCATGGGTATCTTTCGAATGGGCAATTAAGGAGGCAATGGGCCTTGGATTTTAAATGCAAGTCTATTGCGTTTGAATTATAATGCAGCTCAGTTGCATTTGTGCGGCAAACTTTGCCGGCCTGACTTCCGAAAGAATTCCATGCTCCACCTCGCCTCTTTGACCTATGGCTATGACCATGCCAGCCCCGTGCTCGATATCGACGCCTTTCACTTGCCCGCCCAGCAGCACGCACTGCTGCTGGGGCCGTCCGGCTCCGGCAAATCGACCTTGTTGCATTTGCTGGCGGGTATCCTGGCGCCCCAAGCGGGCCGCCTTGAAGTGGCGGGCAGGTCCCTGCCCGGCCTCACGCCGCGCCAGCGCGACAGCTGGCGCGGCCGCACCATCGGCTTGCTGCCCCAGCAACTGGCGCTGGTGCCCAGCTTGAACGTGCTCGACAATGTCTTGCTGCCCGCCTACGCCAGCGGCCAGCGCGCCGATCCGGTCCGCGCGGCCAGCTTGCTGGACCAGTTGGGCCTGGCCAACAAGCTCGATGCCTACCCGCATGCCTTGAGCGGCGGCGAACGGCAACGGGCCGCCATCGCGCGCGCCGTCGTCATGCGCCCGCGGCTGATCCTGGCCGACGAGCCGACGGACAACCTCGACGACGACGCCTGTGCCGCCGTCGTCAACCTGATGGCCAGCCAGGCTGCGCAAGTTGGCGCCTCGCTGGTGATTGCCAGCCACGACGCCAGGGTGCTGGCCGCTTTGCCCGATGCTCTCGTGCTGCGCATGCCGCGCTCCAGCTCCAGAGCGGTGGCATGAACGCGGCCACCCTGGCCTGGCGCGCCCTGCGCCACAAGCCGCTGGCGTCCAGCCTGAATCTGCTGCTGGTGGCCATCGGCATCGCCATGATGACCTTCATTCTCGGCGTATCAAGCCAGCTGGAGGAGCACGCCGAACGCGATGCCCAGGGCATCGATCTGGTGGTGGGCGCGAAAGGCTCGCCGCTGCAGCTGATTTTGTCGTCCGTGTATCACGCCGATGTTCCAACCGGCAACGTCCCCGAAGGCACGCTGGCGGCGCTGGCCGCGCAGCCGCTGGTGCAAGCGGCGATCCCGCTCGCGCTGGGCGACAATTTCCACGGTTTCCGCATCGTCGGCAGCACCACGGCGCTGCTCGACCATTACGGCGCGCAGCTGGCGCATGGAAAACTGTTCACGCAGCCGATGCAGGCCGTGTTCGGCGCCCAGGCGGCGCGCGACACGGGCGCCACCCTGGGCGCCCGCTTTGCCGGCTCGCACGGGCTGGCGGCCGGCGGTGAAGTGCACGCGCACGCGCCCTACACGGTGGTGGGCATTTTGGCGCCCACGGGCACGGTGCTTGATCGATTGATCGTCACGCCCGTCGCTTCCGTGTGGCAAGTACATGAAACGGATCCGGATGAACTCCCCGCCAGCGCGCCCGAACGCGAACTGACGGCCGTGCTGGTGCAATACACATCGCCCCTGGCCGCCATCAGCCTGCCGCGCTGGGTCAATGGCCAGCCGCGCCTGCAGGCGGCCCAGCCCGCTTTCGAGGCGGCACGGCTATTCAATTTGCTGGGCGTGGGCATCGCCGTGCTGCGGGCGATTGCCGCCGGCGTGCTGCTGGTGGCGGCCCTGTCGCTGTTCGTGGCGCTGTATGGCGCGCTGGAAGAGCGCAAGACAGACCTGGCCATCCTGCGCACCCTGGGCGCCTCGCCGGCCAAACTGCTGCGTTTGCTGCTGGCGCAAGGCTTGCTGCTGTCACTGACGGGCGCGGCGCTGGGCTGGCTGCTGGGCCATGCCGGTGTTGGCTTGCTGGAATCGATGCAGCAACTGCATCTGCAAGCGTGGCGCATCGCGCCCGGCGAGGCGTGGCTGCCCGTCATTGCCGTGGCGGTGGGCTTGCTGGCCGCCGCCATTCCCGCCGCGCGCGCCTACCGCACCGATATCGCCGCCACCCTGGCGCGTCCCTGAAAGGAAACGAACATGCTGAAAATCATGCTATTGAGTGTTGGACTGTTGTTGGCCGGCTCTGCCTGCGCCGCCCCCGCCGACGAACCGCCGTCCTTTTTCGCGCCCTTGACGGACTTGCCCGGCGTCGTGTCGTGGAAACTGCTGGGCAAGGCCACGACGGTCAAGGCGAAAAAGGGCCGCATGGTGCCGAAATACACGCCGGAAATCAGCGCGCTCGACAATACGGACGTGAAAGTGCAAGGCTTCATGATGCCCTTGGAACCGGGGCAAAAGCAGAAACACTTCCTGCTGACCGTCACCTCGGCCAGTTGCCCCTTTTGCCTGCCGGCCGGTCCGGAAGGCGTGGTGGAGATCAAAAGCCGCACAGCCGTGAAATTCAGCTATGCGCCGTTCATCGTGCAGGGCAAGCTGAAAGTGCTGGCCAACGATCCCATGGGCTTGTATTACCGCATGACGGATGCGGCCGTGGTGCCGCAATGACGCGCTGGCCGGCGCTGCTGCTGGTGTGCGCCTGCCATGCGCACGCCGCGCCACTGTCATTCGACCTGCCCCGGCTCGATGGGAATGGCCGGCTGAAGCTCGGCCAGTTCCAGGGCCAGTCTGTGGTGCTGAACTTCTGGGCCAGCAACTGCCTGCCGTGCATCCAGGAGCTGCCGATATTGCATGCCCACGCCGCCAAGCAGCCGAAACTTCCCTTCATCGGCATCGCCATCGACACGCGGGCGGCCGCGCAAGCGTTCCTGCGGCAGCACCGGGCCCGCTATCCCCAGGCCCTGGCCTCGCCCGCCTTGCTGCCCATCTTTGGCAATCAAATCAAGGGCTTGCCGTACACAGTGATCCTCACTTCTCAACATCGGATCTGCACGCGGCGCCTGGGACCCGTCGATGCGGCCTGGCTGGCCAAGGCCGTGGCCGCCTGCGCGCTCCCCTGAATCCATGCGCCTTGCACGACTGTCATCGCCGCGTCACATGGCGGCGTTACAGTCGCGTCCTTTGAATCTCTGCGAGGGCGGTAATGAAAACAAATAGGGTCATGCTGGCGGCGCTGGCAAGTGCGGGTCTCGTTGCTTGCAACGGCAGTTCCAACACGGCGCCGGCCATTCCCGAAGGCACGACGGTCACCGTGGCATTGCTGGAAACGACCGATATCCACTCGAACGTCCTGAGCTACAACTATTACGCGCTGGCCGAAGACACGAGCCTGGGCCTGGAACGCACGTCGACCCTGATCCAGGCGGCGCGCGCGGAAAATCCGAACAATGTGCTGCTCGACGATGGCGACGTCATCCAGGGCACCTTGCTGGCCGACCTGCAGGCCGTGGCCGCGCCCGTGCCGTGTTCCGGCACGCTGGCCGTGCACAAGGCCATGAACGCGCTGAAGTACGACGCGGGCGGCATGGGCAACCATGAATTCAACTATGGCTTGCCCTACCTGAGCCAGATCACCAACACGGATTTCGGCATTCCCGGCGTGGCCAAGCCGACGGGCACGTGCGGCGCGCCCGCCTTCCCTTCCGTGCTGAGCAATGTCGTCGGCGTGGCCAGCGGCAAGCCCATCTTCCAGCCCTACACGGTACTGCCCCGCGAATTCGCCGCCACGGCGCCCAATGGCAGCAAGCTGACCGTGAAAATCAATGTGGGCGTACTGAGCTTTGTACCGCCGCAAATCCTCGAATGGGATCAGAAAGTGCTCGCTGGCAAGGTCAGCGTGACGGGCGTGCAGGAAGCGGCAAAACAGTACGTGCCGGAATTGCGCAGCAAGGGCGCCGACCTCGTCGTAGCCCTGTCGCATGGCGGCCTGGACACGAGCGCCTACAGCCCGAAGATGGAAAACGGCAGCTATCACCTGACCACCACGGGCATCGACGCGCTGATGATCGGCCATTCGCACCTGATCTTCCCGAAAGGCAAGGAAACTGGCGCGGCCGCGCTGGACGCCTCGTTCGCCGCCTTCCCCGCCAGCGCGAAGATCGACGCCGTCAACGGCTTTGTGAACGGCGTGCCGACCGTCATGGCGCAAAGCTGGGGCCGCCGCTTGGGCATCATCAAGCTGACGATGGTGTATCAGGGCAATAAATGGGTGGTGCAGCCGGCCAAGACGACGGTGGAATCGCGCGGCTTCAAGTACACGGATGGCACGACTCTCGTGAAAGCCGATCCGGCCATCGCGCCGCTGGTGGCCACCGAGCACGCGGCCACCATCGCCTACGCCAAGCAGCCGCTGGGCATCAGCACGGATTTCGAGATGTCGGCCTACTTCGCGCTGGTCGGAGACGTGAGCGCCATCCAGCTGGTGAACCAGGCGCAGCTCGACTACGTGAAGAATTTCATCGCCACCAGCACGGACGCCACCTTGGCCAGCTACAAGAATATCCCCGTCATTTCGTGCAGCGCGCCGTTCAAGGCGGGCCGCAACGGGCCGTCCGACTTCACGGACGTGGCCGCGGGTGCGACGCCGGCCGCGCCGGTCGGCTTGCAGGTGCGCAATCCGGGCGACTTGTATTTATATAGCAATAACAATCTGCAAGCCGTCAAAATCAAGGGATCGGACTTGAAGGCCTGGCTGGAAACGTCGGCCAAGCAATTTGCCCAGATCGACCCGGCCAGCAGCGCCGAGCAGGACCTGGTGCCGTCGTATGGCACGATCTATAACTATGACGTGTTCTACGCGGAAAACAATGCGCTGACGTACCAGATCGACGTGACGAAAAAACCGGGCAGCCGCATCGTCAACCTCACGTACAAGGGTGCGCCCGTGGCCGATGGCGATGACTTCATCGTCGCCACCAACGACTACCGCGCCGGTGGCGGCGGCGCCGTGCCCGGCATCGATGGCAGCAAGACCATCATCAAGTCGCCCGATGCGAACCAGGCCGTGGTCAGCAACTACCTGGCGTCGCTGAGCACCAAGGGCGGCAAGGTGACTCTGGCGGCGAATGGCAGCGCGCGCAGCTGGAGCTTCGTCAAGACGGCCACGGCAGGTCCCGTGATCCTGCGCTCGGCGCCGGGCCATTTGGCGCTGGCGCAAGGCAGCGGCATCACCAACGTGGCGGCCGAAGGCGGCCTCGACGCCAGCGGTTTCGCCAAGTACCGCATCGACCTGAGCAAATAAGGTCCATGGGCCGGGACTGCGGCGGTTCCGGCCTGTCTTGATGAAAGGTGATCAATATGAAACATGCACTCTCCCTGCCCGCCGTCGTGCTGGCCACTGTCCTGGCCGCCTGCCAGTCGTCGCCACCGCCCACGGCGGCGGAAATCGAAGCCGTCGCCATGCATGCGCGCCAGACGGGTGACCACCAGGCCGAACGCCGTGTACGCAGCTGGGCCGGCAAGGACATGCCCGTCGCCGAGCGCGAACTGGCGCTGATTTACCAGGCCCGGCCCGAGCGCCGCGCCGATGCCTTGAGCCTGTTCGAACAGGCGGCCCGCGCGGGCGACACGGAAGCGGCATTCGAGCTGGGACAGATGCTGCGCGCGGCCACGCCGGGCCAGGCGTGGCTGTGGTACCGGCAAGCGGCGCAGCAAGGCCATGCGAAGGCGGCCCTGATGCTGGGCTTGCTGGCGGCGAATGGCGAAGGCGTGCCCAAAGACCCCGTGATAGCCGCCCACTGGCTGGCCAGGTCCAGCGAACTGGGCAATCCGCACGCCATGTTTTTGCTGTACAACGCCTACCGCGAAGGCCGCGGCGTGCCGCGCGACTTGGCCAAGGGACATGCGCTGCTGGAAGAAGCGGCCCACCACGAATATCCGCCCGCCATCCAGGAACTGGCCATGACGGTGCAGGCGGACGACGCGCTGCGCGCCGGCCACCTGATGAAGGAAGCGACGGAGCACCGGCATAACAACTGGAACAAGTTTTAAAAACTGGGCAAAAGGCCAGTGGCGTGATCGTAACCTGCCTTTATATACTTGCAACTTGCAAGCGTGCGGGAGCGGCAGCTATTCAGCGCTTATGATGCAAGGACGCCGCCTGAGCTTGCTCGGGCGGCGCGGCAAGCCATCCCGCATAAAAAAGTTTACACTGGTTTGCATTTTAGAAATTTTACTCTGGACCAGCCCCGGTGAGTGTTCATTCAACCCAGCCAGTGTTTGAGTAGCGCCGGTGCGTCCATTGCTCTGCCTAGCCATGAAAGAAAGAGTCCAATGAAAAAGCTGACCACCGCCTTTGGCGCGCCTGTTCCCGACAATCAGAACATCCAGACGGCCGGCCCGCGCGGCCCCGCCCTACTGCAAGATGTGTGGTTCCTGGAAAAGCTGGCCCACTTCGACCGCGAAGTCATCCCCGAGCGCCGCATGCATGCCAAGGGTTCCGGCGCGTACGGCACGTTTACCGTCACGCACGACATCACGCGCTACACGCGGGCAAAAATCTTCGGTGAAGTGGGCAAGAAAACGCCGATGTTCGCGCGCTTTTCCACGGTGGCCGGCGAACGGGGCGCGGCGGACGCGGAACGCGATATCCGCGGCTTCGCCCTGAAGTTCTACACGGAAGAAGGCAACTGGGACCTGGTCGGCAACAACACGCCCGTCTTCTTCATGCGCGACCCTTTGAAATTTCCCGATTTGAATCACGCCATCAAGCGCGACCCGCGCACCGGCTTGCGCAGCGCCAACAGCAACTGGGATTTCTGGACTTCGCTGCCCGAAGCCCTGCACCAGGTCACGGTGGTGATGAGCGACCGTGGCTTGCCGCGCAGCTTCCGCCACATGCATGGCTTCGGCAGCCATACTTTCAGCTTCCTGAATGCGCAAAACGAGCGTTTCTGGGTCAAATTCACCTTGAAAACCCAGCAAGGGATTCAAAACCTGACGGACGCCGAAGCGGAAGAACTGGTCGGCAAGGACCGCGAAAGCTCGCACCGCGACCTGTACGAAAGCATCGAAAACAAGGATTTCCCCCGCTGGACCCTGTACGTGCAGATCATGCCGGAAAAAGAGGCAGGCACGTATCACCTCAATCCGTTCGACCTGTCGAAAGTATGGCCGCACGGCGACTATCCGCTGATCGAAGTGGGCGTGCTGGAACTGAACCGCAATGCCGACAACCACTTTGCGGAAGTGGAACAGGCGGCCTTCAACCCGGCCAACGTGGTGCCAGGCATCAGCTTTTCGCCGGACAAGATGCTGCAAGGCCGCTTGTTCTCGTATGGCGACGCGCAGCGCTACCGCCTCGGCGTCAACCACAGCCATATCCCTGTCAACGCGCCGAAATGCCCGTTCCACAGCTACCACCGCGACGGCCAGATGCGGGTCGACGGCAACATGGGCGGCACCCTGGGCTATGAACCGAACAGCGAGCAGGAATGGGCCGAGCAGCCCGACTTCCGCGAACCGCCATTGAGCCTGGAAGGTGCGGCCGACCACTGGAACCACCGCGTTGACGAGGATTACTATTCGCAGCCGCGCGCCCTGTTCCGCCTGATGACCGCGGCGCAGCAGCAAGCCTTGTTCGACAACACGGCGCGCGCCATCTCGGGCGCGTCGGAGCAAGTCAAGCAACGCCACATCGGCAACTGCACCCTGTGCGATCCCGCCTATGGCGCGGGCGTGGCCGAAGCGATCGGCCGCCTGAGCAAGTAAGGCAAGCTGAGAAACGATGCGGAAGACCTGGCAACAGGCCTTCCGCCGCAGCGATCCACGGCAAGGCGGCCAGGCCCGCTTGCTGTCTACCAGCGCTGGATATCGATCTGGCCCGTGATGCTCGTTTCCACCGGATAACCCTCGACCTGAGACGGCACGCGCCGCTTGACGGACGAGTCGCGCAGATACACGACGAGCGCATCCTTGCCCACGGCCGTGTGCCCCACGCTGACGCCTTCCACGCCGTCGATGGCCATCAGCGCCCGTTCGTTGCGCCGCTTTGCCGCTTCCAGGCGGCCCTGGGGCGCGGCATGGGCGTACTGGTCCATGCCCTGTCCAGGAGTTTCATCCGGCAAATACGGCATGGCGGCGTCCTCGAAGACGCCATACGGCGATTGTGCGAATTTACTGTTTGACATGACCAACCCTCCTGATGCCCTCATGATACACCCGGCCATCGGACGCCGCAGCGCCGTTCGCCGGGCACATGGCTGCGGCCGCTCATACCATCATCATCGTGCAAAAAACAGCGTTATACAAGGACGAGGCGACGCGACGCCAGCGCCGCGCCGTCTCCTCGAGCGTTCAAGTATACAAATTGATGTCGAGCGCCACCACCACCCGCCGCATCTGGTTGGCAAAGGTGATGTTATTGCCGCCGGCAAACAGCAGGCCGACGGGATTGCGCTGCTGGTTCCACGTCCAGATGGACGAGCCGGAATCGCCGCCCGCGCTGAACGCCCCGCTCACGCCCGTGATGGCGATCTGGTCCTGGAACAGCGCGATCCTGCCGCCGCCGTAATTGACGTTGATGGTGGCGCCCAGGCCTGTGATACGGCCTTGCGTCAATTGCGTCGTGCGGCCGGACTTGCCGACCATCATCCCCAGCGCGGGCGCCACCAGTGCATTGCTGATGCGGAAGTACGCGGGCACGCCGCCGCTCAGATAGACCAGTTCGGGACGCACCCTGTCTGGCCAGGCCCAGCCGGTGGCGCAATCGACGAAATTGACGCCGCCGCTGAAATTGATGGGCACGAAACGTTCGAGCACGGCCACCTGGTCTTGCGGGCAGCGGCCGCCGTCGATGGGGCCAGGCTGCACGATGCAGTCGTTGAACACGCCGCCGTTGGAATTGGCCAGCACGTGATTATTGCTAAGAATCATCAAGCGGCTATTGCGCGGCGCGCTGCGCCCGACGGCCAGGCAGCCGATGGTGCCGGCCGTGATGCGGAAATGCCCGACCGACACGCCGCCCGGCGCCGGGCGCAAGCGGAAACGGTGCGGCTGCGCATCGATCACGCCCGTGACGACGATATTGACGGGCACCCTGTCGCTGGACACGGCGCGCACGCCCATCGCGCCCACGATGGCGGCCTTGGCGCGGTCGACGGAAGTGGGTTCGGCCACGTACAGGGTCAGGGCCGGCAAGCCCGGCTCGCCGGACGAGCTGTCGCTGGCGCCCTCGCCCAGGCCGATGGATACGCCCTGGATATTGCCGCCGTCGCTGAAGGCATCGGCCGCGCGCACGCCGCCCGCCTGGGAGATGGACTGGCGCATGCCGTCTTCGATGCTGCGCTTGATTTCCAGCAATTCCATGCTGACGCCGCTCAAGGCGTCGGGCATGTCCGAGACGGACGCGCTCTCGATCGTATTGTCGTCTTCGCCGGGGACGGCAAATTGGCCGACGGCCTCTTCATCGTCCGCGCTTTGTCCCCTGCCGCTGCCGCCAGGCGGGGCGCTGAAACCGTTCTCGTTGCCGATCATCATGCTCTCCTCGTGGGTCATTCCGAAACACCAGTGTGGGCTGGCCGCGCGGGCCGGTATTGATCTGGATTGAATGGTGCCGACACGCGGATGCCTTGGCCCAACGGGGGCAGCGAGGATAAAAATAGTTCCCTCGTCAAGGTTGAGCGAGATCAGGCGTGTGGGCAGAGGCGGCGCCGTATACTTGGCTGGCAGACTGGAATTGGGTCTGCTCCACGGCAGCAACGGTATGGATGGGGGAACAATGACGAGCCCTGGTATGACACGCCAATCCGACGACGCGCCTGCGGACCAACATGCCGGTTTTATGCACGGCATGGCGGCCTGGGCGGAAAAACACCGCATCAGTCCCTGGCGCGGCAGTTTTGCCGACTTCATCGAGCAGATCCTGCCCGGCCGCGTGGCCCTGTTGACACGCAGCGCGCACCAGTACCTGTGGGACATGATGCGCTGGAACGGCCAGACGGACGATGCCGGACGTTTCCGCTGCCGCCTGTTCGACGACGAGCTGTTCGGCATCGACGAGGCGATCGACCGGGTCGCCGCCTATTTCAAGGCGGCCGCCGCCGGCTCCGAAGTGGGCCGGCGCATGCTGCTGTTGCTGGGCCCGCCGTCGGGCGGCAAGTCGACCATGGTGATCCTGCTCAAGCGGGGGCTGGAAGAATACAGCCACAGCAGCGAAGGCGCGCTGTACGGCATCGCCGGCTGCCCCGTGCACGAATCGCCGCTGCATCTGGTGCCGCACAGCATGCGCGCCGACTTTCGCGCCAGCTATGATGCCGAGCTGCACGGCGAACTGTGCCCCCATTGCCGCGCCCGCCTGGAAGAACAATATGCGGGCGACTTCCTGCGCATGCCCGTCGAGCGCATCCACCTGTCCGAAGCGGGCCGCTGCGGCATCGGCACGTATGCGCCGCACGATCCCACCACGGCCGACTTGGCCGACCTCGTGGGTTCCGTCGACCTGTCGAAAGTGGCGCAGTACGGCGACGAAGGCGATCCGCGCGCCTGGTCGTGGTCCGGCGCCGTGTATGCGGCCAGCCGCGGCATGCTGGAAATGATCGAAATCCTCAAGGTCAAGCGGGAATTCCTCTATTTACTACTAACCCTGACGCAGGAAAAAAATGTCAAGGTGTCGCGCTTTCCCCTGATTTACCTCGACGAGACCATCCTCGCGCACACGAATCTGGCCGAATTTCGCAAATTCCTGCAAGAAAGCGAAAACGAGGCCTTGCTCGACCGCATGGTCATCGTGCAAGTGCCGTATACGCTCAATTACCGCGAAGAAGCGCGCATATACCGCAAGCTGATCCAGGCGGCCGCGCCCGCCTTCCGCGATGTGCACCTCGATCCGCACGTGCTGCATGCGGCGGCCGTGTTTGCCATCCTCAGCCGCTTGCCCGAGGGCGACGACAAGGAAGCCGAACTGGTCAAGAAACTGCGCGTATACGCCGACGAAGACGTCGACGACTTGCAGCATGCCGACATCCGCCGCCTGCGCGAACGCGACAAGGCGCCCGACGAGGGCCTGTCGGGCGTATCGCCCCGTTTCGTCATCAATGCCCTGTCGCACGCCATCATTTCCGCCCAGCGCAACAGCCTGTCCACCATGGACGTGCTGCTGGCCCTGAAAGACGGCATCGAAAACGATGCGCGCATCGAACCGCGGCGCAAGCGCAAGTGGGTCGATTACCTGGTGCTCACGCGCAAGGATTTCTATAACCGCTGGGTCAAGGCCGACGTGCACAAGGCCCTGTTCGTGTCGTTCGAGCAGGAAGCGCAAGACTTGCTGAACAAATATCTCGATGAAGTCGAAGCCATGCTCGACAATCGTCAAATCCGCGACCCCATTACCAGCGAAGAACGCCGTCCCGACGAGCGCTTCCTGCGCGCCGTGGAAGAGAAAATCCACATCAGCGACTCGGGCAAGCAATCGTTCCGCCAAGAAGTGGTACGCAAGGCCATGAGCGCCTTCAAGCGGGGCGAGGCGTTTGGCCTGGGCAGCCATGCGCAACTGCACGACGCCGTCCAGCAATATCTGTTCGAGCAGCGGCGCGACGTGCTGCGCCTGGTGGGCTCGGCCAAGCGGCCCGATGACGACGTGCGGGCCAGGATCTCCGCCGTCGAGCAGCGCCTGGTCGACGAATATGGCTATGACGCCCACAGCGCGCGCGAAGCGCTCAACTACGTGACCACCTTGCTGGCGCAGGAATAACCATGGCCGCCACGACCTCGCCAGGCAGCGGCAAGCACGATAACCCTGTGGGATCGTCCGCGCCGGCCCTTGCCCAACCCTGGTACGGGCTGTTCTCGCGCGGCGCGCGCGACTGGCTGCGCCACAACCAGAAAGTGCGCGACGCCGTGCAGGCGTACTTGCCCGAGCTGATCGCCACGCCTGACCTGATCGGCGGCCCGCAGCAGCGCACGGTGCAAGTACCCATGCACCTGCTCGAACATGCGCGTTTCCGCCTGGCGCCCGCGCGCAACAGCGTGGGCGCGGGCCAGGGTGACGGCCAGCCCGGCGATATCCTGCGCGCGGCCCGTCCCGGCGCCACGGGCGGGACAGGAACGCAAGGCGAAGGCGGCGATGGCGAGGGGGCCGTGCGCCTGCTGCTCGAGTTTGCCATCGACGACATACTCGACTGGCTGTGGGACGCTTTCGAGCTGCCGCACCTGAAACCGCGCCACCTGGGCGCTATCGACGACGTACGGCTCGTGCGTAGCGGCCTGGACCGACATGGCGCCCGTTCGCGGCTGGACCGGCGGCGCACCGTCAAGGCAGCGATCAAGCGGCGCGCCCTGCAAGCGCAACCCGTGCCTTTCACCAATGAGGACTTGCGCTACCGCCAGGTGCAGCCACTGCCCCGGCCCAGCACGAATGCCGTCGTGTTTTTCGTGCTGGACGTGTCGGCCAGCATGGCGCAGACCGAGCGCAAGCTGGCCAAATCCTTCTTTTTCTTTGCCTTGCAGGGCTTGCGCCGCAGGTATGCGCGCGTGGAAACGCGCTTCATCGCCCATACGACGCGGGCCTGGGAATTTTCCGAAGCCGAGTTCTTCCAGGTCAATGGCATGGGCGGCACCATGGCTTCCACCGCCTTTCGCCTGAGCCGCGAGCTGCTGCAGGAACACTATGCGCCGGGCCGCTACAACGCCTATCTGTTCTATGCCTCCGATGGCGAGAATTTCAGCGAAGACCGGGGGGCGACCAGCCTGGCCCTCGGTGAACTGGCCGCCTTGCTCAACTATATGGGCTATGTGGAAACCGTGCCCGGCGTGCCGCGCAGCCTGGAAACGGAAATGCACAGCTTGTTTGCCGAGCAGGAACGGCGCGGCTTGCCCTTGCACAGCAGCATCCTCAGCAGGAATGACGATATCTGGGCGGCCATCCGCACCTTTTTCCAGCACGAGGCGGCCGATACGGAGGACACGGCATGACGCCTGACACAGCCAACCTGGACGGCTACGCGGCGCGCATCGAAGCGCTGGCGCGGGAAATGGGACTGGAGTTTGCGCCCGTCGAGTTCGAGCTGGTGCCGGACAGCTTCATGGCCGAGATCGCCATCTATGGCTTGCCCGTGCGCATGCGCCACTGGTCGTTCGGCGTGCGCTACATCCACCAGCTCGTGCATCAAAAGATGGGCAACTCGCATATGTTCGAAGTCATGTTTCCCGGCGACCCTTGCCATGCCTACATGGCCGAGCACAATTCCGTGGCCGAAAACACCCTCGTCACGGCCCACGTGCTGGGCCACGCCGACTTCGCCAGCCGCAATGCCCTGTTTCTGCGTTTCGGCGCCATGGCCGGCCAGCACATCCTGGAACAAAGCGCGGCGCGGGCGCAGAGTCTCGAAATGGCGCTGCAACGGCACGGACAGGAGCAGGTGGAAGCCGTGCTCGACGCCGCACTGGCGCTGGAGCAGCACGTGGACATCCACGCCGAGCTGCACCGCCCGCCCTATGCCGCGCTATCCGGGCCAGCCGGTGTGGCCGGCACGCAAGACGGGGCTGGCGCAAACGATCCTTTTGCGGATCCGTTTACGCGGCGTTACCAGCGCTTGCCCGGTGAAGCGGCCGCGCTGGCGGCGCACGAGGCGGCGCGGGCACGGCTGGCGCAGCGCCCGCTCGTGCCGCCGCAGCCCGAATACGACTTGCTGTGGTTCATTGCGCAATATGGGCCGGAACTGGCCGACTGGGAGCGCGATATTTTCCTGGCCGTGCGCGAAGAGTCGTTTTACTTTTATCCCGTGTATGCCTGCCAGATCATGAACGAAGGCTGGGCCTCGTACTGGCACGCGCGGCTGCTGCGCGAAGCCGACTTCCTGCCGCCGGCCCTGTACCTGTCCGCCATCAAGTCGCATTCGGACGTTGTCCGCCCTTACGCGGGCGAGCACCAGCAGGCGCTGGCCGTCAACCCCTATCACCTGGGTTTTTGCATGTGGGAACACATCATCGAGCGCCAAGGACTGGCGCGGGCGCGCCAGATTTGCCGCGACGACGACGACTGCAGCTTCATTCGCAACTATCTGGATGGGGAACTGGCGGACCGCCTGGGCCTGTTCGTGCATGAAAGCCACCGCGACGGCGAAGTGCGCCTGGCCAGCCGCGACTTGCTGGCCGTTCGCGAAGCCATCCTGGCCCCCAAATACAACTATGGCGCGCCATGCATCGCCGCCACCCTGCTCAACGACGACGGCAGCCTGGTACTGCGCCACGATCACCAGCGCGACGGGCGCGGCCTCGACCTGGAGCGGGCGGAACAGGTGTTGGCGTACATCGCCCGCGTCTGGCGCCGTCCCGTCACCCTGCATACGGCCGATTTCCGCGGTACCCCCCGGGTTCTGCGCAGCAAGATCGATGGCGTACCGGAGCCGCCCGCGTCGCCTGCGTCAACCATGCCGGCAGCGCCGCCTGCGCAACACTGAACGCTGAATGCTGAATGCTGAACACTGAACGGCAGGCGATCGGGCGGATATCGGAGTGTACCCGGCCAACTGTGCCTCGCGCGTGGCAAGCTTGCCATTCAAGCCCGTTCAGCCTGCGCCACATACCAGGCGATGGTCTGCCGCAAGCCTTGCGCCAGGTTGTGCGTGGGGACATAACCGAGCAGGCGGCCCGCCTTGGCGATGTCCGCCTGCGAATGGCGCACGTCGCCGGCGCGAAATTCGCCATAGTGCGGCGCCAGCGGCACGTGCTGCGGGCGGGCGGCCAGCAGCATCTGCTGCATGGTGGCGTGCAGCTGCGTCAGGCTGGTGCGGGCGTTGACGGCCACGTTGTAGACCTGGTTGACGGCTGCCGGGTCGGCGCGCGTGGCGGCGAGGATATTGGCTTGCACGGCATTGTGCACGAAGCAGAAGTCGCGGCTGGTGGCGCCGTCGCCATGGATGTGCACGGCCTGCTTGTCCAGCATGGCGGCGATCCAGCGGGGAATGACGGCCGCGTAGGCGCCCAGCGGGTCCTGGCGCGGACCGAAGACATTGAAATAGCGCAGCCCCACCGTCTGCATGGCGTAGCAACGCGCGTACACTTGCGCATACAGCTCGTTGACATATTTGCTCAAAGCATATGGCGACAGCGGCGCACCGATGTGCTGTTCCACTTTCGGCAGGGCCGGATGGTCGCCATACGTGGCGCTCGATGCCGCATATACGAAGCGCCGCACGCCCGCGTCGCGGGCAGCGGCCAGCATGTTCAGGAAGCCGCTGACATTGACGGCGTGGCACAGCAGCGGGTCTTCCAGCGAACGCGAGACGGAACCGAGCGCCGCCTGGTGCAGCACAAAATCGACGGCGGTGTCAGCGACGGGGCCGCCCGCACAGCCACGGCCGCGCTCGCCCAAGCTGTGGTCGCCGCTGCCGCTGCCGCTGTCGCGGCCACCATCGGCCGCATCTGTCTCGCCGTCTGCCTCGTCATCGCCATCGCCTGCGCTGGCGGCCCGGCTGGCGGCCTGCGCCGGCGCGCCACACGCGCGCGCGCACGTTTGCGGGTCGCGGATATCGCCTTCGATGAAGGTGAAGCGGCGCCACGCCTGCTCGCCCACGCTGGCGCGTACCTGTTCCAGGTTGTGGCGGTGGCCCGTCATGAAATTGTCGAGGCCGCGCACTTCCTGTCCCAGCTTCAGCAGGGTTTCCAGCAGGTGCGAGCCGATGAAGCCGGCCACGCCCGTCACCAGCCAGCGCCGAGGCTCCTTGGCCAATTGTGCGCAGGCTTGCGCATAGGCGCCGGCAGCCGGATCGCCAGAGGAGGCGCTGCGCTCCGGATTCGCGGCCCGATCGAAGGTATCGGCCGCCATCACAGCCGCCACACGTGCAGGCCGCCGTCTTCCAGCGGCCGGGGGTCGAAATGCGATTTGATGTCGATGAAGCAGCCGTTTTCCAGCACCTTGGCCTGGAAGTCGGCCAGCGGACGAGCCAGCAGGGCCTGGTGCGAGACGGCGCTGATGATGGCCTCGGCCTGCGGCAGCTGTTCCCAGCTTTCCAGAGTCAGGCCGTATTCTTCCAGCGCTTCGCGGCCGTCGGCAACGGGGTCGTGCACGTGCACCTGCACGCCGTACGATTGCAGTTCGTGAATCATGTCGACCACTTTCGAGTTGCGCAGGTCCGGGCAATTTTCCTTGAAGGTCAGGCCCAGCACGTTGACGTGCGAGCCTTTCAATTTGAAGCCGGCCCGCACCATTTCCTTGATGGTCTTTTCCGCCACGAACTTGGCCATGCCATCGTTGATGCGGCGCCCGGCCAGGATCACGTGCGGGTGGTAGCCCAGCATTTCCGCCTTGTGCGTCAAATAGTATGGATCGACGCCGATGCAGTGCCCGCCCACCAGACCGGGCCGGAACGGCAGGAAATTCCATTTCGTGCCCGCCGCCTGCAGCACTTCCAGGGTGTCGATGCCGATGCGGTCGAAGATGATGGCCAGTTCGTTCATCAGCGCGATGTTCAGGTCGCGCTGCGTGTTTTCGATCACCTTGGCCGCCTCGGCCACCTTGATGCTCGATGCCCGGTGCACTCCCGCCTCGACCACGCCTTCGTACAGGGTGGCCACCTTGTCCAGGGTGGCGTCGTCGTCGCCCGAGACCACCTTGCGGATGCTGTGCAGGGTATGGTCCTTGTCGCCGGGGTTGATGCGCTCGGGTGAAAAGCCCACATGGAAGTCTTCCTTCCAGCGCAGGCCCGAATGCTGCTCGAGGATGGGGATACAGATTTCCTCGGTGGCACCCGGATACACGGTGGACTCGTAGATGACGATGGCGCCGCGTCGCATGTGCCGGCCTACAGCCGCGCTGGCGCCGGCCAGGGCCGAGAAATCGGGATTGTGCGCGCTATCGACGGGCGTGGGCACGGCCACGACGATGAAATCGGCCAGTTCCAGCTCGGCCGGATCGCAGCCGACGCTCAGCCATTGGGCCGCGCGCAGCTGTTCCGTGCTCACTTCACCGGTCGGATCGACATGGCTGCGGTAGCTTTCCACCTTGCGTGCCGACAAGTCAAAGCCGATCGTGCGCTGGCGCACGCCAAACGCCACGGCAAGCTGCAAGCCCACGTAACCGAGCCCCACCACCGCCACCACACCCGCCTTGCTATTCACATTGCTCTCCACCTTGCTGTCCATATGCATGTGCTCCGAATGGTTGCGGCACGAGCATCGCCGTCCGGGAAATTCTACGGTTGCCAATCGGGTCATTCTTGAGCGGGAACAAGAAACACGGACCGGCAGCCGGCATGCGCGCGGACAATCAGCGGCTTGTTGAGCGCAATCAAGGAGAACGGCGGCCATCTTTTTAAGCTAGGCCATGCCCATCGCCCATCGCGAATCGGCTAATCGTCCACGCACGCCGCTACCGGAGACTTCCATGGCCCGTTCCCTGCCCCGCCCTTTCCCCGGCCTGCCGGCCGCCGCACTGTGCTGTACCCTGCTGCTGCCCCTGCTGACGGCTTGCCACGGCACGCAGAGCAGTGCATCCCTGCTGGCCGATGCGCAGCAGTACCGGCAGAAAGGCGAGGCGCGGGCCGCCATCATCCAGTTGAAAAACCTGCTGCAAAAGGAACCGGACAACGCGGCCGCGCGCTTGCTGCTGGGCAGCATCTATATCGACACGGGCGAAGCGCTGTCTGCCGAGAAGGAATTGCGCAAGGCAAAATCGCTGGGCCTGGCGCCGCAGCAAGTGATGCCCCTGCTGGGCAAGGCCTGGCTGATGCTGGGCCAGTTCGACAAGGTGTTGGCCGAGATCGCCGACGATGCGGCGCAGCCCGCCAGCGTGCTGGCCCTGCGCGGCGACGCCTTGCTGGCCCTGGGCCGCCAGGACGAGGCGCACGCCCTGTACTCGCGCCTGCTCGAAGCCCATCCCGACCAGGTCGAGGCCTTGCTGGGCCTGGCGCGCCTGTCGGCGCTCGACCACCAGGTGCCGGCGGCCGAGCTGCTGCTGGCGCAAGCCTTGAAAAGCGCGCCCGCCAACCTCGACGCCTTGCGCCTGCAGGGCGACCTGCTGCGCCTGCAAGGCAAGAACGGCGCGGCGCGGCTCGCCTACATGCAGATCCTCAAGATCAAACCGGACAATACCCAGGCGCACATCGACCTGGCCAACCTCGATATCGTGGAGAACCGCTACGCGGAAGCGTCGGCCCAGCTGGCCACGGCGCGCAAGACGGCGCCCAACAGCCTGGGCCTGCTGCAAGCCCAGGCGCTGCTCGATTTTCGCCAAGGCAAGCACAAGGCGGCCTTGCAAGCCTTGCAGCTGGTGCTCAAGGCGGCGCCCGACCACATGCCGTCCATCCTGCTGGCCGGCGCCGTGCAACTGGCGCTCGGCTCGCCGCCGCAGGCGGAAAACTATCTGCGGCGCTTCCTGGCCGTGTATCCCAGGCATTTGTATGCCGTCAAGATGATGGCGTCGATCGAATTGATGCGTGGCAAGACCGACGCCGCCATCGACTTGCTGCAACCGATGCTGGCCGCCTTCCCGGAAGACGTGGAATTGCTGTCGCTGGCCGGCGAAGCCCACTTGCGCGCGCGCCAGTACGACAAGGCGACCGCATATTTCGAACAGGCGAGTACTTTGGCGCCGGACACGGCCAGGCTGCATGCGGCCCTGGGCATCAGCCGCCTGGGCATGGGCGAAAACAGCCGCGCCATCAATGAACTGGAACGCGCCAGCATGCTCGACAAGAGCACGCCACAAGCGGGCACCATGCTGGTGATGACCTTGCTGCGCAACAAGCAGAACGACAAGGCCCTGGCCAGCGTCAACATGATGGAACAGCAGCAGAAAGGCACGAATCCCTTGCTGCTGAACCTGAAAGGCGGCGTCTACCTGGCCTTGCGCGACTTGCCTGCCGCGCGCGCCAGTTTCGAGCAGGCGCTGAGCATGGACCCCGTCTACCTGCCCGCCTTGAACAACCTGGCGCAGATCGACCTGGCCGAGAAAAAGCCGGAGCAGGCGAAACAGCGCTTCGAGAAGGCGCTGGCGAAAGCGCCGAAAAATGCCGACCTGTGCGCGGCGCTGGCCAAGCTGGCCGCGTCGCAGGGAAAGACGGAAGAGGCGCGGCGCTGGCTCGAGCGGGGCCACCGCGACAATCCCGATGCCGTCGCGCCAGCCCTGCTGCTCAGTAACTTCTACCTGAAGACGGGCGCGCCCGACAAGGCGCTGGAACTGGCGCGCACCCTGCAAACGGGCCACCCGGGCGACGCCGATGCGCTGGCCCTGCGCGCCCAAGTGGAGTACAGCGCCGGCCTGGCGCCGGCAGCGCTCGACAGTTACAACAAGCTGGCCAGCATACAGACCACGTCCGCGCCCTTGCAGATGCGCATCGCCAGCCTGCATCTGGCGCTGGGCGACCACCAGAATGCGCTGCAAGCCGTCAAGCGGGCGCAAGTGATTGACCCGAGCCTGCTCGAAGCGCGCGTCGTCGAAGTGGCACTGCTGCTGAACCTGAACCGCCAGCGCGAGGCGCTGGCCGTGGCGCGGCAAGTGCAGGAACAGCAGCCGAAACTGGCGGCCGGCTACAAGCTCGAGGGCGACGTGCTGATGGAGCAAAAACTGCCGCAGCAAGCCGTCAAGCTGTACCAGCACGCGTTCGGCATCAGCCCCATCGGCCCGTTGCAGGTGCAGCTGTACCGCGCCTTGCAGGCTTCCGGGCAAGAGCGCGAAGCCGATGCGCGCATGGCCACCTGGCTGAAGGAGCATCCGGAAGACTTGCCGACGCGCACCTACCTGGCGGGCACCCGGCTGGCGGCCAAGCAATACCGCGCCGCCATCGAGCACTTCCAGTATGTGGTCGCCAAGGACACGGATAACGTGGTGGCGCTGAACGACCTGGCGTGGGCGTATCAGCAGGAAAAAGATCCGCGCGCGCAGGCCACGGCCGAGCAGGCACTCAAGCTGGCGCCCGGCAATCCCGCCGTGCTCGACACCCTGGGCTGGATCGTGCTGCAGCAAGGCGACGTCAAGCGCGCCACAGTGCTGCTGCGCAAGGCGGCGGAGCTGGCGCCGAAGTCGCCCGAAGTGCAGTACCACCTGGGCGCGGCCCTGGCGAAATCGGGCGACAAGGGCGGCGCGCGCAAGCAGCTGGAACAACTGCTTGCCGCCAACAAGGACTTTCCACAGCGGGCCGAGGCGCAGGCCTTGCTGACCCAGCTGTAAGCCATGGCTGTGCACGCTGCCATGCCTGGCCTGGCAGCGCGGCCGCTGGCCCTGCTGGCGGGCGCGGCCTGCATGCTGGCCTTGCGCCACTATCCGCTGGGCCACGGCTGGCCCGGCCTGCTGTTTGCCGCCCTGCTGCCCGCGTATTTCCTGCTGCTGTGCTGGCGTCCCGCCTGCTGGCTGTTCTGCGTGCCCGCCCTGCTGCCCGTGCTGGACCTGGCGCCGTGGACGGGCTGGTTCTTCCTCGAAGAAATCGACGTGCTGCTGTTGCTGACCGTGGCCTGCGGCTATTGGCGCCTGGGCGGACCGGCCCACCCGGCGGCGGCGCGGCTCTCGCCCGCCGCCCGCGCCTGTTTGCTGCTGTGCAGCCTGGCCTGGCTGGCGGCGCTGCTGCGCGGCGTCCTGCCGCTGGCGCCGCTCGACCTGAATGCCTGGGATAACTACCTGAGTCCCTACAACAGCTTACGGCTGAGCAAGGCCTGGGCCTGGAGCATGCTGCTCTTGCCGCTGCTGCTGCGCGACGCGGACCCTGCCGCCTTGCGCCGCTACGCGCTGCCGGGCATGCTGGCCGGGCTGGCCATGGTGTCGCTGTTCGCGCTATGGGAACGGGCCGTGTTTCCCGGCCTGTCGAACCTGTCCAGCGACTACCGCATCACGGCGCCGTTTTCCGCCATGCACACGGGTGGCGCCGCGCTGGACGGCTACCTGGCCCTGAGCCTGCCGTTTGCCGCACTGTGGCTGGCGCGCGCCAGCAGCCGCTGGCAGGCGGTACTGGCCATGCTGCTGCTGGCCCTGGCCCTGCACGCGGCGTTCGCGACCTTTTCGCGGGGCTTGTACGCGGCCCTGGCCGCGGCCATGCTGCTGGGATTCTGGCAAACCCTGCGGACGGCGCCCGGCGTGGCGCGGCGCGCCCCTTCCCAGTCGCCCACGCGCGGAGTGTTGCTGAGGCTGCTACTGGCCGGATTGGGCACCGTCCTGCTCGTGTACATGTTCAGCCTGGCCGGCTACCGGGGCTTGCTGGCCGCCGTCGTCCTGCTCGCGGCCAGCTTCGTGCTGGCCGCGCGACCGTTGCCGTGGCGCCTGGCGCCTGCCAGCGTGCTGTGCGCGCTGTGCCTGCAAGGCTTGCTGGCCGCCTGGTGGCCGGAACCGTCCGGCCACCAGGCGGCCGGCTGGCTGAAAGGCCCGTATTTCCTGTTCCTGCTGGCGGCCGTGCTGCTGGCGATCGTGCTGCTGCCCGGCCCCCTGTGGCCCAGCGGCGCCGGCGGCAAGGGACCCGCCAGGCTGGGGCTGGCGATGATGGCGTGGACCATGCTGGCATGCAATCTGGCCTGGATAGGCTGGCACTGGGCGGGACCGCCGGCCCTGCTGCCGGCCGGCCTGGTCGTACTGCTGGCCATGCTGATGCTGTGCAATGGACGCCTGCGCCCGCCGCTGTGGCGGCTGGACCGCGCCAGCCTCAGCATCGCGGGCGCGGCCGGCATCCTGCTGCTGCTGGCCATACCCGTGTCGGCCAGCTATTACGCCACCGAACGTTTCGCCACCACGGCCTTCGACATGCAAGGCCGCTTGCGCCATTGGCGGCAGGCGCTGGCCATGCAGCCGTCCGACTGGGGCAACCGTCTGTTCGGCATGGGTAGCGGCAGCTTTCCCGCTACTTATTACTGGCACAATCCCCAGCGCGAGGTGCCGGCCAGCATCGCGTATGCGGAAGACGGGGAAAACCGGTATGCGCGCCTGGCCAGTCCCGGCTACAGCGCCGGCTATGGCGAATTGCTGCGGCTGCTGCAGCGGCTGCCCGTGCAGCCCGCCGCGCACTACACTTTGGCGGTCGACGTGCGGCGCACGGGACCCATGCCCGTGCTGCTGGTGCGCCTGTGCCAGCGGCAATTGCTGTATGCCCAGGGCTGCGTGAACGTTCCGCTGCGCCTGCGGCCTGTGCCGCCTGGCACGCAGCCCGGCGGTTGGCAACACTATGAAGTACCGTTCGACAGCGCCTGGCTGGGCGCCGGTGCCTGGCTGCCGCGTCCGCCCGTGCAGCTGGAACTGGCGGCCAGTGGCACGGCCACCTCGTCGGTGCTCGAAGTCGACAATCTGAGCTTGCGCGCGCCGGGCGGCGAGGAATTGATCGCCAACGGGGGCTTTACGCAAGCCAACAATTACTGGTTTTTCAGCAGCGACCACCACCACTTGCCATGGCATATCAAGAGCATGGCCTTGCATTTGCTGATAGAAACGGGCTGGTGCGGCGCCCTGTCCATGCTGGCCCTGCTGGTTCTGGCGGGCCAGCGCCTGCTGCGTCAGGCCGCACGCGGCGATGCAGGCGCGCTGGCCTGCGCCGCCGCCCTGCTGGGTTTTCTCGTCGTCGGCCTGTTCGACAGCCTGCTCGACGTGCCGCGCATCGCCCTGCTGTGCTACCTGATGCTGCTGTGCGCGCTGCTGCAGCCCGTGCCACCTCCTCACGTTGAAAGTGCGCCGCCATGAAAGCCCTGTCGTCTACCGTCTTTTCCACCCTCCTGTTTTGCCTGGCCTTGGCCAGCGCGCCGTGCCGCGCCGATGCGCCGCTGGCGCAAACCATCGCGCGCATCAAACCATCGATCGTCGGCGTGGGCAACCTGCAAAAAACGCGCACGCCGCAGATGAATTTCATCGGTACGGGTTTCGTGACCGGTGACGGCTTGAGCGTGCTCACTTGCGCCCATGTGATCCAGAAACTGCTTGACGCCAATCCGAATGAGATCATCGGCATACTCACGGGCCAGGGCGACGTAACGCAATTTCGCCCCGCCAAGGTCCAGGCGCTGGACACGGAACACGACCTGGCCTTGCTGCGCCTGGCGGGCGCGCCCTTGCCCGCCCTGGCGCTGGGCGACGCGGCCACGGTGCGCGAAGGCCAGGCCATGGCCTTTACGGGATTTCCATTAGGCACCTTGCTCGGGCTGCGCCACGTGACGCACCGCGCCACCGTGTCATCGCTGACACCCGTGGTCATGCCCAGCGAAAACGCGCAGCGCCTCGACGTGCGGCGCCTGGCGCAGCTGCAAAAGGCGCCGTACACCGTGTTCCAGCTGGACGCGACGGCGTATCCGGGCAGCAGCGGCAGCCCCTTGTTCGATCCCGAGACCGGTCTCGTCTACGGCATCGTCAACATGGTGTACGTCAAGGGCCTCAAGGAGGCGGCCATCAGCGCGCCCAGCGGCATCACTTACGCGATTCCGGGCAGCCACATGCAGGCGATCTTGCTGAAGAATAAATGAATCGTCAGTTGCGCCCCTGCCTCAGCCGGCCGGTAATACCGGGCTCATCCCATGTCGGAAAAAAAAAGGGGTAAAACGACCGTTCACCCCCATGCTGTTCCATCAGGCCACCGAATTTACGGATCTGGGCCCCCATGTAGTCGAGGTCCAGCCGTAGCAGCACGGCCGGCGCCCCCACGCGCGTGCACTCGCGCTCGCCGCCGAAGTCCTGGAAACCCAGCATGCGCTTGTAAAACACCACATGGCGCGGGTTGACTTCAATCACGTAGTCCGTAAAGCCGTGAATATTGTGGGCATAGATATAAGAAATATGAATCAGCGCCGCAAACACGCGCTTGCTCACGCCCTTGTCGATGGCCAGGCGCGATGGTTCGCACAGGCGCCGGCCCTGCGCGCGCAGGACGTCGAGCTTGTCGCGGAAGTTTTCATCGGCGGGCAAGCCCGTCTCGTCGTTATCGAGGCACAAGGTCATGGTGCCGACGGTGGTGCCGGACGTTTCCGCGAACAGCGTGATTTTATTCAGCGCATGCGCCGTGCAGGGATCGACTGCATAGCCGCGCCAGCCGTACATCTTGCGGATCAGCAAACTGGCCGCTTCGCGCCGGCCACGCGAATTGGCCATGCGGATATGAAAGCGCTGCAGGTCGAGCTCGTGCTCCATGGCCGGGTCGATCTGCCCCTCGCCCACCACCAGGTCACTGAAGGTGCCTGGCGTGTCGAAGGAAATTATGGGTTCATCTTCAAAGCTCATCTTGTCCTCACGTTCATCGGCAGCCGTCGAGACGGACTGAAGCCAATGCCTTGTGACAAGAGAAAAACTGGAGAAGTTCCCTGCAATAGCTAAAAAAACAGAAGAAATTTACCTTTGGATAGCAAAATAATACGATGAAATTTGTCTATAAGTACAAAATGGCAAATATAATTGCTGTTTTGATATTGACGAGCTTGCTGTTAAAAAAAACTTTCCGGTATCAATAACACATCGCCCGGGCGCATCATGACGTTGGCGGAAATATCGCCTTCCTTCAGCAAATCGTCGAGCCGCACCCTCAGCTGCTGCTGGTTGCCTTCGCGCACGCGGATGATGCTGGCCTTGTTGCCGGCCGCGAAATCGGTGATGCCGCCCACGGCGATGAGCACGTCCATCAGCGACATGCCCAGCCGGTACGGCAGCGCCTGCGGCTTGGCCGCCTCGCCAATCACCCGGATCTGCTCGCCATACGGCCCGGAGAAATTCGTGACGATCACCGTCACCACGGGCTGCTGGATGAACTTGCTCAAGGCTTGCTCGATGTCGCGCGCCAGCTGGGTCGATGTCTTGCCGCTGGCGGGCAAATCCTCGACCAGCGGCGTGGTGATCTTGCCGTCCGGCCGCACGGCCACCGTCAGCGACACTTCCGGATTGCGCCAGACGATGATGTTGACGGAGTCGCCCGGACCGATCAGGTAATCGTGCATGGGGGCGCTGTCGTCGGACGGCGCCAGCGGATGGCGCGTGCGGCAGGCGCCCAGCAGGCTGGCGGCGCCCGCCAGGACCAGCGTGTTGCAGACAAATGCACGGCGAAATGGATTCATGCGGAGCCTCTTCGAGTCGATGCGCGTCCATGGCCGGCCCCGCAGAACCAGCCTGGGCCGCGAACTTCCTATGATTATTAAAACCCGGCAAGTGAACCTTGAGGCGTATCAAGAAGCAATCATCTTGGGAAATCTTGCTCCACAGCCGCCCTATACTTTGCTTACTCAACAAGCAAGTATTTCTTGCAAGACGCCGTCGTTGTCCGCGCCGCCAACCCATCTACCGGGCAGCATCGTCACCTGAAGGAAGCGACATGGAAGAATTGATACAGCAACTGCTTTCCGGCTTGAAAGGCATCTGGAAGTACCGCTGGCATGCTGTGCTGGTGGCGTGGCTGGTGGCCATCGGCGGCTTCATCAAGGTGATCACCCTGCCCGACGACTACCAGACGTCGGCGCGCGTGTTTGTCGATACGCAAACCATCCTCAAACCGCTGATGGCCGGCATGACCAGCGTACCGAACACGGAACAGCAGGTGGCCATCATGAGCCGCACCCTGCTCAGCCGCCCGAACGTGGAGCGCGTCATGCGCATGGTCGACCTCGACCTGGACTCGAAGACCGTGCGCGAGCACGAAGCGCAGCTGGATAACTTGATGAGCCGCATCAAGATCACGGGCACCAACGCGTATGACATCTACACCATCAGCTACAGCGGACGCGATCCCAAACTCGTGCGCGACGTCGTGCAAAGCCTGCTGACGATCTTTGTCGAAGGCAGTTTCCAGGGAAAGAAAGGCGATTCACAGAAGGCGGTGCAGTTCATCGACGAGCAGATCAAGAATTACGAAGACAAGCTGAGCGCGGCGGAAAACCTGGTGAAGGAATTCAAGATCCGCAACAACCTGCTGCTGCCGCGCCAGGGCATCGACTATGGCAGCCAGCTGCTGATGTCGTCCGATAGCCTGAACAATGCCAAGCTGGAACTGGTCGAGGCGGAACAGGCGCGCAAGGCCATCCAGAGCCAGATCGAGGGCGACGAACCCGTGCTCGACATGGAGCCGAGCGCCTCATCCATCACGAATCCCGAACTCGACGAGCGCATCGCCTCGATCAACAAGAACCTCGACAACCTGCGCATGCAATTTACGGAATTGCATCCCGACATCATCGCCTCGAAACGCCTGGTGGCCCAGCTGGAAGAACGCAAGATCGAGGAAAGCAAGCTGAAAGCGGCGTCCGGCGACCCGGGCAAGAACTACAGCCCCATGCTGCAGCAGCTGAAGGTGGCGCTGACGGACGCGGACGCCAAGGTGGCCGCCATCCGCGCCCGCGTGCAGGAATACAGCGCGCGCAACGAGCGCCTGCTGGCGCAAAGCAATGCCGTGCCCGAGGTGGAATCGCAGCTGGCGCAGCTCAACCGCGACTACATCATCAACAAGGAAAACTATGAAAAGCTGATCGGCCGGCGCGAAGCGGCCAAGCTGTCGGGCGAACTCAGTTCCACCACCGACATGATGGCCTTCAAGATCATCGACCCGCCCACGGTCCAATATGCGCCCGTCGGCCCGAACCGCCCGCTGCTGTTCAGCGCGGCGCTGGGCGCGGCCCTGGTGGCCGGCGTCGCCACGGCCTTGCTCATCAGCCAAGTGCGCCCCACCTTCCTCAGCCCCTCCGAACTGCGCGACGCCACGGGCTTGAACGTGCTGGGCACGGTATCGATGAACTGGACGCCGCTGCAGCAAGTGCGCCGCCGCCGCGCGCGCTATGGCTTTGGCGCCTGCCTGGGCAGCCTGTTCGTCCTGTACGGCGGGGTCATGACGGCCGCGCTGCTGAAATTCTAGATCCAAGGGAGCGACGATGAGCAGCAAGGACAGCGGCAAGCACGAACCCACCATCCTCGACGTGGCCGAGGCCAGCGTGCCCTATAAGGTGAACGGTACGGATGGCGCGGACGCGGCCCGGTCGTCCCGCTACCGCGCCCTGAACCTGGCCCGGTTGGCCGAGCAAGGCATGCTCACGCACGATGGGGGGCGCAGCGCGGTGGCCGAGGATTTCCGCATCATCAAGCGCCCGCTGCTGCGCCAGGCGCGCGCCAGCGGCAGCGAGGCCATCCGTCACGGCAACCTGATCGTCGTCACCAGCGCCATGCCGGGCGAAGGCAAGACCTACTGCGCCATCAACCTGGCCATGAGCATCGCCATGGAACTGGATATCACGGTGCTGCTGGTCGATGCCGACGTGGCGCGCCCATCCGTGCTGAAAGTGCTGGGCCTGCCGCCCGAGCCGGGACTGATGGACGTGCTGCTCGACCCGCAACTGGCCATGGCCGACGTGATACTGAAAACCAACGTGGCCAACCTGAGCATCCTGCCCGCCGGACGCAGCAACAAGCATGCGACGGAATTGCTGGCCAGCCGCGCCATGAGCCGGCTGCTGGCCGAGATCGCCAGCCGCTATGGCGACCGCATCGTCGTCTTCGACTCGCCGCCCCTGTTGATCACCAGCGAAGCGCACGCGCTGGTGGGACAGATGGGGCAAGTGGTGATGGTGGTCGAGGCGGAAACGACGACCCAGCACGCCGTGAAGGAAGCGCTGCGGCAGATTGAATCGTGCGAACACATTCATTTGATCTACAACAAGACCAAATCGTTCCCCGGCAACGACTACTACGGCTATGGCCATTACGATTAGCCGCCGGGGCTCGCTACCGCTGCCGCTGCTGCTGTCCCTGCTGCTGCCCATGCCGGCCAGTGCCATCGACTGGCTGGCAAAACCGTCGCTGCGCCTGCGCGAAAGCTATACGGACAATGCCTTGCGCGCACCGCCCGGCAAGGCGCAATCGGATTTCATCACGGAAATCGCGCCCGCCATCGCCCTCATCGGCACGGGACCCCGCCTGCGCGTGCACCTCGATTACAGCTGGCATAAATACCTGTCCGGACAACGGGCCGATACCGACAACCACGAACTGCAGGCCTCGGCCGACGCCGAACTGGTCAAGGACTGGTTCTTCATCGATGCCAACGCCAGCGTAAGCCGGCGCAACATCTCGCCGTTCGGCCCCCAATTGATCGACGACCTGCCCGACACGGACAATGCCAGCACGGTGCGCACCACGGGCATCAGCCCCTATTTGCGCCACCGTTTCCGCGACCTGGCCACGGCCGAGCTGCGCTACACGCGCAACACGGTCGACAGCGGCGGCGACTTGCTGTCCGTACACAGCGATGAAATGGAATTGCTGCTCAGCGGCGAGCCGCGCGGCAACGGCTGGACCTGGAACGCCAGCCACGACGTGCGCCGCACGCAGGACAGCAAGCTGGCGCCCGTGCGCATGCAGCGCAGCAGCGTGGGCCTGCGTTATCCGTTCAGCAGCAAATGGTCGGCCACGGCCAGCGGCGGCATGGAAAAGGAAGGTTATATCTCGGCCAGCGGCAAGGCGCCCGAGGGCCGCTTCTGGTCGCTGGGCGGCGTGTGGACGCCGTCGCCGCGCACCAGCGTCGCCTTCAGCACGGGCAAGCGCTTCTTTGGCACCACCTACAGCCTGGACGCCACGTTCCTGCAGCGCCATACCAACTGGCAGCTGAACTACAGCGAAAACATCACCACCATGCCCACGCAGTTTTCGCGCCTGGGCAACCGCGACGCGGGCCAGTTGCTCGATCAATTGTGGCGCGGCATCTTTCCCAATGCGCGCGACCGGCGCCTGCGCATCGATGCCTTTCTGCGCTACGCCAACAGCCTGGGGCCGGAACGGGGCGCCATCAATTACTTCAGCCACCGCTATTTCCTGCAAAAGCAGCTGAAGCTGACGATGGCGCGCGCCACGGCGAAAAGCACGATGATCGCCGGCATCACGGCCGTCGACCGCACGGCGCAAACGGCCAGCGGCATCGACAGCGGCTTGCTGCCCGGCGTGGAATTCGGCAGCGAAGACCGCACGCGCCAGATCAGCGGCAATGTGGGCTGGAGCTGGCAAGCCAGTTCGCGCACCAGCGTGAATGTCAATGCCGGCTACGCCAGCGTGCGCTCGCTGAGCGTGCCCCGGCGCGACAACAACATCACCCTGACGGCCGGCTACACGCGCCTCCTGCGGCAGAACATGACGGCCAGCATCGACGTGCGGCACACGCGCCACGCCAGCAACCGTGGCGGCGACTACCGCGAAAACGGCGTCAGCGCCACGCTCACCATGCAATTCTAAGGAGGCCGCAGCATGTCCGACCCCTCTCTTGCGTCCGCCGCGCCGGCGCACCTGCTGTGCGTGGTGGCCGCGCGCGCCAACCTGCTGCGCGAAGGCATCGCCCCGGAACGCATCCACTTCACGGGCAACGTCATGATCGGCAGCCTGCGGCGGCAACTGCCGCGCGCCGTGCCGCCCGCCGCCGCCCTGCGCGCCCACGGCCAGGCCTGCCCGCCCGCGTATGGCCTGTTGAGCCTGCACCGGCCATCGAACGTGGATGCGCCGGCGCAACTGGAAGCGCTGCTTGGGGCGCTGGGACAATTGTCGCAGCAACTGCCGCTGCTGTTTCCCATCCACCCTCGCACCCTGGCCGGCCTGCGCCTGGCGGGCCTGGAACCGCTGCTGGCGCGGCATGCCATCGTCCGCCTGCCGCCGCTGGGCTATTGGGAAATGCTGGGCCTGATGCGGGACGCGCGCCTGGTGCTGACGGATTCGGGCGGCGTGCAGGAAGAAAGCACGGCCCTGGGCGTGCCCTGTTTGACCCTGCGCGACAATACGGAACGCCCCGTCGCCGTGAGCGAAGGCACGAATACGCTGGCAGGCACAGACCCGGCCGCCATTTTGGCGCTGGCGCGGGACATCCTGGAGACGGGCGGCAAGCATGGCCGCATTCCGCCGCTGTGGGACGGCCACGCGGCCACGCGCATCGCCGCCGTCATCGCGCCCTGGCTGGCGGCGCGCCGGAGCACGCCGTGACGCCGCCGGTGATATTGCGCAACGCGCTCACCATCGACGTGGAAGATTACTTCCAGGTGTCCGCCTTCGCGCCGCACATCGCGCGCGCCGACTGGCCCCGCCTGGAATGCCGGGTCGAGGCGAATATCGAGCGCATCCTGCTGCTGCTCGACAGCAGGCGCATCCACGCCACGTTTTTTACCCTGGGCTGGATCGCCGAGCGCTATCCGGCCATGCTGCGCCGCGTGGCCGACGCCGGGCATGAAGTGGCCAGCCACGGCTATGCGCACCTGCGCGCCAGCGACCAGTCGCCCGCGCAGTTCGCCGACGACGTGCGCCGCAGCAAGAGCATCCTCGAACAATTGACGGGGCTGGCCGTGCGCGGCTACCGGGCGCCCAGCTTTTCCATCGGCGCGGCCAACCTGTGGGCTTTCGACGTGCTGCAGGAAGCGGGCTACCGCTACAGTTCCAGCATCTACCCGATCCGCCATGACCATTACGGCATGCCCGATGCTCCCCGCTTCGCCTGGCGCCCGCGCGGCCCGCACGGCGTGCTGGAATTGCCCGTCAGCACCGTGCGCCTGCGCGGGCGCAACTTGCCGGCCGGCGGCGGCGGCTACTTCAGATTGATGCCGTATGCACTGTCGCGCTGGCTTTTGCGACGCATCAATTCGCGCGACGGGCAAGCTGGCATATTCTATTTTCATCCCTGGGAACTCGATCCCGGCCAGCCGCGCCCGCCAGGCCTCAGCACCAGGACGCGCTTTCGCCACTACCTGAACCTGGGGCGCATGGAAGCACGGCTGGGGCGTTTAACGGGCGACTTCGCCTGGGACCGCATGGACCGTATTTTTCTGGAAAGCACATGATGCACGAGGCCAGCCTTGCTCCCGACCCGACACAGTCCACCAGCAACGCCATCGCCGTGCTGCCTCTGCAGCCGCACGAGCATGCGCGCTGGGACGCCTTTGTCGACACGTGTCCGGAAGCGACCTTCTTTCACCGGGCCGGCTGGCAAACCATCATGGAGCAAGGTTTCAAACACGACAGCTATTTCCTGTACGCGGAACAGGATGGGCGCATCGCCGGCGTGCTGCCGCTGGCCCACCTGCGCAGCCGGCTGTTCGGCTCCGCCCTCGTGTCGCTGCCCTTTTGCGTGTACGGCGGCATCGCCGGCGGCAGCGCGGCCGTGCGCCAGGCGCTCGACAGTGCCGCGCTGGCGCTGGCCCGGCGCCTCGGCGTGGGGCGCCTGGAATACCGCTGGCGCGACGTGTACGAAAATGCGCCGGAAACCTTGGACGCCTCCTGGCTGCAGAAACCCCTGTACGCGACCTTCCGCCGCCCCTTGCTCCCCGACGCGGAGCAGAATCTGCTGGCCATTCCCCGCAAGCAGCGCGCCGTCGTGCGCAAGGCCATGGCGGCCGGCCTGCACAGCGCCATCGACTATGACATCAGCCGTTTCTACCCGATCTACGCGGCCAGCGTGCACCGGCTGGGCACGCCGGTCTTCGCGCGCCGCCATTTTGCCCTGCTGCGCACGGTGTTTGGTGACGCTTGCGACATCCTCACCGTCTACCACGGCCAGCAGGCGCAAGCGAGCGTGCTGCTGTTCTATTTCCGCGATGAAGTGCTGCCATACTACGGCGGCGGCAGCGTGCTGGCGCGCAGCACGGGCGCCAACGATTTCATGTACTGGGAAGCGATGCGCCGCGCCTGCGCGCGCGGCTACCGCCTGTTCGATTTCGGCCGCAGCAAGCTGGGGACCGGCGCCTGGGATTTCAAGAAGAACTGGGGCTTTGCGCCGCAGCCGCTGCCATATGCCTACAAGCTCGTGCGCGCGAAGGCATTGCCGGATGTCAATCCCCTGAATCCGAAATACGCGCTGTTCATCCGCGCCTGGCGCCGCCTGCCGCTGCCGTTGGCCAACCTGCTGGGGCCGCACATCGTGCGGCAACTGGGCTAAGCAAAGGACCCACCATGCGCGAACTGCTCTTCCTCGCCCACCGCCTGCCGTATCCGCCCAACAAGGGCGACAAGATACGCTCGTGGCACATGCTGCAATACCTGAGCCGGCATTTCCACGTGCACCTGGGCTGCTTCATCGACGATGACGACGACTGGCAGCACGCGAAAACCGTGGCCGCCCTGTGCGCCAGCACGCGCTTCATCGACTTGCGGCGGGGCCCGGCCCGCTGGCGCGCCATGCAGGCGCTGCTGTCCCGCCAGGCCATGAGCGTGCAGTACTACCGCGATACGCGCCTGCTGCAATGGGTCGACGGTTTGCTGTCCAGCGGCAAGGTGCGCCACGCGCTGGCCTTTTCCGGGCCCATGGCGCAATACATCGACGGCAGCGCCGGCCGCGCTCTGCACCGCGTGATCGATTTCGTCGATGTCGATTCCGACAAGTGGCGCCAGTACGGCGACAGCAAGCCCTGGCCCATGTCGCAGCTGTACCGGCGCGAAGCGCAGCTGCTGCTGCAGTACGAGCGCCATATCGCCCAGCAGTTCACGGCCGCCAGCTTCGTCTCGCCGGCCGAGGCGGCCCTGTTCCGCCAGTGCGCCCCGATGGCGCGGCGCAAGACGGGCTACTTCAACAACGGCGTCGACACGGCGTATTTCACGCCCATGCCGCCCCAGCCTGGCGTGTATCCGGCGGGCGTGCAGACGCTGGTGTTTACAGGCGCCATGGATTACTGGCCGAACGTCGACGCCGTGCAATGGTTCGTGCGCCACGTCTGGCCCGCCCTGCGGCGCCAGTTTCCCCAGCTGCAGTTCTATATCGTCGGCAGCGCGCCCGTGCCCGCCGTCACGGCGCTGGCCAGGGTGGCTGGCGTGGTGGTGACGGGCAAGGTGCCCGATATCCGGCCCTACCTGGCTGGCGCGGCGCTGGCCGTGGCGCCCCTGCGCATCGCCCGCGGCGTGCAAAACAAGGTGCTCGAAGCGATGGCGATGGGCAAGATCGTGCTGGCCACGCCGCAGGCGCTCGAAGGCATCGCGGCCCAGCCGGGCCTGGAACTGCTGCTGGCGCGCGACGACGTCGAATTCATCCACCACGCGGCGCGCGTGCTGCGCAATGCGCAAAGTGGCGCGGCCGAAGGGAGCGGCGCGGCCATCGGCGCGGCGGCGCGCCAGCTGGTATTGCAGGATTACGATTGGGAACGCAATCTGCACGGCCTGGGCGCCATGCTGGGCCTGCCAGCCGCAGCCGAGGCGGCCACCAGCGGCGCCGCCACACCTTTGCAGCCCGTGCGGGAGCCGTCCACATGAGCTTGCAGCTCGGCCAGCTGGCCCGCTTGACGGATGCGGCCGTTTTGCCTCAGCACCGGCGCCAGGCCGCGCTGGTGGCGCTGCTGCTGTCCCTGGCCGCCGTCGTGCTGCTGTACCACGCCACTTTCTGGTCGATGGTGGAACTGTGGGCCCGCTCGCAAACCTTCGCGCACGGTTTCCTGATCGTGCCCATCAGTTGCTGGCTGGCCTGGCGCCAGCGTACCCGCCTGGCCGCGCTGGCGCCCCGGCCGTCGCGCCAGGGCTTGCTGCTGCTCGGTGCGCTGGGCCTGGCCTGGCTGCTGGCCGACGCCGCCAACGTGCCCGTGGTGGAGCAATATGCGGCCACGGCCATGCTGCCCGCCTGCGTGCTGGCCATCCTCGGCTGGCCGGCCGTGCGCCTGCTGGCCTTTCCGCTGGCGTATCTGTTTCTCGCCGTGCCGTTTGGCGAAGTCTTCATCGAACCGCTGATCGACTTCACGGCCGCCTTCACGGTGACCGCGCTGCAATGGTCGGGTGTGCCCGTGTTTCGCGATGGCAGCAATTTTTCTCTGCCTACCGGCAACTGGTCGGTGGTCGAGGCATGCAGCGGCTTGCGCTATCTGATCGCCGCGCTGGCCCTGGGCGCCCTGTACGCCCATGTGAACTGCCACAGCACGCGGCGGCGCGTGGCCGTCATGGCCGCCGCCCTGCTCGTGCCCATCCTCGCCAATGGCGTGCGCGCCTACCTGATCGTGATGCTGGGCCACCTGAGCGACATGCGCCTGGCCGTCGGTGTCGACCACCTGATCTATGGCTGGCTGTTCTTCGGCCTGGTGGCGCTGCTGCTGTTCTGGCTGGCCGCGCGCTGGCGCGAATTGCCGCCGCCACGGGCCGTGCCGTCTGCCCAGCCCGTGCGCCTGAGCGCCGGCGCGGCCAGCCCGCGCGCCGTCGTGCGCGCCGGCGTGGCCTGCCTGCTGCTGGCGGCCGTGTGGCCGGCACTGGCGCTGGCCAGCCAGCGCGATGATGGCGCCACGCTGCCCGCCATGGTACTGGCCTTGCCCGATCCGCCCGCCTGGCGGCGCCTGCACGACGCGGTACCCGACTGGCAGGCGCCGTATGCGGGCACGCCCGCGCGGTTTGCCGCCACGTATGCGCGCCTGGACGGCGACGGCGCGCCGGTGGGATTGCAACTGCACTGGTATGCGCGCCAGGCGCGCGACGCCGAACTGCTGACGCACCAGGCCTTGCCGTATGGCGCCCGCTGGATGCCATTGGCGCAGCGCGTGCGGCACGTCAAGCTGGCCAGCGGCGAGCCGGCCGTGCGCGAAAGCGTACTGGCGTACGGCGGCGAACGGCTGCTCGTGTGGCGCCTCTACCGCCAGGGCGGCATCGTCACGGCCAGGCCCATGCTGGTGAAACTGCTGCTGGCGCAAGCCAAGCTGCTGGGCAGGCGCCAGGATGGCGCCGACATCATCGTCTTTGCCGCCTACGACGAGCTGGCGCCGCCGCCGCGCGCGCGCCTGCAAGCGTTCCTGCAGGCGGCGCTGCCCGTCATCGAACAACGCTTGCAGGAGCTGCCGCATGGCCCTTGACTTCGACACCGGCGACACGGAAGCGGCCAGCATCGCGCCCCTGATCGTGCACGTGATCCACCAGCTCGACGTGGGCGGGCTGGAAAACGGCCTCGTCAACCTGATCAACCATTTGCCGCCGGAACGCTACCGGCACACCATCGTCTGCATGAAGAACGCCACCGCGTTTCGCCTGCGCCTGACCACGCCCGGTGTCGATGTGATCAGCCTGGACAAGCGCGAAGGCAAGGACTGGCGCCACTACCTGCACCTGTACCGCGTACTGAAACAGCTGCGGCCGGCAGTGGTGCACACGCGTAACCTGGGCTGCCTCGAAGCGCAGCTGCTGGCCTGCCTGGCCGGCGTGCGCCTGCGCGTGCATGGCGAACACGGGCGCGACATGAGCGACTTGCACGGCACCCGCCGCAAATACCGGCTGCTGCGCAAATTGATGCTGCCGCTGGTGCAGCACTTCATCGCCGTCAGCGCCGACCTGGGCCACTGGCTGGTGGACGCCATCGGCGCGGCGCCCGCGCAGGTGTCGCACATCGGCAATGGCGTCGACAGCGTGCAATTCCACCCGCGCCTGGGGCCGCCGGCCGCCGTGGGCCCGCCCGGCTTCCTGTGCAACGGCGCCTTCGTCATCGGCAGCGTGGGCCGCATGGCGGCCGTCAAGGACCATGCCTCGCTGGTGCGCGCGTTCTTGCTGTTGCTGGCGCAGCCGGGCGCCCGCGCGCGCCTGCGCCTTATCATCATCGGCGACGGGCCGTGCCGCCAGGCTTGCCTGGAGCTGCTGCAGCAGGCCGGCGTGGCCCACCTTGCCTGGCTGCCCGGCGCGCGCGACGACGTGGCGCAACTGCTGCGCACCATGGACCTGTTCGTGCTGCCTTCGCTGGCCGAAGGCAGCTCGAACACCATCCTCGAAGCGATGGCGACGGGGCTGCCCATCGTCGCCACGCAAGTGGGCGGCAATGCGGAACTGGTGCAGTCGGGCTGGAGCGGCACCCTGGTGCCGCCCGGTTCGCCCGAGATGCTGGCCGACGCCATGCTCGACTACTACAGCATGCCCGAACTGGGCCCCCGTCACGGCGCGCGCGGGCGGCGCCAGGTGCTGGCCGAGCACAGCCTGCCCGCCATGGCCGGCGCCTACCTGGCCGTGTACGACCGCCTGACGGGCGCACGCCAGCCCTCCCCCCTGTCCACCACTCCCTGAAAGGCCTTCCATGTGCGGCATCAGCGGCATCTTTGATTTGCAGGGCCAGCGCGACATCGACGTGCTGCTGCTGGCGCGCATGAACCACAGCCTGCGCCACCGGGGGCCGGATGAAGGGGGATTGCACCGCGAGCCGGGCCTGGGCCTGGCGCACCGGCGCCTGTCCGTGATCGACCTGGCCAGCGGCCAGCAGCCGCTGTTCAACGCCGACCGCAGCATCGCCATCGTCTTCAATGGCGAAATCTACAACTATCGCAACCTGATGGCGGAACTGCGCCAGTTCGGCCACCAGTTCCGCACCAGCAGCGACACGGAAGTCATCGTCCACGCCTGGGAACAATGGGGCGAACAATGCGTGCGGCGCCTGCGCGGCATGTTCGCCTTCGCCCTGTGGGACCGCCGCCGCCACCTGCTGTTCCTCGCGCGCGACCGCCTCGGCGTCAAACCCCTGTACTACGGCGAGGCGCAGGACGGCACCTTGCTGTTCGGCTCCGAACTCAAAGCCCTGCTCGCGCATCCGGCCATGCCGCGCGCGCTCGACCCGCTGGCGGTGGAAGAGTATTTCGCCTACGGCTACGTGCCCGAGCCGCGCAGCATCTTCCAGCACGCGCGCAAGCTGCCGCCCGGACATACCCTGTCCATCCGCGCGGGCCAGCCGCTGCCGGCGCCGCAATCGTACTGGGACATTCCCTTCGCACCGAATCCCCCCGCCAGCGAGGCGCAGGCGGCCGACGAACTGCTGGCGCGCCTGCGCGAAGCCGTGCGCATCCGCATGGTGGCCGAAGTGCCGCTGGGGGCATTCCTGTCCGGCGGCGTCGATTCGAGCGCCGTCGTGGCGCTGATGGCCGGCGTCAGCAGCACGCCCGTCAACACCTGTTCCATCTCGTTCGGCGACCCGGCATACAACGAGGCGCGCTACGCCGACCTGGTGGCGCGCCGCTACGGCACGGCGCACCATGCGCGCCAGGTCGAGCAGGATGACTTCGAACTGATCGACCTGCTGGCCAACCTGTACGACGAACCGTTCGCCGACAGTTCCGCCATGCCCACCTACCGCGTCTGCCAGCTGGCGCGCCAGCGTGTCACGGTGGCCCTGTCCGGCGACGGCGGCGATGAAAGCCTGGCCGGCTACCGGCGCTACCGCCTGCACACGCGCGAGGAAAAAGTGCGCAAGGCGATGGACCCGCTGCTGCCGGCCGGCTTGCGCCAGTCGCTGTTCGGCACCCTGGGGCGGCTGTATCCGAAGGCCGACTGGGCGCCCCGCTTCCTGCGCGCCAAGACCACGTTCGAGGGTCTGGCGCGCGACACGACGGACGCGTATTTTCACGGCGTCAGCCTGCTGGGCGACGCCATGCGCGCGCGCCTGTTCAGCCCAGAGCTGCGGCGCAGCCTGCACGGTTACCGCGCCGTCGAGGTGCTGCGCCGCCACGCGCTGGCCAGCCCCGCGCAAGATCCCCTGTCGCAGGTGCAGTACCTGGACTTGAAAACTTATCTGCCCGGCGACATCCTCACCAAAGTCGACCGGGCCAGCATGGCGCATGCGCTGGAAGTGCGCTCGCCACTGCTCGACCATGAACTGGTGGCGTGGATGTCGGGCTTGCCGCCGCAATTCAAGCTGCGGCGCGGCGAAGGCAAATACCTGCTGAAAAAAGCCCTGCGCCCGCTGCTGCCCGATACCCTGCTGTACCGCCAGAAGATGGGCTTCTCCATCCCGCTGGCCGACTGGCTGCGCGGCCCGCTGCGCCAGCGCCTGCAACAGCGGCTGCTGGGCCGCACCCTGGCGCAGTGCGGCCTGTTCGACATGGATTACGTGCGCCTGCTGCTCGATCAGCATGCGAGCGGGCGGCGCGACTACAGCGCGCCGTTATGGTCGCTGCTGATGTTCGAAGCGTTCCTGCGCCAGGTGCTGCCCATTGATGGCCGCCAGGTGCCGGCGCCCGCACCGGCCATGGCCATGGACTGAAGCCATGCGCATCCTGCACATCCTCGACCACTCGCTGCCCCTGCACAGCGGCTATACCTTCCGCACCCTGGCCATCCTGCGGCAGCAGCGCGCGCTGGGCTGGCACACGACGCAGCTCACCAGTGCCAAACAGGGCCCGTCCGATGGCCCGCAACAGCTGGTCGACGGCTGGCATTTCTACCGCACGGCGCCCGATGCGCGCTGGTGGGCGCGCCTGCCCGTGCTGCGGCAAGTGGCCGTCATCATCGGCCTTGCCATGCGCCTGCGCCAACTGGCGCAACGCCTCAAGCCCGACATCCTGCATGCGCATTCACCGGCGCTGAACGCCATCGCCGCCCTCAACGCGGGTCGCGCGCTGGGCATCCCCGTCGTGTATGAAGTACGCGCCTTATGGGAAGACGCGGCCGCCGACCATGGCAGCAGCCGGCCAGGCGGTCTGCGCTACCGGCTCACGCGCGCGCTGGAAACCTATGCGCTGCGCCGCGCCGATGCCGTCACCACCATCTGCGACGGCCTGCGGCGCGAGCTGTGCGCGCGCGGCGTGCCCGCGCATAAAATCACCGTGATTCCGAACGCCGTCGATACCGGGGCCTTCAGCATCACCGCGCCCGACGACCTCTGGCTGGCGCACAAACTGGGCTTGCATGGCCATCTGGTTCTCGGCTTCATCGGCTCATTCTATGCCTACGAGGGACTGGCCCTGCTGCTGCGCGCCATGCCGCGCCTGCTGGCGGCGCAGCCGGCATTGCGGCTGCTGCTGGCCGGAGGCGGTCCGCAGGACGCGGCGCTGCGGGCGCTGGCGGAGCAACTGGGCATAGCCCACGCCGTGGTCTTCGCGGGCAGAGTGCCGCATGCGCAGGTGGCCGCCTATTATCAATTGGTCGACATCTGCGTGTATCCGCGCCTGCCGATGCGCCTGACGGAGCTGGTGACGCCCTTGAAACCGTTAGAGGCGATGGCGCAGGGCCGCCTCGTGGTGGCGTCCGACGTGGGCGGCCACCGCGAACTGGTCGACCATGGCAAGACAGGCATGCTGTTTCGCGCCGGCGACGCCGAAGCGCTGGCGCAAGCCATACTGGCCCTGCTGCTGGCGCCCGCCAGCTGGCCGGCGCTGCGGCGGCAGGCGCGCGCGTTTGTCGAGACGGAGCGCAGCTGGGGCGCCAGCGTGGGCCGCTATGCGCCCGTGTATGCGCGCGTGTCGGCGGAAGCGGCGGGAGCCGCGCCATGATCTTCACGGGCCTGCGCATCGCGCTGGTCGGCCCGCTGCCGCCGCCGGCCGGCGGCATGGCGAATCAGACGGCGCAGCTGGCGCACAAGCTGCGCGAGGACGGCGCGCAAGTGCAGCTGCTGGCCGTCAACGGACCGCATCTGCCGCCGTGGCTGGCGCGCATCCGCTACCTGCGCGCCGCGCTGCGCCTGCCCCTGCTGCTGTGGCGCTTGTGGCGCACGGCCAATACGGTCGACCTGTTCCATATCATGGCCAATTCCGGCTGGTCCTGGCATTTGCAAGCCGCGCCGGCGCTGTGGATCGCCAGCCTGAAAGGCAAGCCTGCCCTGCTCAATTACCGGGGCGGCGAAGCGGCCGTTTTTTTCGCCCGTTCGCCGCGCCTGGTGGCGTTCAGCCTGCGCCGCGCCAGCGCCATCGTCGTGCCGTCGGCCTATCTGGCCGGCGTCTTCGAACAATACGGCCTTACGGCCCACATCGTGCCGAACATGGTCGACTTGCAGCGATTCAGGCCAGCCACGCCACGCACAGCAGCCGCGGACGCCCCGTGCATCCTCGTGGCGCGGCACCTGGAAAGCCTGTACGACAACGCCAGCGCCGTGCGCGCCTTCGCCATCGTGCGTGAGGCGTTTCCCGCGGCGCGCCTGGTGCTGGCCGGCGGCGGGCCCGAGCGCGCGGCGCTGGCGCGCTTGGCCAGGTCGCTCGGCGTGACCGACGCCGTGCGCTTCACCGGCCCCGTCGACAACGCCGCCATGCCGGCCCTGTACCAGGCCAGCGACATCGTCCTCAATCCCAGCCTGGCCGACAACATGCCCAATTCCGTGCTCGAAGCACTGGCCTGCGGCGTGCCGGTCGTCAGCACCAACGTGGGCGGCATCCCCGCCCTGCTGCAGGACGGCGTGACGGCGCTGCTCGTGCCGCCCGGCGACCCTGCCGCCATGGCGCACGCCATCCTGGCGCTGCTGCGCGACCCGGCGCGCACGCGGCAGCAAGTGCAGGCGGGCCTGGCGCACGCCGCCACCTTCGGCTGGCCCGACATCGCGCCCAAGCTGGCCGCCCATTACCGCCGCATCCGCGCCGCGCCGCGCCCCGGCGCCTACACGCGCCTCGTCGCCCGCTGGCTGTTTCCCCTGCATGAATGGTGCAAGGGCCACCACAGCGCGCGCCTGCTGCGCCGGATGGAACGCTCGCAATGGTGGAGCACCGAGCAACTGCAAGAGTGGCAGCTGGCGCGATTGCGCGCGCTGCTGCGCCACGCGGCCGATCACGTGCCCTACTACCGCGCCCTGTTCGCCCGCAGCGGTTTCGATCCGGATCAGGTGCGCCAGCTTTCCGACCTGTCCCGCTTGCCGCTGCTGAGGAAGCGCGACATCGCCGCCGCGCGCGACAGCTTCAAGTCCACCCGCGCCGTGGGCCTGCGCCCGTTCGCCACGGGCGGCTCCAGCGGCGAGCCGCTGCAGTTTTTCCTCGGCCGGCGCAGGGTCAGCCACGACATCGCCGCCAAGTGGCGCGCCACGCGCTGGTGGGGCGTCGACATCGGCGACCGCGAAGCCGTGCTGTGGGGTTCCCCCATCGAGTTGCATGCGCAAGACCGCGTGCGCCGCCTGCGCGATGCGCTGCTGCGCACCACCCTGCTGCCCGCGTTTGCCATGTCGCCCGCGCGCCTGGACGGCTACGTGCAGCAATTGCGCCGCTGGCGCCCGCGCATGCTGTTCGGCTACCCGTCGGCCCTGTGCCGCATCGCCAGCCATGCCGCGGCACGCGACCTGCCGCTCGACGGCCTGGGCGTGAAAGTGGCATTCGTCACGGCCGAGCGCCTGTACGACGAACAACGCGCACAGATCGCGGCCGCCTTCGCCTGCCCCGTGGCCAATGGCTACGGCGGGCGCGACGCGGGCTTCATCGCCCACGAATGCCCGGACGGCGGCATGCACATCACGGCCGAAGACATCATCGTGGAAATCCTTGATGGCCAGGGCCGGCCATTGCCCCCAGGGGCCACGGGCGACATCGTCGTCACCCACCTGGCCACGCAAGACTACCCGTTCATCCGCTACGCCACGGGCGACGTGGGCGCGCTGGGCAGCGAACCGTGCGCCTGCGGACGCGGCCTGCCCCTGCTGCAGAAAATCGAAGGGCGCAGCACGGATTTCCTCACGGCGGCCGACGGCACCGTCATGCACGGCCTGGCCCTCGTCTACATCGTGCGCGAACTGCCGCAAGTGCGCAGTTTTAAAATCATCCAGGAAAGCCTGCTGCGCACGCGGGTGCTGCTGGTCTGCCTGCCGCGCCTGGACGACGCCACGCGCAGCGCCATCGTCACCGGCTTCCAGGCCAGGCTGGGCGCGCAGGTCGACATCGCCGTCGAGGAAGTCGACGAGATCGCGGCGGAGGCGTCGGGCAAGTACCGGTATGTGGTGAGCAAGGTGGCTTGACGCCGATACGCTACGACAAAAAGTTGCTTTGGTTGTCAATATCAGGTTCTGGAGTAGAATTTGGTATCGCAACTGGAGGGTGTCATGGCAAAGTTGGAAGTTCCAAAGCCGGAGAAAGCGAAGAGCACGCATCGAATGGCGCTACCTGACCCGAGCGAGGCCTTGGGTGATTCGATCCGGAAAATCGGGGCGAGAGGCATCGACCTTGGCGATGGCTACGTATTGGTCAAGATACGACGCACCAAGCGGGCAGCCCGACATGCGCGCGGGGAGGAAGTGGCGTTTGTACCGCAACAGCTGCCGGGAGTGCCTGTGGTTTCTAGTGCAGATCTCCAGGAATTGATCCAGCGATTCCAGCGCACACATACAATGCAAGCCGGTATAAGCACGATTCCGCCAGAAAACCAGGCATTCCTCGATCAGTTTTCCCGCCAGGAAATGCAAAGATATGCGAGCCTGGAAAAGAAAGGAGAATTGGTCGATTCAAGAACACTGGCCGAGCATTGGTAGTTTGCGACTGTTTGACCTGACCGGCCATTTGATCAAGCAGATGGGCGGACATGCTGGCCTGACCGGCACCTCAAGTTACACGCTGCCGCAACAATGGGCGCTGGCCGTGTATTGCAATCCGCTCCAGGTCGATGGCTTCCTATATATGTCGCGTCATTTCAGCAACGAAAAGGCGGTCGTGGTATTTGATCGCGCCAGGTCCTATCTCACGGCCGTTGGTGGACCTGTCCAGCTTATAGCGGCACCGGAAATGCCGGATGCCATGCGACTGTTTAATATCATTCCTGCGTGAGATCGCCAGCCGTCCAATAAAAACGCAAAGCCCTGCTTACTGCGCAACAGGTCTGTTTCATCATATACGTGCGGCGCCAAAATTGCCGCTCACCATAGACATGGCACTCCGTCGAGATCGATTTCTCATATGCACGGGGCCATAGCGCAGGCCTGACAAATAATCACATTACTTCTCGTTGCGTACCTTAGCAGGCCATTCGATCAGTGCAAATGCCCACAGGGCAAAAAAACCGACGACTGGAATGAATGACAACAAACTCCACCAGCCAGAAAACCCAGCCTTGGAGACGATCTTCCAAGCGGGAAAAATAGCGGTGAACATAATTACCAAAACAATCAGCCAATGCCAGATACTGAGGCTACCCATCTTTTTCTCCCAGATGATTCAAAAAATGACAGCGCTGGCTGCCATAACGTTGCAAGACTATACAGATAAATTCCACTCGGAAACTATCCAATAGTTGCAAACTGGCTGCCGCCGGGATTGATTTGCCTGAAAACTGACATTTAGAGAGCCGGCTCCAGCAGCCACCCCAGCCGCAACTGATCCCCCGCTGCCACAAACCACTCTCCCTGCCACCGCTGCGTGCGCTGCGCCTGCGGCGCTTCCGGCGCGCACCACGGCGGATATACGCGCAGCGCGCGCTTGCCGCCCTGGCCGGCGCGCGACATCACGCCCCGTTCCAGCAGCACGCTGCGCGGCAAAATGAAGAAGCCGTGCTGCGCACCGTCAGTGACGGCGATGATGACGGCATCGACGGGGTCCGCTTCGTCCAGCGGGGCGATCTCGGCGTCGGGATGGGGGCGCTTCCAGACGGTGACGAACTGGCCGGTTTTCGTCGGCGTGGTTTTCGCCACGCGCAAGACCAGGCGCTTGCCGTGCAGGTCGGCGCGGCAGGCGCCGTATTCCGCGCTTTCCGCTTCCGGCACGGGCGCTTGCGGCAAGCCCAGGAAAGCCCAGGGACTGGCCTTCATTGCGCGCTGAACTCGGCTGCGGCCTTGGCCGCCCACAGCGCTTCGGCGTGGCTGGCGAACGGGCTGTCGTAGCCATCGACTTTGCCGTCTTCGTCGACAAAATACAGCCACCAGCCGTCGTCCTGCTCGCGGATGGCCGTCTGGCCCGGTGCGCAATGGGTTTCGATGGCGTCGCTGGCGGCCAGGGTGACGATGATGATGCCGCGGTGAACAATATGCTGGGGTGTCATGGGAATTAGGTCATGCAAAAAAATCAATGGGCGTAGTGTAGCCGCACCGGGCCATCCTCGCCAGTGCGCTACACTCTTCCTTCACAAGGAGGACGACATGGCATCACAGCAAGGCACGGTGGATTTTTTGCTCGACCAGATGGCGGGCGCGGGCAGTATCAGCGCGAAAAAGATGTTTGGCGAGTACGGCCTGTATTGCGACGGCAAGATGTTCGCCATCGTCGCCGACGACCAGCTCTTCATCAAGCCGACGGACGCGGGCCGCGCCTGGATAGCCGCGCAAGGCACGCCGCAGGAAGCGCCGCCCTATCCGCAAGCCAAGCCGTATTTCCTCATTGATGGCGGGCTGTGGGATGAGCGCGACTGGCTGAGCCAGTTGGCGCGGCGCACGGCCGACGCCTTGCCGCTGCCGAAACCCAAGCCGCCGCCCAAGCCCAAGAAACCGGCGTCAAGCAGCTAGTACGCTGTTTTCGCATTGCTTGCCCAGGCGGAAGCATTGCAGGTTGTGATACGTGATGGCGGCGATTTCGCGCAGCGCTTCGATGGTGAAGAAGCCCTGGTGGCCCGTCACCAGCACGTTCGGGAACGTCATCAGGCGCTGGAAAACGTCGTCGTCGATGATGTCGGACGAGCGGTCCTGGAAGAACAGATTGCTTTCCTGCTCGTACACGTCGATGGCCAATGAGCCCAGCTGGCGCGATTTGAGCGCCTCGATGACGGCGCCCGTGTCGATCAGGCCGCCGCGCGAGGTATTCACCAGCATGGCACCCTTCTTCATCAGCGGCAAGGTTGCTTCGCTGATCATGTGGCGCGTGCTGTCCATCAAGGGGCAATGCAGCGAGACGATGTCGGACTCGGCCAGCAGCCGCGGCAGTTCCACCATCGTGCCCAGCTCCGCGAACGCGGGCGCCGGATACGGGTCGTGGCCCAGCACCGTGCAGCCGAAACCTTTGAAAATGCGCGCCGTGGCCAGGCCGATCTTGCCCGTGCCGACGATGCCGACCGTCTTGCCGAACAAAGTGGCACCCAGCAAGCCATCGAGCGAGAAATTGCCTTCACGCACGCGGGCGTAGGCGCGGTGCGTATGGCGGTTCAGGGTTTGCACGAGGGCCAGCGTATATTCGGCCACGGCTTCCGGAGAATACGCGGGCACGCGGGCGACGAACAGGCCCAGGCGCTTGGCCGCTTCGAGGTCGAGGTTGTTGTAGCCGGCGCAGCGCAGCACAATGGCGCGCACGCCGTAGCCATGCAGGGCTTCGAGCACGGGCGCGTCGAGCACGTCGTTGACGAAGACGCACACGGCGTCCGCGCCTTGCGCCAGGACCACGGTTTCCTGGCTCAGCAAGGCGCTGTGGTAGACCAGTTCGATGCCGGCGGACTCGGGCTGGGACGGCAAGGCTTCATCGAAGAAACGGCGGTCGTAGGGCTGGCTGGCAAAGAAGGCGATTTTCATGGGGGCGTCCTGGAACTTGCTGAATGGCAAAACATCATCATAGCGCAAGCGCCCTGCCCCACGGCGTCCGCCTGGCACCGTTGATCGCCTATTGGGGTTCGCGCGGCAAGGTCAGCACGTGGCGCAGATACGCCGTTTCCTCGGCGTGCTGCGCGTGGTAGCGCTCGCGCGCGGCGCGCGTGGCCGCCTGGTGCGCCGCGATGCCGCTTTCCGTCAGCTCGACGCCGAAGTCCGCCGGCGGCTGCTCGGGGCCGCCGAACAGGCGCGCCAGGATGAGCCGGCCCACATTGTCGCGGTAGTGCGACGCTTCCCAGTAATAACGCATCGCGCCCGCGCCCGTCACCTGCGGGATCGGCTCGCTGGTGATGCTGTTGAAGCCGGAAAAATCAACCAGGCGCACGTCGCAGCCCAGGCGCCGGTAGCGCCCGGCCATCTGCGCCAGATCGCGCTGCCAGGCTTCCATGGCGTCCCACTTGCCGCGCCAGTACAGGGCGTCGAGCGTGAGCGCGTGCGTGGGATTGATGTACAGGCGCAGGCGCGTGCCGCCACGGCACAGCTTGCCGACGCTGGCATCGAAGGCTTGCAGCGCGGGTGCGGTCGGGCCCAGGCCGTCGCCGAATTCCTGCAGGCGCGGCTTGAAGGCGCGCGCCGTGCCGACCCAGACGCGGTTGCGGCTGGTGAGGCAGGACTCGTCGCGCTGGCCGTACAGGGCCAGGCTGGACAGACAGACGCCATCATAGGTACCGCTGAGGATGCGCCAGCTATCCTGGGTCATGTCCACGGTCAGGCCACGCTTGATGTTGAGCAAGGCGCGGCGCGCGAAAAACGCGGGAGCGGGATCCGTCAAACCCGGCTCCACGCCGGCCGAGCCCAGTTCCAGCGAGAACGAGGGCGCGTCGATGCCCCACACCATGGTGTCGACATGGCTGACCGTGGCCGCGTGCTCGGCCAGGCGGATGGCCTCGCCGATCGAGGCGCCCGAGACGGCGCTGTTGAAGACGCTCTTGCCATCGAACAAGGTACGCATGCTACTCGTAGGCAAGCCCATTTCCGTGCGCGAATTGCCGATATAGACGATGGCGGGCCGGTAGCGCGCCACGGCATATGTCTTGCTCCACACGCTGAGTTTTTCGGTCGTCGGCCGCAATCGCTGCAGCAGCGGGCTGTCCCACTGGTGCAACAAGTACGGATCGACATGGTAATTAACGGCGGAAACGGCGGCCAGCGCGGCCAGCGCGCAGGCAAGGAAGATGGCGAGGTAGCGGCGGGCGTTGGTATCCATGGTCGGCATTGGAAGTGAAAAATGGCGTTCAACGCCGGATCAGCGGCCCGTCCAGCACCCGCTCCGTATAGGCGGCCTCGCGCGCATGTTCCACGCGATAGCGGTCGCGCGCCGCGCGCGTGGCCGCGTGGTGGGCGTCGACGTTGGCCTGCGTCAGTTCCACGCCGAAATCGGCTGGCGCCGGCGTGTCGCCGCCAAACAGGCGCGCCAGGATCAAACGGCCCACATTGTCCCGGTAGTGCGACACTTCCCAGTAATAATGCATGTCGGGCTTGCCGCTGACGAGCGGCGTCGCTTCCGTCGTGATGCTGTTAAAGCCGGAAAAATCATACAGCCGCACGTCGCAGCCCTGCTGGCGGTGGCGCTCGGTGATCTGCACCAGGCCGCGCTGCCAGGCCTGCATGGCCTCCCACTTGCCGCGCCAGTGCAGCGCGTACAAGGTCAGCGCGTGCGTGGGATTGATGTACATGCGCAGGCGCACGCCGCTACTGCACAGCTTCCCTATGCTGGCGTCAAACGCGGGTATCGAGGGTGGCGTCGGCCCCAGGCCATCGCCAAACTCCTGCAGCCGCACGGGAATGGCGTCCTGCGTTCCCAGCCAATGCTGTATCCCCTTGAGGGTGCAGGTCTCGTCGCGCTGCCCATACCGGGCCAGGTTGGAGCGGCAGACATCGCCCGCATTGCCGGTGAGGATGCGCACGCTGTCTTCCGTCATGTCCAGGGTCAGGCCGCGCTTCAGGTTGACGAGGGCGCGCTGGGCGAAAAAGCCGTGCCGGGCGCCCGTCAGGCTGTCTTCCACCCGCGCCGCGCCCATGTCCAGGGAAAACGTGGGCGCGTCGATGCCCCACACCATGGTCTCGACGCGGCTGACCCTGGCCGCATGCTCGGCCAGGCGGATGGCGTCACCGATCGAGGCGCCGGACACGGCGCTGTTGAAGATGCTCTTGCCGCCGAACAAGGCGCGCACGCCCGTCGGCAAGCCCAGTTCCGTGCGCGAATTGCCGATGTAGATGATGGCCGGCCGGTAGCGCGCCACGGCATAGGTCTTGGCCCAGGCGCCCAGCTTTTCATTCAACTGGCGCGGGCGCTGCACCAGGGGACTGTCCCACTGGTGCAGCAAATAGGGATCGACCTGGTAGTTCAGCAACGAGATGCCGCCCAACACCAGGAACACGCAGGCAAGAAAGCAGGCAAGATAGCGGCGGCCGGCGGTGTCCATGCTCAGAACTGGAAGTAAAGAAATTCGGTGACCCGGTTCATGCCGAAGATGCAGGCGACGAACAGCGCGGCCAAGCCCACGCTCCAGCGCGACGTGGGTCGCCAGCTGAAAACCCAGCGCCCTGCGGGCTGAAAGATTCTTTCAATCGCAGGCTCGTAGAGAAAGAATATTTCTTGCGTATTGGGCGCCTTGAATGCCAGCAGCATCGCCGCCAGCAGCACGGGCAAGCCCGGACCGGCCAGTTCGATCCAGCGGATGCCGTCGAACGCGGGATGCATGCCCCACTGCGCCAGGCTCGATGCCTGGCTGGCCAGGCCGCGCGGCAGGCTCACGCCGTTCGCGCCCACCAGCGCGCCCGTAATATCCCAAGCCGTGGCCACGTCGGGCGCGCGGAAGAAGACCCAGGCCAGCATGACGGCAAGAAAGGTCAGCAAGGTGGGCCACCAGCGGGAGCGCGCCGCGCCGAACACCCGCTGCCACGCCTGCTGCAGCACCAGGTACAGGCCGTGCAAGCCGCCCCAGATGACAAACGTCCAGCCGGCGCCATGCCACAGGCCGCCCAGCAGCATGGTCAGCATCAGGTTGCGGTAGCGCATGGCTTCGCCGCGCCGGCTGCCGCCCAGCGGAATATATAAATAGTCGCGCAGGAAACGCGACAAGGTCATGTGCCAGCGGCGCCAGAAGTCGGCGATATTGGCGGCCTTGTAGGGCGAATTGAAGTTCAGCGGCAATTTCACGCCGAACAGGCGCGACAGGCCGATGGCCATGTCGGAATAGCCGGAAAAGTCGAAATACAGCTGGAACGTGTAGGCCAGCACGCCGATCCACGCCTCGATCAGCGTGGGCTCGGCGCCTGCCGCGAAGATGGGGATGGCCAGCGGCGACAGGTTGTCGGCGATCAGCACCTTCTTGGCCAGGCCGATGGTGAAGATCGACAGGCCGATGGCGAAATTGGCGGCGCGCGGGTGGGCGTTGGCCGGGTCGGCGAACTGCGGCATCATGTCGCGGTGGTGCAGCACGGGGCCGGCGATCAGGTGGGGGAAATAGCTGACGAACAGCACGTAATGGATGAAACGGTATTCGCGCACCTCGCCCCGGTAGCAATCGACGAGGAAGGCGATCTGCGTGAAGGTAAAAAACGAGATGCCGATCGGCAGGATGATGTCGAGGCCGGACAGGGGCTCGCTGGCAGCGCCGGCACTGGCGGCGACGGCATTGACGTTGTCGATGAAGAAATTCGCATATTTGTAGTAGGCGAGCAGGCCCAGATTCAGCGCCAGCGCCACGACCAGCGCGCGCTTGCGGGCCGCGCCCGCGCGCGCGCCGATCATGCGCCCCGCGCCGTAATTGACGCAGATGGACGCCAGCAGCAGCGGCAGGTAGCGCACGTCCCACCAGGCATAGAAAAACAAAGACGCGAGCGCCAGCCACGTCGCGGGGGCCAGGCGGCGCCAGCTGGCGGACGTGCCGGCGGCAGGTGCCAGGCGGTCCAGCAGAAAATAGCCGGCCAGCACAATGGGCAGATAGCCGAACAGGAAGGCGAAGGAATTAAACAGCATGTTGCCTCCTGGCAGGCAGCGACTGCGCCTGGTAGTAACAATCGGCAATCTGGGCCGCCACCCGTTCCCACGTAAAGCGTTCCACGAGGGCTTGCACGCGCGAGCGCTCGGGCGGCAGCGCCAGCAGTTCGAGGATGGCCTGGCGCTGCGCGGGGCCATCGTCCCAGCGCACCTTGCGCAGCGCAAAGATGGAGTCGGGCAAGTCCAGCGCGCTTTGCGCCGTCATGACGACGGGCGTGCCGGCCGCCAGCGCTTCGAGCACGCTCAGGGGAAACACCTCGCCCTGGCTGGGCAAGGCCGCCACGGCCGCCGCATGGTAGGCGCTGGCCAGCAGCGGGTCTGCATGGTCGAGCGCGCCCAGCCAGCTGACGTGCGGCAAGTCCAGCAGCAGCTGCAGATACGCCTGCTGTTCGCGCGGCGCGGCGCCGATCAGCACCAGGGGCAAGCCGGCGCCCGCCAGCGCCTGGGCCAGTCCCAGCTGGTTTTTATACGGCGAAATGCTGCCCACCATCAGCACGAACGGCCCGGCGATACCCGTTTCGCGCAGGAACAGGTCGCCATTGGCCGTGAAAAAATGCGGGTTGATTCCATTGGGCAAGACGCGGATGGCGTCGGCTGGCATGCCGAAACCTTGCACGATGGCGTCGCGCTCGGCCTCGCCCAGCGCGATCACCACATCGGCCAGCTGCAAGGCGCGCCGCGTTTGCGCATAGCTCGTTTGCACCATCCATTCCGTCAGGCGCCCCGCCAGCCGGTCGGCCAGGCGCGCGCGCCAGGCGCTGGCGCGGCCCCAGCCCGGCGACAACAGCGGCGACAGCACGACGGGGACGCCTTGCTCGCTGGCCATTTCCATGATGCGGTAAGTGCCATTGCTCGCTGAAAACACGTGCAGCACGTCGAAATCGGCCAGCCGCTGATGGTTGGCGTCAACCAGCTCCACTTCCAGCGGACGCGCCGGCTGCTGGGGCAGCCGCTTCAGCGCGGCAATGGTTTCGCGTACCTGGATCTGCAAGCCGCCGTCGCGCTGGAACAGCATCGGGTAGGACAAGATACCGACACGCATGGTCATCCTTTCGTGCATTTGACTGCCAGCCAACGGCCAGCCAGCTTGCGTTGCAACAACAGAAATTCTCCAGCGAGCTCATGCTTCAACAGGAACAGACCGGCCAGCCAGCACAGCAAGGTGGCCAACGCCGTGCCCAGCAGCGCCAGCAGCGCCGGGGTGTCCGTTGGCAGCCACAGCAGCGAAGCGACGGGCGCGACGGCGCTGACACCGCAAAGCAACAGACTCTTGCGCAAGGCGCGCGCCAGGATGCGCCAGTCCAGCGCGCTCAAGCGCCGCAGGCAGCGGTAGTTCAGCCAGCTGCGCAGCACATTGCTGAGCACCACGGCCCAGGCCACGGCCACCAGGCCGAACGGCGCCGCGGCCAGCAGCAGCGCCACTTTGATGACACCGGCGCAGGCATCGAGCCGCACCTGCGCATGCAGCTGGCCCGTCGCCACGAACAGGTAGCGGGCCATGCTGAACATGCTATACACGGCCGAGGACAGGCACATGATGCGTATCAAGGGCGCACAGCCTAGCCATTGCGTGCCATACAACACCTTGACCAAGGGCAAAGCCATGCAGGAGAGAAAGAGAAAAAACGGCCACGCCAGCGCCGTCATGTAGCTGATCGTGCGCAAATACACGAGCTCCGCCCCACCCTGCCCCCCTTGTTCCCCACCTTCGCGCGCGCGCGCCGCGAACAGGGGAAACACGACGGGAGAAATGGCGCTGGTGATGGCCTGGTTAAAGATATTCAGTACGCTTTGCGCCTTGCCGAACAGGGCCAGGCTTTCAATGCCGATCAGCTTGCCGATGATGAGGTCCGGCGCCGCCACGCCCGCCTCGTCGACGAGGCCGCCCCCCGTCGCATACGCGCCAAAGCGGGCGATATCGCCCATGCCGCGCCGCCCCGGCAGCCACGGCAGCTCCGCAGGCCGCACCAGCAGGCTCACCAGCAGCGACGCGCAGGAACCGGCCAGCGCCGCCCACACCATGCTCATGTAGCTGTAGCCCTGCAGCGCCAGCAGCACGGCCACCAGCAGGTTGACGACGCTATTGGCCGCATTGATGGCGTAGATGGCGCGAAAGCGCAGTTGCCGGCGCAACATCGGTAACGTTAATGCGCTGAACGGTATCAACAGGAAATTGATCGCCAGCAAGCGCAGCACGAGGGTCAGCCGCGGTTCGCCATAGAAATGGGCGAGCGGCGCGCTGGCCAGCAGCACCACACCGGCCAGCAGCCAGGCGACGAGCAGGCTGGCAGCCAGCGCCGCGCGCAATTTCACGGCGTTGAGCTGCTTTTCCTGGATCAGGTATTGCCCCACGCCAAAGTCGCGCACCACTTGCGCCAGCGCCACCAGCACGGCGCCCAGCGAATACACGCCCACTTCGGCTGGCGTCAGCAAACGCGACAGCACCATGGTGGCGACGATGCCCAGCAGCAGCACCGTGTATTTTTCGGCGAACGAAAAGAAAAACGAGTGGCGGGTGGCGCTCATGCGGGCCGCCCGCGCCTACACGAGGCCGGCGTAAAACGCGCGCAGCTGGCGTTCCAGGCGCGGCATCGAATAACGCTGCACGGTTTCCTCGCGCGCCAGCCGTCCCATGCGGGCGCGCCGGGGCGCGTCCATCAAGAGTTGCGCCACGGCCGCGCAGGCGGCATGCTCGTCGTCGAGCGGCAGCAGCAGCCCGCCTTCGCTATCGTGCAGGATATCGTGCGTGCCCGGCACGTCCGTCCCCACGGCCGGCACGCCGCACGCCATGGCCTCGATCGTGGCGATACCGAAGCCCTCGTTTTTACTGAGCAGCACATGCAGGTCGAAGGCCGGCATCAGCAACTCGACACGCTGCTGGAAGCCGGCAAACACGATCCTGTCCTGCAGGCCCGATTGCTGCGCCTGCAGCCGCAGCATGGCTTCCAGCGGCCCCGTGCCCAGCAGCACTAAATATAGATTGGGAAACTGCGCGGCCAGCCTGGCGAACAGGGCCAGCAGCGCCTGCGGGCGCTTTTGCGCGGAGAGCCGGGCCACGCAGCCGAGCACGAGCGCGTCCGGCGGCAGCCCCAGCTGCTTGCGCGCCAGTATCCGCCGTTCGGGAGAGGCGATAAAAGTATCCGTATCGACCCCATTGGGAATGACGGCCAGCCGCGTTTCCGGGTTCAGCATGCCGCGATACAGCTCGAGGAAATGCCGCATGGCCGACGGCGACACGGCATACACGCCTTTGACGGTGCGGAACGCTTCCTGCAGCCGGGGCCGCTGCCAGTCGCTGAACGCTTCCAGAGGAAACGCATTGTGCACGCTGATCACGGCCGGCAGCCGGCATTGCCGCGCCAGCCACAGGATGGAAGCGCCATAGCTGGTCCAGCAAAACGCCACGTGGACGAGGTCGGGCCGCAGCCGCCGCAGCCGCCACGCCCCCGTGACCCTGGCGCGCAGCCAGTTCCAGCGCCGCCAGGCCCAGTGTTCGAGAAACAAGGGCGGCTCGTACACGCGCACTTGCAGGTGCTGCGCGCGCAAACCTTGCACCCAGGCAGTAAAACCGGGAAAGCGGCGCAGGGCCAGCACGCTGTCATAGCCGCTCGCGCCCAGCACTTTCGCCTCTTGCGCCATGCGCAGCTCCATGCCGCCCAGTTCACCCGAATAACTGCTGATGACGATGCGCGGCAAGCGTTTGCGCCGTCCGCGCCACGCTTCATGGAAGAAACCGCGCAGCCAGGCCCGTTCCCACTGGCGCAGGAACAGGTCGGCACGGTCGCGCCGCAGCCAGGCCCGCACGGCGCCGAGGGAGTCGCGCACGTATCTGCCCAGCATCCAGCGCGGTACGCCCAGCAACTCCACGCTCGGTGCCAATGTCGCCAGACGGCATTGGCCCCGGCCGAACAGCATGGCGCGGCGCAGTATCCAGGCGCGCTGCACTTGCGGGGCGCGGATGATGTGCGCCACTCTGGCTTGCGGACAGAACCAGGAAGGATTGCCGGCCGCATGCATCTCCAGGTTGAGCCGGGTTTCGCTGCCCATGGCGTAGTTGGCCCCCTGCGGGCCGATGCTTTCGTCATAGCGGGCGTCCGCCTCGAAGATGCGGCGGCGTATCGCCATGTTGGCGCCCCAGACCAGGCCCGGATAGATGGGCGCGTCGCGCAAATCGGGGCTGGTGATGCCCCACGTCAGGCCAACGGGGGTCAGACGCAGCAGCCAGTCTTGCGGTTGCTCGCGCCAGGCGGGCACGATGGCGCCGCCGAACAGGGCGTAGCCGGGGTGAGCGCGCGCGCAGTCCTGCAGGCGGCACAGCCAGTCCGATGCGGGCATGGCATCGTCGTCGCCAAACACGAACAGCTCGCCGCCATCGCCGCTTGAACGCAAGGCATGTTCGACGGCCCCGTTCAGGGCGGGACTGCGGCCGCGCCGCGCCACGTAGATGGAACGCAAGGGCAAGCGGCCGCGAAAGGCGGCGATCACCTGGGCCGTGTCGTCCGTGCTGCCATTGTCGGCGATGATCAGGCGCCAGCCGCCCACGGGGGCTCGCAACCCCATGTAGGCGCGCAATACCTGGGGCAAGGTGCCGGCGCCATTGTAGGTCGCCATGAGAACGGTCAACAAGGACATGCCTCCTTGGTCTTACCATGACAAAACGATGTACTCAAGCAGTGTTGATCCAGTGTACTGAGCCTGCCCGCCAGCCCGTTGACAGGCATCAAGACCTTGCCAACCCGGGCACAACCAGGAGCGTCTCCCTTCATGCGCGACATACTGATTACCATCATCATCCTGGGCTCCCTGCCCTTCATCCTGAAGACACCGGCCACCGGCGGCCTGATGTGGGTCTGGGTCAGCGTGATGAACCCGCACACGCAGGGCTGGGGCTTTGCCACCCACATGCCGTTCGCCTTCATCATCGCCATCGCCACCCTGGTCAGCCTCGTGATGACGCGCGAGCCGAAAAACCTGCCGCTCACGCCGGTCAGCGTGCTGCTGCTGTTGTTCGTCATGTGGATGAATGTCACGGCCCCGTTCGCCCTGATTCCGGAATCGTCATGGGTGCAGTGGAACAAGGTGATGAAGATCATGCTGATGAGCTTTGTCATCATGATGGTGATACGCACGCGGCGCGACATCGTGCGCCTGGTGTGGGTGCTGGTGGGGTCGATCGGCTATTACGGCGTGAAAGGCGGCATCTTCACCATCCGCAGCGGCGGCACGGACCGGGTCTGGGGGCCGGAAGAAACGTTTATCGGGGATAACAATGCGCTGGCCCTGGCCCTGATCATCACCATCCCCCTCATGTATTATCTGCAGCAAAACACGGAAAAACACCGACGCTGGGTGCGCCATGGCCTGACGGCGGCGATGCTGCTGTCGGCCCTGGCGGCGCTGGGCTCGTATTCGCGCGGCGGGCTGCTGGCCATTGCCGCCATGGGCCTGTTCATGTGGCTGAAAAGCGACCGCAAGATGGTGCTGGGCGCGCTGCTCGGCGCCGTCGCGCCGCTGCTGCTGGCCTTCATGCCCGAGCGCTGGGCCGAACGCATGGACACCATCAACACGTATCAGGACGACGTCTCCGCCATGGGCCGCCTGAATGCCTGGCGCATGGCCTGGAATTTGGCGCGCGACCGTTTTCCCGGCGGCGGCTTCGACGTTTCCGACGCCGCCATCTTTGCCCGCTATGCGCCCAACCCCATGGACGTGCATGCGGCGCACAGCATTTATTTCCAGGCGCTGGGCGAACACGGCTTTGTCGGCTTGCTGATTTACCTGGCGCTGGGCATCGCCACCTGGCGCACGGCCGCCGCCATCATCCGCCGCACGCGGGGCAAGCCGGAGCTACGCTGGGCGCACGGCCTGGCCACCATGAGCCAGGCCAGCCTGATCGGCTTTGCCGTGGGCGGCGCCTTCCTCAGCCTGCTGTACTTCGACATGCCGTATTACCTGATGGCCGCCCTGATCGCCACGCGCATCATCGTCGAGCGGCAGGTGCCCACGCTCACCTCTGCTTCCCGCCAGGCCAGGCCCCGGGCCGCCATTGTGGAGCAGCCATGACGGCCACCTTGTCCATCCTGATCTACCACCGCGTGCTGGCGCGGCCCGACCCGCTGTTTCCCGGCGAAGTGGACGCCGTGCTGTTCGAACGCCAGCTGCGCTTGTTGAAATGTTTCTATACGCCGCTATCGCTGAGCGATGCCGTGCAGCGCTTGCAGAATGGCAACCTGCCGCAACGCGCCGCCTGCATCACCTTCGACGACGGCTATGCGGACAATGCGCAAGTCGCCCTGCCGCTGCTGCAGCGCCATGGCATGCACGCCACGTTTTTCATCGCCACGGGCTACCTGGACGGCGGACAGATGTGGAACGACACGGTGATCGACGCCGTGCGCCAGGCGGCCGGGCCCGTGCTGGACTTGCGCAAACACGAGCTGGGGACGTTCCCCGTCGCCAGCCTGGCGCAGCGGCAAGCTGCCATCGCCACCCTGCTGGGGCAGCTCAAATACCTGCCGTTCGCCAGGCGCCAGCAGCTGGCCATGCGGATACGCCGCCAGGCGGGCGTTCTGGCAGGTCCGCCCGCCATGCTGAGCACGGCGCAGCTGCGCCAGTTGCATGCGGCCGGCATGGAGGTGGGCGCGCACACGGACAGCCACCCGATTCTGTCCACCTTGCCGGACCACGCCGCGCGGCAAAACATCGCCGACGGCAAGCGCCAGCTGGAAAGTTTGATCCAGGCGCCCGTCACCCTGTTTGCGTATCCGAACGGCAAGGCCGGGCGCGACTATGGCGCGCCGCACGTGGCGATGGTCAGGAGCTTCGGTTTCAAGGCGGCCGTGGCCACGGACTGGGGCGTGGCGCGCCCCGGCGCGGAGCTCGACCTGCTGCAGCTGCCCCGCTTTACGCCGTGGGATCGAGGACGGCTGGCGTTTCTGTGGCGCATGCGGCAAAACCGCCGGCAAGCGCACCCAGCGCGCCCGGATGCTGGCTGAGCCATTGTTCCAGCATCAGCAGCAGCCAGACCATGGTGCCGTGATAGGCCGGGTGTTCCGCCAGCAGGCGCCCTTGCAGATCGTCGATGAAGGCGGGCCGCACGATGCCGCGCCCGCGCAGCTGCGTCAGGTTGTCGAACGCAAACTCGCGCAGCGGAGGATGGCTGTGCAGCCACAGGCCGAAGGGCAAGCCGAAGCCGTGCTTTTTCTTGCGCACGATGGCGGGCGGCAGGATTTCCGCCAGCGCCCGCTTGAAGAAAGGCCGCAGCCGCATGCCGTCGAGCTTGTCCCGCGGCGCCAGGCGGGCGGCAAACGCCACCATCGCATCGTGCAGGAGGGGAAACGCCGCTTCCACGCCAGCCAGCTCGCACGCCTTGCGTACCTTGAACAGGTCGTTGTCGGCCAAGGTAAAACGCATGTCGAGCGCCAGCAGCTCATTGATCTGGCTCAAGCCCTGGCCTTGGCGCTCCCAATACGCGCCATTCACGCAACCGGGCGCCATGGCCGGGTCGATGGTGTCGATGAAACCCGCTTCCAGCACCGTGCGGTGGCCATGGCGCAGCAGCAGGTTGTAGCTGTCGAGCCGGGCCGGCAGCGGCAGGCTCGACAGCTCGATGTAGCGGCGCGCCTTGTCGCCCAGCCGCCACGACTTGCCCGCGCGTGCGCGGAACAGCAGCGGTTCGATAATGGCCTGGCGCAGCATGGCCGGCAAGCGCTCGTACTGCGACAGCAAGGCCTGGTGCGCATAGCGCTCATTGCCGCCAAACAGCTCATCGCCGCCGTCGCCGCCGAGCAAGCGGATCACGCCATCCTCGCGCGCCATCTGCGCGCAGTAAAAGGCGGGAATGGCCGAGGCGTTGCCGAAAGGCTGGTCGAAGATGGCCGCCATGGCGGGAATGGCGGCCAGCACGTCGTCCGGCGTCACGTAGCGCTCGTGATGGATGCTGCCCGCGTGGCTGGCGGCCAGGCGCGCATAGGCCATTTCGTCGTAGCCGGGCGCGTCAAAACCGATGGAATACGTGCGCGCGGGCCGGCCCGTCACTTGTCCCATGATGGCGGCCACGGTGGAGCTGTCCGTGCCGCCGCTGAGAAACGCGCCCGTGTCCGCCCCATCCGCGCCCAGGCTGCTTTCCACGGCCTGGCGCAGCAGGCGCAGGAATTCCTGCTTGTTGCTGGCAAAGCTGGCCCGCGTGCGCGCCGCGCCCGGCTCCTGGAAGGCCAGTTGCCAGTAACTGCCCTTGCATTGCTTGCCGCCGCGCACATGCAGGTATTCGCCGGGCAGCAAGCGCTGCTGGCCCAGGTAAGCCGTGGCCGGGCCAGGCACCATGTGGAAGAACAGGTAGTGATACAGCGCCTGCGGATCGAGCGCGCCCCGCACGGACGGATGGGCCAGCAAGGCGTCATGCGAGGAGGCAAAGAACAGGCCTTGCGCATTGCCCGCATAGCTGAGGGGGTGGATTCCGGCGCGGTCCACGGCCAGCAGGACCGAGCCGGAAAAGGCGTCGAGGATGGCCACAGCAAATGGCCCGGACAGGCTGGCGCAGGCCGCCACGCCCCGGCTCAGCCACAGGGACGCGAGGCGGCCTGCCACGTCGTCGGCCGAGCCGTCAAGCATGGGCCGGCCCCAGATGGCCACTTGCAAGCCATCCTGCTGATACACATGGCGGCTGCCGTCGATGGCGGCCACGGCCACGCCACCCACTTCGCTCACGCAGGCAATCAGGGGGGCGCTATCGAAACGCGACAGGGGCGCGGCCATGCTGGCCAGCGCGGCGCCACTGGTATCGGTATCAGCGACGACAGAGCCCGCTGCCCCGCCAGGCGCCGCCAGCCAACCGCACAGGCCGCTCATACGAGCACCTCGGCCGGCAGCGGATGGCCGAGAAAGGCCGTCGGGCTGGCCGTCAAGCCATATGCGCCCGACTGGAACACGACCACCAGATCGCCCTCTTCAGCGCGCGCCATCTCCATCTGATCGGCAAGCAAGTCCAGCGGCGTGCACAACGGTCCCACGACGGACGCCACTTCGCGCGCCCCGCCATGCAGCCGGTTGCCGATGGCGACCGGGTAATTCTTGCGGATCAGCTGGCCGAAATTGCCCGAGGCGGCCAGGTGGTGGTGCAAGCCGCCATCCGTGACGAGAAACACTTGTCCATGCGACACCTTGCGTTCGATCACCTTGCACACATAGATACCGGCCTCGGCCACCAGATAACGGCCCAGTTCCAGATTCAGGCGCGCGCCCGGCGCCGCCTGGGCCAGCAGGTCAAGCTGCCGCTGCAAGCCGTCCGCCACGGGCGCCAGGTCCAGCGCCTGGTCGCCGGGAAAATACGGCACGCCGAAGCCGCCGCCGACATTCAAGGTGCGCAAGGGCGACGGCGCGCTGTCGGCCAGTTGCAGGGCCAGTTGCACGCTCAGGGCCTGCGCTTCAGCCAGGGCCACCGCCGACAGGCTTTGCGAACCCGCATACAGGTGAAAGCCTTGAAAATCCAGCCCCAGTTGGCCGATGCGGCCCAGCAGCGCCGGCACGAGGGCCGCATCGACGCCAAACGGCTGCGCGCCGCCGCCCATGCGCATGCCCGTGCGGCGCAAGGCGAAATCGGGGTTCACGCGCACGGCCACCCTGGCCGTCACGCCCAGCCGTTCGCTGGCCAGCGCCACCCTCTCCAACTGGGCGCCCGACTCCACGTTGATCAGTACGTCAGCGGCCACGGCCCGCGCCAGTTCGCCATCGCTCTTGCCCGGCCCCGCAAAACTGATGCGCTCCGGCGCCATCGGCGTATCGAGCGCCGTGGCCAGTTCGCCGCCCGAGGCCACGTCGATGCCGTCGACCAGGCCCGCCAGCCATTGCACCACGGCCGGCATGGGGTTGGCCTTCATCGCGTAATGCACATGCACGCCGGCGGGCAAGGCGGCGCGCAATTCCGCCACGCGGCGCGTGATCTGCGAGCGGTCATAGGCATAGAACGGCGTGCTGCCCACCCTCTGGGCCAACTGGCGCAAAGAAATACCGCCGACCTGCAGCATGTCGCCGTCCATGGCAAACTGCTGGCCCAGGGCCGCGTGCAAGGGCAATTCCGTACTGTTCGAGCGGATCAAGTCCTTCATGCCGCGTCTCCTGTTTGGACCGCATACGCGCGCGCCAGTTCCCGGGCCAGCAAGGGGCGGTCGATCTTGCCGTTCGGATTGCGCGGCAGCACGCCGTCGCGGATCTCCACCCACAGCGGCACCATATAGCTGGGCAGGCGTGCGCGGCAGGCCGCCAGCACGCTGTCGCGCTGCAATTCCACACCGGGCGCGGGCGTGACGAGCAAGGCGATGGCCTGGCCCAGCACGGCATGGGGCAGGCCCAGCGCGGCGGCATCGCCCACCAGCCCGCTTGCATACGCGACTTCCTCGATCTCGGCCGGGCTGACCCGGTAGCCGGACGTCTTGATCATGTCGTCGCTGCGCCCGACGAAATACAGATAGCCATCCGCATCGCGGCGCACCGTGTCGCCCGACCAGACGGCCAGTTCCGGCAGCACCAGGCCGCTTGCCTGCGGCGGCAGCGGTTTGAAGCGCTCGGCCGTGCGCGCCGCGTCGTTCCAGTAGCCGAGCGCCACCAGCGCGCCGCGGTGCACGAGCTCGCCCGGCTCGTCGGCGTCGCACGCGCTGCCGTCCGGACGCAACACGAGCACTTCCGCGTTGGGAATCGCTTGTCCGATGGAATCGGGGCGCCGCTCCAGCTGTTCCGGCGCCAGATAGGTCGAGCGGAACGCTTCCGTCAAGCCATACATCAGGTAGACCTGCGTGCGCGGCAGCGACTGGCGCAGCTTGTCGAGCGTGGAGCGCTGCATCACGCCGCCCGAATTGGTGATGTAGCGCAAGGGCGTGGACAGGGGCCAGCTCAGCTGCGACAGCTGCACCCATAGCGGCGGCACGGCGGCCAGGCCCGTGATGGCTTCCTGCTCGACGGCTTCGACGATATCGCGCAGCAGCAGATAATTCATCAGCACGGCGCAGGCGCCGCTGGCAAACGCCGTCGTCAACTGGCTCAGGCCGTAATCAAAGCTGAGCGGCAGGACGCACAAAATCCGGTCTTCCGGCGTGTTGCGCAGATAGCCCGACACGCTGAGCGCGCCGGCCAGCATGTTGCGGTGCGACAGCACCACGCCTTTCGGCCGCCCCGTGCTGCCCGAGGTATATAAAATGGCGGCCATGTCCATGTCGATCGCCGCGTGCGGCTGGGGCGCACCAAAGGCGGGCGCAGCGTTCCACGGCAGCACGCGCAGCTTGCCCAGGCTGGACTCCGCCTCCCCTTCGCCCGTCAGCAGCACCGTCCGCAAGTCCGGGCAGGCGGCCAGCGCCGGGCCCAGCTGCGCCAGGCGTTCGCGCGAGGTGACGAGGATGGCCACGTTGCAGTCGGCCAGGATGTACGCCACCTGGTCCGGCTTGAGCAGCGGATTGACGGGCACGAAGACGCCGCCGGCCGCCGCCGCGCCAAACATGGCGCTGACGTTTTCCGGGCGTTTTTCCAGGTACACGGCCACGCGCGCGCCACCTTGCATGCCCAGGGTCAGCAGGGTCGCGGCCGCCTCGCGCACGGACTGCGCCAGCGCAGCATAGCTCAGCTCCTCGCCCTGCCACGACAGGGCCGGCGCGTGGGGGGCGCGCTGCGCCGTTTCAAAAATCAGATCGTGTATCAGTGTCGCCATCGTGTCGCCCCAAGGTTGCCATGATTGCCATGCATTCCCCTATGATTGGGACAAACGGGCGCGGCAGTGTTGATTTTTATCAAGCAAGCACTTCGCCCGGCGGACGGCGGCCCGTCAGGCGCAATGCTTGAGGCCGCGCAACATCGGCCACTGGCCGCTGCGCTCTAATGGACAGCGTTGGCTGCATAGCCGCCCGGTCCGTTACTACCATGGCCCTGTCCCCGCAATTTCCCTTGCTGCAACGGCTGGCCGCCAGCGTCGCCCAGCTGGGCTGGCGCGACAGCGCCTGGCTGGCCGTGGCCCGGCTGCTGGCAACGGTGCCGGGCGGACGTTGCGCGCTGTACCGTTATCAATTCGTGGCACAGGCCGTGGCGCCCGGTTCCCTTTGCCGCGGGCGCGGCCAGTCGATTGCCGTCACGCCCTGCGTGGCGGAAGCGGACTTGCCGCCCGGACCCGAGCGCCGGCCCGGCGCGCTGCGCGAGCGTTACCGCCAGGGCGCGCAATGCCTGGTGGCGCGCGACAAGTCCGGCATGGTCGGCTGGATCTGGCTGCTGCGCCACGGCTGCCAGGAAGACGAGGTGCGCGCCCGCTATGCGCTGGCCTCAAACCAGTCGTCGTGGGACCTCGACGTGTGGGTGCATCCCGAACAGCGCGGCGGCCTCGTCTTCGCGCGCCTGTGGGAAGAAGCCAACGCCGTGCTGTACGCGCAGGGCGTGCGCTGGTCGTGCAGCCGCATCTCGCGTTTCAACCGCGCCTCGCTGGGCGCCCACGCGCGCCTGGGCACGCACGCGCTGGGCACGGCCACCTTTATCCGCTGCGGGCGCTGGCAATGGATGGCCGCCAGCCTGCCGCCCTATGTACACCTGTCGCGCCGTCCCGACGCTATCCCCTGCCTGGCCTTCGATACGTCGTCCCTGCCGCACTACCCTTCCCTGGAGCTGACATGCCGCATCTTGAAGCAGTAAAGCACATCCTCGACACCACCCTGGGCTTGAACGGGCGCGTGCTGGAAGCCCACACGCCGCTGCTGGGCAGCGTGCCGGAACTCGACTCGATGGCCGTGATCGGCGTGATCGCCGCGCTGGAAGACCATTTCGGCATCATCGTCGCCGACGACGACATCCACGCGCGCCACTTCGCCACCGTGGGCACCTTGCACGATTTCGTGTTTGCAAAGCTGCGAGCATGAACCGCGCCCTCACCGACGCGCTGCCGCTGCTGCCCTTCTTCCTGCCCGCCAGCGGCGGCCAGCGCTATTGCCTGCTGCACCTGCCGCCGCCGGGACAGGCCGCGCGCGGCGGCATCCTCTACGTGCATCCGTTCGCGGAAGAACTGAATAAAAGCCGCCACGTGGCCGCCGCGCAGGCGCGCGCCTTTGCCGCGGCCGGCTACAGCGTGCTGCAGATCGACCTGTTCGGCTGCGGCGACAGCAGCGGCGACTTTGGCGAAGCGCGATGGGACATCTGGCACAACGACCTGCACCTGGCGTGCGCGTGGCTGGCGCAGCGGGTCAACGGCCCCTTGACCGTGTGGGGCTTGCGCCTGGGCGCCCTGCTGGCCCTCGATTTCGCCAGCAACCCGCCGTTGCCCCTGGCGCGTTTGCTGCTTTGGCAACCGGAACTCGATGGACGACGCGTCATCGACCGCTTCCTGCGCCTGCGCCTGGCGGCCGGCATGCTGGCCGGCGGCGGACAGGAAGCGCCCGGCCATGCGCGCGCCGCACTGGCGGAAAGTGAAGCTGTGGAAGTGGCCGGCTACCTGCTGGCGCCCGCGCTGGCGCACGCCATCGATGACGTCAACGCGTCCGCGCTGCAGCCCGCCGTTCCTGTCTATTGGCTCGATTACCAGGGGCCGGAGCAGGCAACCGCGCCCTTGCCGCCACTGGCGCGGCAATGGCGGGACCAGGGCGCCGCCGTCCACGTTGCCAGCTTTGGCGATGGCCCGTTCTGGCACAGCGGCGAGCTGCTCGCGTGTCCGCAACTGCTGGACGCGACGCGTGCGCTGTGCCGCGACTGGCTCGACGAGGAAAGGACGCCGCCATGAAACGCGACAGCGGCCAGCAGCACCTCGCGGCGCACGCCGTGCGCGAACTGGCGCTGCGCTTTCGCAGCGCCGCTGAGGACGGCGAGGCGCAGGCGCGCATGATCGGCGTCCTCAGCCTGCCCGACGCACCGGGTCCGCGCGGCGTATTGATCGTCACGGGCGGGCCGCAGTACCGGATCGGCAGCCACCGCCAGTTCGTCCTGCTGGCCCGCGCCCTGGCCGCGCAAGGCTGGCCCGTGCTGCGTTTCGACTTGCGCGGCATGGGCGACAGCGAGGGCCGCGCGCGCGATTACCGCGCCGCCGGTCCCGACATCGCCGGCGCGCTGGCGCAATTCTTCGACGCCGTGCCGTCCTTGCGCGAAGTGGCGCTGTGGGGCTTGTGCGACGGCGCCACGGCCGCGGCCTGCCATGCGCCACGCGACGCGCGCATCGCCGCGCTGGTGCTGCTCAACCCCTGGGTGCGCAGCAGCGCCGGCCTGGCGCGCGCCACCTTGCGCCATTATTATCTGCCGCGCCTGCTGCAAGGCGCGTTCTGGCGCAAGCTGGCCGGCGGCGGACTGCGGCTGGGCGCCAGCCTGGCGTCGCTGCGGCAGGTGGCGGCCGCCACGCAGACACCGGCAACGCAGGAAGACGACGCGCCCGCGCCGGCCCTGCTGCGGGCGCTGGCGCAATTCCAGGGCAAGGTCTTGCTGATCCTCAGCGGCGACGACCTCGGTGCGCGCGAGTGGCAAGCCCTGCTCGATGGCGACACAGCCTGGCGCGCCGTGGCCGCCCGCGCGCAATGGACGCAGGCGCAGGTCGCTGGCGCCAACCACACGTTCGCCAGCGCCGCCTGGCGCGGCGAGGTCGAACAGCTGTGCGCACGGTGGCTGCGGTCATGGTAATGACCTCGCCGAACGCGGCCCGACTGAACGCAACCCGACCAAAACGGGTGCTGATGGTCGCCTACCATTTTCCGCCGTTTGCCGGCGGCAGCGGCATCCTGCGCACCCTGGGCTTTGCCCGCCATCTGCCCGACTGCGGCTGGCAGCCGCTCGTGCTCAGCCCGTCGCCGCTCGCGTATGCGCAGCGGGGCAATACGCAACTGGCGCAGATCGGCGCGCAGGCGACCGTGCGGCGCACCCTGGCGCTGGACGCGGCGCGTCATTTGTCCATCGCCGGGCGCTATCCGCGCTGCCTGGCGCTGCCCGACCGCTGGAGTTCCTGGTGGCTGAGCGCCGTGCCGGCCGGCCTGCGCATGATCCGCGAATACCGCCCCGATGCCATCTGGTCGACGTACCCGATCGCCACGGCGCACCTGATCGCGATGACCTTGCAAAAACTCAGCGGCCTGCCGTGGATCGCCGACCAGCGCGACCCCATGCTCGACGACAGCGACCCGCTGGCGCCGTATCCGCCCGAGCCGCGCCTGCACCGCATGCATGCGTGGATCGAACAGCGCATCGCGGCGCGCAGCGCGGCCATCGTCTGCACCACGCCGGGCGCCATCGCGGCGCACCAGCGGCGCCTGGCGCAAGTGGGGCGCGAGCGCTTCCACCTGATCGAAAATGGCCACGACGATGACGACGGCGCGGCGCCGCCGGACGGGCCGCGCGGCCACCGCAGCCGCTTCCTGCTGCTGCACAGCGGCGTGATCTACCCGTCCGAGCGCGATCCGCAGCCGCTGTTCGAAGCCCTGGCCCGCCTGCGCCACGACGGCGTGCTGCACGCCCGCAATTTCCAGATGGTGCTGCGCGCCACAGGCCACGATGCGTGGCTGGCGGGCCTGCTGGCGAAATACGGCATCCTGGATCTGGTGAGCCTGGAACCGTTGCAGCCGCACGGCGCGGCGCTGCGGGAAATGCTGGCCGCCGACGGCTTGCTGCTGCTGCAGGCGGCCAACTGCAACGGACAGATTCCCGCCAAGCTGTATGAATATCTGCGCTGCCGCCGGCCCATCCTCGCGCTGACCGACCTGGCCGGCGACAGCGCGGCCAAGCTGCGCCACTGCGGTATCGATACCATCGGCCAGCTGGCTTCCAGCGGCGACTGCGCACGCGCGCTGCTGCGCTTCCTTGAACTGGCGCGCCAGGGCCGCGCCCCGCTGGCCAGCCCCACCGCCATCGCCCTGCAATCGCGGCAAGCCCGCAGCAGCGCCCTGGCCGATTTGCTCGACCAGGTCAGCCACAGGAGTCCGACATGAAGCATTGCTTGTTAGCCTGCACCCTCGCCGCCTGCTGCGCCAGCGCTACTGCCGCCGAGTGTCCGCCCTACGTCAAGCGCACGCCGGGCGGCGACTACACGAGCGCGGAAGACCGCGACGGTCTGTCCGTGGTCGAGAAATTCCATTTTTCACGCGCCGTGGAAACGCTCACGCAAGGCATGACGGGCAGCCTGGGCGCGGACATCAGCTACACGCTCGAACACTTCCCGAACCACCACCGGGCGCTGGCGTCGATGGCCAAGCTGGGATTGCGCCTGAAAAGCGCGCAGCCGGTGGGCGCCCGCTACACGGTCAGCTGCTTTTTCGAGCGCGCCATCGGCTTCGCGCCGCACGACGTGACGGCGCGCATGGTGTATGGCAGCTATTTGCTGTCCACGGGCCAGGATGCGATGGCGCTGGAACAGCTGGACGCTGCCAGCCGCCTGGCGCCGGACCAGGCCACCATCCAGTACAACCTGGGCCTGATGTATGCAAAGAAGAAGGAATACGAGAAAGCCAGCGCGCACGCGCAAAAAGCCTATGCGCTGGGTTTTCCCTTGCCGGGGCTGAAGAACAAGCTGAAGGCGGCGGGCAAGTGGCGCGAGCCGCCGCCGGCGCCGGCCGTCGTGGAAGCGAAGGAAGCGCCGAAAGCGGAAGAACCGGCTGTGCCGCCGGTCGAAGAACCTAGCGGGGAATGACGGCAGGCCGCTGGGCCACGTTCCAATGCCCGGCCGGCGATGCGGCCAGCGCGGCGGCCAGGTCGCGCCGCGCTTGCGCCTTGTCTTCCGCCTCGCTGATGTATGCCAGTTCGGCCGGCTGCAGCGCGGTGAGCGTCAGCAGCATCACTTCGCCATACGGCGTGTCGAACGAAGGCGCAATGGTGCTCGCGCCCTGGGCCAGCAGCACGCCCACCTGTTCATTCTCGTCTTCGAGGCCCTTGGGCGCGTCTTGCAAGTCCAGCACCATCGAGACGCTGCCGTGGCGCTGCACCAGCAAATCGATGGAGCCATGGTCGGCCACGTTCTGGCTGACCTGGTAGACCAGGTCGAACAGCCAGGAATGCGCCACGTCCTTGCCGTCAAAGGCGGACAGCGGCGCCTCGATGCACACTTCCAGCAGGTGGCCGCGCGGGACAAACACGTCGTCGTCATCCTCGAACGGATCGCTCAAGCCATCGCTGGCGATCAGGATGGAATCATTGCGGCGGATCACCCGCCAGGCCTGGCGCAACGATGGCCAGCGCGGGCCACCCATGAAGGCCGGGTTGACCAGCGGCGCCAGCACGTCGGCGTCGACAGCGCCCAAAGTGGCATAGAAGGCGTCGCGCGCGGCGCAAGCCGTGGCCAGCATCTGCGCGCCCGCTTCCTTGCCGACGACGGCGTCGTCCGGTTGCGGCACCTGGGGAATAACGTTTTCAGGCATGAGAGAGTCTTTGAATTAGTCGGCGGTTGGGAAGTCGTGATAATTGCGGGGCAAATAGCCCCAGATACGCGCAACCCGGTCCCGCACTTCGAAATCGAAACCGATGCGCTCGAGCTCCGGCACGATCCACACGCCGTGGTCGATGATTTTCTTGGGCAGCAGCATGGCCACGTGTTCTTCCGAGTACAGGCTGATATCGAACCATTCCACGCCCAGGAACGGGAACGGCGGGTGGTAATCCCATTCCGTATCCCAGCGCGACACATAGCCGGTGACGGAGCCGTAACGGTACGACGGCGCCCAGTCGGTGCGTCCGCGCATGAAGGCCAGCAGTTCGTTCCACTTGCAATCGTTGGCGGCGCCGGCCAGGTTGCGCCGCGCGATATGGCCGCGCAGCTTGCGCTTGATGTCGTCGCCGCCGGCGTCGGCCAGCGGCAGGCTGTGCGTGGCCGATGCCGTCATGCGGGCGTCCCCTCTTCGTCGCTTGCGCGGATGTTCGCGCGCAGATCCTCGACCAGGCGCTTGCGGCTGCTCGAGGCATATTCGATGGGTGAAAACGGCATGGCGGCCGCCGCATAGGCATCGATCAGCGCATGCATCTGCCGCGCCTGCGCTTGCGGCAACAGCGTCTTGCTGCCATTCGCGCTTTGCTGCGCGAGCTTTTCCTGCAGCACTTCCTTCCAGGCGATGTGCGCCTCGGACATGGGATTGGCCACGCACAGGGAAAACGTGCCGTTCAAAAAATACGTCCAGGCGCTGTCGGTGCGGGCGCGCAAGCCCTCCGCGATCGGCGCGCCGCTGTCGTCGAAGCTGTCGCGCAGGCGCCAGGTCGTCAGGTTCAAGGTCGCCAGCGCGGCGCCATAGCGGGCAGTAAATTGCGCCTGCAGGCGTGCTGGCGCCGTTTCCGCCCCTTCGGCGAGCGCGTGCCGCGCCACGGCGATCCAGGCCAGCTGGGACGGCGGAAAATAGCGGCCGGCCCTGGCCCCGGGCGCCGCCATGGCGCCAAAGACGAACGAGCTCAGATTGCCGCCGTCATCGACCACGTATGCAGGTGCGGGAACGAGGCGGGCCTGGATCAGGGCGTCGATGTCCGCCATGCTCATGGCGGCGGCTGCCGCCAGCTGCGTCTCGTCCAGATAGTGCTGCGCGAGATAATGATCGAGTTCCGTCATGTTCCTGCTTCCATGTTGATGATGTTGTATTTGCAGGCAGGCTTATTTTGCCACCGGCTTGACTTTCGATGCGGCCAGCACGGCGCGCGCGCGGGCCGTGTCGATATCGTCGGCCGTGGCCAGCGCCACGCCCATGCGGCGGCGGGCGAACGATTCCGGCTTGCCGAACAGGCGCAAATCGGCGCCCGGCACGCGCAAGGCGTCGGCCACGCCTTCGAAGGCGATGCCTTTCGCTTCCAGCTGGCCGTAGATGACGGCCGAGGCGCCGGGCGAACGCAGGGCCACGTTGACGGGCAAGCCGAGGATGGCTTTCGCGTGCAGCTCGAATTCGCTCTGCACCTGGCTGGCCATGGTGACCATGCCCGTGTCGTGCGGACGGGGGCTCACTTCCGAGAACCACACCATGTCGTCCTTGACGAACAGCTCCACGCCGAACAGCCCCAGGCCGCCCAGGTTGTCCGTCACCTTGCGCGCGATGTCGCGCGAACGCTCGAGTGCCAGCGGCGCCATGCGCGCCGGCTGCCACGATTCCACGTAGTCGCCATGCACCTGCAAGTGGCCGATCGGCTCGCAGAACTGCGTCTCGATCTGTCCCGAAGCGCCGACGGCGCGCACCGTCAGCAAGGTGATTTCGTAGTCGAAGTCGATGAAACCCTCGACGATGACCCGGCCCGTATCGACACGGCTGCCGCTGGCCGCATACGCCCATGCCGCGTCCACGTCCGCGGCGCCATCGAGTTTGGACTGGCCCTTGCCCGACGACGACATCACGGGTTTCACGACGCACGGAAAACCGATCTCCTGGCATGCAAGCTGCAACTCCCGCAGGCTGCTGGCGAAGCGGTACGGCGACGTCGCCACGCCCAGGGTTTCGGCCGCCAGGGTGCGGATGCCTTCGCGGTTCATCGTCAGCACGGCCGCGCGCGCGTTCGGGATACACGTGATTTGCCCGGCCGCTTCCAGCGCCGCCAGCGTATCGGTGGCGATGGCTTCGATTTCCGGCACGATCAAATCGGGCTTTTCCAGTTCGATCAGGGCGGCCAGCGCCACGCCGTCGCTCATGTCGATCACGTGCGAACGGTGCGCGACCGGGTGGCCCGGCGCGTTCGGATAGCGGTCGACGGCGATCACTTCCACGCCCAGGCGCTGCAGCGACATGATCACTTCCTTGCCCAGTTCACCCGAGCCCAGCAGCATGACTTTGATGGCGGTGGAAGACAGGGGCGTACCGAAGGTGCGGGGCGCGATGGTGCTGCTGGTGCTAGTGGTCATGGCAGGGTCTGTAGGCGGATGGAATGATGGCAGGGACAAGATGGACGGGACTATAGCAAATGCCGGCCATCTTGGACAGGGCGCTCCGCTGCCTGACGGGCCAGGCTAGCCCGCGTACGCCCGCTTGATCTCGTCGATATCGATCTTTTTCATGCCCATCATGGCTTTCATCACGCGCTGGGCCTTGACGGGGTCGGGATCGCCCAGCAGCTTGACCATGATGGTGGGCACGATTTGCCAGGACACGCCAAACTGGTCCTTGAGCCAGCCGCACTGCTGCGCTTCCGGCGCCCCGCCTTCGGACAGCTGCTTCCAGTAGTGGTCGACCTCGTCCTGGGTTTCGCAATTGACCTGGAACGAGATCGCTTCGGAAAACTGGAACAGCGGCCCGCCATTCAAGCCCGTGAACGTCTGGCCGTCCAGCTCGAACGCCACCGTCAGCACGCTGCCCGGTTCCTGGCCGTGGATTTCCTTGCCCTCCTCGCCATAGCGCAGGATCTGGCCGATCTTCGAATTGGGGAAGATCCCCGTATAAAACAGGGCCGCCGCCTCGGCGTGGCCGTTGAACCATAAACACGGGGTAATCTTTTGTATGCTGTGCATGATGTCTCCCTTGGCCGGTGTGTGGATTAGCTACGCTAATATAATCACAATTGCGCCGGCATGGCGCGCGGAATGCGCCTGTTAGCGCCCTGCAATGGCCTCCCGTCCCAGCACGCCGGCGCTGGCCAGCAGCCGCAGCCGGGCCGAGCGCCATTCCGCCTGGCAACGGATGCGCTCCTGCTGCGCCTCGAGCAGCGCCGACTGGGTGTTCAGCATTTCCAGGATATCGGCCGCGCCCAGGCCGAACTTGCGCCGCACGCTGGCCTGGGCATCGCGCGCCGCGTCCAGCCACGCTTGCGAGGCGGCCAGGTTGGCCAGCGCCGTGCTCGCCTCCGCATGCGTTTTCACCAGTTCCATCAGGGTCTGCTGCTTTACGTCTTGCGCCTCGGCTTCCCTTTGCCCGGCCTGCGCCAGCGCGCCGCGCACCTTGTAGTGGCGCGCAAAACCGTCGAACAGGGGGATGTTGAGCGAGATGCCCACCAGGGTTTCGCGCGTGGAAGCCGGCGACAAGCCCTGGTTGGGGCGGCCGTTCTGGTAGATATTGGCCGTCAGGTCGATGCTGGGACGGCCTTCCGACTCGCTCACGGCCACCCGTTCGCGCGCGGCCGCCAGCTGCGCCTGGGCCGCCACGATGGCCGGGTGCCGCTCCCTGGCCCTTGCCAGCCAGGCATGCAGCTCATCCTGCAAGCCCTCGCGCAGGCCCGCCGCCGCGTCGTCCCCGTCGTCGTCCAGGATCACGCCCGCCTCGGCCGGCAAGCCCAGGGTGTAGACCAGCACGGCACGGGCCTTCTGAAACTCGCCGTCGGCGCGGCTGGCGCCCAGGGCCGCCTTGGCCAGCGCGCTCGCCGCCTGCAGGGTGTCGCTGTGAGAGCCGAGTCCCCGTTGGGCGCGGCGCTGCGTGGCCAGCACCGTTTCATTGGCCAGCGCCCGGTATTGCTCGCGCATCCGCACGTTGGCCCGCGCCGTCTGCGCGTCGAAATACGCGCTGACGGTGGCCGCCAGGGTCTTTTGCAGCACGGCGTCGCGGTTGGCCAGGGCCGCGTCGAGCAAGGCTTGCGCCGAACGCCGGCCCGCCGCGCGCCCGCCGAAGTCGAACAGACGCCAGGACAGATTCAGCGAGCCCGTATTGCTGTTCAAGCTGCCTGACGGCGTGCTGGCGCCCGGATAAGCCGTGCGGTCGTGCACCCGGCTCACGCCCGCATTCAAGGTCGGCAGAAAGGCGGCCCTGGCCTCGCCCACGCCGGCCGCCTGCAGCCGTATGCCGGCCCAGGCGCCGCGCACCTGCGCGTTGTGGCACAGGGCCAGGTCGACGGCCGCCGGCAGGGTCAAGGGCACGCCCGCCTCGGACGCGGACGGGCATGGCGCGGCCTCGAACTCGCCCGCCTGCGCCGCAACACGGGCCAGCAGCAAGCTGGCGGCGATGGCGATGGCGGCCATGGCGCGGCATCTAGCGTTCATGCAGCGCCTCCTTCTGGTGCCGCACCAGCGGCGAGAGCACGTATTCGATCACCCTGCGCGTCCCCGTGCGGATTTCCGCGCGCACGGCCATGCCGGCCGTCAAGGGCACCGTCTTGCCGTCGATGACGATGGACGGCTGCCGCAGCGTGATCCTGACGGCATACACGGGGCCCTTCTTTTCGTCCTCGACGGCGTCGCGCGAGACGCTGCTGACGACGGCGGGCACGGTGCCGTATTTGGTGTAATCGAAGGCGTCGACCTTGACGGCCACCGCCTGCCCTTCCTGCACGAAGCCGACGTCGCGGTTTTCCAGCACGGCGTCGATTTCCAGCTTGCCCTGGCGCGGCACGATCTGCATCAGCGCCTGCGCGGCCGGCACCACGCCGCCCACCGTGTGCAGCTTCAGCTGCTGCACCGTGCCGTCGACGGGCGCCGTCAGGCGCAGCAGGCTGCCGCGGGCGCCGGCGCGGCGCGCGTCCTGGCCGCTGGCCGCCGCCACCCTGGCCCCTTCCGTCAGCGCGTCGTAGGCGTCCTTGCGCGTCTGCGCCACCAGGGCCGCGCGCTCGCCGCGGGCCGACGCCAGCTGGCCGGCCAGGTCGATGCGCGCCTGCTCCTTTTCCAGCCACGCGTGTTCGGCCACGTCGCGCGTCGCCAGCAGCGCCTTGTAGTCGCCGGCGCGCTGAGCCGCCAATGGCAGCGCCTGGGCATAGCGGGCAATCTCGCCATCGAGATGCGCGAGCCTGGCGCGGAAATTCGCATACTGGCCATCGAGATGGCCCTGCGCTTCCTCGCGCTGGACGGCGGAGGCGCCATCGGGCGCCGCCAGCCTCGGCAGCGTCAAGCTGTCGATGGCGGCGATCAGCGCGCGCGCGCGGGCCATTTGCAGCGCGGCCGCCACGGCGTCGCCGGCGGCCTTGTCGCGCTCGGCGTCCGGGCCGCGACTGTCGAGTTCCACCAGCAGCTGGCCCGCCTTCACGGCCTGTCCCTCGCGCACGTGCAGGGCGCGCACGGCCGCCACGTCGACCGAGGCGATGGTCTTGATGTTGCCGGACGGAATGATCTTCCCGGCCGCGTTGACGATGATGTCGACCTGGCCGAAGACCGCCCACAGCACGACGCAGCCGACCAGCAGCATCAGCACCCTGGCCGTCAGGCGCAGCGATGGCGACACGGGCCGCTCCTGCAGCGCCAGCGCGGCCGGCAGGAAAGCCGCCTCGTCTTCGCTGAGCACGGGGCCGCTCAAGGCGGCGCGGTTGCGCCAGCTATGCCTCAGCACCTGGCCATAGCGTTGCAACAGCTCGCCATACGCGGCGACACGGTGGCCGGCGCTCCTCATGTCGCGTCCCCTGTTGCGCTCCCGTGCGTGCCCTGCTGCAGGCTGTACAGATGGGCGTAGATGCCGCCCGGCTGCGCCAGCAGCGCGTCATGCGTGCCCAGTTCGGCCACCTGCCCCCGCTCCATGACAATGATGCGGTGTGCTTCGCGCACGGCCGACAGGCGGTGGGCGATGATCAGCACGGTGCGCCCCGCGCAAATGCCGCGCATATTGTCCTGGATGATTTTTTCCGATTCATAGTCGAGCGCGCTCGTCGCCTCATCGAAAATCAGGATGCGCGGATTGCCGATCAGGGCGCGGGCGATGGCGATGCGCTGGCGCTGGCCGCCCGACAAGCCCGTGCCGTGCTCGCCCACCATGGTGTCGTAGCCTTCCGGCAGTTCGCAAATGAAATCGTGGGCGCCCGCCAGTTTCGCCACGGCGATGACGGCTTCCATCGGTAACGCCGGGTCGCTCAGGGCGATGTTGTCGCGCACGGAGCGGTTGAACAGGATGTTTTCCTGCAGCACGACGCCGATCTGGCGCCGCAGCGAAGCCGTGTCGATGACGGCGATATCCTGCCCGTCGATCAGCACCTTGCCCCGCTCAGGGATATACAGTCGCTGCGCCAGCCGCGTCAGCGTGCTCTTGCCCGAGCCGGAACGCCCGACGATGCCGATCACTTCGCCAGGCGCGATGGAAATCGATACATTGCGCAGCACTTCGGCCGCATCGGGCCGGTAGCGGAAACCCACTTGCTGGAAGTCGATGGCGCCCGCGATGCGCGGCAGGCGCGCCTTCTGGCTGCCCGCTTCCACGCGCGCGTTGAGGATGTCGCCGAGCCGGCTCATCGAGATGCCCACCTGCTGGAAATCGTTCCACAGCTGCGCCAGGCGCAAGATGGGCGACGCCACCTGCCCGGCCAGCATATTGAACGCGACCAGTTCGCCCACCGTCATCTTGCCGTCGATGACGAGGGTGGCGCCCCACCACATGATGGCCGCCGTCACCAGCTTGCTCACCAGAGTGACGCCGCCGCTGGCCAGCATGCCGATGTTATTTGCCGACAAGCCCGCCGACACATAGCCGGCCAGCTGCTTTTCCCACTGCCGCTGCCAGCGTGGCTCGACGGCCATGGCCTTGAGCGTATCGACGCCGCTGATGGTTTCGACCAGGAAAGACTGGTTTTCCGCGCTGCGGTTGAATTTGTCGTTCAAGCGGCCACGCAGCACGGGCGTGAGCAGCATCGACAGGGCCGCGTAGGCGGGAATCGAAGCCAGCACGACGATGCTGAGCGCCGCGCTGTACCACAGCATGGCGGCAATGAAGATGAAGGAAAACAGCAAGTCCAGCACCAGGGTCATGGCGTTGCCGGTGAGAAAAGACCGGATATTTTCCAGTTCATGGATGCGCGCCACGGAATCGCCCACGCGGCGCGCCTGGAAATACGCGATCGGCAAGGCCAGCAAATGGCGGAACAGGCGCGCGCCCAGTTCCACGTCGATCTTGCTGCTGGTGCGCGCGAAAACATAGGTGCGGATGAGGCCAAGCACGGCTTCGAAGACGATGGCGCACACGAGGCCGATGGCCACCACGTGCAGGGTTTTCATCGCGTGGTTGACCAGCACCTTGTCCATCACCACCTGAAAAAACAGGGGCGTGGCCAGGCCGATCAGCTGCAGCACGAAGGAGATCAGCAGCACTTCGCCCAGCAGCCTGCGGTATTTGATGACGGCGGGAATGAACCAGCTGAAGTCGAAACGTGCCGTCTCGCCCGCATAGCTGGCCTTGCTGCTGAAAAAGATCAGCTCGCCCGTCCAGGCGGCAAGGAAGGCTTCGCGGCCGAGGATTTGCGGCGGCTGGCCCGGATGCTGGACCAGCACCTTGCTCACGCCGTCAGCGTCCGTCTCGACCTTGCCGAGGATAAAGTAACGGCCGTCCGTATCGATGGCGATGGCCGGCAGCGGCGCTTGCCCCAGCCGTTCGGGCGCCTGGCGCACCAGTTTGGCCGTCAAGCCAAGTTGCCTGGCGGCCAGCAGCACGGTTTGCCGCGTGAATACGGCCTGGCCGAAAGCATGCTTGAGTTGGGCGCCATCGGCGGCGATGCCGTGCAGGCTGGCCATCAGCAGCAGCGACAGCAAGCCCGTGTCGGGCACAGTTTTTTCTATGGACGGCGTATCGTTGCGGTGGGAGAGGACTGTCATCGGGCAATATCAGAGATTCAATGGCGCAGCCAGGCCGTGGCAGGTCGCCCCGGCCCGGCTGCGTGAGGGTGGCTCCAGCTATGTCAACGTATTAATGGACTGCCGCCAGCTGGAGCTGCGTCGACGGATTACCGTGGCCTGACCATGGCGCCGAGGCGGCCGCCGGCACGGCAAAGCCGGCCATCGCTTGCACCAGCTGCGCGGAATCGGCCTGCCAGCCGCCGAGTCCGTCCTGGCTGGCGGCACTGAATTGCTGCGCGGCGCGCCAGTTTTGCGCCAGCACCGGCGCCAGGATGGCCGCCGTGCCTGCAGGCAAGGTCAGCTGGCCAGCCGCCGGCGGCGTCAGGCCCGCCATCGCCTGCACGAGGTTTTGCACCTGGCTGCCCAGCAAGACCCGGCCGTCGGCCATGCGGAATTGCTCGATGCTCGCCCCCGCTGCCGCATACCAGCCATTGACGGTGACCTTGTCTGTGGTGCCGATGGTGCTCACTTCCAGGTTCGTGCCCACCTGGCGGAACCACAGCTGCTCGGCGCTGACGCCGGCCAGAAAGGACACCACGTCGCGGCTGCCCGCCTCGTTCGGCTCGTTGATGATGTCGGCGCCGTCGCCGCGGGCGAAGACATAGGTGTCGTTGCCCGCAGCGCCAGCGAGCATATCGTCGCCCTTGCCGCCTTGCAGGGTATCGTTGCCGAGGCCGCCGGCGAGGATATTCTTGATCTCATTTCCCACCAGAACGTCATCAAACTTGCTGCCAATGACGGCATTGAAGTTGGCCACCACGTCCACGCCCGGACGCGCCGCCAGGGCGGCGCCGACGGGGGCGAAGGCAACCGTCACACCCGCGCCGGCATTGATGTAGCTGAGCGTGTTGCCCGCCCCGCCGCCATCGAGCACGTTACCGCCAGCGGTATCGACGAAAAACACGTTGTTGTTGTAGGCGCTGCCCGTCACCGTCAGGCCGGCAGCGGCCAGGCGCACGTTTTCCACGTTGTCGGCCACCGTGTAGTTGACCTTGGTGTACACGGTGTCGTTGCCGCCATTGCCACGTTCGTCGATGAAGTCGCCGCTGTGGTTGACGTAATACGTGTCGTCGCCACCGAGGCCTTGCAGCAGGTCGGCGCCGGCCGTGCCGTTGATGACATCGGCATTCGCCGTGCCGACGAATGTTTGCTCCGTCGGCTGCGTGGGACCGTTGAAGTGCCAGGCCTGGGCCAGCGCGGGCGCCAGGGCGGCGGCCGTGCCAGCCGGCAGGGTCAGCTGGCCCAGCGGCGGCGGCGCCAGGTTCGCCATCGCCCGCACCAGCAGCTGCACGTCGGCGCCGCGCATGACGTGGCCGGCGGCCGTGCGGAATTCCTCGATGTTCGGCACAGCCGCGTTCCAGGCGCGGATGGTGATCTTGTCCGTGGTGCCGATGGTGCTCACTTCCAGGTCATTGCCCACCTGGCGGAACCACAGCTGGTCGATGTTGACGCCGGCCAGGAAGGCGATGGTGTCGTAATTGGCATCGGCGGACGATTCGGTGATGACATCGGCGCCGTCGCCGCGCGCAAAGACATAGGTGTCGTCGCCGAGGCCGCCCGTCAGCACGTCGCTGCCTTTGCCGCCTTGCAAGGTATCGTTGCCGAGACCGCCGGCCAGGGTATTGGCCAGCTCGTTGCCGGACAGTACGTCGTCATAGCCGCTGCCGGTCACGCTGGAAATATTGACCAGCACATCGCTGCCGGGGCGGGCCGCATGGGATTCGTTGATGGAAACGATGCTGGCCGTCGCGCCCGCCTTGGAACCCGCATAGGTGGCCGTGCTGTTCGTGCCGGTGCCGCGCAGCACGTTGCCGCCGGCGACATCGACGTGGAACACGTTGTCATTGCCGTTGCCCGTCACCGTCAGGCCGGCGGCGCTCACATGCACCTCTTCGACGTTGGCGGCCAGCGTGTAGTTCGCGCTGGCATAGACGGTATCGCGGCCGCCGCCAGCCTGTTCCACCACCACGTCGCCGCTGTGGTTGATGTAATACGTGTCGTCGCCGGCCAGGCCCGCCATCACGTCGGCGCCCGCCGTACCCTGGATGATGTCCGGGTTCGCCGTGCCGGTAAAGACGCCATTGCCGGGCTGGTTCGGTCCTTCCGTACGCCAGTTCCGCGCCAGCGCCGGCGCCAGGGCGGCGGCCGTTGCCGCCGGCAAGGTCAGCTGGCCGGCCGCCGGCATCGCCAGGCCCGCCATTGCCTGCACGAGGTTTTGCACGTCGCTGCCCAGCAGCACGCGGCCTTCGGCCGTGCGGAACTGTTCGATGCGCGGCCCGGCACTGGAAAACCAGGCGTTGATGGTGATTTTATCGGCCGTGCCGATGGTGCTCACCTCGAGGTTCACGCCCACCTGGCGGAACCACAATTGGTCCGCGCTGACGCCGGCCAGGAAGGAAATGACGTTGTGGCTGCCCGCCTCTTCCACCTCGATGATGGAATCGGCGCCATCGCCACGGGCAAAAATATAGGTGTCGTCGCCCTGCATGCCGGCCAGCGTGTCGTCGCCTTTCCCGCCCTGCAAGGTATCGTTGCCAACACCGCCGAAGAGGAGATTCCTGATTTCATTGCCGGTCAGTACATCGTTGAATTTGCTGCCCACGATGCTGGCGACATTCGTCACCACGTCCGCGCCCGGGCGCGCCACCACGGGACCGTTGACCGGCGCGAAGGACGCCGTCACGCCCGCGCTGGCGTTGACGTAAGTGACTGCATTGCCCGTACCGCCGCCATCGATGACGTGGCCGCCGGGCACATCGACGTAAAAGACGTTGTTGGTCGTGGCGCTGCCCTTCACCGTCAGGCCGGTGGCCGTCAGGTACACTTTCTCGACATTGTCCGGCACCGTGTAGCTGACGCTGGTATACAAGGTATCGCTGCCGCCGTTGGCCAGTTCGACGATCACGTCGCCGCTGTGGTTGACGTAATACGTATCGTCGCCAGCCAGGCCTTCGAGCACGTCGGCGCCCGTGGTGCCGGTGAGGATATCGGCGTTCGGCGTGCCCGTGAAACGCTGTGCGGTGGCTGCGGAACTGTTCAGGTAAGCGTCGATGGCGGAGACGCTGGAGCCAGATGCATTGTTTTCAGTCATGTTGCAGTTTCCTGTCGTTAAACTTAAAACCAAGATTGAATATGCCGGCGCAGGCCGGCATGCAAGGCAAAAGTCCCGGCCGCATCCACTTGCAGTCCAACGCGCACCTTCGACGGTCCGGCACTTTTGGCGCATGGACGGCGCGCGCCTGAGCGTCGCCTCGCATGCACGCCTTAATGACGCGCAATCGGAACAGGCACTGCTATTTGTCATGCAAATGTCACACTGCATGGAGGAAAGAAGAGCAACCTTGCCCAGTTTTTTCTGTCACCGCTGTAGCCATTGTGCGAGAATGCCCCTCCCCCTCGATGGTGCGCATGATGACCAAACTCGCCGCAAGCATCTCTGCAATGACACTCGCGCTGGCAGCTTGCAAGCCAGCAGCCACGGCACCTGCGCACGACATTCCTGCGGCAATGCGCCAGACCGCGACCACCCTGCTGCAGTAGCCATTGCTGCACGCGACCTCGATTGCCGTCGTTTATCGCGGCAAGGAATTCATGCTGCATCAGGGCGAGCTCGAGACCGGCAAAGCCAATCCGCCGAACGATACAACGCTGTATGAAATCGGCTCAGTCAGCAAGACTTTTGCCGGCCTGCTACTGGCGAACGCCGTGCTGGACGGGAAGGCGACGCTCGACGATCCCATACAACAGTACCTGCCGCAGGCCTACCCGAACCTGCAGTGGCAAGGCCAGCCAGTACGCTTGCGCCACTTGATCACGCACACCAGCACTATGCCGGGCATGCTGCCATTGCAGGTGAACGCCATATTGCAGGATTTCACGGCACACGCCACGCCGGCAAAGCTCAATGCAGCGTATGCCAACTACGGGCAACAGCAATTCTGGCAGGATTTACATGCAGTCAGCATCACGGGTCCGCTTGGCAAGGACTACGCCTATTCCAGCGCCGGTACCGAACTCATTGCGCACACGCTCGAAACAATCTACGCCATGCCCTATGCAGACCTGCTCGCGCAATTCATCGCGCGCGAAGCCGGCATGCGCGATACCAGGCTGAACATCGCAGCCCAGGATAGCGGCCGGCTGGCGCCCGGCTACCACAGCGACAATCCCGTCATCACGACACCGATGCCGCAACTGCCTTGGGGGGCGGCCGGCAACCTGAAGTCGACCATGCCCGATATGGCGAAATACCTGCGCCTGCAATTGAGCGCCCATCGCGCGGTCGCCGAATCGCACAAGCCGCTGATGCGCTTTCAGGACGACTTCAGCATCGGCTATTTCTGGAACATCGGCAGCAATCGCCAGTTGGGTACGCATTATGTGCACCATGGCGGCGTGCCGCGCGCGCAAAGCTACGCCTACATCGTTCCTCGATATCAGCTTGGGGTCTTCATCATCACCAACCAGAGCGGCGACGCGACCGCCGGCGCCATGGAAAGCGCGCTGGCGCCTATTTTCGACACGGTGGAATCCATGGACGGCGCGAAATAGGCCGCCAACAAGACGCACGGCGCCACAGTTTGGGAGACGGCGCTTATTTGCCAGCCGCTGAGGCCTGCAAGGCGCGCAAGGCGGCCATGCGGGAAGTAAATTGCGCGAGCGCGTCGTCCAGCGCCAGGCCCGGCCGGCTGGCGGCGAAACCGGTCCAGGCTGGCGCATGGCGGGCAGCCTCATCCCGGCCATGCTGGCCGTCGAGATAGGCAATGGCCGCCATCGCGTGCTCCTGATCAAAGTGCAGCTGCGGCTGGCAAAGGTAATGTGCAAGATAACGGTGCAGGAAATCGCGGCTGGCTGGCGTGTCGAAAACGGCCAGCGCCAGGCAATATGCGCTGCCCGCGTAGCAGACCTCGCTGGCCAGCAGCAGGCCGCCCAGCTGACCCGTGAAAGCGGACTGCCCGGTCAATGCGGCCAGGTAGGCGCCCGCCGTGCGGCTGCGCCAGTCGAATTGCCCCAGCAGGCGCGCGATGACGGCGGCGTCGGCCTGTCCCAGACGCTGCGCGCACGCCAGCGCCTGGGGCTGGTGCAAGCCCATGTACAGGGGCCGCACCCAGTCGTCGCGCAGGACCGCCGTCAGCGGTTCCTGCGGCGGCAGCACCGGCACGGCAAACGGGTGCGCATGGCGCACGGTGGCGCCAGCCACATGCAATTGCAATGGTGTCAGGGAAGAATCCGCCGTCATGGCAAAGCTCCAAAAGTTTGATCCTGTAATTGCTGTACCAGGAAATCGATAAATACGCGCAGGCGCGGCGGCAGGTGGCGACTGGCCGGCCACAGCAGCCAGAATGCCGTGCGCGCCTGGGTATGCTCGTCCAGCAGCGAGACCAGTTGCCCCGCCGCCAGCTCGCGCCGCACGGCAAATGCGGGCAGGTAGGCGATGCCCTGCCCCTGCACGGCCAGGAAGACGCGCATTTCCACGCTGTTGCACACCATGCCGGGCGCTGGCTGGACAGCCTCGTCCATCAGCGGCCACTGTTCCAAACGGCCCGTGGCGGGAAAGCGGTAATCGAAGCGCTGATGCCGCGTCAGTTCGCTGCCATCGGCGGGCCGGCCGTGGCGCGCCAGGTAGGCGGGCGACGCCACCAGCAGGCGGCGGAACGTACACAGTTTGCGCCGCATCAGGCTTGAATCGGCCAGTTCACCCGTGCGCACGGCCGCGTCAAAGCCGTCGCTGACGATATTGACCATGGCGTCGGAGAAATCGAGGTCGAGTTCGATGGCGGGATAGGCGTGCATGAACGCAGCGATGGCCGCTTCGAACAGGCCGCTGTAGCGTGGCAGGCTGATACGCAGGCGGCCGCTGGGCGCCCCGCCCGATTCACCGAGTTCGCGCTCGGCCGCTTCCACCTCGGCCAGGATGCGCTTGCAGCGCTGCAGGAATTTTTCCCCTTCCGCCGTCAGGGCCAGGTGCCGCGTGCTGCGCTGGAACAGGCGCGCGCCGAGCCGCGCCTCCATGCGCGCCACGCTCTTGCCCACCGCCGACGATGACAGGCCCAGCAGCCGTCCCGTGGCCGAAAAACTGCCGCTGTCGGCCACCTGCACGAACATGGCGATGCCACCCAAGCTATCCATGCGCACTCCATTGAAGACATTATTGTCCGATATGTTGATCAGTTTAGCCCATTTTTCTTCAATGACGGGCGCGCCATACTCGCCCTCTTTCTTTCATATCCGATACCGATGCCCTCTTCCTCACCTCTTTCACTCCCGCTGCAAGTGCTGGCCGCCTGCCTGACGGGCTTACTGATACCCCTGTGCTTCACGGGCCCGGCCGTGGCGCTGCCCGCCCTCGGCGCCGAATTGCACGGCAGCGCCGCCGCCCTGAACTGGGTCGTCAATGCGTATATCCTCAGCTATGGCAGCGCCATGATGGTGGCCGGCAGCCTGACGGACGTGCTGGGACGGCGCCGCGTCTGGCTGGCGGGGCTGGCGCTGTTTTGCGTGGCGACCCTGGCCATCGCCGTCGCGCCATCGGTGGCATGGATCGCCGCGCTGCGTTTCGTGCAGGGCCTGGGCGGCGCGGCCGCGTTCGCCGCCGCCATGTCGTCGCTGGCGCCATTGTTCCACGGCGCGGCGCGCAACCGCGTGATGAGCGTGCTGGGCACGACGTTCGGCCTGGGCCTGGCCTTCGGTCCGCTGGCGGCCGGCGCCATGCTGGCGCTGGCCCGCTGGCCCGCCATCTTTTATGCCACGGCCGCGCTGGGCGCCATCGGCATGCTGCTGGTATGGGTCAGCGTGCCGGCCGATCCGGCGCGCGGCCAGGGCCGGCTGGACTGGCCTGGCGCCATCAGCTTCAGCGCCGCGCTGGGCCTGCTGACCCTGGGCATGCTGCTGGCGCCCGAACACGGCTGGCGCAACGGCGCCGTGCTGCTGTCCGTCGCCGCCTCCGTGCTGCTGTTCCTCGCCTTTGGCGCGATCGAACGCAGGACGGCGCGGCCCATGCTGGATTTGTCGCTGTTCCGCCGGCGCCGCTTTGTCGCCGTGCAAGTGCTGGCCGCCTCGCCCGCCTTCCTGTTCATCGTGCTCATCGTCATGCTGCCGGGGCGCTTCATCGGCATCGACAACATGTCCGCGCTGGCCGCTGGCCGTTTGATGATCGCCCTGGCCGCGCCGCTGCTGCTCGTGCCCGTGCTGGCGGCGCTGCTGTCGCGCTGGGTCAAGACGGGCGCCCTGTGCGCAGCGGGATTGCTGCTGGCGGCGGCGGGCCTGGCCTGGCTGGCCCAAGTGCTGGGCCATGGCGGCACCGCGGCGCTGGCCGGCCCCCTGCTGCTGATCGGCGTGGGTATCGGCTTGCCGTGGGGCTTGATGGATGGCATGGCCCTGAGCGTGGTGGAAACCCAGCGGGCCGGCATGGCGACGGGTATCTTCAATACGGTGCGCGTCAGTGCCGATGGCGTGGCGCTGGCCCTGGCGGGCTCCTTGTTGGCAGGCCTGATCGGCGCGGGCCTGGCGCGGCAGTTGCCCGCCGATCTGCCGCTATTGGCGGCCGCCAGCCGCGCCGCGCTCGGCGATATCCAGCAGGCAACACAGCTGCTGGGCGGCCAGGAAGCGCTGCTGCGCGCCAGCTATGACGCCGCCTTCCGCCAGTTGCTGGTCGGCCTGGCGGTGCTGGCCGTGGCGCTGGCCGCGCTGGTGCCGTATCTGCTCAGGAAGGATGGAAATCAGGCGTCGAGGCCATAAAATACGGCAACGAGGATGGCGATATTGTTGCAGGCGCGCGCAAACGCCGTTGTCGCGTAGGCAACGGCCACACTGGGAGCGCGGTAGCGCAGGTAGACAAAGCTGAACATGGCGCCCGACCCCAGCGCGACGATGGCGTGCAGCAGGCCGCCGCTGATGAAATGCACGATGGCCCACAGGATGGCGCCGATAAAAATGCTGAGCTGGCGGCTGGCGCCCAGGCGCCGGAGGATTTCCAGCGGCAGCAGCTGGCCAAGGAAGGTTTCCAGGATGGGGGAATAGATGACGACCCAGAACACCAGCAGGGGCAGCGACATTTCGCGCTTGAACTTGGACAGGCCCGTGTGGGCGCCCCAGTATTCGGGCGGCAACAGCCATTTCGTCACGAACAGGATGGCAAAGCACAGCATGCAGGTCAGCAAGCCCCAGCCGAGACCGGCAAGGGCCAGCTGCAGCACGGGCGGCGCCGGTTTGTCGTCGTCCGGGCTGGATAGATCATGGCTGCTGCGCACTTGCATGACTCGTCCTGGCGGTGATCCAGCGCTCATTGTAGCGCGGAATATGCCGGTTGGCGCGCGCCGCGCTAAAGCGCCATCGGCCTCAGGCCGCCAGGCGCAGCGGGCCGTTGGCCGGCGGGGCCAGCTTGAAGATGCCCACTTCCTGTTCCAGCTGCGCCGCTTGCTGCTGCAGTTCGTGCGCGGCGGCCGCCGCCTGCGCGACCAGGGCCGCGTTTTGCTGGGTCACCCTGTCCATGTCGACGATGGCGCGGTTGACTTGCTCGATGCCGGCGCCCTGCTCCTGCGTGGCGTGGCTGATCTCGGCCATGATGCCCGTGACCCTGCCGATGCCGGCCACCACGTCATGCATGGTGGCGCCGGCCTGCTCGACGAGCACCGTGCCCGTGCCGACCTTGCTGACGGAATCGTCGATCAGGGCCTTGATTTCGCGCGCGGCGGCGCTTGACCGCTGCGCCAGGCTGCGCACCTCGGTGGCGACGACGGCGAAACCGCGTCCCTGTTCGCCGGCGCGTGCCGCTTCCACGGCCGCGTTCAAGGCGAGGATATTGGTCTGGAAGGCGATGCTGTCGATCACGCCGATGATGTCGACGATCTTGTTCGACGAGGCATTGATCAGGCCCATGGTGTGCACCACTTCGGCCACCGCCTTGCCGCCCTGCTCCGACACGGTCGACGCTTCGCGCGCCAGACGGTTTGCCTGCTGGGCGTTGTCCGCATTCTGGCGCACGGTGGAAATCAGTTCCTCCATCGATGACGCCACTTCTTCCAGCGAGCCGGCCTGCTGCTCCGTGCGCTGCGACAGGTCGCGGTTGCCCGTGGCGATCTCGGTCGACGCCGTGGCGATGCTTTCCGTTCCATGGCGCACCTTGCCAACGATGGCGGCCAGGTTGTCGCGCATGGTCTTGATGGCAAACAGCAGGCTGCTGTCGTCGCCGTGGCGCGTGTGCACGTCGATGGCCAACTCCCCCAGCGCGATGCGCCCGGCAATCGCGGCCGCATACGCCGGTTCGCCGCCCAGCTGGTGCAACAGGCCGCGCGTGATGACGGTGGCGACCGCGATGCAAACAAGCACACTGAGCGCGGCCAGCACGCCGATCCAGCGCAAGGACTGGCCGTAGATGGCGCGCGCGGCCACGCTGGCCTGCTCCGATTCGCGCTGCACGTTTTTCAGGACCGTATCGATGTCGGCGACGATCTGGCGCCGCAAGGGGCTGCATTCCTCAACGAGGAAGGTGCCGTACTGGTCCATTTGCCCTGCGGCGCGAAACTGGCGCGGACGCTGCAATTCCTGCGCCATGGCGGTCAAGCCCGTGCTGACCTTCTCGAACTGCGGATCGCCGGCGAACTGCGGCGCCAGCCGGGCCAGCGCGTCCAGGTACAGGGCCTTCTGATTGTCGAGGATGGCCAGCTCTTTCTCGGCGGCGGCCTGGTCGTGGAAGATATACGCGTTGCGGGCGGCCAGGCCCGTCTGGTCGAGCGCTTCGCGCGCCACATACAGCGGTTCGAGTTTTTCCAGTTGGACTTTTTCCTGCGCGTCCATGGCGCCGGAGATGGCACCGATGCGCAGCAGCGCGAAGGCCGCCAGCACCAGCATGAGTAAGACCAGCAGCCCGAAGCCTGCGCTCAGGCGCGCGCCTATCGTCAAACGATTGAATGACATCATTGTTCTTATTGCCCTGTGTAAAGTTGATTTTTTGCCGGTTCCGCTAGAACCGGGCGATCTGCTCGCCGTCGTGGTGCCTTTCCCGCATGCCGCAGGATGGGTCTCTAACTGGCGTTTTTTGGGCAGTCAGCTTCTAATGTCGGGCAATGCAGGCGTGCGGGGGGACACCCTCACGCCATACAACAGCACACTGAATTATAAGCGAACAGCGTTTTTTATGATTTCACGCGCTCGCTTTTCATGCCTTGATGCAAGTCAAGAGCTGCCGTATCAGCCCGCGCCCGGGGCGTCGATGACGGCCATCGTGATGCGCGAGATGCAGCACAGTTTGCCGTCGTCGCCCGTGATGCGGATTTCCCAGACCTGGCTGGTGCGGCCCCGGTGGATCGGCGTGGCGCGCCCCGTCACGTGGCCGCCGCGCACGCCGCGCAGGTGGTTGGCATTGATTTCCTGGCCCACGCTGACGTGCCGGCTGGAATCGAGGCAGGCATTCGCGGCCATGCTGCCCAGGGTTTCGGCCAGCAGGACGGAAGCGCCGCCATGCAGCAGCTTGAATGGCTGCATGGTGCGGTGGTCGACGGGCATGGTCGCTTCGATCCAGTCGGGGCCGAAGGCCGTAAATTCAATGCCCAGGTGGCGCATGGCCGTGCCCTCGCTGGCGGCGTTGAGGATGGCCAGGTCGAGCGGTGCGTGCCAGATTTCCATTGTTACCTCGGATAGTGTGTAGAAAAGGCCATTGTAGGACAGAGCGTCCGCGCGTGCCGCTTCATCTTTCCTTCACCGTGGCCCGGGGTGGCGATGGCATTAACTGGTTATAATTGCCCCATTCTTAAAAAACGAGGTTGTGTATGAAGTGGGCCTTGCTGGGCATTTTTGTGTTTTCGGTTTTACATATTCATTTTCGGGGCAAGGTGCGCCTGCCGTTCCGCCGCCAGATTTTCGATCACTCCTCGTTCATGGCGCCGCTGAACCTGTTCATGCACACTTTTTCCAAGGTGCCGGCCACGCCGTATTTGGCCGTCGATCAATTCCCGGAACTGGCGCCGCTGCAGCAGAACTGGCAGATCATCCGCGATGAAGCGCTGCGCATGCAGGAAATGAAAAAGATCAAGGCGGCCGAAAAGAACAATGACGTCGGTTTCAATTCCTTCTTCAAGTATGGATGGAAGCGTTTCTATCTGAAATGGTATGACGCGAACCACCCGTCGGCGCAGCAGATGTGCCCGCAAACCTATGCCTTGCTGCAATCGATTCCGTCAATCAAGGCCGCCATGTTCGCGGAACTGCCGCAAGGCGGCAAGCTCAACCCGCACCGCGACCCGTTCGCGGGCTCCTTGCGCTACCACCTGGGCTTGCAGACGCCGAACGACGACCGCTGCTTCATCGACGTCGATGGCGAACGCCACAGCTGGCGCGACGGCCAGGCCGTGATGTTCGATGAAACGTATATCCACTGGGCACGCAACGATGCCGACAGCGACCGCATCATCCTGTTCTGCGACATCGAGCGTCCGATGCGCTACCGCTGGGCGCAAGGCTTGAACCGCTGGCTGGGCCGCACCCTGATGACGGCCGCCGCCTCGCCAAACGAACTGGGCGACCAGGTGGGCGGCGTGAGCAAACTGTTCCAGATCTCCTGGACCATGGGCCAGTATCGCCGCCGCTTCAAGGCGTGGAACAAGACGGCGTACCAGGTCACCCGCGTGGCCCTCGTCGTGGGCGTGATCGCGCTGATCTACTTTATCTAGCTGCCGGGCTGTCGTTCCCATAAGAAAACCGCCTGCGGGCGGTTTTTTTTATAATGCGATGCCACCGACCCGGAGAATGTTGAAAAATGACCGAACGCGACCGCCAGTACGATATCCAGATCGGCGACGACGCCTGGATCGAATTCATCGATCTTGACGGCCGCTATGACCAAGCGATCGACATCGATGCCTTGCTGGGGGAACTGTGGCAGCTGATCTGCCTGCTGGAAACCCATTGTGTCGCCGGCTGCTGCGGCATGGATGCCTACGATTTCACACGCGAAGCCGTCGAGACGGCGCTGCTGGAAGTTGATCGGGCGCAACTGCACGCCGCCTGCGCGCAGGCCCACAGCGCCGTGGCGGCGGCGGCCAGCGATGTATTGCTGAGTAACACGATGAATCACTACGCCGATAAACGCGTGTTCCTGCAATTAATCGAGCATCTGGACGGCTGCATCACCGCGCAGGATCGCGCAGGGGCTTGACCTTGCCAAGGCGGGAAGGTCCACAGTGACGGCATTGAAGGATAACCAAGGAGAATCCCGCATGCCAAAAATCACCGTCCTGCCCCATCCCGAGCTGGCCCCGAAAGGCGCCGTCTTCGACGCGCCGGAAAACATGAGCATTTGCGACGCCTTGCTGCTTAACAAGATAGACATCGAACATGCCTGCGGCCAGGTCGGCGCCTGTTCCACCTGCCACGTGGTCGTGGTGCAGGGTTTCGATTCGCTCAACGAGCTGGGCGACAATGAAGAAGACATGCTCGACCAGGCCTGGGGCTTGCAGCCCCACTCGCGCCTGTCGTGCCAGGCGCGCCTGGCGCAGGAAGACCTGACGGTCGAGCTGCCCCGGTACACGCTGAACCACGCCAAGGAATAGTCCCCGGCGCGGTGCGCGACTGCCCTACGGGTTTACCACATGATCACGCGCTGCTCGGGCGGCAGATACATCGGGTCGCCCGGCTTGATGCCGAACGCCTCGTAGAAGCCGGGCTGGTTCTTCACCGTGCCCTTGGCGCGGAATTCGCCCGGCGAATGCGGGTCGCTCTTGATTTGCGCGATGGCCGCTTCGGGACGCAGTTTCGCGCGCCATTTCTGTGCAAAACCGATGTACAGGCGCTGTTCGCCCGTCAGGCCATCGATGACGGGCGACGGCTTGCCACCGAGCGAGCGCTGATAGGCCTTGTAGGTGATCGACAGGCCGGAATTGTCGCCGATGTTTTCGCCCAGGGTCAGCTCGCCATTGATATGGTAGCCCGGCACGGGGCTGTAGGCGCCGTATTGCTTGACGAGGCCGGCGGCCAGCGCCTTGAAGGCGGCCCGGTCTTGCGCCGTCCACCAGTTGCGCAGACGGCCCTTGGCGTCATATTGGCTGCCCGAATCGTCGAAGGCATGGCTGATTTCATGGCCAAACGTGATGCCCAGCAAGCCGTAATTGACGGCGTCTTCCGCCTTCACGTTGAAAAATGGCGGCTGCAAAATGGCGGCCGGGATCGTGATGGCGTTGAGGGCCGGGCTGTAGCTGGCATTGACGGTTTGCGGCGTCATCGACCATTCGTCGCGGTCGACCGGTTTGCCCAGCTTGGCCAGGTTTTGCTGGCGGCTCCACGCGCGCGCGGCGCGCACGTTGGCGATCAGGTCATTCGGCTGCGTTTTCATGCCGCTGTAGTCGCGCCAGGTATCCGGGTAGGCGATCTTCGGCTTCAAGGCCGCCAGCTTGAGCTGGGCTTCCTTCTTGGTTTCCGGACCCATCCAGTCGAGCTGTTCGATGCCATCCTTGAACGAGGCGACGAAATTGTCGAACATGGCCATCACGCGGGGCCGGGTTTCCGGCGGCAGATACATTTGCACATAGCGTTTGCCGACGGCGTCGCTGATGGCGTTATCCGTGAAGCGCAGCGCCAGCTGCCACTGCGGTTCGCTTTGCGGCACGCCGCGCAGCACCGTGCCGTCGAAGGCGAAACGTTCCTTGACTGTCGCGCTGTCCAGGTAGGAAGCGTAGCTTTCGATGATGCGCCAGTTCAGATAGCTCTTCCACGATGCCAGCGGCACGGCGGCCACGGTGTCGGCAAAGCCTGCCATGAAGCTGGGCTGGCGCACCACGGCCGACGAGGCCTTCGGCGCCAGGCCGGCGGCCGTAAAGTAGGCGTTCCAGTCGAAGGCCGGCGCCAGTGCCGCGAATTTGTCGAAATCGACGCGGTTGTACGATTTGACGGGGTCGCGCATCTGCACGCGCGTCCACTGCACCGCCGCCAGGCGCGTTTCGATGTCGAGGATCTGCGCCGCGTGTTCGGCGGCGGCCTGGTCCCCGCTCATGGCCAGCATGGTCTCGATATGCTTGAGGTATTTGGCGCGCACGGCTTGCAGCTTGGCGTCGTCGTCCTTCAGGTAGTAATCGCGGTCGGGCAAACCCAGGCCGGACTGGCTGATGTTGACCGTGTACTGCTCGGGGTCTTGCGCATCGGGCGCCACATAGGCGGAAAACGGCGTCGCCACGCCATTGCCTTGCAGGTAGGCGAGCAGCGCCGGCAAGGCTTTCTTGTCCCTGATGGCGGCAACGCGGGCCAGCTCGGCGTGCAGGGGCTTGAAGCCGGCCGCATTGCGCGCCTTGTCGTTCATGAAGCTCGTGTACAGGTCGGCGATCTTGTGCGCTTCGCTGCCGGGCTTGCCGGGGTTTTTCACAGTGGCGTCGATCAGGCCGCGCAACTGGCCCTGGGCGATTTCGCGCAATTCGATATACGTGCCCCAGACGGATTTGTCGGCCGGGATTTCCGTATTGCGGGTCCACACGCCGTTGACGTAGCCGTAGAAGTCATCCCTGGGGCTCACTGCCGGGTCCAGGGTTTTCATGTCGATGCCGGAGACGGGTGCTTGCTGGGCGTACAGCGAGGGCGAAGATAAGGCGAGCAAGGCGCAGCAGGCGGCGCTGATAAGTGAACGTTTCACGAAGATTCCTTTAATTGTTTTCACTTCATGTTGGGGGAACATGCTTGTCCAGGCATGGGAGGCCGGATTATAGTCCGCCAGCCTGCCGCGCAACAATGACAGTTGAACAATTCCAGGTATCAGCGGATCAGGAGATCGAACAGGTCCACGGTCTTTTTACCCTGATTTTTCAGCATGTCTGCAAGCGAACCCGGCGTTGGTCCCCCCTCGCCGGCCGCATGATTGAAATAATTAAAATCGAGCTTGATCTTGTCTTCCAGGTCGCTCGCATAACTGGCTGGGTATTGCGATTGCTCCAGCTGGGGCAATGTATTGAAATGCGCGAGCACCGACTTGAAGAAATTGGTCATCTTGCCGGTGGTATTGTATTCCTGCATGGCTTGCGCCACGACTTGGGTGCGCCAGGCCTGTTCTTCATCGTATGCCTGCGTAAAGGCGGCACGCCGCTCGTTGATGGTAAAGGTCCCGCTGTCATCGTTCGAAATGGTGGACAATTGCTCGCGCGACAAGCCAGCAAAGGGATTGGGCCCCTTCCTGTCGATCAACGCGGTGGCGGCGGCGGCCGACTTCGCCGAGGCCGCGTCATTCGGCTGCGGCAGCTGCCCGGCGGCGGCCGCCTTGTGTTCCGCGTCCAGCGGATAGAGAATCTCCGTCGTATTGTCCTTCACCCACACACCCAGCGCCGCATGATCGTAGCCCTGGACGGTGGCGCTGGTGGCCGTCGCGGCCTTCGACAGGCGCCCGGCCAGGGTCGAAATCACGACGTCGTCGGCCACGGCGCCAGCGGCGACTGGCGCCTGCGGGGCCGGCGCCTTGTCCGATGACGTTTTACTGTCTTCTGCGCCAGGCAGCGCCCCGGACCGGATTCCCGCAGTGTTGATATGCATCATCGCCGCCCCAAGTTAAGTAAATGTTACTATAGCACAATAGATATTCAAGAAGTACCGAAGGGTATCCAAGACCGTCGCCCCTCTTCGGCGGCGGCCATTTCGCACATCTATTCAGCCATTTTTCGTACTTGGAGCAGCCAGATGCAGGAATTGCGGTTCAATATCTTCGGCACCCTGATTGCCATCCGGGGCAACCCGGGCGCCTGGCGCGCCTTCTACCTGGGCACGGAAGGCAAGCGCCGGCCCGCCGATTTCATTGTCCCCGACGATATCCAGGACGATGCGCTGTGCGAATACCTGGCGGACCTGTTCCATGAAGAGGCGACGCCGCGCAATCACACGGCCACGCAACTGGCCACGCCTGCGTTGCGGGACTAGCCTACTTCACCGGCTCGAACGTCACCGTCAATCCATTGCTGGTGGTCCTGAGCTGCGTGGGCACGAATTGCACGCCGGCATAGCGCAGTTCGTCGGGCTTGAACGTGTAGATCGGCGTTTCATGCATGAGCTGGTCGGCCACCAGGCTGGCGACCTTGGCGAATTGGCGCTGCTGGGCTTCATCCATGCCGTCGATGGTCACCTTGTCCACGCTCGCCTCGCTCAGGTAGACGGCGTTGCGCTGGGCGTCCAGCACGAGGCGGCCCGACATGGCCAGGCTGCCGCGCCAGGTCTGGCGGATGAAAGGCGGCAAGACGCTGGCGTCCACGCTGAGGGCCACCCGTTCGCGCTCGGGTTGCAAGGACAGTTGCGGGTGGGTCAGCTTGACATCCAGCACGGACAGCACGCGCTTGTCGATGGGAAAGCGGCGTTCCAGGCCTTGCTGCATCTTGCTCAGCGACACATTCACGTCGCGCGGGCCGATCAGGGTGGAACACGCGGCCAGCACAGTGCAGGCCGTGATGGCGGCGGTTTTCAGCAAGGGACGGATGGCGGTCAAGGTCATGGATAGTCTCGGTGGAAAGATGGCGCCATCTTACACATGCGCCCGCTTTGACGCAAAAACCGACGCCCACCTTGCAGCGGGCGCCGGTTCTTGTGTTGGCCTTGTCAGCGTACGAACAGGGCGATCAGTATGACGATGGGCAATGGAATACCCAGCAGCAGCAAGAGGATGGAACGCATCGGACTCTCCTAGATTGTATCGGTGGATTAAATGGTCACATGGCGCAGCACGCGCTCGTGGTCGCGCTGGCGGCCGCCAAACGTTGCCGCCAGGCTGGCCACGAAAGCACCGAGCAGCAAGGCGACGAACATCCACAGTGCCGTGTGGGCGCCGGCCTTGCGGGCAGTCTCGGCCGCTTGCTGGGCACGCGCCTTGGCATCGGCGGCGGCCTTGGCGGCGCGGCCGTAGACGGCGTCGACCCGGGCTTCCGCTTCGGCCTGCGTCAAGCCCGTACGGCTGGCCACGACCTGGCCCAGGTAGGCTCGGTCATCGGCGGCCAGGCTGCCTGCGGACAGGCTTGTCGCGAAGATCCTGCCGGTTTCCACGCGCTGGTCGGCCGTGCTGGCATTGGCTGAAGGCGCCGCCAGGGTGCCGGTGGTGGTGGCAGCAGGCACGGCAGGTGCGCGCAGCAGCATGTCCGAGAAATAATCGAGCGGATTGGCCCCGCCGCCCTCGCCTGCATTAACGCCTGCAGCACCGGCGGCACCTGCGCCCGCTGCCGCCGCGCCCGCCCCTGCGGCCGGGCCAACGGCCGCCGCCACGCCGCTGCCCGCATCGATGGCGCCGCTCAGGACGGCGCGCGTGCCGCCGGCCAGCACGGCCACGGTGATCAGGGTGGCCACGGCCCAGGCCAGCAAGCCGTGCGCCGTATCGCGGAAGTGCACTTCATCCGTGTGGATGGCACTCCATTTCACGCGCAACCGGCCCGCCATGTAGCCGCCGATGCCGGAGGCGGCCAGTTGCATGAAGGCCAGCCAGGCGATGGTCGACACGCCGATGGCCGTCGCGTTGAACGACCATGGCGACACGGACGACAGACCCAGGCCCACGCCGAGGATCAGCAGGATGAAGGACAAGGCGGCCGCAGCGGCCGCGCCCGCCAGCACGGCGCCCCAGGAGACGCCCGGATTGTTCAGGTCCGACACGGACAATTGTGTAGCTTGCATGGAATACTCCCTTGGTTATTGATTTTTTTAAACCGTTCAGGCGGCCACGCCCGTCAGCTGTTCCTTGCGCGCGGCCATTTCCTGGCCCAGCGCGTCGAGGTCGACGGCCGTCTCCCGCACCTTGGGAAACATGTCGCCCTCTTCTTCCTTGACGTGGTGCTCGATCTGCTCGGACAGCACCTTGACCTTGGCGTCGTACAGGTCGTCGGCCGGGTCCATGGCGGCGATTTGCGCGATGAGCTCCTTGGCGCTCGCGTGCTCGACGAGGGCTTCATCCATCAGGTCGCCGTCGTGGATGGGGCGGCGCACGGCCGGATAGAAGATTTCTTCTTCCAGCTGCGTGTGCACGGTGAGTTCCTGGCAGATCTGGTCGGCCAGCTTTTTCTTGCTGGCAAATGAGCGGTCGCTCAAGCTTTCATATTGGGCAAACAGGGCCTTCACGGCCTTATGGTCCTGCAGCAATAAATTGATCGCGTTCATGGCGCCTCCTTGTTGTAGATGAGGCTAGGATGCGCCATGGCGGCGCCAGCGTATGTGCGACGCCTTACACAATCTTGATTTTTAATACACTCAGCTATTCACCTGCGACTTGATGCCGTGATGGCCCATCAGGTCATACAGGGTGGGCCGGCTCACACCCAGCAGTTCGGCCGCCTTGGCGATATTGCCGTCGGCCCGCGCCAGCGCGCGCACCATGACCTTGTATTCGGCCCCGTCGCGGGCCTGGCGCAGGTTCAGCGGTTCATCCTGGGGCGCCGCCTGGGCGCTGGCGGGCAGGCCCAGGTCGTCGGCGGCGATCTGCGGCCCGTCGCTCATGATGACGGCCCGCTTGATGCAGTTTTCCACTTCGCGCACATTGCCGGGCCAGCCGTAGCTTTCGATCAGCTGCAGCGCGCCGGTGCTGAAATGCAGATTGCTGCGGCCTTCGCTGGCACAGAACTTGTTCTTGAAATGGTGGGCCAGCAAGGCGGCATCGCCAGGCCGCTCGCGCAGCGGCGGAATGCGCAGCACGATTTCGCTAAGGCGGTAAAACAGGTCTTCGCGGAAACGTCCCTGTTCCGCCAGCACCTTCAAATCCTGGTGCGTGGCGCAGACGATGCGCACGTCGACGGCGATCTCGGCACGGCCGCCGACGCGTTCGATGACCCGCTCCTGCAGGAAGCGCAGCAGTTTCGCCTGCAGCCCCATCGGCATGTCGCCGATTTCATCGAGAAAAAAAGTGCCGCCGTGGGCCAGTTCGATCTTGCCCAGGGTTTGCCGCGCCGCGCCCGTAAACGCCCCCCGCTCATAGCCGAACAGCTCGCTCTCGAGCAGATTTTCAGGAATGGCCGCGCAATTGATCGCAACGAAACGTTGCGCATGGCGGCTCGACAGCGCATGCAGTCCCCGCGCGATCAGTTCCTTACCGCTGCCCGAGTCGCCCAGCAGCATCACGCTGGCCGACGAAGGCGCCACTTTTTCCACGCTACGGCACAGTTTCAGCATGCCCGGATCGCGACTGACGATACCGGCCAGCGGCGAGTCCGCCTGCGTCTGCAGCATGCGGCGGTTTTCCTGCTGCATCGCGTGCAGATAAAACGCGCGGGCGATGACCAGGCCCAGCATGTCGGCCTCGAACGGCTTCTGGTGGAAATCGTAGGCGCCCAGCGCGATGGCTTTCAAGGCATGCGCGCGCTCCTGGTTGCCAGACAGGATGATGACTTTCGTGTCCGGCGCCAGCGCGAGGATTTGCCGCAGGGTGGCCAGGCCTTCAGTGGCGCCGTCCGGGTCGGGCGGCAAACCCAGGTCCATCGTCACCACGGCCGGCTGGTGGCGCCGCACGAGCGCCAGCGCCGCCTCGCGCTCGCCCGCCAGCAAGACCTCGTAGCCGTCAAAACTCCAGTGCAACTGCTTTTGCAGGCCGGGATCGTCTTCGATGACCAGCAGTTTTTGCTTGCCCATGGCACTCCTTTGCTATGCCGCGTGCAGCGGCAGGACCACGCGAAACGTCGTGCCCACCTGCGGTTCGCTGCGCACTTCCAGGCTGCCGCCCACTTCGCGCAGGTATTCGCGGCTTTCGAACACGCCGATGCCCATGCCCGCCGTCTTGGTCGTGTCGAACGGTTTGAACAGGCGTTCTCGGATGAATTGCTCGCTCATGCCCTGCCCCGTATCGTCGAGCTCGACGACGGCCGTGTGCTGCTCGCGCCGCAGCCGCACGGCCACCTTGCCATCGCTGGCCGTGGCCTCGATCGCGTTCTGGATCAAGTGGCCCAGCACCCGCTCCAGGCGCGCGCGGTTGGCCAGTACCGTCAGCTCGCCATCGACGATTTCCAGCCGGGGCGCCGGCGCCAGGCTGGCCTTGGCGGCCACGGCCTGGCGCAGCAAGCCGTCGAGCAGCAGCGGCGCAGGCGCTTCCGGCGCCTCGCCGCGCGCCAGTTTCTGCAGCAAGGTCTTCATTTTCTGCACGGAATGGTCGAGGGTGCCCAGCATGTCTTCCTGGAAAGCCGGATTGGCGCGGTGCTTTTCCGCATTACTCAGTAGCAGCGACAGCTGGAACACGAGGTTTTTCAAGTCGTGCACGATGAAAGTGGACATGCGGTTGAACGAGTCGAACTGGCGCGCCACCGTCAGGGTATCGAGCGATTCGCGGTGCGCCAGGTAGCTGGCGGCTTGGCTGCCGGCAATTTTCAGCACGTCGAGGATTTCCCAGTTCAAGCTGATGTGCGTGCGGGGCCGCGCCAGTGCGACAAAGGCGAACAGCTGCCCATGCAGCATCAATGGCACCAGCAGCCACACATCGGGCAGCGCCAGCAGCGCGGGCGGCAAGCGCAAGCCGCCGTACTGGCGCGGGTTGTGCCGGCAATCGGGCACGTCGATCACCCACTGCCGGGCCTCCAGGAACTGGCACAGGGGGCCAAGCGCCGGCTCGCTCCACGTGCCCGGCGGCCAGTTCCAGCTGGCGGCCGGGGTGAACTGCCCCTGTTCGCGCAAGATCCACAGTGCGCCGGCGCGGCTTTCCACCAGCTGCGCCATGGCCTGTATCGTGCGTTCGCCCAGGGCTGGCCCGTCTTCCGACAGCGCGCGCGTAAATCTCAGCCATTCCTCGCGGTAATCGAAAATGGCATTGTAAAAATGTTTATTGATAGTCACCTTGAGCTTGGCGCGCAGGCTGCCGGAAAACAGCACGCCCGCCAGCAGCAAGGCCGCGCCGCCCAGGTAAGCCATCTGCATCAGGGAACCCCAGGTGCCGCCGAAGTAGCGCAGATAATAGGCGCTGGCCGCCATGGCCAGCAAATAGATGGCCGAGCCCAGCAAGGCGGCCGAGCGGTACAGCATCTGGCGCGACACGGACAAGCCCAGCGCCCAGCCGGGATTGCGCGCGGCCGAGATGGCCAGCAGCGGCGCGCACAGGGCGTCGACGATGCCGCGCGCGGCCCAGATGTCATCGTTGACCGCGCGAAACAGCAAGGCGTCGCTGTACAGATAGAAATCGTAGGCGAACAGCCCGCCCACGCCCAGGCATGCAAACTTGATGCCCCAGCGTTTCAAGGGCGGCGTGTTGCGGTACCACTGTTCCACCAGCAACATGCCCAGCACGGCCAGCAGCAAACGGCAGACACTGGCGATGAGCCGCGCCGGCAAAGGCAGCGCCAGCCAGGATGAGGCCATGGAGAGCAGCCACGGTGCCAGCGCCGTGAGGACGATGCCGGCCAGCACGAGGCGCAAACGGGGCCGCGACGGTTCGATCAACAGCAGCAGGAATACCAGCCAGGCCAGGGTGCGCAGCAATTCGAGCGCGTCGCCGGCCAGCGCGATGCGCTGCCCCACCAGCACCAGCACCACCGTGCCCGTGGCCCAGCCGCCCGTCGCCAGGCACGCCACCAGCAAGGCGCGCACGTTTTGCCGCGCGCGCCAGTTGCTGATCAATAGCAGCGCCAGCACGAAAAAGGCCAGCGATGCCAGGCCATGGCTGAGAGCCGCCGCGTCGGGCGCCGCCAGCCAGTCCGACTGGTCCCGCATCACCGGCTGCCCTTGCCAAACAGCACCACCTGCACCGTGTCGAGCAGGATCAGCAAGTCGAGGAACAGGCTATTGTTTTTCACATAATACAAATCGTATTGCAGCTTCTTGACGGCATCGTCGACGGAGGCGCCATATTGATAGCGCACCTGCGCCAGGCCCGTGATGCCCGGCTTGATGCTGTGACGAATGTTGTAGTACGGCACCTGCTCCTTCAGTTGCTCGACAAAATACGCGCGCTCGGGGCGCGGGCCGACAAAACTCATCTCGCCGCGAAACACATTGAGCATCTGCGGCAGCTCGTCGATACGCAGCTTGCGGATCAGATTGCCCACGCGCGTGATGCGCGCATCGTTGGCCAAGGCCCAGATGGGCGTGCCGTCGCGCTCGGCGTCGCAGCGCATGCTGCGAAATTTCAGCACCTTGAATGGCTGGCCGTCGCGCCCCACCCGTTCTTGCTGATAGAACACGGGGCCGCCGTCTTCCAGGCGGATGCACAGGGCTGTTACCAGCATCACGGGCAGCGACGCCAGGCAGATGACTGCGCTGGCCGCCAGGTCGAACAAACGCTTCGACGTGGCGCGGAAAAAGCTCTGGTCGAAGCCGCCGCCATAGATCAGATAGCTCGGTTGCAAGGAATCGATGCGGATCTGGCACGCTTCGCGCTCGAAAAACGTGGCCGCATCGATCACCTTGACGCCGCCCAGCGCACATTCCAATAGTTGCTTGGCAGGAAACGCGCCATTGCGCCGGTCGCTGACGGACACGACGATTTCATGCGCGGCATGGCGCTGGGCCGTGGCCAGCAAGGAAGGTCCGGTCGGCAGCAAGGCCGAGGCCGGCACGCAGCATTGCTCGCCCGCCACATCGATGCAGCCGACCACCGTAAACTGGTGGAATCCGATCTTGCTGGCCGCCAAATCCATGCATTCGCGCGCCAGCGCCCCGCCGCCCACCAGGATCAGCCGGCCTTTCATCAGCGCCGATTGCGAGGATTTGAATACCAACAGGCGCGCCAGCAGCACGCCGATGGCGCCCAGGCCGAAGATCAGCACGCTGCCGCGTCCGAAATGCAGGGCTGGAATGAAGCGTATCAACACGCTGAGCACGGCAAAACCCAGCGCGAACGACGGCAGGATGCGTAATAAAGTGTTGCGGATGTCTTCGCGCGAGCGGTGCTGATACATGCCCAGCGCGCTCATGCTCAAGACAATGACCAGTGCAAAGATCGAGGACGACAGGTAGACCTCGCTCGCCCGCACCACGCGGCTGCCATCCGCCAACCACAGCAAGGATGTCAGGGTGGCCGACAGCAGCAGGATCAGGATTTCCAGCAACAGCAGGATAAACGCTGTTTTCGAGACATAGTGGCTGAAGATGCGGATCATGGTTCCCCCCTGCGGCAAAAAGCATCGGGCCGCGCGCAAGGCGGCCTGCTGCTGGTCTTGCCATCATGGCGAACTGTTCCAAGAAGACATTGATGCGCCACAAGCTACAGCCCCAGCTATCTTTCGCTGGCAGAATTTATCTCAATACATTACCGAATGAGGGGAAATGGCATATAGTATGCTTCCCCTAAAAAAAGATAAATGTCATGAAATTTGATGTAGCGATTGTCGGCAGTGGCCTGGCGGGTTTATCGGTTGCACTGCATTTAGCTGAGACGCGCACCGTCGCGATCATTTCCAAACGCGCGCTGCTCGATGGCGCCAGCAACTGGGCGCAAGGCGGGATCGCGGCCGTGCTGGACTCGGGCGACAGCCACCAGCAGCACATCGAAGACACCCTGATCGCCGGCGGCGGCCTGTGCGATGAGAGCGCCACGCGCTACATCGTCGAACACGGCCGCGAAGCGATCGAATGGCTGATCGAGCAAGGCGTGCCGTTTACGCGCGACGCCACGGCCGAGCTGGGATTCCACCTGACCCGCGAAGGCGGACACAGCCAACGCCGCATCATCCACGCGGCCGACGCCACCGGGCACGCCGTGCAAGTGACCCTGGAAGAAAAGGTCCGCGCCCACCCGAACATCAGCCTGTTCGAACACCATTGCGCGATCGACCTGATCACCTCTGACAAGCTGGGCATGAAGCCGGCCCAGCGCAACGCGCAACCGCATTGCCACGGCCTGTACGTGCAGGATGAGCAAACCGGTAAGGTGCTCACCTTTGCCGCCGAGCACACCGTGCTGGCCACGGGCGGCGCCGGCAAAGTGTACTTATATACAACGAATCCCGACACGGCCAGCGGTGACGGTATCGCCATGGCCTGGCGCGCCGGCTGCCGCGTGTCGAACATGGAATTCATCCAGTTCCACCCGACCTGCCTGTATCACCCGTATGCCAAATCGTTCCTGATCACCGAAGCCATCCGTGGCGAAGGCGGCTTGCTGAAACTGCCGCCTGAGGCGGGCGCGGCCGCTGGCACGCGCTTCATGCTGGCCCACGACGAGCGGGCCGAACTGGCGCCGCGCGACGTGGTGGCGCGCGCCATCGACTTCGAGATCAAGAAACGGGGCCTCGACTACGTGCACCTGGACATCAGCCACAAGCCGGCCGACTTCCTCATCGAACACTTCCCGACCATCTACGCGCGCTGTTTGGAACTGGGCATCGACATCACCAAGCAGCCTATCCCCATCGTGCCGGCCGCCCACTACACATGCGGCGGCGTCGTGACGGACCTGGCGGGCCGCGCCGACTTGCCTGGCCTGTACGCGGTCGGCGAGACGGCATGCACGGGCCTGCATGGCGCGAACCGCCTGGCATCGAACTCTTTGCTCGAATGCATCGTCATCGGCCGCGCCTGCGCGCAAGACATCGAAAGCAAGGAAAAGCTGGGCACGCCGTATCTGCCCGACTGGGATGAGAGCCGGGTCACCGATGCGGACGAGGAAGTGGTGATTTCCCACAACTGGGACGAGCTGCGCCGCTTCATGTGGAATTACGTGGGCATCGTGCGCACGACGAAACGCCTGGAACGGGCCCAGCACCGCATCGCCCTGCTGAAAGAGGAAATCGACGAGTACTACCGCAACTTCCGCATCACGCACGATTTGCTGGAACTGCGCAACCTCGTCGACGTGGCCTCGATGATCGTCAACAGCGCCCTGTCCCGCCGTGAAAGCCGTGGCCTGCACTTCAGCAGAGACTATCCGGAAACCTTGCCGAAGGCCATCGCCAGCGTGCTGACGCCGCCACACCGCTAGTCGACAAGCAGGACCGCCTGCTGCATCGTGCGATGAATCACGGCGGTGTGCCGCCATTTGCCACAGGCGGCCCCGCTGCAGGCATCGCGCAATCACCGAAACTAATGCACATATTAAATAAAAAACTTTTTGATGCCATTGCATCCGCAGTGGACCTGGATGACCCTGCAGAACAATCTTTAGCGCAGCGATTCATGATTGAGGCCATTGGCAGAGTGACTGCACAATTGCCTGAGGTTGCCAGGTCAGCGGCAGCGGTGGCGAATCGATACATCACCGGTGCGGCAACGGCTGAGGAAGTCATCGCTGAGCGTGTACGTCTCTGGCGAGCAATTGAAGGGCGAGACCAATCGGACGCGCCAGACGTTTTGAAAATAAGAACTGCCATATGCGTCCTGCATCCCATGGATATTGCTGCTTCTGCCGAAACATTGGAGTATTTTTTGAATTTTGGCAACAAGCAGGCTTGGCGCAGGCTGAGCTTCAGACCGTTGCTCGGAACAGGTATGGAATTTGAGGTGGCTTCAAGTAGCCTATCGTGTTGAAGAAATCGAGCGGCAACAATTTCGGGAAATATAAGACCACCAAGCAGTCGCTAATCGTTCAACAGCGGCGGTTCTGGCTGTTGCAACCCTCTACGCGAAAATCTATGAATATCAAGCCCTTTCCTATGAAATCCTTGTCGTCCGAGGTGGTAACGTACTACAGGGATCAAGGCCATATCACCGACCCGTTTAGGATCAGTGCCTGGACCGGCCCCGGGCAGTACACGGTCACGTAGCGTCAGGCTTGACTGCCTGTCGTCCATCGTTTAAGTTGATGCAATGGAAAAACAGACTGAAACGACGCCACTCGATCTGCGTTCTGCCGTATGGGCAAAGCCTGACGGATGGTTACGGCGGCGCTGAAAAAATTCCCGCGCTGCTGCAGGACCTGCGGCGGGGAGACGCCGAGGCCCTGGACGATTTGTATGGCCATATTTGTCACCAGGGCTCGATTTATCCGGCTTCGGTCGCCGCATTCCCGCACCTGGTTTCCCTGGCGGCGACGGTGACATCGCCGGACCTGCGCGCCGGCGTGCTGTCGCTTGCTGCGTCGATTTATGAAGGCGCCGGCCTCGACGAGGAATTGAAGGCATCCCCTTATGTCGCGGCCTTTAATGCCGCAGTCCCGGCAGCGCTCGTCATGGCAACCGCCGACCTGCGGCAGGTCGAGGACACGGTGAGCGGCATCTACCTGCTTAAGGCCGCCGCATCATTCGCCGGATTTGCCGGCGTGGCGCGAGTGCTGGGCGGCTTTGCCAACGAGGAGTTCTGCCTGGCATGCCCTGCCTGCGGCGTAGAGCTCTATGTGTGGCCGGTAGCGCAAGGGCTGTCGGTCGCCGCCGAGGATCCCGTCTTTACGCCAACAGCGAAAACGCTGCTGGTGATTGCCGGCCCTGCCGACAATTCACCCCACCTTGCCGCCTTTGCCTGGTTGCAGGCGCAAGCGGACGCTTTGCCATTTCTGGATGACATCGCGTTTCGCCTGCCTTTCCTGTTTGGCAGCGCATGTTGCGCCGGATGCGGTCACGCTATTTCACTGATGGATGCGCTGCTCAACGATTCAGTGGATTAATCCGGCAGCCTCACTGGAGCGCGCTTATTAAAGTCAGACACAAAACAACAGTGTTTGACACAGGAGGCCGAGGTAGACATGCTCTCGGGAAGTTCCGCTTTCGGCCAGGAGCGGACGTTGATGTACCTTGAAATTTCTCAAAGTTTTTTTCTACCATTGCGCACCTATGACCATTTTAGAATTTGTCGCCCGCACCTTTTCACCCCAACTACCGGACGGGCGGTATATCTTTCGACCATGGGGTGCTAGCGGCCCATGCTATTTGTTGTCGGCGCAGCAGCGTGCTTCTCGAGCTTGGATTCAACTCGCGTTCTACGGTCTGGCCCTCAGCGCGCTCTGGTTCATACCTCTTATTACTGTAACAATGCCGAATCTTGTCACCTTTGCTGTGGCCTTTGCATCCTTTAATTACGTTCTATTCTGGTTGTTCTCCATTGGCCTGCCAAAGACCGAAAAGCCGCTTCGTCCAACACCAATGCAACGGCGCATAGCCATGGCAGCGCACTCCCAATCAATCGGCCGCCCAGTACTCTGGATATTCCTGATTATTTCTTGCTTATTCGTGTTCGCTGGCGGCGCTATGGCTTTGTTCTTCGACGAATGGATAACTGGCCTGCTGTGCGTATTCTTCTTCGGCGCGTGTGCTGCAACCTTTATATGGCAGCTTTTTCTCGTCACTGGGAGTAAGTGATACTTAACCGCATCTTCCACACAGTAAAGCAACGTGCTGCTCGACTCGAGCGTGAGACCTACCCCGACTGTCTGCTATGGGGCGGGAGCTGTCAACGACAGCAACCGGCCTATTGTGTTGAAAAACGCGGGTACGTTGACCTGTAGATAGAATTCCTGCCAGCCTGGACTGGCCAGAACCGCCGCGATTGAACGATCACCGACTGCTTGGAGATTTGAGACATCCCGAAATGGTTGCCGCTCGACATTTTCAACACAATAGGGCAAAAGCAGCCGACCACAAAGGGCCCTGCTCGGCGCAAGTAGCCATGCGCCACGGTTCAGTCCGGGCTGGCAACAGTGTTTGACGCCACCGGCACGGTGCCGCGACCGGACGAATCGTGGATGCCATCCACCATCCGGTATCCCTGCATTAACCTGTACACGCCTGGCAAAAAGGCTGGCCATGCATCCGTGATCGAACGGCGATGACTTTCCCGGATCACGGTTCCGGCACCAGCGGCTCGATGCCATCTTCCGTATAGGAAAACTTGGCGGACGCGCCCGTACACTCCCCCTGCGGCTCGTCCGCCACATAGCGGCATTCGCTTTCCATACTGCCATCTTCGTGCCAGTGCCGCGTCCAGCCCTGGCGCTCGCCATCGACGTATTCGATCAGCTGGCGCGGCTTGGCATCCGCATACCACGAGCGCAAGGCGCCCTCCTCGCGCCCGCCCGCGTTCCACCGTTTGTCCAAGAGCAATACGCCGGCCCGGCTGAAGCGCTGTTCGCTGCGCAGCACGTAATGACCGCTGTGCGTGCGCTTGCTGGCGACCTTGCCGTCCGGATAATATTCGACGCTGTCGCCGGCGGGCTTGCCGTCCACATAGCTTACCGTGCTGCGTACCTTGCCATCCGGAAAATAGCCGGTGCTGGGGCCCGTCATGATGCCATTCACATACTGGCTGCGGCTTTCCACGGTGCCATCGGGATAGAACAGCAGCAACTCACCGTCCGTCTCGCCCTTGACCCGCGTCATGCGCGTGCGAAGCTTGCCGTTTTCATCGAACGTTTCCACCACACCATCGGCGCGGGCGCCGTTGCGGTAGGTTCGCGACTCGATCAGCTTGCCACTCTGGTGATAAGTCTGCTCTTCGCCTTCTTGCACGCCATTGCGCCAGCTGCCGCGCATGGAAACCTGGCCGTCCGGGTAATAGCGGGTCTGCACGCCTTCCTGCACGCCGCGCCCGTCCTGCTCCACCAGCATTTCCAGCTGACCATGCGGGTAATACATGCTGTAGTTGCCCACCAGCTTGCCGCGCAGGTAATCGGGGGCGTCGACCTGGCCCGTCAGCCGCTTCGGCTCGCCTTCGCGCACGTGATAGATCTCGACTTGCCAGGTGCCCGGCGTCTTTCCGGGCGGTAGCGGAACGACCAGCGCATAGCGCGCATGTTCCTTCACTTCGCCGCGCGACAGATGGTGATTCAAATACAGGCGCGCCTTGCCGTCCGCACACGCTTGCGGCTCGCAGCCGCCCAGCTTGCTGACTTCGGGCATGGCGAGCGCTGCACCGGGTGCCGGACACGATCTGATGCGCATCAGCAAGGGCGTCGCCTCGCGTATCAACGGCGCCAGCTGCTGCTTCATGGCCGCGTATTGCGCTGCGTCAAGATGCACGGACAAGGCATCCATGCGCACCTGGCGCCCGCCGCAACCGTTGTCACTGGCCAGTGTCAGTACATCGCCGCCGCCCTTGCCGGCCTCGGCCTTGATCGCGCTGACCACTTGCCGCTGTTCGATCTCGGCGTGGACCAGCGCCGGCCACAGCAGCGTTGCAAGCAGCACATGCTTCACAAGGCGCGCCATGCCTGCTCCTTGCGCTGCAGTTCCGGCGCCGGCGGCGCCTCGCCGCAGCCGCCCTGGGCCTTGCCGGCCACATACTGGCATTCACTTTTCAGGCTGCCATCCTCGTGCCAGCTGCGGCTCCAGCCGTCGCGCCGGTCGTTCACATACTCGATCGATTGCTCGGGCTTGCCATTTTCGTACCACGAGCGCGATGTGCCCTGCTCGCGCCATTGCGCATCCCAGCGTCGTTCCAGCACCAGCACACCCTGCGGACTGTAGCGCTGCAGGCTCAGCAGCCCGCCCTTGTCGCCGTACCGCTGGCGGCTTTGCACCTTGCCGTCGGGATAGAACTCCAGCGCTTCCCCGACCGGTAAATCGTCGACCTGCGTCATCCTGGCGTGCACGGCGCCATCGGGGTAGTAATGCGTCGTCACGCCATTGGACTTGCCATCGTGCATTTCCGAGCGGCTGGAGATTTTTCCATCCGGGAAATACGTGAGCATCTCGCCTTCCATCTTGCCGCCGCGCAAAGTGTAGCTGCTACTCAACTTGCCATTTTCATCGAACGTCTGCACTGGCCCGTCGAGCTGCTTGCCGTCGCGGTAGATGCTCGTTTCGCTCAGCTTGCCCGTCGCGTGATAGCGCTGGTGTTCTCCCTCGGGCATGCCATGGCGCCAGTCACCACGCAGCTCCAGCGTGCCATCGGGAAAATACTTGCTGCCGATGCCATGCTGGCGGCCCTGCCCATCCTGCGCCACCTGTTTCTCGACCTTGCCATTCGGGTAATACGTGACATAGCCGCCCACCAGCTCACCCTGTGCATAATCGGCGCGGTTGACCTGGCCGGACAGGCGCAGCTTGTGGTCGGCGACGCTGTAAATATCGACCTTCCACGTGCCAGGCTGCTTGCCTTTTGGCAGAGGTAGCAGCAGCACATTCGGCGCCTTTTCCTGCTCGATGGGGAAGAAGCGCTCGTGCAGGTACAGCCGCGCCCGGCCATCGGCGCAGGTGGCCGGCATGCAGGCGGAGATCTGGCGCACGATGGGCACGCTTGCATCCTCGGGGCATTTTTTCAGGGTGACGAGCATGGGCGTCCTGGCGCGCATGCGCTCGGCAAGCTGGGCCTTCAACGCATCGTACGGCGCCTCGTCCAGGTTCACTGAACGCGCATCCATGCGGATCTGCTTGCCGCCGCAGGCCGTCGTGCCCGCGATAGTGAACACGTCGCCGCCTTCGCTATCGGGTTCGCTGGCCATGCTGGCCAGCACCTGGCGCTGCACGATGTCCGCCTGCGCCATGCCTGGGTACAGCAAGGATGCGCCCAGCAGTGCGCATAGGGTCTTGATTTTCATGCTATTCCTTTAATTTTCCGCCGTGGCGGGCGCGTCGGCAGGCACGAAACTGGCACGCCCATCGCGGTAGCGCACCAGCACGTTCACCTTGGCGTCCTGGAATTGTCCATTTTTCACGGACGGGTTGAAAGTCCAGCTCTTCAGGCTATCCAGGATGACCTTGTTGAGCATGGGCTCCATAAATTGCTCTGCCCGCGCGGCGGTCAGGCTGCCATCGGCAGCGATGGACAGGGTCAAACGGCTTTCGCCGCTGGCCTGCGCGGCATTGAGCACCTGGTAGGCGACGGAGGCCATCGTGTCGCGCTGCACGCTGGCGCCCTGGTCTGGCGGCGCCGGCAAGGCTGCCAGCTTCTTTGCCAGCACGGCGCCGTCGGCCAGCGCCTTGTCCCAGCGTTTCGGATAGGCGCCCGGCTGCACCAGGCGCAGCATATTGGCCGCGCGTTCCATCCGGCTGGCCGTGCGCTCGACGCCGTTGTCGACCGCTTCGCCTTCTTCGGCCGGCATGGCATTCTGCGCCGCATGGCGCTGCGCCGTCACTTGCGCCAGCGCCACCAGGTTGGCCGCATCCTGCTCGCCCCCGCCGCCGCGCAGCAGCGCCGTGGCGGCGATGCCGAGCCAGGCCACGCCATCGGTCGGGCGGGCCCACACGGCTTGCTCGAAGTATTGGCGCGCCGCTTGCGGCTCGTTCAGGCTCAGGTGCGTGCGGGCCAGCGCCGCCGCGGCCAGGTGGTCGCGCGGATTGGCTTGCAGCAAATCGAGGTAGGTATCGGACAGGCTGGACTGGTAGCCGGGCAGCCAACCCATGCTCTCCATCATCGAGGTGCGCAGGCGCGTGCGCGCCAGGTCGCCGCTGTAGCCCGACGATTTTTCCCGCTCGCTGCGGTACAGCAGCTGCAGGCCCCGCACGACGGCGGCATCGTCGCCCTTGCCCATGGCTTGCGACAGGCTGCGCACGGCGCGGCGCACGTCCGACTGCTGCAATGCACCGGGCTTGCGCGCATGCCAGTCCAGCTGTTCCACCCCGGACAGGGGCACCGTCGTGGCTTGCTGCCCGGTCTTCTCTTCCGCATCGTCCGGTACGGCGGTCCAGAGCGCAAAGCCGATCACGAACAGCACGATCACGATGATGATGACCACCCAGCCCGTGTCCGACACGGCGGACTGTCCTTGCGCGGCCGGCGCCGGCGCGGCGTTGCCAGGCAAGCTACGCGGGCGCTGCGGCGCCGCCTGCCGGGCCTGGGCCGAAGCTTGCGCCGAAGCCTGCCCGGCGGCGGCGATGACCTTGTCGCGCGCGCAGGCCGCGCAGCCGAGCCCCGCAAAATGCTGGTGCTCGGCATTCGCGGTACACACGACGAGCTTGCCGCCGCTGCGCTGCGCATAGCCGCGCAGCAACTGCGCCCAGTCGGCCGCCGAGGGCCGCTGAGGCTTCGGTGAAGGCGAAAAGGCACGGTCGAACATGGCGCGCAACTCGGGCGGCATCAGCGCGTGGCCGCTGGTCGCGTTCGGCGCCAGCTGCTTGTGGCGTTTGACGCCATACGCATAGCAGCCGTCGCGGATGCGGCCGGGAATATCTGTCGCCACCTGCGCATTGGCGGGCCGCCCGCTGTACGGGTGGATGCCAAAGTTGAGCAGCTGGAAGATGACGACGGCCAGCGCAAAGCGGTCTTGCGCCATTTCCGTGCCCGCCGGCATGCCCTTGCGCTGGAATTCCGGCGCCAGGTAGTCGGCCGTGAATTGTTCGGCAGGAAAACGCTCCGCATGACCCTGAATGCTGAAACCATCGCAATCGAGCATGGCGATGTACAGCGAATCGCGGTAAAAGCGCAGGTTTACGGGTTTCAGATCGACCACGTAATGCCGCTGCTGGTGCAGCGCATCGATGACGGCGGCCAGGTTGGCGGCCAGGGTCAGCTTGGGACCGAGTCCCGTGGGCAAGCCCGCCGCGCGCGCTTGCCGCTCCTGCATGATTTGTTCCAGCTCGGCCGTCTGCGCCATGTCCAGCAGGGGCATGACGAAACCGGCGAAGCCGCCCTGGCCATCGAACACGGCCGCTTGCGGCCAGGCGATCTGCACGTAGCGCTTGCCGTTTTCCAATTGGTCGGGCAGCTCGGGCGTCAGTTCCAGCATCGCTTCGAGCTTGCGCCGGTTGGCGGTCCGGTCCAGATGCGGGTGGTACAGCTTGGCAACCTGCGCGGGCGCGCCCGGCAGCAGATACACGCTGCCCGCACCGCCGCTCTTGACGAGTTTACCCAAGACCAGGCTGCGGACTGTATCGAGCCAAATTTTTCCGCCCGGACTCAGGCCCGGTGTGACTCCCTGCTTCCGGCTCATGCGCGCAAGGCCAGCAACAGGGTCTTGTCGTCGCCGGTGATCTGGTGCGTGCGCGGGTCGGCCAGGGTGGATGCCAGTGCCGTATTGCCCAGTTCGATGCTCTCGACCGCGCGCAGATAGCCTTGCACGGCATCCATGAACGGCGCGTACAGGGCAGCGTTGTTCTTGCCCATGGCAAAGGGCATGCAGCCGTCGGACATCAGCACCACGCCGCGCACGGACTGGGGTATCGGCAGCAGGCGCAGCTGTTCGCGCCAGCGCGCGCCGCTGATAAAGTACGTTTCGTTGGCGTATTCGCCGTTGGCGGGCAGCGAGATCAGTTCGCCGCCATCAAGCAGTTGCGCCACGCCCAAGCCATCGCCCAAGTGGAAGAAGAAGCCGGTATCTTGCCCCATGACCACGCCGACGACGGTGGCAGCGTAGTCATCGAGGGTGGCGCTGGCGGCACGGGCGATGTCGTCCAGCGCGGCGCGGATTTGCGCCAGGGCGCCGGCCAGCGCGCCGTCGTATAAATCCTGCACGGTGGCGCCCTGCTCCAGCCGCCCGGCCAGCGCCTGCACGGTGTGCGTTGCGACAAACTGCGCGCCCTGCTCGCTGAGCCGGGCCGAACCGGCGCCATCGCAAACGACGGCCACCAGCACGCCGTTCACGACGGCATGCGCATGCGCATCCTGGCAAGGGATGCCTTTATCCAGATGCGCCTTGCCCGTGACGGAGGCGCCGAACGTGCGCCAGCAATCCTGTGTTGCTTGCACTGCTGCCATCGATCAGGTGCTCACGACAGACCAGCCGTCCGTCGAGGCCAGCTGGGCCTGCGCGCCGGGACGCGATTGCGACACCACCTGCATGCTGGCGCTCAGCCACAGGAACAGTTCGCGGAACTGCAAGCCTTTCAGCTGCTTCACGCCCCGCTCGCCACGGCTGGAAAACTGCCCCAGGGTATCGGTATTCGCGTTGTCGCCCACGGCGATGGGGAAGATCGCCACCTTATTGGCCTGCTCGGCCGCGCGCGCCTGTTCGGCGCCATGCTGCCAGCGGTCCGTCGGCTCGCCGTCCGACATCAGAAACAGCCACGGCCGCGTGTACGCCACGCCCGCCTGGCGGAAGCGCTGCTTTTCCTGCTCGATCTCGGCCAGCGCCAGTTCGACGGCCGCGCCGGTCGGCGTGGTGCCGTTCGCTTCCAGCCGGGGCGCCGTGAAATCCATGGCGTCGCACCAGTTGCTGGCCACCACGGCTTCATCGTGGGCGCCATATTGAATCACGAGGATGCGCACGCGCTTGGCGGCGATCACATCGGACTTGAGTTCCTGTTCCAGCAAGGCCAGGCCTTCGTTCAGCAGCGCGACGGGCTCGCCATCCATGCTGCCGGAGCAGTCGAGCACGAGCACCAATGGCGTGCGTTGTTCGGTGTTGTCGACGAGGGCGACGTCGGGGATCATTATTGAACTCATGGGCAATCGGTAAATGTGAAATCGGTCATAGTGCGAATCTTACATCATCGACGTGTTTTGCCTGTGCAAGTTTCCTACAGAACACTATCCCACCATATTATTGCAAACCATTGCAGCACTGATATCTTTGTACTATCTTGATAGTTGCCCAGGCCAGATGGCACGGCCAGCCCCTCCTCACAAAGGCGGGGTGGATCGCTGCGCAACACCGCCCTTACCCAGTTCCGCACCTGCACGCCTGCGGCACGCTGATCTAATCAGGTTATGGGGACAAGCATGGGCACAGCTACAGTAAACGCGGATGTGGGCAAACTGATCGCCGCCTTGTACGAGACGGCTTGCGGCACGGACGACTGGCCGCAGCTCGACAGCGCCGCCCTGAACAGCCAGCAATGGCAGGAACTTTTGCCGCATCTGCAACGCGCCCTGTGCTTGCAGCAGCGCCTGCGCGAGGCACAACTGGCCAGCCGCTGCGCGCTGGCGGCGCTCGACGCCATGGGCGCTGCCGTACTGGTGCTCGACGCGGATCTCGGGCTGCGCTTCGCCACGCCCGCCGGCCACGCCCTGCATGCGGCGCAACTGGCGCACGCTGCGCCGCCCGCCCTCATGCGCGCCGTGCGCCTCGTCATCGCTGGCGCCGGCGGCACGCCGCAATGCCAGTCGCTGCGCCTGGCGCGCAAGCAGCAAACGCCGCTGGCCCTGACTGTCACCCTGCTCGCCGCCTGCCAGCCCCCATGTGCGCTGCTGATTGCGCGCGATCCTGCACAGGCGAGCACGTCCGTCCCCGCCTTGCGCCAGCTGTTCGACTTGACGCAAGCCGAAGCGCTGGTGGGCAAGGAACTGGCGCAAGGCGCCACCATCGAGGAAATCGCCGCGCGCAGCGGCATCAGCGTCAACACCGTCAAGACGCATCTGCACCATACCTATCTGAAAACGGACACGCGGCGCCAGGGCGAGCTGATCGCGCTGATCCACGGCGCCACGGCGCACCTGGCCGTCCTCGACGCATGAGGCTGCCTCATCCGATCGGATGATGTGCAGGACAACTTGCCTGTCTACACTGGCAAGACCGGTCGCCCGCACCTTGTCAGTGTCACCACGGCGCGTGCGGACGGCCGCTTCGGTTTCCCAGGTATCGACAACAATATCGCCGCGCCGGCAGCGGACGGCGCCAAAGTTCAAGGATGGGTAAAAAAATGAAAACATGGATCCTGGCCGGCACTCTGGGCATCTGCGCCCTGCTGGCAAATGCACAATCGCTTCCCGACAGCCAGACCGTCGTCGTTCCAGGCGGACGCCTGCAGACGATCGAAGTGCCGGCACACAAACATTTCATGACTGCGGAAAGGTTTGCCCCGTTCCGCGGCGGCTATGAGCTGTCGAACGGCCAGGTGCTCCACCTGCGCAATGCAAGCAGCATCGGCGCCATCATGTATGCGCGTATCGACAACCAGGAAGAACACCGCATCGTCGCCAGCGGCAGCAACAGCTTCGTGGCGCTGGACCGGCAGCTGGCCATGCGCATCGACTTGCGCGACGATGGCAGCGTGGGCGGCGAAGTGCTGATGCGGATGCCGGCCGAAAAACTGGCCAGCGGCGACATCGTGCCGGCCCACGTGCAAAGCATGGGCCTGGCATCGCGTTGACGCGGCAAGCCGCCTTCCGCAAGGGTGGCAGCCATGAGCAGACAGTATTCTGTGCAACAGCAAAACGCGCTGACCCTGGCCGCCATCAGACAGACGGCGGCCTGGTGGCGCGCCCGCCCCTTGCCCGACGCCTTGCGGCAGTGCGCGGCCAGCCATGGCGTGGCGCTGGGCACGGCCCTCATGCTCGAGCTGCAACTGGCCTGGCCCGGCATGCCCGCCGTGTACGGCAAGCTGCTGAGCGCAGACGGCCGCTTCATTCATTTCGAGATGGACCTGGACGAGAACTTGCGCCCCTTGCCCGGCAGCGTGGCCTGGGACGACATCAGCGCCAGATTTGACTTGGCCGCACACAAGCGCGGCACGGGCGTCGGCTATGGGGTGCTGTGCAAGCAAGTGCTGCAGGAATTGAATCAGGGCGGATGGCAGGCGCCATGCGCCAGAAGCCATCAACCAACGAGGACAACAACATGAAAACCATCATCCTGGGCACACTGCTGTGCCTCGCCGCCGCCAGCACGGCAACCACCGCGCAAACCCTGCCGCCGGAGCATACCGTCACCGTGCCCGGCAACGCGCTGCGCATCGATGTGCCCGAACATCCGCGCTACATGATGCGCCAGGATTTCAAGAAATTCGTCGGCACCTATGAGCTGTCGAACGGCGACACCCTGGAACTGCGCCTCGCTGGCGCCGTCAAGTATGCGCGTATCGGCAAGCAGGAAGAGCACCGCATCGTCGCCACCGACCGCAACGCCTTCGTCGCGCTGGACCGCCAGCTGAAAGTACGCATCAACCACAACGATGACGGCAGCGTGGATGGCGAACTGGTCATGGTGGTGCCGTCGCAGAAGGTGTCGAGCGGCGGCATCGTGCCTTCCCACGTGCAGCACATCGGCCTGGCGTCGCGTTGAGGCGGCGTACAGGCGCGGCAGGCATAGGCGCCGCCATCGCGTGCTATCATCGCCGCCAAATTCCTTAAACGAATGGCAACGGCCCATGGAGCGCAATGCAGACACCTCGCAGTAATCCGATACTCACCGTGCTGCGCGGCGGCCTGCGCCTGCTGGCCTGGCCCTTGCTGGCCCTGGCCGGCGCCGCCTGCACCAGCACCACGCGCCATCCGCCCAGCGAGCCCACGCAAGTCGTCCTGCGCTTTACCTATGACGATGGCAAGCCGATGCGGCATGACGATTACCTGGCCCAGGCGCGCCAGCAAACGTATATCAAGCACTGCAGCAAGATAGGCAGCACCACTGTCTGCGACATCGGCTCGGATCCACTCTTCATGGGCGGCGACGCCCCGCTGGACGCCAACGGCGAAGTGCGCGTGACCCTGCACTCGACCGGCCCCATCGGCAACAATCCGACCAGTCTTTGCGTCAAGGGCAAAGGCTACGTCTTTGATTCCGGCGACTGGAAACGCGGTCCCTTCAGCCCCGGCCAGGTGATCGAGATCCGTTACAGGATCAGCGAAGTGCAAATGGCGTGCCCCTGGTCGTCGGGCACGCCGCCGTGGTGGGACAAGAGTTAAGTCTGGCCAGCCGTGGCCGGCTGGCTTGAAAGTTACTGCAACTCGAACTCGCCGGGATTCAAACCCAGTTCGCGCGCGATCTTGCTGGCCACGCGCTGCTCGTTGGCGTCGAAATTGCCGTCCGACGAAGCGACGGCGATGATCATGCGCACCAGCAGGCGCGACGCCTCGACATTCGACTTCATCTTGCCCAGCGCCTGATACGCCTTGGCTTCGCCGATATCCTTGTCGAATTCCAGCTGGCCGACATAATCCTGGAAAGCCTTGATCACGTCCGTGGTGGTAAACACCGACAGCGCGTCATTGCTTTCAATAAACTTCACCATCTTCTGCTTCTCTTCCGCGCTGACGCTGCCGTCGGCCATGGCGATCAGGGCCGATCCCGCCATCGCGGCGTTGAGGAAATCCTTGTTCTTGTACTTCAGTGCCTCGGTTTTCAGTTCGCTGGCCTTGGTCTTCAGTTTGGACAGAAAGGAATCGAAACTCATGGTGTACCTCCGGGTTGGTTGATTCATATCGAGCGGCAAGTCTTGCCGCCACCAGGGATAGTTGAGGGTGCAAGCTTGAAATACAAGCAAGGGATAAGCTTAAGTGAGCCAGCGGTATTGACCTCACCCACAGGCAAAAAGCCGGGGTCAGTCACTTCGTGATCGTAATGCCCCCCATTGGGGGACATTACCCCTGTAGGGTCTGACCCCAGTTTCTGCCTTGGGGTGAAAAACTGCCGTCAGCATACAAACACACAAAACACGACGAAAACGAATTAACTTGAAAATTGCCTTATTTGCAGTTGAAAAATAAATAATTTCATGGCAGCATGGAATTACATTTTCCATACTGCAAGGTTGTGATGGACAAGCAATTGCTGCTGATTTGCGCACTGACGTTCATCATCCACCTCATCGGCACCTTGGCCTGCTCGGGGCGCATCGCCGGCAGCCGCACGCAGCGGCTCGCCCTGTCCAGCATTCTGATGCTGCTATCGCGTCCCTTGAATTCCTTCCAACGCGCCTCCTGCCTCGCCGTCGAACATTTTCAAGTGCACCGCTCCGTGACCAAACTGCTGCTGCACGCCGTCTTCAAGGGCGGCTTGCCCTACCTCAGGACCTCCGCCAGCCTGCCCAAGCCTGCCAACGCCACTGGCCTGCGCGAAAAATCCGGCGTCTCCGTCTCCATCGTCATCGCCACGGCCCTGTGGACAGTGGGCGCATCTTTGTCCACCTTACACCGCCGCACTGTACGCCGGGGTACTGAACCCCAGCGTGCGCGTCACCTCCAGCACCCTGTCATCGTTCATCAACGGCGGCACCACCATCATGATGGCCGTCTTCATCGGCACGTGGTGTCGGGCATGACGGATGACGTCATCGAAGGCAAGATCGAAGAATCGCAATTCCGGTGCGCGGTGGTGTGGCTGGTGCGCACTGCGCCAGCATAAATAAACTATTAAAGTTCAGCTCTTTTACTAGGATGGAAATAAATTAAAGTTTAAAAAATAGACTTCGCAGCACAAAATAAAATAATCCAACAATAGAGTTTTAATTAATTTCAAATAAAACAGATGAAGATTTCTGAAATATTAAGCGACTCACCGAGCAATAATGATAAATTCACAACTCATGAAAAAATTTCTGATGCGTTACATGAAATTATAGAGAATCAGGAAGGAGGAAAAACTATTGGACTGGAGGGAGATTGGGGTTCTGGAAAGTCCACTATTGTGGAAATATTTTCCTCAAGGTACTCAGGCCTTACTAAGACCACCGTATTTAATTTTGACACATGGGTTCATCAAGGCGAACCTCTTCGGCGAGTTTTCCTAGAATCATTAATCAACCACTTATTAAATTTAGGATGGTTGACAATGAGTGAAGATGAAGAAAATTTTGTCAATCTTAATTTTTGGATTACTTTAAAAAATAAATTATCAGGAAATTTGCGAGAAGTAACAAAAAAAAGTACATCTAAATTCTCATATTTATTAAAAACATTCTTGATTTCAATTCTCCTGTTACCATTAGGCTTTTCACTTATTTCAGTTGGAGCGAGGGAAACGACAATAAAATCATGGAGCCTTGATAGTCTAGCATTAAATTTAGGAATACTTCTAACAACAGCCCCATTCTTTCTCATAATAATTTCATTAATTTGGACGAAGATGAAAAAAGAAAGCAATGAGGAAATATGGAACATTTTTTTAAAGAAAACGGAAACAATAGAATCGGCAGAAATTACAGGAGAAAAGGAACCAACATCAATCGAATTTCAGGATAACTTCAAGAAACTTTTGGAAATAGGACTTCGATACAAAAAAAGGAAGATAGTAATAATACTTGACAATCTCGATAGGGCTGACAGCGACGAATTAAAAGAAATATGGGCAGTATTAAGGTCTTTTATTGCAAATTCCGAATTTAGCAAAGAAGTTTGGCTCAAGAAATTATGGGTGATTATCCCCTACTCAAAAGAGAAATTGAAAATTAAAGATGGCGATGAGGAACCAACTTTAGATGAGAATTTTCTGGAAAAATTATTTCAAGTTAAATTTTATGTCCCTCCGCTAACATTATCTGCTTGGAAAAATCACTTATCCTATCTTTTGGATGCGGCATTTGGTGTAAAAATTGACTTCGTAGAAAAACATGAAATATTTATACTGTTCGCCAAAGAAATGGCTGCAGAAATAACTCCACCGAGTCCACGAAGACTACTAACCTTCGTCAATAGCATTGTGGCGGTCGATCTGCAATGGCCAGAAATTCCAATATCACATAAAGCTCTCTATATAATATTGCGCGAGAAATATAAATCAAATTCATTGCTTACCAAAATGGTTTCAGGAGAAGTGCCGTCAGTAAATAACCGACAAAGTCTTGGCGAAGAGATAAGCAATTCAATTTCAGTTTTATTTTTCAATGTAGAGAAAGAAATAGCAAGGCAAATTTTATTTAGAGAAAAAATAAAAATATCACTACAAGATAGTAGCGGGGAACTTTTAAAAAACAACTATCTACAAATTGGCTTTCCTGAAATATTCGCATTGGAGATACGCAACGAATTCAATATAATTTCCGAACAAAACAACAATGATTTCATAAATTCAATATTCTCAATATTAAATAGCAACATTACAAAGGGTAGCAATCAAACGAAACTGCAAATAGAAAATTCGCTAGGTTACTTAATTTCAAAAATAAAACTATGGCCTATCACAGAAAAGAATTCCATTGCAGCTATTGAGTCACTAATAAAAATTGGCGACAACAAAGAAATTAATAGGGAATTAATATCCTGCATCAAAAGAACTACAGACTGGTTTGTAATAAATAAAATAACAATCGAAAATAAGCAAATATTTAACCTGATGAGAATTGCCTCGGAGTTTTTATCAAACGAATACTTGATTAAATACTTCAACGAATCACATATGCCGAGATTCCTAATTCCAGCGACTGAAAGCGAATGGATAAAACTATATGTTCGTTCCAGAAAATTAAAAAATGAGATAGATTTTGATAAATTCACCACAAGCTTCAATAATAAAGAGCTCTACTTGTGGATTACTCGTGGCAGCGATACGCTTGAAGCATTCGAGGTGATTTTCATTTTAAACTATCTAATAAGAAAAGAAGATGTAGAAATGGAGAGCGCAATTGAGTCGTTAGGTGACAGAATGATGCAAGACACTTCCTCTAGAAAAAGTGATTTATTACCTATCCTTGCCTTTCTTTTAGAACTCAGTGAAAACAACAAAAAATACTCCAACTTATCGAATTCGATACTGGAAAAATATTTAATGACAAAATTTTTCATTTGGGATATTGAAGATATTAGTTCGGGAGACTTAAAAAATTCAGACGTAGCGTTACTTTTTCACAGTATCTGGATTAAATTTCCCAAAATATTCACTCGCGAAGTATTCGAAAAAGAAAATATTGCAAAGATAAACAGCATTATAAGCGAACTCTCTTAATAAGATAAATTCATAAATAACTATTACCACAAGAACGAATAAAAAAACAAAAGCCGCTGTCTCCCGACAGCGGCTTTCTCATTTCCATCCCAATAACAGCGCCTTGAACCAAGACGCCGCGCTGAAAGCGAACTAATTACCCCACAAACTTCCGCGCATTCCTGAACATGCGCATCCATGGCGAATCCTCGCCCCATGCTTCAGGGTGATACGACTGCTGGACTGACCGGAACACGCGCTCCGCGTGCGGCATCAGCACGGTGAAGCGGCCGTCTGGCGTAGTGACGGAGGTGATGCCTTCCGGCGAGCCGTTCGGGTTGTACGGGTAGGCTTCGGTGGCGGCGCCCTTGTTGTCGACGAAGCGCATGGCTTTCGTGACCTGGGTGATGTCGCCCGTTTGCGAGAAGTCGGCGTAGCCTTCGCCGTGGGCGATGGCGATGCCGGCCTGGGTGCCGGCCATGCCGTTGAAGAAGATCGATGGGGAGTCCATCACTTCAACCATGGCAAAACGGCCTTCGAATTTCTCCGACTTGTTGCGCGTGAATTTCGGCCAGGCGTGGGCGCCGGGGATGATGGATTTCAGATTGCTCATCATCTGGCAGCCGTTGCAGATGCCGAGGCCGAAGCTGTCCGTGCGGTTGAAGAAGCGGGCGAACTGTTCCGCCAGGCTGGCGTTGAACAGAATCGTCTTCGCCCAGCCTTCGCCCGCGCCCAGTACGTCGCCGTACGAGAAGCCGCCCACGGCGATAACGCCCTGGAAGTCGTCCAGTTTCACGCGGCCCGCAATCAGGTCGCTCATGTGCACGTCGACGGCCGTAAAACCTGCCTGGTGCATCACGTAGGCTGTCTCGATATGCGAGTTGACGCCCTGCTCGCGCAGGATGGCGACACGGGGACGCACGCCGGTGGCGATGAATGGCGCGGCGATGTTGTCGTTCTGGTCGAAGGTGACGATCGGCGACATGCCCGGGTCTTGCACGTCCAGCAGGCGGTCGTATTCGGCGTCCGCGCAGGCCGGATTGTCGCGCAGGCGGGCGATGCGCCAGCTCGTTTCGCTCCACAGGCGGTGCAGCTCCGCGCGCGGCTGGGTGTAAATCAGCTTGGCGTCGCGCGTGAATTCGATCACGTCGCGGTCGTTCAATTTGCCGATGATATGGCTGCAGGCGCCCAGATTGAAGGTGCGCAGCACGTCCATCACCAACGATTTTTCTTCCGCGCGCACCTGGATCACGGCGCCCAGCTCTTCGCTGAACAAGGCGCGCAGCGTCAGTTCGTTGCGGCGTTCCGCCACCTGGCCCGTCCAATTCTTGGCGTCGCCCCAGTCGCTCGAATGCTCGCCTTCCATGGTCAGCATGTCCAGGTTGACGGACATGCCCGTGTGGCCGGCGAAGGCCATTTCCGTCAGCGTGGCGTACAGGCCGCCGTCCGAACGGTCATGGTAGGCCAGCAGCTTGTCGTCGCTGTTCAGCTTCTGGATGGCGGCGAAGAAGCCTTTCAGGTCTTCCGCGCTGTCGACGTCCGGCGTGGAATTACCCAGCTGGCCCATGACCTGCGCCAGCGCCGAGGCGCCCAGGCGATTCTTGCCGCGACCGAGGTCGATCAGGATCAGGGACGTGTCGCCCTGGTCCGTTTTCAGTTGCGGCGTGAGCGACTTGCGCACGTCCGTCACTGGCGCGAACGAGGAAACGATCAGCGACACCGGCGACGTGACGGATTTCGCCGCGCCCGTGCCCTCGTCTTTCCACGTCGTGCGCATCGACAGCGAATCCTTGCCGACGGGGATGCTGATGCCCAGCGCCGGGCACAGTTCCATGCCGACGGCTTTCACCGTGTCGTACAGGGCCGCGTCCTGGCCAGGCTGGCCGCAGGCGGCCATCCAGTTGGCGGACAGCTTGATGTCGCTGATATCGCTGATGGCCGCGGCGGCGATGTTGGTGACGGCTTCGCCCACGGCCATGCGGCCCGAGGCGGCGGCGTCGATGACGGCCAGCGGCGTGCGTTCGCCCATGGCCATCGCTTCGCCCAGGTAGCCCTCGAAGCTCATGGTGGTGACGGCGCAATCGGCCACCGGCACTTGCCATGGCCCTACCATCTGGTCGCGCACCGTCATGCCGCCCACGCTGCGGTCGCCGATGGTGATCAGGAAGGATTTGTCGGCCACGGTCGGCAGCAGCAGCACTTTTTGCGCCACGTCCTTCAAGTCCATGCCCGTCAGGTCGATGGCAGGGAAATCGTTGGCCACGTGGACCACGTCGCGCTGCATCTTCGGCGGCTTGCCCAGCAAGACGTCCATCGGCATGTCGACCGGTTCGTTGCCCAGTTCCGGGTCGATCAATTTGAGTTGACGCTCTTCGGTGGCCACGCCCACGGCGGCGAACAGGCAGCGTTCGCGTTCGCACATGGCTTTAAACAGCGGCAGGCTTTCCGGCGCGATGGCGAGAACGTAGCGTTCCTGCGACTCATTGCTCCAGATTTCCTTCGGCGCCATGCCCGACTCTTCCAGCGGCACTTTGCGCAGGTCGAAAATCGCGCCGCGCTTGGCGTCGTTGGTGATTTCCGGGAACGCGTTCGACAAGCCGCCCGCACCCACGTCGTGGATCGAGATGATCGGATTATCAAGCCCCATTTGCCAGCAGGCGTTGATGACTTCCTGGGCGCGGCGTTCCATTTCAGGGTTACCGCGCTGAACGGAATCGAAGTCCAGGTCGGCCGTGTTGCTGCCGGTGGTCATCGACGAAGCGGCGCTGCCGCCCATGCCGATGCGCATGCCGGGGCCGCCCAGCTGCACCAGCAGGCTGCCGACGGGGATGTCGTTCTTGTGCGTGTGCTGCGCCGAGATATTGCCGATGCCGCCGGCGATCATGATCGGCTTGTGGTAACCGAACACGGCATCCGCAGTACCCGCTTCCTTTGCGCCGACGTTCTGTTCATACGTGCGGAAGTAGCCGCCCAGGACCGGACGGCCGAATTCGTTCGAGAACGCGGCGCCGCCCAATGGGCCTTCGATCATGATTTGCAGCGGCGACGCGATGCGTTCCGGCTTGCCGTATTGCTCCGCCTCGGTACGGCCCGCCAGCGGCGCCGTCACGGAAGCGGCCGTTTCCCAGCTGCGCACGGCGTCCGGCAGCGACAGATTCGACACGGTGAAACCCGTCAGGCCAGCCTTCGGCTTGGCGCCGCGGCCCGTTGCGCCTTCGTCGCGGATCTCGCCGCCCGCGCCCGTGGAGGCGCCAGGGAAAGGAGAGATGGCCGTCGGGTGGTTATGCGTTTCCACCTTCATCAGGGTGTGCGTCAGTTCCGTCGACGCCGCGTATTCGTGGTTCGCACCGCGCGGGTAGAAGCGCGAGACCGTGGCGCCTTCCATGATGGACGAGTTGTCGCTGTAAGCGACGACGGTGCCCTTCGGCTGCAGTTCGTGCGTGTTCTTGATCATGCCGAACAGCGACTTCGGTTGCGCCACGCCGTCGATCGTCCAGTCGGCGTTGAATATCTTATGGCGGCAATGCTCGCTGTTCGCCTGCGCGAACATCATCAGTTCCACGTCCGTCGGGTTGCGGCCGGCCTTGGTGAAGGCGGCGTCCAGGTAGTCGATTTCGTCTTCCGACATCGCCAGGCCCAGTTCCGTGTTCGCCGTTTCCAGCGCGGCCTTGCCCTGCCCCAGCAAGTCGATCGATTCGAGCGGGCGCGCTTCCAGGGTGCGGAACAGGTCCTTGGCGTCGTCTGCGCTGCGCAGCACGGATTCCGTCATGCGGTCGTGCAGCAGGTCGGCCACGGCCTGTACCTGCTCGTCCGTCAATTTGCCGGCGCCGATGGCGCTGCCCAGGATGCCCGATTTCAGGTTGATGCGGAAAGCGATGCCGCGTTCGACGCGCTTGATGTGCGCCATGCCGCAGTTGTGCGCGATGTCGGTGGCTTTCGAAGCCCACGGCGAAATCGTGCCGAAACGGGGGATGACGAAGAATTCTTCGGCAGCGCCTTCCGTATTGTCAGCCTGGGCCGGCTCGCCGTACGTCAGCAAGGCGCCAAGGCGCGTGCTGTCGTCGTCGGTGAGAGGCGCGCTGGCATCGATGAAATGGACATAGCGTGCTTGTACGGCAACAATCGCAGGCGAGACGGCTTGCAGTTGGCTTAACAGACGGTGGCTACGGAAAACGGACAGGGCATTGGAACCCGGCAGTATCAACATGATTGGAAGGTGGTTGATGCAGCGTGGCTGCGGGTTAAAGGTAGGTATGACAATATCTTTCGTACGGCAAATTTCCTTTGCGCGCATTATACCCGTTTTACCCCTGCCTTATGACCGGAACTTGGCCCTTTGCCACCGTTTTGCCCCTCACAGCGGCAGTTTTTGACACTGCAGCAACACCCTCAGCCGGTCATCAGGCGATCACATAGCGGTTCTTGCCTTGCCGCTTGGCCAGGTACAGGGCCTCGTCGGCCAGCCGGTAGCTATGGCCCAGCTCCTTGCTCCGGTCCAGCTCGGCCACGCCCACGCTGATCGACACAAACTGTGCAGCCAGGAAAGCCTGGCTGACGGCCTCGACCAGGGCGCCGGCAAAGGCGCGCGCGTCTTCCCGGTCGCCCGCGTAGACGATGCCGAATTCCTCGCCGCCCAGGCGGCCGCACAAATGTCCCTGGGCCTTGTCCGCGATGACGGCGGCCGTACGCACGAGCACCGCGTCGCCCGCATCGTGGCCCTGCTGGTCGTTGATGATCTTGAAATTGTCAATGTCGATCATCAGGAAATGCAGCTTGCCGCCATGAGTTCCGCCATGCATCTGCTGGGCGCGCTGCGTGAACATGCGGCGGTTGTTCAGGCCCGTCAGGCTGTCCTGGAAGGCCAGCCGCGTCAATTCCACCTTGGAGTGATAGTTGCGCAAGCGTAATAAACTGAAGCTGACATTGAGCGCCAGCCCGAACAGCACACTGACGGCGATCATCAAGGGCACCCAGGATTGGTCGGGCAAGCCCGCGTTGACGGGATACAGGCCATGGCCCACGTTCCACCACACGCCGGCCACCACGGCCAGATAGCTGAGGCCGCCATTGAAGATGGAGGCGATGGCCAGGGTCATGAAGACGCCCACCGGCAAGACCCAGAAGCTGGCGTGATGGACGGCGTCGGCCATGGTACGCAAGCCAAAAGTCAGGGCCAGCACGGCGCAGGCACCCGTGACGGTCAGCACGGGCAAGGTGGTACAGCGGTAGCGCACGACCAGGCTGATCAGCATGCCCAGCAGCGCCAGCACGGCATGCGTGAGGTTCGGGTGGTAAGCGGGCGGCATCAGCAGCCACGTCAGGCTGAAAGCGATGACGCCCAACGCTTGCGTGACCATGCCGACCCGGTGCAATTCCGCAAAATAGGTATGCTGCTGTTCGCTGTTGCCGCCAAATGCGAGGGGAACGGCAACGCGCCGCAGGGAGGAAAGATCAGGAACACGCATACGGGTATCGACACCAGAAAGAAGAAAAGCGCCCGGTACAGCCTTGCGCATGCCTGGCCGCAAGCTTGTGCGGCATCCAACATTAGTTGTAATTAGGATACTATCATGCTAGTCAACTATGTGCTGGAATTTGCGGCACCGGCACTGGCGCACAGCACAACGGCGCCATGAAATACAACGCTGCGCGCCACCGGATGCGCCCTACACCCTGCCCTGCACCCGATTGCACGCATTTTGCTGGCAGTGCCGGCCAGCTTTGCAGTATGCTGATAAGAAATAATACCGCCAGGCCGAGACATATATATAAGAAGAGTTCCCGTAAATGACCGAACAGATGAACGAGAGCTGAACAATGCCAGAAACTAGCGACTTATCTGTCCTGATCGTCGACCCGAACCCCAGCATGCGGGGCAATCTGCACAATATGCTGAACCAGGCGGCCATCACCAAGGTGGAATATGCCGTCAATGCCGGCACGGCCATCCGCTTGCTGACCAAAAAACCGTTCGACATCATCCTGTGCGAATACGATCTTGGCAGCGGCACGGACGGCCAGGACGGCCAGCAATTGCTGGAAGACTTGCGCCACCATAAGCTGATCGGCCTGTGGACGATCTTCATCATGCTGACCTCGGAAGCCATCCACAGCAAGGTGATCAGCGCGGCCGAACTGACCCCGTCCGACTACATATTGAAACCGTTCACCGTCGACGTGCTCAGCGGACGCATCGCGCGCGCCATCGAGCGGCGCGCCATTTTCTTGCCCACGTATCAGTTGATCGACAAGGGCGACTTGCGCGAAGCCGTGAAAAGCTGCCGCGCGGCCGAACTGCAGCACCCGCGCCTGGCGGCCGATTTCGCCCGCCTGCGCGCCGAGCTGCACATCGCCCTGGACGAATGGAAGGAAGCGGAACAGCTGTACGCCGACATGCTGGCCACGCGCCCCATGGCCTGGGCCCACCTGGGACTGGCGCGCACCCTGTTCGAACAGCAGCGCCACGAGGAAGCGCAGGATGCGCTGCTGGAGCTGGTGGAGGTCTATCCCCGCTTCATGGCCGCCTACGACCTGCTGGCGCAAAACCATGAAGCCATGGGCCAGCAGCTGCAGGCGAAGAAAATCCTCGAGGACGCGGTGGCCATCTCGCCGCACATGGTGCGCCGGCTGCGCCACCTGGGCGGCATCGCCTTCGACACGGGCGACATCGGCGCGGCCGAACGGGCCTACAAGCAGGTGGTGACGAAGGCAAAATACTCGGAATTCCGCGACCCGGAAGACCACGTCAACCTGGTGAAAACGCTGGTCAAGAAAGGCGACGCGCCGCAGGCCAGCGGCGTGCTGCGCGACATGGAGCGCTCGCTGCGCGGCGGCGCCAACGTGGAAGCGTGCCGCGCCATCTCGGCCGCCATGCTGCATGAATTGTCGGGCAACGACATCGCCGCCGCCACCGAGCTGCAGCTGGCCGCCGCCGCCCTGGACGAGGCGCGCGGCCTGTCGACGCAGCTCAAGGTGGGCCTCGTGCAAAGCTGCCTGAAAAACAACCTGGAACAGGCCGCGTCCGACGTCATGATGAAGCTCGTCAACGAAGCGGACAGCGACGTGACGATGGAAGCGGCCGTGGACGTCTTTGAAAAGGCGGGCCGCCACGACCTGGCGCAAGGCATGGGCCAGCAGATCACGAACCAGGTGCAGGAACTGATGCAGGAGGCTGCCAGCAAGGCGGAAAGCGGAGAGCTCAAGGGAGCCGTATTCGTGCTGCGCCAGGCCTTGCGCAAAACCCCGGGCAACCTGCCCGTGCTGTTCGCCTCCGTCGACGCCATCCTGCGCCAGCTCAACATGCTGGGCTGGGAAGCCCCGCTGGCCGAACAGGCGCAGCACCAGATGCAGGTGATCCGCAAGATCGACCCCAGGCATCCGAAGCTGGAGTCGCTCAAGCAGCAGTACGAGGCGACGCAGCACAAGTATGGTATTGCGACCTGAGCTGAGGGACGCACTGCAAACCTGCTGCGCCGCCCATTTCCGATCAGTCACACAGGTCGGATTAGCGGAGCGTAATCCGACACCATTGTTGGCTCCGTAGTGTCGGATTACGCGGCGTGCCGCCGCCAATCCGACCTGCGCACCATCGGTACCGCCAGAAACTTGATCAGCTCCGCGATATTAACGCTCGCCCCTGAGCGTGTAGACCGGCTTCTCGGACTCCCCTTTCTCCGCCATCGCCAGCACGCGCTGCAGTTCCTTGCGCTCGTTGCCCTCCTTGGCCGATGACACCAGGTTGCGCAGGATGGCGACATGCGCCGTCTGCAGCGCCTGCGCCGCCGGCACGGCGATGTCCGGTTTCACGCCGACGTGCTCCCAATTGGTTTTGGTGACGACATTGGTCGTGCGCGCGGTCGGGATCGCGACAATGATGTCCCGCCCCACGTTGTACCAGCTCACGGGATTGGAACCGCCGCCGGTGGTTTCTCCCACCACCGTCCCGCGCTTCTGCGCCTGGATGCCATAGGAGAAATCCTCGCCGCCGGAAAACGTGCGGGCCGAGGTCAGCACGTACACGGGCTTGTCGTACCGCTGTGCGACCGTCTTCACGGTCCAGAACTGACGCGTCGTATTGGTCGGGCGATCGTACATGTCGATCAGGTGACGCTCGTCGCCGAACGGGAAGAAATGACTCATCAGGTAAGCCACGCTGGCCGGGCTGCCGCCACCGTTGCGGCGCAGGTCGAGGATCAGCGCATCCGTCCCCGCCATGAGCGACATCGCCGCCGTGTACGCCGCGGCGACGAATTCCGGACCGCCGAAACCGCGCAGCTCGATATAGCCGACGTTGCCGGGAAGGCGTTCGATCTTCTCGATGTCATAGCCGCGCCGCGCGGTCTGGTCGCGCCATTCGTCAATCTTGGCGCGGCTGGGCAGTTCGTCGGCACCGCTGCGCTCACGAAGACCTTCGTAAAACGCGGCGCCGAAATGCAAGTCACCGCTCAATTCCCGCAAGTCCTTCGCGAGTGCCGCACTGAAGGCCTTCACGCTGGCGGCGGTCGCATAGCCTCCTTCGGCATTCTTCCTGGCGATCGCAATGCCGACCCGTTCGGCCACCGCTGGCTCGATGTAATTCGCGTTCATTTTCACTGCGAGTGTCTGCACGATCGCCGTGCGATCGGCCGCGTTCAAGGCGGTATCCTCCGCCGCAAAGGCGTGCAACGACAACAGCGTGCCCAATACGACTGCCGCGACAAACTTCTTTCTACCTGACATACATTCCTCCAAGTTGGACTACGAAGCATTTGATCGTTGTGTGAAAAAGTGCGCAAGGCTGCATCATTCGGGTTACTCGTCAGGTGTTGTCGTGCCTGCGTCAGAGCGGGCATCCAGGCGCAGCCTGCCATCGCGGATGCGCGCGCCGAAGGAACGCGTCTCGAGTACGGCGATCGCCTGTGCGAGGCAGTCGGACAAGGGAAACGCCAGTTCCGCATCGAGGCTGTCGGCCGCGGATTTGGTTGCCTGCCAGCACAACCGCAGGCGCGGCAGCAGCGCTGCGCCAGCGGCGCTGAGGCGCACCACGCGCTGCCTGCCGTCTTCGCCGCCGGCGGCTACCGTCAGCAGGCCCTTCTTCACCATCAAAGCCACTGTCTGGGTCGCGGCGGGCTGCGTGAGGCCGCCCAGGGCAGCCAGCTCCCCAATGGTCGCGCTCGGCTGCTCGGCCAGCACCCGCATCACCGGCGTGTAGCGCGGCCGGTAATCGAGCCCCGCTTCCACGTAGGCCTGCTCGACCGCGCCGTCGAGCAGTTCGATGAGATGTCTTAACTGCGTGCCCAGTCCTGGTTTCATGCAACCATCGTAGCACTATTTATATAAGAGCTTATATAAATATTTGAAAACTATGGCTATGTCACCATCAGATGTGGGAATGCGCCCAGCGTTGCTTTCAATAACGTTTCCGGTGAACGGATGCGCCTGGCGTCGAGTATCCAGCGCCATCCCAGGTAGTTCGGCAGGTAGCGCGTGGCCACGCCATGAAACGGCCGTAGCCAATCCCGCAAGCGGCTGTGATAGGCGTTGACGTTCTGCACGTGGGCGGCGCCCCGCACGCGGATGCCGGCGCGCAAGTTGACGGCCTGGTGGCTAACCCCTGCTTCACGGGCGAAGGCGCGGTAGGCGCGATGGCCGTCGGTGACCAGCAAGACATCCTTGTCGATCATGGGCAATAAACAATGGCGCAGCTGCGCCTTGGTCAGCGCTCCTTTGCCCGTGACGAAATCGAGGGTCTGTCCCGTGCGGTCGCGCGCCACCAGGATGCAGACGTGTTCGTTCGATATGCCGCGTTTATGGGCATGGCCGCCCCGGCGGCGGGGCGGACGCGTCATGTTTCTGGATCCCTTTTCCGATTCCAGTACATACAGTTCGTCCGCTTCGGCAATGCCATGCAGGCCATGCGGCCGGTCCGTCTTGGCCAGCGATAAAAACCGGTGACGCCAGCGAAACGTGGTGTTGCGGTGCACACCCAGCTGTGACGCGGCCTTGCGCACGGAATCCGATGCCAGCAGACAATCGGCGTAATCGAGCCACAGCGATTTATGGCGCAAGCGCGCCAGCGGCGTGCCGGTGAGCGCATTGAAGGTGCGCCCGCACGGCACGCAACGGTAGCGCTGCAGACCGTGCGCATGGCCATGCCGGTGCAGGTGCGCCGAGTGGCAGGCGGGACAGGCCAATCGCGGCTGCGCCACACTTTCCAGCAGCGCGACGATCGCGTCGTGTGGCGCGTTGCCATGCAGCAGGGCAATGCCTGCTTGCCGCTGGCGTCTGCTCAGGTGAGCAAACTGCGCGATAAAGCTGATCCATTCGGCTGGCCGCATGATCTGCTCCCTGCGTGATTGATATGCAGAGTCAGACAGCACGGCCAAGGGAAGATTCCGGCATTTCCCCTATTTGCCGATGACAGAGCCAAAACTATTGAAGCGGGCCACCATCCAATCAAGGTGGCCTCAGCGAAGCGCCTGCTTGTGCACGTTATAAGTTAGCGACGATTGGTACTTGGCAATGAGTTCGCCGCCACTGCAGCGCCTGCATCAGCGAGGGAATTTATACCGTACCAGCAGCGTAGCTCCCTTGCCGCCAGGTGGCGTCAGCAGTATCTCGTCACCCGGCTGCATCTCTTCATACATCACCGTGCAACAGGTCGGCATCGAGTGGCCGCGCGCCGGATAAACGCCAACCTCGGTGTGCAGGTTCGCAGCGCGTACGTCCACGCTGGACTTGCCAGCCTTTGCTTCTTCTTGCAGCAGCTTGCGCAGTGCGGTGACGAAATCCCCCTTGCTGAGCCTGGCAGGCGCCTGGTTTGCTTGCGGGCGAGTGGTTGCGTCGTTTTTCATGGCAGTTTCTTTCAGTAAATAAATTTTCGCCACTATATCATTCGCCCCTGGCGCAACGCGACCAGGGGCGGAGCGACGCTATCACATCCGACAGGGGCTGCCGCGGCTGAACACCTGCTTTTGAGCGTTACAACGGAACAGTTGGCGACGGCAGCCTGCCCCCGCTTTCTGCCTGGAGCGCTAATGAGATCGGGGATTTTGCACGCTGGAGATGGAGTGTCCGTCACGACCGGTGCGACATGGCACCTGACACAGGGGGCATTTGGACACGATCTCAGCCTTGGTGTCTAGACTCGCGGCAAACTGAGATGTATTAAGTGTCAATACGGCACAACTAACTATGCTGCGTATGGGCGCTGATCTTAAGCGGAGGGTTTAGCGTGGGATCCGCCTAGCTGGGCTTGTGTCGAAATGGCAACCTGACCCTAAAACGTGACCCTCAAACGCCTCAAACGCGGATATTCAAGTCGCCAGCAACTGGCGATACGTGGTCGGCGTCATGCCCAGGGCGGCGCGCATGGCACTGCCCATGTGCGACTGATGTGCAAAACCACTGGCGCAGGCAATGTCCGCCAGCGGCCGATCGGCCTCCAGTAGCATGCTCCGCGCCGCCTGGATGCGCGTTTCCACAATGTATGCATGCGGCGTCATGCCTGTCGCCCGGCTAAAGTCGCGCAGGAAGCGCAGGACCGGCAAACCTTCGTCGGCAGCCAGCTGTTCCAGGGTCAGTCCCTGCCCGAACTGGCAAGCGATCCGCTCCAGCACCCGCGCCATGTCGGGCCGCGCCGTGCGTCGGGGTGTCTCCTGGCATACCTGCCGCAGCGACAGCAATGCCAACGCCGCGTGTTCCAGCGCCAGTGGATCGGCCTGTGTAGCCAGCATGAGCCGCCGCAGGCGTAGCGCCAGAGCGAGAGCCTGCCGGTGCCCGGCCATTTCCACGCGCCTCCCAGGCTGATCCGGCACGTCATTCAACGCGGCGCCACGCCAGCGCAGGACCAGATATTCGCCACCCTGCGCAGACTCGGAAAAAACATCTATCCCGGCTGGCGTACAAGCGAGCACGCCGGGCCAGGTATCGAAATCGACGCGCCGGTCGGAACCTATCGCATGCACGCCCCGCTGACGCTGCAGCGACACGCCCATGCTCTGCGACTGCACGGGGTCGCGCGCGCTGTACGGCGCGCTCGGCAAAAGCTGCAGGCACAGTCCGCCTGCTGCGTGCGTGACGGCAGGCATCGCGCGCCCTGCGCTCTCCTTGACAAGTGGCCGTGCCATGTGAAATTTCCTGATAGATCAAAACCTCGAGTATGGAGATACTGGCCGGACTCACAGCAGTATATCCACCACACACGACAGGACAATATATGCGAACAATCGGCTTGATCGGCGGCATGAGCTGGGAATCCAGTGCAGAATATTACCGCATCATCAACCAGGGCGTACGCGCCCGCCTGGGGTCGCTTCGCTCTGCGCCCGTCCTGCTGTACAGCGTCGATTTCGGCCCCGTCGCGCAAGCGCAGCATGCAGGCCGCTGGCACGATGCCGGCACCATCCTGCGCGATGCGGCGGTACGTCTGCATGCAGGGGGCGCCGATGGCATCGTGCTATGCACCAACACCATGCACGTGCTCGCCGATGAAATCGCTTCGGCCACGCCATTGCCGTTCCTGCACATCGCCGATCCCGTTGGCAGCGCGGCACAGGCGCTGGGGCTGCGTACGGTCGGCCTGCTCGGCACATCGTTCACCATGCAGCAACGCTTTCTACGCGACCGGCTGGAGCGGCACGGCCTGGAAGTCCTCGTGCCACCCGACGCGCAGCAAACTGCCTTGCACGGCATAATCTATACCGAACTGTGCGCCGGCATTATGCGGGCTGGCTCACGCGCCGTCTTCCAGCGCACTATCGATGCGCTGGCCGCACGCGGCGCGCAAGCTGTCGTCCTCGGCTGCACGGAAATCAGCCTGCTGCTGCAGCAGGAGCACAGCGACCTGCCCTTGCTCGACAGCACCAGACTGCATGCATGCGCCGCAATCGATTTCATCCTGGAGGGCGAGGCATACCCGCATGGCTTGACGCGGTAACAGCTGAAACGACGTTTCTGAGGTTAGTCCGGGCGGGGACGCGTGTATCGCCGCTGTAGCAGTCGTTCGACTGATACAGCATGTGCTTGTACCCGGCGCCTTGTGCCTTGTCGCTGCCGTGCTGCGCTTCTAGACTGGGGGCTTCTCCACGCTGCGACTGCCTGCCATGACCGAACTCCTGCCCCTGATGAGCTATTGCTTTGTGATGTCCGCCACGCCCGGGCCGAACAACGTCATGCTGGCCACCACCGGCGCCAATTTCGGCTATCGCGGTGCGCTGCCGGTCATCCTCGGCATCCAGGCCGGCATCTTTGTGCAGACCATGCTCATGTGCGTGGGACTGGGCAGCGTGTTCGTCGCGTACCCGATGGCGCAGCAGGTACTGCGGATCGCGGGCGCGCTGTACCTGATGTATTTGGCCTGGAAGCTTGCCGGCGCCTCGGTGGCGGGAAGCAGCGCGCCGAAGGCCGTGTCGTTGGCGCAGGCGGCGCTGTTTCAGGCGCTGAACCCCAAGAGCTGGCTCAAGGCGGTCACCATGGCGTCGGTCTTCATGCCTGCGCAGGGCAGCATGCTCGCCAACGCGCTGCTGGTGTCCGTGACCGGCACCGTGGTGGGCACGCCGTGCAACGCCATGTGGGCGCTGTTTGGCGTCTCGATCCGCAGCGTGCTGAAAGCGCCGCGCAACCAGCGCATCTTCAATCTGGCGATGGGCGCCGTCCTGCTGGTCCTCGCCCTGACGTTTTTACGCTAGACTTGCGCCATGTTCGCCATCGACCGCTCCTCACCCATCGCCCTGTTCAAGCAGATCGAGGCCGCACTGCGCCAGCAGATCGCGCAACGCGTCCTGCCTGGCGGAGCCAGGCTGCCGTCGATCCGCCAGCTCGCCATGCAGCTCGCGGTCAGCACCAACACCGTGGTGGTGGCGTATGACCGGCTGGTGGCTGCAGGCGTCATCGATACGCACGGTACGACAGGCTTCTTCGTCTGCGCACCGGCCGACGCCGGCCGCGCCATTCCCGACGAGGTGGCGCTGGAAGCGGGCCAGGAGCAGGAGCCCGTCTGGCTGAGCCAGCAGGTGAACGACCAGCGGCCGGGCGTGCTGCTGGCCAGCAGCGGCGCCTTGCCGCCCACCTGGCTGCAGGATGCGCTGCCGGCGGCGGCCGTGCAACGTGGCCTGGCGCGCAGCGCGGCCGGCATGGCTTCGCGCTGTCCGCCGCAAGGGCTGGCCGAACTGCGCGAGCAGATCGCGCTGCTGTTGCGCGGCATCGGCATCGCTGCGGACGCCAGCCACATCCTCACCACGTTCGGCGCCACCCATGCAATCGATCTGATCTGCCGCACGTTCTTGCAGCCCGGCGATACGGTGCTGGTGGAAGACCCCGGATACTTCCTGATGTTCGGCAGGCTGCGCCAGGACGGCGTGCGCCTGGTGCCCATCAAGCGCCGCCCCGATGGCCTCGACCTGGACGAACTGGAAGCGGCCTGCCGCGCGCACCGTCCGCGCCTGCTGTTCGTGCAGACGGCCTTGCACAATCCCACCGGCTGGAGCAGCAGCGCCGCCAACCTGCACAAGGTGTTGATCATGGCGCAGCAGCATGGCTTCCTGATCGCCGAAGACGACGTGCACGGCTATTTCCAGCCGGGCCACAGCACGCGGCTGGCATCGCTGTCCGGACTCGATGGCGTGATCTACTATTCCAGCCTGTGCAAGGCGCTGAGCCCGGCCCTGCGCATGGGCTACCTGGCCGCGGCGCCGGCCCTGCTCAAGCCCTTGATGCGCACCAAGATCCATTCCATCATGACTTTGCCCGCGCTGAACGAATACGTGCTGCTGGAAGTGCTCAAGGCCGGCAACCTGCGCAAGCACCTGGAGCGGCTGCAACGCAAGATCATGGTGGCGCGCAACGCCAGCACGCGGCAACTGAGCGCGGCCGGCGTGCTGTTCGAGCAGCCAGGCGATGCGGGCATTTTCCTGTGGGGCAGCATGCCCGAAGGGCTGGACGTGGACTTGCTGGTGCAGGACGCCTACCGCAACAAGATCCTGCTGATGCGCGGCGCCGCGTTTTCGGCCAACGACACGCCCGACCAGCACATCCGCTTCAACGTCGCCTTCAGCCAGCATCCCCGCGTGAGCGCCTACCTTGAAGAACGCCTGCGCGCGGTGGCCGGCGCGCGCTCAAGCCTGGCCCGCGCCAGCCGCGCCGCGAGCATCGAGGGCAAGTCCTGAGTATCGGCTACGGCCCCTTCCTTGCGCTTCGTCGTGACAGCGCAACGCACTCAGTCCGAAGCGAAACTTATTGCCAATGCGCTGTACGAAAGACGTTTGCTCTTAAGTTCATACTTGGGAAGCGAAAATGACGCTGCAACTGACGTGCGCGTTGCGGCTCATCTTGCGTATGCCTTGCACAACGAAGCCTTAGCGTTAGCAGCAGGGACTGGTTTCGACGTGAATGCTGCGCTGAGAAAAGTGGCGGCAATCGACCGTATCGTTGGTAGCGAAGATGGCCGGCGTCTCGCTCAATCGTGGACTACGGGAACGAGGGACAACACATAGCTTCAGGGAGCCGGGCCTAGTCGGACCTGCGTTCCACCCGCGCCACCACCAGTTCGATCAGCTCCGCGATAAGGGGCCTGAAGGTGGCCGCATTGCCGCCCTGCCCCAGCATGACGGTGCGCGTGGTCAGGTGTGAGAAGACAGCATCGAAGAGGATTTGCGGCAGGTTGGAAAACGAGGCGTCGGGCGCGATGCGGCCCCGGGTGCGCTGCTGTTCCAGCAGGCGCAGGATCAATGCGTGCCACACTTGCGGGCCGTGCTCGTACCAGGTCTGGCCCACGGCCGGCACGGCGGCGGCGCCCGTGACGACGAGGCGGTAGAAGTCCACGTGGCGGGGGCTGGTGACGACGGCCACCAGTTCATCGAGAATCAGCTGCAAGCCCTGTTCCAGGCCCGCTTGCGAGGTATCGAGCTGGCGCAGCGCGATGATGAAGTCGGCGCACAGGTATTCGACCACGGCCACCAGCAGTTCCTGCTTGCTGCCGAAGTAGCGGTAGGCGGTGGCTTTCGAGCCGCCCGCCTCGGCCACGATGGCGTCCATGCTGACGCCGTCGTAGCCGGAGTCGAGAAAGAGCCTGGATGCCGCCACCAGCAGCTTGCGCCGCCGCTCCTCGCTTCGGGTACTCGGGGAAGCTGGAACGGTGCGCAACTGGGGCATGAAGCAAACTCTTACTGTGTCTTGGGAAGCGCGTATGCTATCACGTAATCCCCACGGTCCGGGCTCTGGCGGGCGCCGCCCGCGACGACCACGACGTACTGGCGGCCCGACTTGGGCGACACATAGGTCATCGGCGTGCCTTGCGAGCCGACGGGCATGCGCGCCTTCCACACTTCATGGCCGGTGGCGATGTCCATGGCGCGCAGATAGTAATCTTGCGTGCCCGCATAAAACACGAGGCCGGACGCCGTGCTCATGCCGCCGCCCAGGGTCGGCATGCCCAGCGGGATGGGCAGCCGCGCACGCATGCCGTTGACGACAGCATCCTGCACCGTCCCGGCCGGACGCTCCCACACTTTTTTCTTCGTCTTGAGGTCGATCGCGGCAAACACGCCCCACGGCGGGCTTTGGCACGGTATGCCCAGCGGCGAATTGAAGGCCTTGTGGTCGATGACGAACGGCGTGCCATCCATCGGATAAGTGCTGCCCACGCCGTGGCCCGACGTCAGCTTGGCCACGTCCACCGTTTCGCGCGGCACCAGCCTGACCACTTGCGGCATGCGGATATCGTTGACGAACATATAGCCATTGCTTTCATCGACGGCCGCGCCGCCCCAGTTGAAGCCGCCATAGTAGCCCGGGTAGATCAAGGTCTCTTTCGTGCTTGGCGCCGTGAACTCGCCCTGGTAATTGAGCTTGCGGAAGCTGATGCGGCAGGCCAGCTGGTCGAAGAAGGTGGCTCCCCACATGTCGCGCTCCGTGAGCGTATCCGCGCCGAGTGACGGCATGCCGGTGGAATATGGCTGCGTCTTTGCCACCCAGTCGCCGGCCGCGTGCTCTTGCGGCACGGGTTTTTCCACGACTTCCGCGATCGGTTTGCCCGTGCGGCGGTCCAGCATGAAGATCTGGCCACGCTTGGTCAGCTGCACCAGCGCGGGGATCTTGCCGCCCTTGCCGTCCGGGACGTCGTACAGCGCCGGCTGCGCGGCCACGTCGTAATCCCAGATATCGTGATGGACGGTTTGATACGTCCAGCGCTCGCGGCCCGTGGCCATGTCGAGGGCGACGATGGCCGACGCGTATTTTTCCGTCAGCGGCGGACGCTTGCCGCCCCAGAAGTCGGGCTGCTCGTTCCCCGTCGGCAGGTAGACCAGACCCAACTCATCATCGAACGCGGGCGCCGACCACATGTTCGGCGTGCTGCGCGTGTACGTCTGCCCTTCCGGCGGCAGCTTGGTGATGGCTGGATTGCCCAGGTCCCAGGCCCACACCAGTTCGCCCGTGTCGGCGCTGTAGGCGCGCACGACGCCAGACGGCTCATCGGTGGAGCGGCCGTCGAACACCCAGCCGCCAAGGATGATCAGGTTGCCCGCCACCGTGGGCGCGGACGTGTAGGCGTAGTACGGCACGTTCATCTTGACCTTGCCCAGGCCGACCGTCAGATCGACGGAGCCCTTGTCGCCGAAGCCCTCGCACTGCTTGCCCGTCTGCGCGTCGATCTGGATCAGGCGCGCATCCATGGTCACTTGCACGATGCGCTTGGCGCACGCTCCCGCGACAGGCGCGCTGGCCGCCTGCATGCCGTCAAAACGGAACGGATTCGTCACCTTCGCCGGCTCGTAATAGCCGACGCCGCGGCAGCGGTTCCACGTTTTGATGTTGGCCGGCTTCGGGTCGAAGGTCCAGCGTTCCTTGCCCGTGTCCGCATCGAGCGCGATGACCTTGCTCGTCGGCGTGCACGTATAGATGGTGTCGCCGATCTGCAGCGGCGTGTTTTGCGATTCGGACGCGCCCTCGGCCAGTTCGCCCGAGCGGTAGGTCCACGCCACCTGCAGCTTGTCGACATTCTGCATGTCGATCTGCGTGTAGGGCGCGAAGCGCGTGCCCTTCGGCCCATAGCCGTAATGCGCCCAGTTGGCGCTGCCGCCATTCACCGCCGCGATCGCATCCTGCTGCGGCTGCACGGTGGCGTCCTGCACGCCGTGCGGCTTGAACATGGCGGCGAAACCGGCCACCAGCACGACGGCAAGCAGGGCCGCGAAACCGCGCGACTGGCCAGTGTGCTTGCGCCCCGCCAGCCACGGATGCAGCAAGGCGGCCACCAGGCCGATGACGAGGAACGGCGCCAGGCGCGGCACCATGGGCCAGAAGGCGAAGCCGATTTCCCACACGGCCCAGACCAGGGTGGCGATGACCAGCGCGGCGACGATGCCGCTCGCCAGCGGTTTGCGGCGCAGATACAGCACGCCGGCGAGGAGCAGGCCGAGACCGGCCGGCAGGTAGTACCAGGAACCGCCGAGGGTAATAAGTTCGATGCCGCCGGCGGCCAGGGCCAGCCCGGAAAATCCGAGAAAAATGCCGAAAACCGTCAAGGCAAGCCGCTTGCCCCTGAAGACCGCCGGGATCGCCGGCGCTCCTTTATTTACTGAAGTGTCCATTTTTTATCCATGACGCCTCCCCTGCCCAGGCAAATACGCCGAGGATGGCTGGTTTTTTCAAATCTACGTAGTGAAACTGTACTGTACGGTTTCATTTTATGCCGATTTTTGATGCAAGGAAAGAAAAATTGACGCGGGAGCTTGATTTTTGGCGGGGATGGGGGAGCTGGCGGGAGTGTCGGAGTACGCGCTTGTGCGCCTCGGCGGCCCCGCTAATCCGACCTACCCGACCTACCGGACTGCTGGATATGCGTAGTGCGTAGGTTGGATTAGCGCAAGGCGCGTAATCCGACAAACACAGGTCAAGCAGATAACAGCCGGTTTTGCTTTTAAAGCATACCGGTTGGAACACCCGAAAAATGCCCAGGGCTAGGCGCCGCGTCGAAGACAGTACGAATAGTACGGCGAGACGCGGCAACAACGCCCCGGGCTTTTTCTCGAGCGTTACAAAGATGACATGTCGATCACAAAACGATAGCGCACATCGCTCTTCACTACCCGCTCGAACGCCTCATTGATATCCTGGATGCGGATGATCTCGATGTCCGACACAATATTATGCTTGCCGCAGAAATCCAGCATTTCCTGGGTTTCCTTGATCGAGCCGATCATGGAGCCGGACAGGCTGCGGCGCGCGCCCACCAGGCCGAAGGCGTTTACGGGCGGCACGGCGCCATCGGGGATGCCGACGATGACCATATTGCCGTCGACTTTCAGCAGGTTGATGTACTGGTTCCAGTCGATGGATGCGCCCACGGTACAGATGATCAGGTCGAAGGTGCCGGCCAGCTTGCTGAACGTTTCCGCGTCGTTGGTGGCGTAGTAATGGTCGGCGCCCAGGCGCAGGCCGTCTTCGCGCTTCGACAAAGTCTGGCTCAGCACCGTCACTTCGGCGCCCATGGCGTGGGCGATTTTCACGCCCATGTGGCCCAGGCCGCCCATGCCCAGGATGGCGACCTGCTTGCCAGGACCGGCCTTCCAGTGGTTCAGCGGCGAATACAGGGTGATGCCGGCGCACAGCAGCGGCGCCGCGGCGTCCAGCGGCAGATTGTCGGGAATCGACAGCACATAGCCTTCCTTGACGACGATGCTGTCCGAGTAGCCGCCCTGCGTGGCCGTCTTGCCATCCGCTTCCAGGCCGTTGTAAGTCTGGATCAGGCCTGGCATGTACTGTTCCAGGTCCACGTTGCGCGTCTTGCAAGTGGTGCACGAGTCGACGAAGCAGCCCACGCCCACGTGGTCGCCCACCTTGAACTTGCTGACGTTGGCGCCGACGGCCGTGACGACGCCGGCGATTTCATGGCCGGGCACCATCGGGAAAGCGGCGCCGCCCCATTCGTCGCGCGCCTGGTGGATATCGGAATGGCACACGCCGCAGTATTTGATCGAGATGGCCACGTCGTCTTCGCGCGGGGCGCGGCGCTCGAACGTGAACGGTTGCAGTGCGGAAGTCGGGCCCAGTGCGGCGTAGCCTTTGGCGATGGTGGTCATGAAAACTCCTGTATCTAGATGTGTGTGGCGAGGGGTGACGCGTGCCATGCATGCGATTGCACAAGTGTGCCCGAGATGCCCGGCCGCCGTTACCGCGATCCTGCAAGACCTTTGCACGATCCTCCAAATCTGCGTAAGATCAGCCCCTGCCCTTCTTCGCCTCACGCATACTGAACGCCATGTCCACGCCACTTACTCCGCAAGATGAAATCGCCGCCCTGATCAGCCGCCACGCGCCGCGCACGGGCGACTACACGACGGCCATCGGCAACCTCAGTTTCCACCGCCAGTCTTCGGTCACGGAATCGCTGTTCCACGCGGCGCGCCCCAGCGTGGCCATCATCGCGCAGGGCGCGAAAGACGTCACCCTGGGCATGGAAACCTTCCACTACAGCCGCATGCAGTATCTGCTGACGTCCGTCGACCTGCCGGTGCAGGTGCGCGTGGTGGAAGCGAGCGTGGACAAGCCGCACCTGTGCGTGGTGCTGGGCATCGACATCGCCGACGTGGCCGCGCTGCTCGACAGCGAAAGCGACGGCAGTAGCACCGCGCAGCAGAAAATCCTGCCCGCCACGCGCGGCATTTCCGTCAGCGACGTCTCGGTCGAGCTGCTCGACGCCATGCTGCGTCTCGTGCGCCTGCTCGACAAACCGGCGGAAATCGCCACCTTGGCGCCGTTGATCCGCCGCGAGCTGACGTACCGGCTGCTCAATGGCCCCGTCGGCGCGCGCCTGCGCCACATGGCGCTGGCCAGCAGCCAGTCGCATCAGGTGGGGCAAGCCATCGACTGGATCAAGCACAATTATTGCGAGCCGCTGCGCATCGAGCACCTGGCCGGCATGGCGAACATGAGCATCTCGTCGCTGCACCACCACTTCAAGGCGATTACGGCCATGACGCCGATGCAGTACCAGAAACTGCTGCGGCTGCAGGAAGCGCGGCGATTGATGCTGGTCGAGCAGATCGACGCGGGCACGGCCGGCTACCGGGTCGGCTACGCCAGCGAATCGCAGTTCAGCCGCGAATACAGCCGCCAGTTCGGCCGCGCGCCCATGCGCGACGTGGGCCAGGTACGCGCGCAGCTCAGCGGTGCCAACGGCGGCACGGCCTATTCCGTCTTGCCGTAAGCGCCGCCACCCGGCGTCTCGATCACGAACACGTCGCCGGGGCACATGTCCGTCTTGCCAATATGGGGCAAGTGTTCCACCGTGCCGTCAGCCCGCTCGACGTAATTGCGCCCCAGCGCGCCTGCCTCGCCGCCGTCCATGCCGAAAGGCGGGTGGATGCGGTTGTTCGACAAGATCGCCGCCGTCATCGGTTCCAAAAAGCGCACCCGGCGCACGCCGCCATTGCCGCCGCGCCAGCGCCCCGCCCCGCCCGAACCTGCGCGGATGCTGTAGCTGTCGAGCCGCACGGGAAAGCGCCACTCGAGGATTTCCGGGTCCGTCAGGCGCGAATTGGTCATGTTCGTCTGCACCACGTCCGTGCCGTCAAAACCGGGGCCGGCGCCCGAGCCGCCCGATATCGTCTCGTAATACTGGTATTTGGCGCTGCCGAACGTGAAATTGTTCATCGTCCCCTGCGATGCGGCCATCGCTCCCAGCGCGCCATACAGGGCGTTGGTGATGCAAGTCGATGTTTCCACGTTGCCCGAGACAACGGAGGCCGGGTACTGCGGGTTGAGCATGGAGCCGGGCGGAATGATCACCGTGAGCGGCTTCAGGCAACCCGCGTTCAGCGGTATATCGTCGTCGACGAGGGTGCGGAACACGTACAGCACGGCCGCCATGCAGACGGCGGACGGCGCGTTGAAGTTGTTCGGCAGCTGGCTGGACGTGCCCGTGAAATCGATGACGGCGCTGCGTGCAGCTGCGTCGACCCTGATCGCCACTTTGATCTGCGCGCCGTTATCGAGGTCCAGCGCGTAGCGGCCATCCTTCAAGGTCGTGATGACCCTGCGCACGGCTTCCTCGGCATTGTCCTGCACGTGGCCCATGTAGGCTTGCACGACCGGCAAACCGAAATGCGCAACCATCTTGTGCAATTCTTCGGCCCCCTTCTGGTTGGCCGCCACCTGGGCGCGCAGGTCGGCCAGGTTTTGCCGGGGATTGCGGGCCGGCCAGCTGGCGCCCGCCAGCAGGGCCAGTGTTTCCGCCTCGCGCAGCAAACCCGTGGCGCCGTCGACCAGCTTGAAATTGTCGATCAACACGCCCTCTTCCTCGATGCGCGTGGAGTCGGGCGGCATGGAACCGGGTGTCGTGCCGCCGATATCGGCATGGTGGCCGCGCGAGCCGACATAGAACAGGATGGCGCCGCCCGCTTCGTCGAACACGGGCGAGATCACCGTCACGTCGGGCAGATGCGTGCCGCCGTGATACGGGTCGTTCAGCATGTAGACGTCGCCCGGCCGCATGGCGTCCGCATTGCGCGTCATGACGGTGCGGATGCTCTCGCCCATGGAACCCAGGTGCACGGGCATGTGCGGCGCGTTGGCGATCAAATGGCCTTGCGCGTCGAAGATGGCGCAGCTGAAATCGAGCCGCTCCTTGATGTTGACGGAATGGGCCGTATTTTGCAGGCGCAGCCCCATCTGCTCGGCGATCGACATGAACAGCTTATTGAAAATTTCCAGCATCACGGGGTCGGCATTGGTCCCGATGGCGCGCCGCTCGGGCAAGGCGGCGACCCTGCGCAAGACCAGATGGCCGTGCGCCGTCACTTCCGCGCGCCAACCCGGCTCGATGACCGTGGTGGCGTTGGCGTCGCTGACGATGGCCGGGCCATCGATGGTGTCGCCGGGCCGCAAGCTATCCGCCGCATACAGGCCGCTTGGCCGCCACGCGCCGGCGCAGTACATGTCCACCGTCCGCACGGGCGCCAGCCCGCCCGCGCGCGCCGCATGGGCCGGCGCGGCCACTTGCGGCGCATCGGACGCGCCGATGGCTTCCACGGAAATGGCTTCGACAATCAGCGCGCGCGCCGGCATCAGAAAGGAAAAGCGTTTTTTGTAGGCCGCTTCGAACTGCGCCTGCATGCTGGCCACCGTATCGAACAACACGACGAGGGCCGAATCCGTGCCTTCGTATCGCAGGTGCACGCGCGACACCAGCGCGATGCGCTTCCCTTCCACGCCCTGGCGCAGCAAGTCGCCACGCGCCAGTTCGCCCAGTTGCGCGAAGTCGCCGGCCAGGTCCTTGCCCAAGGCCGCTTCGATGGCGCGCTCGCGCATCGCGCTCTGGTCGGCCAGGCCCATGCCGTAGGCCGACATCACGCCCGCCAGGCTGTGGATGAACACCGTGCGCATGCCCAGCGCATCGGCCACCAGGCAGGCATGCTGGCCGCCCGCGCCGCCAAAGCTGGTCAGGGTGTATTCGGTGACGTCGTGGCCGCGCTGCACGGAAATCTGCTTGATGGCGTTGGCCATGTTGCCGACCGCGATGGCGACATAGCCTTCGGCCACCTGTTCCGGCGTCGAGTTCACCGTGCGCGCCAGCGCTTCGAACTGGGCCCGCACCGTGGCTGCATCCAGCGCTTCATTGGCGTCGGGGCCGAAGACGCGGGGAAAGAACGCGGGCTGCAGCTTGCCCAGCATGACGTTGCAGTCGGTGACGGCCAGCGGGCCGCCGCGCCGGTAGCTGGCGGGGCCGGGATTGGCGCCCGCGCTGTCCGGCCCCACCTTGTAGCGGGCGCCGTCGAAATGCAGGATGGAGCCGCCGCCCGCGGCCACCGTGTGGATGCTCATCATGGGCGCGCGCATGCGCACGCCGGCGATCTGCGTCTCGAACACGCGTTCGAACTCGCCCGCGTAATGCGACACGTCGGTGGACGTGCCGCCCATGTCGAAGCCGATGACTTTATCGAAACCGGCCAGCGCGCTGGCGCGCACCATGCCGACGATGCCGCCGGCGGGGCCGGACAGAATGCTGTCCTTGCCCTGGAAGGCACGCGCATCCGTCAAGCCGCCGTTCGACTGCATGAATTGCAGCTGCACGCCGGGCAGTTCGGCCGCCAGCTGGTCGACGTAGCGGCGCAAAATCGGCGAAAGATAGGCGTCGACCACCGTCGTGTCGCCGCGCGCCACCAGTTTCATCATGGGACTCACTTCGTGCGACACGGACACCTGCGTAAAACCGGCCTCGCGCGCCAGCTGCGCCACCCGCGCCTCGTGCGCGTGATGGCGGTAGCCGTGCATCAGCACGACCGCGATGGCGCGCACGCCGCGTCCATAGGCCTGTTCCAGCGCCGTGCGCGCGGCTGCCTCGTCGAGCGGGGTCACGACGTCGCCGTGGGCGCCCACCCTTTCATCGATCTCGATCACGTCGCCATACAGCAGTTCGGGCAGGATGATCTGGCGCGCGAACAGCTGCGGGCGGTTCTGGTAGGCGATGCGCAGGGCGTCGCGGAAACCGCGCGTGATGGCCAGCACGGTCGGCTCGCCCTTGCGTTCGAGCAGCGCATTGGTCGCCACCGTCGTGCCCATCTTGATGGCGCCCACCAGTTCGACAGGCAGCGGCGCACCAGGCGCCAGATCCATCAGCTGGCGCATGCCGGCCAGCGCCGCGTCGCGGAACTGGCCCGGGTTCTCCGACAGCAGTTTATGCGTGGCCAGGCTGCCGTCAGGACGGCGCGCCACGATGTCCGTAAAGGTGCCGCCCCGGTCGATCCAGAATTGCCAGTCCATCGCCTTGCCCCCGTACTTATGTGAGATGGCTATTGTAGCCGCACAATTACGGCGCACCGCAGGCGTGCGCGGCTTGCCTTTCGCCCGCTTCGGCCTTATGTTGAAGATATGCTGACTAACGGAACACGCTCCATGAACCTGATCGACTCTGCCGCCCCCTTGTATTCCATCGCCGAACTGCGCGCCATCGAACAGGCGGCCATGCGCGACCTGCCGCAAGGGCTGCTGATGCAGCGCGCGGGCCAGGCTGCCGCCAGTACCGCCCTGAAGCTGCTGCATGCCCAGGACGATGGCGAAGACGCGGGCCACCGGCGGGTCCTGGTGCTGGCCGGCCCCGGCGACAACGGCGGCGACGCGCTGGAAGCGGCCGCGCACCTGGCCGGCAGCGGCACCGAGGTACTCGTCTGGCTGGCGCCCGAAGCGCAAGCCACGTCGCCCGAACGCGAGCAGGCGCTGAGCCGCGCCCACAACAGCGCCGCGCGCTTCATGGATGCGGCAACGTCGATGGCGTCGGCCGCCGTGGGCGCGGCGCCATGGCACCTCGTCATCGATGGCCTGTTCGGCATCGGCGCGTCGCGCCCTCTGGACGGCGAATGCCGCGACATGGCGCAGCTGGTCAACAATCTCGATTGCCCCGTGCTGGCGCTCGACGTGCCCAGCGGCCTGCACGCGGACACGGGCGCCATCGACGGCGTCGCCATCCGCGCCACGCATACGCTCACCTTCATCGGCGACAAGCCGGGCCTGCACACGGCGAATGGCCGCGACCATGCGGGGGACGTGGAAGTGGCGGCGCTGGCCATCGATCCTTCCCTGCTGCCGCCCGCCAGGGCCCAGCTGGGCGGCCTGCATCTGTTCGCCCGCCATTTGCTGCCACGCCGGCAGAACACGCACAAGGGCAGCTACGGCAGCGTGGCCATCATCGGCGGCGCGCAAGGCATGGCCGGCGCGCCCATCCTGGCGGCCCGCACGGCCCTGCATGCGGGCGCGGGACGAGTGTACGTCGCCTTTCCCGACGCACCGCCCGCCTTCGACAGCGGCCAGCCGGAGCTGATGTGCCGGCACGCCAGGGACGTGGATTTCTCGGGCCTGCACTTCGCCGCGCTGGTGGCAGGACCCGGTCTCGGCGACAAGGCCGGCACGGTGGAACTGCTGCAGCGCGCCATTGACAGCGACAGCCCGCTGCTGCTGGACGCGGATGCGCTGAACCTGATGGCGGCCGAGCCGGAACTGCAATCGGCGCTGGCCGTGCGCACGGGCGCGGGAGCGACGATATTGACGCCGCATCCGCTGGAAGCGGCGCGCCTGCTCGACATGACGGTGGCCGAGGTGCAGGCCGACCGCCTGGGCGCGGCGCGCCAGCTGGCCACGCAGCTGGGCGTGATCGTGGCATTGAAAGGTTCGGGCACGGTGATCGCCGCGCCCGACGGTCAGGTCGTCGTCAACAACACGGGCGGCCCCGCGCTGGCGACGGCCGGCACCGGCGACGTCTTGTCCGGCCTGTGCGGCAGCCTGCTGGCGCAAGGCTGGCCTGAGTGGGAAGCGGCGATAGGCGCCGTGTGGCTGCACGGCGCGGCGGCCGATGCGCTGGTGGCGGCCGGCAGCGGCCCGATCGGGCTGACGGCCGGGGAATTGATCCCGGCGATACGCCGGTTGATCAATGCCTTGTCGGCATAGGTATGCTGTGTGGTGGCGTTGGATTACGCTGCGCTAATCCAACCTACGGCTTGAGGATAGCGGACGTCGGGTAGGTCGGATTAGCGGAACGCGTAATCCGACAACCACCATCAGCAATCACACCAGCCGACCCGCCGCAATGGTAATCGTCCGCCCGCAACGGGCGGCGATCGAGCTGTCGTGCGTGACGAGCACCAGGGTCGAACCCCGTTCGCGGTTCAGCTCGAACATCAGCTGGATCACGGCTTCGCCGGTGGCGGCATCGAGGCTGCCCGTCGGTTCATCGGCAAACAGCAGCGGCGGTTCCGTGACGAACGCGCGGGCCAGGGCCACGCGCTGCTGCTCGCCGCCGGACAGGTATTTCGGATAATGCTTCAGGCGGCTGCCCAGGTTGACCCTGCCCAGCATGGCTTGCGCCTTTTCCTTCGCGTCCGGGTCGCCGCGCAACTCCAGCGGCAGCATGACGTTTTCCAGCGCCGTCAAATGGGCCAGCAGCTGGAAGGACTGGAACACGAAACCCAGCTTTTCCTTGCGAAAGCCGGCGCGGCCGTCTTCGTCCAGCGCGAAGATATCGGTACCGTCGAGCATGACCTTGCCGTCGCTGGGCGTGTCCAGGCCGGCCAGCAAACCCAGCAAGGTGGACTTGCCGGAACCGGAGGCGCCGACGATGGCCAGCGTCTCCGCCGTTTGCACGGTAAAATCGACTCGATGCAGGATGGTCAGCTCACCATCGGCATCGGGTACGCGCTTGGCCAGCTGGACCACTTCGATGGCCGGCTGGGCATTTTGGCTGTTGGGTGCGGCGGGCCGCTGGGCCGCCGCGTCTGATGGGAGAAAACTGGTGGAAGTCGCTTTAGGGAATTCGGGCATGCTGATCTATCTTAAAAAATTTCGTGAACAAATAAGTGTCGAGGGCGGCAGCCGCATGCGGCGGCGCACCCTGTCCTTGCTTCCTGCGGCAGCCCTGCTGCTGGTGTCAGGCATGACGAACGCCTATTCTGCACCAAAAACGCTGCTGGTGCTCGGCGACAGTTTGTCTGCCGAGTATGGGCTGGCACGGGGCACGGGCTGGGTGGCGCTGCTGGAACAGCGGCTGCAAGCGCAAAAGAACGATACGCGCATCGTCAACGCCAGCATCAGCGGCGAGACCACCAGCGGCGGGCGCGCGCGCCTGCCTGCCCTGCTGGCCAAGCACCAGCCCGACGTCGTGCTGATCGAACTGGGCGCCAACGACGGCTTGCGCGGCTTGCCCGTGGCGGCCGCCGAGGCGAATCTGCGCGCCATGGGTGAGGCGGCCAAAAAAACGGGCGCGCAGGTGGTGCTGGTGGGCATGCGCATGCCGCCCAACTATGGCCGCGCCTATGGCGAACAGTTTTACGGCGTGTACGGCAAGCTGGCCAAGGAATGGAAGGCGCCACTGGTGCCCTTCATGTTTGAAGGCATCGCCGACCAGCCGCAGCTGTTCCAGGCCGACGGCATGCACCCGAATGCGAATGCGCATCCGACGATTTTAAGGAATATCTGGCCGCGGCTGGCGCCGTTGCTGGGGGCGAAGTAAGCCGGTTCATAAGCTCACTCAATTTTCACCCCGAAGGACGAACTGCCGGGGTCGGACCCTGAGGGTCCGACCCCAGTCTTACGCCGGTGGGTTAAATAAAGTTCCCGACTCGCAGACAAAAAAATAGCCGCTCGAAAGCGGCTATTTTTATGAGTGGAAACTAAATCTTACGGTGCTGGCACTGGGGCCGCTGGCGCGGTCACCGGCTTGACGATCTTCACCTTGGCCTTGGCTTTCAGGTATTCGACGTAATCGAACATTTCCTGTTGTGCCAGGATGCCGCTGATCTGGTCTTTCTCTTGCTGGCGGCGCGCTGCGTCCACTTGCGCCGGCTGCTGCACCTTGGCGATGCGGTAGATGCCGTAACCCAGGGCTGGCAGGTCCACGCCCACATAGGCTGGCAGCTTGCTCGTGTCCGCTTTCATGACTTGCGCGATGGCGGCGCGGTTGATGCCGTCGAGCTTGCTGCGCGATACCCATTGCGCCGCGCCGAAACCGGTGGCGTCACCCGAAGCCTTCAAGGCGGCCAGCTTGGTCTCGCCCGCTTTCTTGGCCAGCTTTTCCGCTTCTTCCATGGTCACGCGCTGACGGATCATCGCTTCGACTTCGGCCAGCGGACGCTTCGAGGCAGGCTTGAATTCCACCACGCGGCCGGCGATCAGCACGTTGGGCGCGACGGTGACGGCTTCCGTGTTGCGCTTGTCTTTCAGCGAATCGTTCGAGAAGATGGCGGTCAGGAACTTGGCGTTGTTGAACGGCGCCTTGCCCAGTGCTGGCGACGGCGTGCGCGACAGGTTGGCGACGGTTTCCACTTTCAGCTTCAGCTTGTCGGCCACCGGTTTCAGGCTGTCCGATTGCTCGTAGACCGTGTTGGTGAACGTTTCGGCCATTTCCGAGTATTTCTTGGCAGCAAATTGCTTGCGCAGGTCGGCCGTGATTTCGCCGCGCACTTCGTCCAGCGCACGGACGTGCTGTGGCTTGAGCGAGGTGACGGTCAGGATGTGGAAGCCGAAATCGGAAGCGACGACGTCACTGATTTCGCCTTGCTTGAGTTTCGCGACAGCGCTCAGCAGCGGTGCCGGCAAACCATCCTTGCCGATCACGCCCAGGTCGCCGCCCTGTTCCGCGGACGCCGGGTCTTCCGACTTGGCTTTCGCCACGGCGGCAAAGCTGGCTGGCGCCTTGCGGACTTCCGCGAGGATGGCTTCGGCCTTGGCCTTGGCGGCTGCCTTGTCGGCGGCCGACGCGTCTTTCTTGACGGCTACGAGGATGTGGCTGGCCTGGCGCGCTTCTTCCGTCGTGTAGGCTTTCTGGTTCTTCGCGTAGTAGCCGGTCACGTCGGCGTCGGTAACGTCGACCTGCTCGCCGGCGGCGCTGTCGTCGAGCACGACGTACTCGACCTTGGCTTGTTCCGGGATTTCGAAGAACTTGCTGTTCTTGTCATAGAAAGCCTTGATCATGGCGTCCGTCACTTTGACTTCCGACACGTACTGGGCGATCGGCAGCAGCAGTTCCTGCACTTCACGCTCTTCCGAGGTGATGTCGGACAGGCGCTTGGAGACGGTGCTCGGCGCGAAGGCGGTGCCTTGCACGGCGCCGGCCAGTTGCTGCAGGGCCAGGTCGCTGCGGCGGCGCGCATCGTACATCTGCGGCGTCATGCCTTGGGCGGCCAGCATTGCCTTGTAGCGTTCCAGGTCGAATTTACCGTCCGGCAAGGTCAAGCCTGGGATTTCCAGCACTTCCTTTTGCAGCACGGCATCGCTGATGACCAGGTGGCTGCGGCCCACTTCGGCGGCCACGGCGCGCTCGGCGATCAGGTTGTCGAGGATGCTCTGGCGCGCTTCCGGCGTATCGAACATTTTCTGGTCGAACTGCTCGCCCATCATCTGGCGGTAGCGGTCGATCTGCTGGCGTTGCGCTTCTTCATATTGCTGCTGCGTAACGACCTGGTCGCCGACCTTGGCGATGGTGTTCGCGCCATCGCCGAAGCTTTGGTAGCCGCTGATACCGACCAGTGCAAAAGACGGGACGATGACCAGCATCAGGAGAAACTGCATCAAGCGTCGATGGGTACGAATAAATTCAAACATGGTCAGCCAATTCGGGATGAGTGGATCACTATAAAAAAAGGCGAACATGCGTTCGCCTTGATTTCTTCGGCGGAATGGACGGGACAGATGTCCACTTCCCCTTTAGATTCAACAACTTGGCGCTGGAACTAAAGCAGGATTCTGACGCCCAAGCCATTATCTCCTGATTCTACAATGCCCATAGCGCTATAGCAAGAGTAAATCAGGGCGCGCGCCCTGCCCTGGCGCCGCATGGCGGGCAAGGCGCCGGGCTCGATCATTTAACACGGCGCAGCTTAAAGCGGATTTAAACGCGGGCGTTTTTATTCAAAACGGCACGATGGAATTTTAAAAGACGGGGCGCCGAGATAATCTGGCGCTGAAAAAGAAAAACCCGCGCTACTTATTCAGCAGCGCGGGCTTCTATATTCTGGCGGAGCGGACGGGACTCGAACCCGCGACCCCCGACGTGACAGGCCGGTATTCTAACCAACTGAACTACCACTCCTTAAGAGCGTATTTTTTTGGCGGAGCGGACGGGACTCGAACCCGCGACCTCCGACGTGACAGGCCGGCATTCTAACCAACTGAACTACCACTCCGAAAAATACACAGTACTACTTGCATTTGCATTCAGGGTTGCGATTCGTAGAACTTCAACCCTGAAATCGCGGCACCCGGAGGCGCCGCCAAATGTTTCCGGTGATTGTCACCTCACCGAAGTCCGTTAGTTTACAGCATCCTTCAAAGCTTTACCAGCTTTAAATTTTGGAACTTTTGCAGCTTCGATCGTGATCGCTTCTTTGGTACGCGGATTGCGGCCGGTACGCTCAGCACGTTCGCTGACCGAGAAAGTGCCAAAACCAACCAGCGTCACGCTGTCGTTGTTTTTCAAAGTTTCCGTCACGCCGCCGATAACAGCGTCGAGTGCGCGCGCAGCGGCGGCTTTGGAAATGTCAGCTTTTTCAGCAATGTGGTCGATCAATTCAGTCTTGTTCACTAGCATCCCCAATTACAAAGGTATAAAACGTTTACCGTATCGTTGCGGCACTTTTGGCACCACAGCTGTTCGGCGAAAAAAATGTGCAGGCGTATTAAACAAGCCACACTGTATATGTGTCAAGCGCTTTGGGGGCGCAATTCACGTTTCAATATAAAACAAGCGCTCTAAAAGCGCTTGTTTGGGGAAAACAGGGGTAAAACGTTAGTGTTTTACTACCTCGCCGGCCGCGTCAGGCTTGGCCGCGGCGGCCGTGACAGCCTCCACCGCAGCGACGTCCGCCAACGCTTCAGGCATGCGTTCAAGGGCGATTTCCAGCACTTTGTCGATCCAGCGCACCGGGACGATCTCCAGTTTGTTCTTGACGTTGTCCGGAATGTCGGCCAGGTCTTTCACATTCTGCTCGGGAATCAGGACCGTCTTGATGCCGCCGCGATGGGCCGCCAGCAGCTTTTCTTTCAGGCCGCCAATCGGCAACACTTCGCCGCGCAAGGTGATCTCGCCCGTCATCGCCACGTCGGCGCGCACGGGGATGCCCGTGAAGACCGACACCATCGCCACCGTCATGGCCGCGCCAGCCGAAGGGCCATCCTTCGGTGTCGCGCCTTCCGGCACGTGGATGTGGATATCGCTCTTCTCGAACACGTCCGCCTTGATGCCCAGGCGCTGTGCCCGGCTGCGCACCACCGTGCGGGCTGCCTCGATCGACTCTTTCATGACGTCGCCCAGGGTGCCCGTGCGGATCACGCCGCCCTTGCCCGGCATCGACACGGCTTCGATGGTCAGCAGATCGCCGCCCACTTCCGTCCATGCCAGACCGACCACCTGGCCCACCTGGTTTTCTTTCTCTGCGACACCGAAATCATAGCGGCGCACACCGAGGAACTTGTCCAGGTTCTTCGAGTTGACGATGACTTTCTTGTCGGATTTCTTCAGCAGCAGCATCTTGACCACCTTGCGGCAGATCTTCGACACTTCACGCTCAAGCGAACGCACACCGGCTTCCCGCGTGTAGTAGCGGATGATGTCGCGAAGGGCCGACTCGGCCACCGAGATTTCCTCTTCCTTCAAGCCATTGTTCTTGATCTGCTTCGGCAGCAGATAACGCTGCGCGATGCTGGTCTTTTCGTCTTCCGTGTAACCGGACAGACGGATCACTTCCATGCGGTCAAGCAAGGCTGGCGGAATATTGTACGAGTTCGACGTGGCCACGAACATCACGTCGGACAAGTCGAAATCGACTTCGATGTAATGGTCGGAGAACGTGTGGTTCTGTTCCGGGTCCAGCACTTCCAGCAGGGCCGACGATGGATCGCCGCGGAAATCGGCGCCCATCTTGTCGACTTCATCGAGCAGGAACAAAGGATTGCGCACGCCGACTTTCGACAGCGATTGCAGGATCTTGCCCGGCATCGAACCGATGTAGGTGCGGCGGTGGCCGCGGATCTCGGCTTCGTCGCGCACGCCGCCCAGGGCCATGCGTACGAACTTGCGGTTCGTCGCGCGGGCGATGGACTGGCCCAGCGAGGTTTTACCGACGCCCGGAGGACCGACGAAGCACAGGATAGGCGCTTTGAGCTTGTCGACGCGCTGTTGCACCGCGAGGTACTCCAGGATGCGTTCCTTGACCTTGTCGAGGCCGTAGTGGTCGCCTTCGAGCACTTTTTCCGCATTCGACAGGTCGTTATTGACCTTGGATTTCTTTTTCCAAGGCAAGTTGACGAGGGTGTCGATGTAATTGCGCACGACGGTGGCTTCGGCCGACATCGGCGACATCAGCTTGAGTTTTTTCAACTCGTTGGTGGCCTTGTCGAGCGCTTCCTTCGGCATTTTTGCCGAAGCGACTTTTTTCTCCAGCTCGTCGAGGTCGGCACCATCTTCGCCCTCACCCAGTTCTTTCTGGATCGCCTTGACTTGCTCGTTCAGGTAGTACTCGCGCTGCGACTTCTCCATCTGGCGCTTCACGCGGCCACGGATGCGCTTTTCCACCTGCAGGATGTCGAGCTCGCCTTCGAGCTGGCCCAGCAGGTGCTCGAGACGCTTGGCCACGCTGAAAATTTCCAGGATGACTTGTTTTTGCTCAAGTTTCAGCGGCAGGTGCGCGGCCACCGTGTCGGCCAGGCGGCCGGCATCGTCGATGCCCGACAGCGAAGCGAGGATTTCCGGCGGAATCTTTTTGTTCAGTTTGACGTACTGGTCGAACTGCTGCACGATCGCGCGGCGCATGGCTTCGACTTCCGACTCGTCGCCCGGCTCGGACTCAAGCGGCGTCAGGTCGGCGATGAAGTGCGTCGGCGCATCGCTGATGTGGTTGATACGGGCACGCTGCGCGCCTTCGACCAGCACCTTGACGGTGCCATCGGGCAGCTTCAGCATTTGCAGAATATTGGCGACGCAGCCAATTTCATAGATGTCCGAAGGCGACGGCTCGTCCTTCGCGGCTGCTTTTTGAGCGGCAAGCATGATGCTCTTGCCCTGCTCCATCGCAGCTTCCAGCGCCTTGATCGACTTTGGACGGCCAACGAACAGCGGTATCACCATATGCGGGAAAACGACGACATCCCGCAACGGCAATAACGGCAGTTGAGTTTGCTCAGTTAATTTGGAAGTTGTCATGGCGTACCTTATAGAAAGCGTGTTTACGATGTTGGCGCTCGCTGCCAAAACACAAGACCGGCGAGAATAAATAATTCTGTGAAACAAACATAAAGTCTATTTCGCAAAACACACCCGCATGACTGTAACAAATGCAGTTTTCACAGTAAAAAAGCCACGCGCAGCTAAGCGCCGCGAGTGGCTTTACGATTGAAGCCTGCACTCATTGATTTAAATTGTACTGCCATGCATTAAGGAATCAAAACCCTTTTTATGCATTTGTCTCAGCAGTATTCAATTTTCTCCGGAAGCCTTGGCAGTCTCTTGATAAATCAATAAAGGTTTGGCGCCGCTGGTGATGGTATTTTCGTCGATGACGACCTTCACCACATTTTGTTCGCTCGGCAGTTCGTACATCACGTCCAGCAAAGCATGTTCCAGAATGGACCGCAGACCACGGGCGCCGGTCTTGCGCGCCAGCGCCTTCTTGGCGATCGCATGCAGGGCGGCCGGACGAATCTCCAGTTCCGCGCCTTCCATCTCGAGCAGCTTCGAATATTGCTTGATCAGCGCATTCTTCGGCTCGACGAGGATCTGGATCAGCGCCTCTTCCGTCAATTCCGCCAGGGTGGCGATGACGGGCAGACGGCCGACCAGTTCCGGGATCAGGCCGAACTTGACCAGATCTTCCGGTTCCGCTTGCAGCATCAGTTCGCTGGCCGTGCTTTGCGACTTGCTGCGCACCGTGGCCGAGAAGCCGATACCGCTCTTTTCGGAACGGTTGGCGATCACTTTCGACAGGCCGTCAAAGGCGCCGCCGCAGATGAACATGATGTTGGTCGTGTCGATCTGCACGAAGTCCTGGTTCGGGTGCTTGCGCCCGCCTTGTGGCGGCACGGAAGCCATCGTGCCTTCGATCAATTTCAACAAGGCTTGCTGCACGCCCTCGCCCGACACGTCGCGCGTGATGGACGGATTGTCGGACTTGCGCGAAATCTTGTCGATCTCATCGATGTAGACGATGCCGCGCTGGGCTTTCTCGACGTCATAGTTGCAGCTTTGCAGCAGCTTCTGGATGATGTTTTCCACGTCCTCACCCACGTAACCGGCTTCGGTCAGGGTGGTGGCGTCGGCGATCACGAACGGCACGTTGAGCATGCGCGCCAGGGTCTGTGCCAGAAGGGTCTTGCCCGAGCCGGTAGGACCGACCAGCAAGATGTTGCTCTTGGCCAGTTCGATGTCGTCTTTCTTGCCCAGGTGCTTGAGGCGCTTGTAATGGTTGTACACCGCCACCGACAGGATGCGCTTGGCAGTCTGCTGGCCGATCACGTACTGATCGAGCAAGGCGGCGATTTCTTGCGGCGTCGGCAGGTCGGATTTGGTACCGGTCACCGTCTCGATGCTCGACGTTTCATCACGGATGATGTCGTTGCACAAGTCGATGCACTCGTCGCAAATGAATACGGACGGGCCGGCGATGAGTTTCTTCACCTCGTGCTGGCTTTTGCCGCAGAACGAGCAATACAGTAATTTTTCGCCGCTAGAGGATTTTTTGTCTGACATAAGGCATTTTGGTTGGAACTGCATTAACAATATTGCAAAATCGCAAGCCGGAGTGCGGTAGTTGCCCGCAAAGGCTATTACCCATGGCGCAAGTCAACAACGTGCACAAGCTCCATGCTACCCGAAATAAAAGCGAAACGCCCGAACGTTTGATCGCCCGGGCGTTTACTTACATGCTTAGCAATACCGGTAGGGGCTCATCAAGCGCGGCTGGTCAACACTTTGTCGATCAAACCATACTCAACGGCCTCGTCGGCGGACATGAAACGGTCGCGGTCGGTGTCCTTGGCGATCTGTTCGATCGACTGGCCCGTGCGCTCGGCCATGATGCCGTTCAAGCGGGTGCGCAGGTAAAGGATTTCCTTCGCCTGGATCTCGATGTCGGACGCCATGCCTTGCGAACCACCGGACGGCTGGTGAATCATGATGCGCGAGTTCGGCAGCGAGAAACGCTTGCCCTTGGCGCCAGCGGCCAGCAGGAAGGCGCCCATCGAAGCAGCCATGCCCGTGCACAGGGTCGAGACGTCCGGCTTGATGAACTGCATGGTGTCGTAGATGGCCATGCCGGCCGAGACCGAACCACCTGGCGAGTTGATGTAGAGCGAGATTTCCTTTTCCGGATTTTCGCTTTCCAGGAACAGCAGCTGGGCGACAACCAGGTTGGCCATCTGGTCATTGACCGGGCCGACCATGAAAATCAAGCGTTCCTTCAGCAGGCGCGAGTAAATATCATACGAGCGCTCGCCGCGACCGCTTTGTTCCACCACCATCGGCACCAGGCCGAGCATCTCTGTGTCCAGCGCCGGATTACGGTTCATACCTGTCATTTCATTTCCTTGTGAAGCAGTTAGGGGAAGCCATCAGTACTTTTCAGCAATGACGGCATCCCAATACCAACTGGTTTACGCTTGTGCGTTGCTTCCCATCAGTTCGTCGAAAGCAACTGCTTTCGTCGTGACTTTCGACAGGCCCAACACGTAAGTGACGACGTTTTCTTCCAATACAAGGGCTTCGATCTCACCCAGACGACGACGGTCGCTGTAGTAGTACTTCAGCACTTCGCGTGGATCTTCGTAGCTTTGGGCGAAATCTTCGATTTGCGCCTTGACTTGCTCAGGCGTTGCCTGCAGGTTGTTGTCGCCCACCAGTTGCGACAGGATCAGGCCCAGGCGTACGCGACGCTCGGCTTTTTCTGCGAACAGTTCAGCTGGGAAAGGCACGTCCTTGACGTTCATGCCGCGCTGCGCCATGTCCTGGCGGGTCATTTCGGCCAGGCGCTCGGAATCTTGAGCGATCAGCGTTTTTGGCACTTCCAGCTCAGCAACTTTGATCAGCGCGTCCATGACGGCTTCCTTGTTGCGTGCTTTCACGCGGCCAGCGACTTCGCGCTGCAGGTTGACTTTGATGTCTTCGCGCATTTTGGCCAGGTCGCCATCGGCAACGCCCAGGGACTTGGCGAATTCCGCATCGACTTCCGGCAGGTGCGCCCATTCCAGCTTTTGCAAGGTGATGGTGAACGATGCGGTTTTGCCGGCAACGTCTTTACCATGGTAGTCCTCTGGGAACGACAATGGGAAAGTCTTGGCTTCGCCAACTTTCAGGCCCAGGGTGGCTGCTTCGAATTCCGGCAGCATGCGGCCTTCGCCCAGCACGAATGCGTAGCCTTCAGCTTTGCCGCCTGGGAATTCAACGCCGTCGATCGAGCCGACGAAGTCGACGGTCACGCGGTCGCCGTTGGCAGCGATAGCCTCGCCGCCGTCGCCGTGTTCGCCAGCTTCGCCCTTGGTGTGGAAGTGCACGCGCTGCTTGCGCAGGATGTCGATGGTCTTGTCGATTTCGGCTTCCGACACGTCGGCTTGCACGGTTTCGATTTCAACGGCCGTCAGGTCGCCGATGGCGACTTCCGGATACACTTCGAACGTTGCGTCGAAAGCCAGCTGGCCTTCGGCTGCTTCTTCTTTCGGCACGATGTTCGGAAAACCGGCCACGCGCAGATTGTTTTCGTTGGCGGCGTCGTTGAACGCGCGGCCGACTTTGTCATTCAGCACTTCCGATTCAATTTGGTAGCCGTATTGTGCTGCGACCATTTTCAACGGCACTTTGCCCGGACGGAAGCCCGGTGCCTTAGCCGTACGGGCTTGCACTTTCAGGCGCTTCTCAACTTCCGTGCGGACGTCCGTCAGCGGGAAGGAGATCGTGATACGACGTTCGAGTTTGCCCAAGGTTTCGACTGCAGTTGCCATGTAAAAAATCGTCCAAAAAATAAACACTGTTGGTGCGAGAAAAGAAGACCCGACCCCTTGCGCCATCACTGGCGGCAAGACCTGGGTCCAGCTTCACTCGCTCGCATATTCATCTGTAAAAGTACTGAAAACAGGACGATGGACCTGGTCTACCCGGCGGAGGGAAAACCCGCACCAGGCACCAAACAATCCGCCGCTTCCAGTACTGCGACAGGGCTCCGAGCGTCCAGCCATGCTTCTAAGTCAATGCAGGGCCGGCCATCATTCGGTAAAGCGTGGCATTATAACAAAGGACTTCGGGAAAGTGGCTGGCTTTGCAGCCCGGCCACAGAGGATACCAGCGGCGGCGAACGAGTCGCCACAGCCTGGGGGTGCCCTGTCTTTACTCTTGCCCCGGCATTCTTTATTTCGCCAGAGACAGGCTTTCCAGCCTGCTTCGTTCATTAGTATATGCGAACTGGCGCCCCGTCCGAAACAAAGAAATGCGCTCTTGGCGAAGATTTCGGGCAAAAAACCTTTGATTTACCTCAATTTGGCCATTTTTCAGGCAAACCTAAGTCGCCTCGCCCTCCTCCAAGTGAATTTAAATGGAGAAAACATCATGAGCGATAGCACACCCGGCAGTTCCAGCAACGCCAAAGCCAAGCTGCAAATGGTCCTCAGCCGCCTGCTCGACGGCGTATCCGATGACGATCTGCAAAAAATCCAGACGGAAGTCGATGAAATGGAGTTGCGCATGAAGGGCGACGGCCACCACGACCACGACCACCCCACCGTCGTCTGACCCGGCGCCCACCCATGCAGCCCGTGCAGAGCTTGCGCGCCGCTCCCCCGGACGCCGACGTGCTCGGCGCCGTGGAAACGGCGCTGGCCAGCCACCGCGCCTTTGGCGACAGCGGCTACATCCGCGACCAGCTGGCCGTCGCCTACCGGCGGCGGCTGCACAAGCTCGGTGGCGCCCTGCCCGAGGCTGAACGGCTGGCCAGCGAGCTCGATGCGGCGCCGCCCGCGCGCCAGCGCCAGCTGCTGGGCGACACGGTGCTGCGCTGCGCCGTCCAGCACGCCATGCGCCAACTGCACCTGGGCGACGACTACGGCTTGCCCCTGCCGCAATGCGCGGCCCTGTTCGAGGCGGCCCGCGCGCATCTGCGCGCGGGCTTGCCCGGCGGGCCGCTGGTGGCCCATTTGCCGCCCATGGCGCGGCTGCACGAAGAGCAGGAGCGACAGGAGCGGCCATCCATCGGCGATGATGCCGCAGAAACGGACACCTACATCTGGCATGCATGGCAGGAAGACACGCCGTATGCGCGCGCCTTTCTTGCCGTGATGGACGATAACTACGGCGCACCGCTGGCCACGCCCACGCCGCAGGAACGGGCCCTGCTGCGCCGCGGGCTGCGCTTGCTGGAAGCCTTGCTGCCCCGCTTGACGGCCAGCGCGCTTTCTCACGTGCAATTGGTCGCCCTGTTTCCCAAGCTGGGCACGTGGCGCGGCAAGGCGTCCAGCTCGCAATTCCGCGTCAATGGCAGCGTGTTCCTGAACCAGGAATTGATAGCCAACCCCTGGTGGCTGGCCGAGCACTTGCTGCACGAGTCGCTGCACCAGAAACTGTACGACTTCCGCCACGGCCACAGCCTGCTGGCGCCCGACTATGCGCGCGAGGATGGCGCCAAGGTCTGCTCGCTGTGGAATGCGCCCGATGATGAGGGCAATCACTATTGGGATGCCCACCGCACCCTGGCCGCCTTTCATGTGTATGTCCACCTGGCCTTGCTGTGCCTGCTGGCCGAGCAACAGGAGGCGGCGCTGTCACCCCAGTACGGCCCCATCGGCCAGCACATGAGCGGCAGCCGGCGCGCCATCGACCGCGCCCGCTACCTGGGCGAACAGTTGCAAAGCACGACCTGGCCGGAACTGGGACTGGCCGGGCGGCAGATGACGCACTGGCTGCTCGATGTGCTCGACGCGCTCGACGCGCAACGGCGGCCAAGCGGCGCCACCATGCATTTGCTGCTCGACCTGTACGAGCGCCAGAGCCGCAAGCTCGACACTTATCTGGCGCAGCAGCCACCACCGCGCAGCGACACGCTGGCAGCGCAGGCGCAGCAAGAGCTGACGATGACGCGCGAGGCGCTGCAGCTGCTGGACAAGGAACTGCCGCCATCAACACAGGCGCACGAGCACAACTGGCCACAGGCACGGCAACGCGTCTTGCGGGCACTCTGGCCGCTGACTGAAGATGACAAATTAATGGAAAGAAGCGGTTACCCGCAGGCACAGGCATTGATTGCGCAGATGGTGCAACAGTCGAGCCGGCAATTGGGCGCGCTGGGCGCACTCGCTTAATTGACTGCTTTGGAGAAAATCTTGATGGCGCTGCACGTCCGGGCTGGAACAACCCGGATTGGTGCGGATGGGGAGACTCGAACTCCCAAGCCGAAGCACTGGCTTCTAAGACCAGCGTGTCTACCAATTCCACCACATCCGCATTTGGTACTACTTTGTGCTACTTGTTGCAGCCTGCTCCTGATTTTAACAACTCGGGAGCGATCTGGCTACCGTGGACTTATAGAGCAAGCCCGGAGCAAACGCTCGGCAAAGCAAAGGCGGCATTCTACTGGATTTCCCAGAGGAATGCCGCCTTTTTTATGCCAGCACCGTGGCGCTGACTCTTAGCCCTCTTTTGCGCTCACCGGCTCCGGCCTCTTGACCCGGAACCAGGCCGCATACAGGGCCGGCAGGAACAGTAAAGTCAACGCCGTCGCCAGGATCAGGCCGCCCATGATGGCCACCGCCATCGGCCCCCAGAACACGGAGCGCGAGAGGGGGATCATGGCCAGCGCCGCGGCGGCGGCCGTCAGCACGATGGGGCGGCAGCGGCGCACGGCCGAGTCGATGATGGCGTCCCACGGGGCGGAGCCATCCTTGATGTCTTGCTCGATCTGGTCAACGAGAATCACCGAGTTGCGGATGATCATGCCGAACAGCGCGATGATGCCCAGGTTGGCCACGAAACCAAGTGGCCGGCCCAGCGCCAGCAAGGCAAAGGCGGCGCCCGCCACACCCAGCGGCCCCGTCAGGAAGACCAGCAAGGCACGCGAGAAACTGTGCAGCTGCAGCATCAGCAAGGTGAAGATGATGAAGATGGCCAGCGGCAGGTTCGCCGAGATCGACGCCTCCGCCTCACCGCTGTCGGCCGCGACGCCTTTCACCACGATGCGGTAGCCGGACGGCAACTTGGCGCGCAAGGCGTCCAGCTGCGGCGCCAGCTGCGTCGACACGGTCGCGCCCTGGATGCCATCGATCACGTCCGACTGCACGGTAATGGCCCATGCGCGCTTGTCGCGCCAGACGACACCCGGTTCCCACACGAAATGCGCGCGGGCCAGCTGCGAAATGGGCACGGACTTGCCCGTTGCCGTCGGGATATTCGTGTCATTCAACACGGAAATCGTCGCCCGCTCTTCCAGAGGCTGGCGCACCTGGATGTCGATCAGCTTGTTGTCCTCGCGGAACTGGCCGATGACCGTGCCCGACAGAATCGTATTGGCCGCCTGCATCACCGTTTTCGAGGTGACGCCCAGCGCGCGCATCTTGTCCTGGTCCAGGTCCAGGCGCAGCACTTTCACCGACTCATTCCAGTTGTCGTTCACGCCCAAGGTGTTCGGATTGGCGCGCATGATGTCCTTGACCTGGTCGGCGATGGCCCGCACACCCGCCACTTCCGGCCCCAGGACGCGAAATTGCACGGGATACGGCACCGGCGGCCCATTCGGCAACAGCTTGACCCGGCCCCGCACTTCCGGGAAATCCTTCTTGAAGACGTCGACGATTTGCTGGCGCAAGCGTTCGCGGTCCGCCAGGCTCTTCGGCAAGACCACCACTTGCGACACATTGGTCTGCGGGAAAATCTGGTCCAGCGGCAAATAGAAACGGGGACTGCCCGTGCCCACATAGCTGGTCACGCTTTCCACGCCGTCGAGCTTGCCCACAAACGCTTCGAACTTCTTCACCTGCTTTTCATTCGCGGCAAACGTCGTGCCCTCGGGCGACCACAGTTCCACCATCAGTTCCGGACGGCTGGAATCGGGGAAGAACTGCTTTTCGATAAAGTTGAAACCGTAAATACCGAGCGCAAAGATGGCCAGGGTGGCGGCAATCGTCGTCTTGCGCCATTCCACGCACCAGGTGACGGCACGGCGGAAGCGGCGGAAGTTTGGCGTATCGAACAATTCATGGTCGTTATGCGCGTGCGGTTTGACTTTCAGCAAGATGTAGCCGATGTACGGCGTAAACACCACGGCCACCACCCATGAAATGATCAGGGCCAGCGCATTGACGGAGAACAAGGAAAACGTGTATTCGCCAGCGGCCGACTTGGCCAGGCCGATGGGCAGGAAGCCCGCCACCGTGATCAGCGTGCCCGTCAGCATGGGCATGGCCGTCGACGTGTAGGCGAACGTGGCAGCGTCGAAACGCGACATACCCTCTTCCATCTTGCGCACCATCATCTCGACGGCAATGATGGCGTCGTCGACCAGCAAGCCCAGCGCGATGATCAGGGCGCCCAGCGAAATCTTGTGCAAGTCGATGTCGAGCAGGCGCATGAACAGGAACGTGACGGCCAGCACGAGCGGGATGGTCAGCGCCACCACCAGGCCCGGCCGCACGTCGATGCGCAGCGGCTTCGTGTGCAAGCCCAGCGCAACGAAGCTGACGGCCAGCACGATCAGAATGGCTTCGATCAGGGTATGCACGAACTCGCCAACGGAAGCGGACACGGCTTCCGGCTGGTTCGACACGCGCTGCAATTCTATGCCGACAGGCAATTCGCTCTTCATGCGCGTGACGGTGGCCTGCAAGGCCTTGCCCATGTCGATGATGTTGCCGCCCTTTTCCATCGACACGCCCAGGCCGATCACTTCCTTGCCGTTGAAACGCATCTTGTCCTTCGGCGGATCGACAAATTCGCGTTTCACCGTGGCAAAGTCACCGAGGCGGAAGGTGGTGCCGTTGGCGCGCAGTTCCAGGTTTTCCAGGTCCTTGACAGTCACCATGGCGCCCGTCACGCGCACTTGCAGATTATCGGTCGGCGTCACCAGCACGCCCGTGGCGTTGATGCTGTTTTGCGCGGACAGTTGCTCCACGATGGCGTCGAAAGGGATGCCCAGCTGGGCAAATTTCTTGTGCGAGAAGATGATATTGATCTTTTCATCCTGCACGCCGAACAGTTCCACTTTCGATACCTGCCCCACGGCCAGCAGCTCCTGGCGCACCTTGTCCGCGTAATCCTTCATTTCCGCGTAGGTAAAACCGTCGCCGGACAGGGCGAAGATGGAGCCGTACGTGTCGCCGAACTCGTCATTGAAGAACGGGCCCACGACGCCGGACGGCAAGGTGCCCTGGATGTCGCCGATCTTCTTGCGCACCTGGTACCAGGCGGCCGCCGTTTCCTTGGGCGGCGCCGATTCGCGCAATTCCAGCAGGATCAAGGTTTCGCCCGGCTTCGAATAACTGGTGATCTCGTCGATGTACGGCGTTTCCTGCAGTTTCTTTTCCAGCTTGTCCGTCACCTGCTCGGCCATCTGCAAGGCCGTGGCGCCGGGCCAGTACGCTTGCAAGACCATGGCGCGGAAGGTGAACGGCGGATCTTCATCCTGGCCCAGGCTGGCATAGCTGAGCATGCCGCCGATCAGCAGCACGGCCATCAGGTAGCGCGTCAGCGGGATGTGTTCGAGCGCCCAGCGCGACAGATTGAAGCCCCCCTTCATTTGGCCGCACCCACGGTGACGGCGGCAGCGGCGGCAGCCGGCTTGCTGGCCACGTCGGCGCCGAGGATGGTCACTTTCTGGCCCGGCTTGAGCAGATTGACGCCGGCCGTGACCACCGTCTGGCCCGCTTTCACGCCCGACGCCAGCAGCAACTCATTGCCGGCCACGCCACCCACCGTCACGGGCACAAGCTTCACCGCGCCGTTTTCCACCACCCACACGGAACTTTGCGACTTTTCATTGAACAGGGCCGTCAACGGCACCTTGATCTGCGGCGTGGCCGTCTGCGAGGCGAACTGCACCACGGCCGTCATGCCCAGGCGCACTTGCGGCGCGTCCGGGATGCTGACCTTGGCGGTATAGGTGCGCGTGGCGGCATCGGCCACGGGCGACACTTCGCGGATCTTGCCCGGCAGCGCCTGCTTCGGATCGGCCCACAGGCGCACGACCACATCCTTGACGCCGCGCAAAGTTTCGACCTTGTCTTCCGGAATGCCGATCACGACTTCCTTCTCGCCGCTCCTGGCCACTTGCACGACGGGCGCGCCGGGCGCCACCACCTGCCCCACTTCAGCCTCAATGCGCGTGACGACGCCATCGACGTCGGCCAGCAGGCTGGCATAGCCGGACTGGTTGGCCTGGCCACGGTACAGGGCCTGGGCAGCTTCCACGTTCGCCTGCGCCGCCTTGTAGGTGGCATCCTTGCCATCGAGCACGGCCTGGCTGACGAAATTTTTCTCGCGCAAATCCTGGTAGCGTTTCAATTCCGCGCGCGCCAGGTCGCGGCTCGTTTCCGCGCTGACCAGCGAAGCCTTGGCCTGCGCCTGCGACAGCTGCAAGTCGACGGGATCGAGCTGCATCAGCACTTGCCCCTTCTTGACGGTGGCGCCCACGTCGACCTTGCGCGCGACGATCTTGCCGCCCACGCGGAAACCCAGCTGCGACACGACGCGGGGCACGACCTCGCCCGACAGCTCGGCACTCACGTCAACATTACTGCTAGACAACACGATGGCGCGCACGGGGCGCACGTCTTCCACTTTGACGGCAGGCTTGGAACAGGCCGCCAGAGTCAGCGCGAGGGCCGCGGCGGCGGTCAGCCGCAGGGCAGGAAGTGCGAATGCGCCGGTCTCGCGGCGCAGGGTTTTCAGGGCAAACAAGGTATTTTCCTTTACTATGCGGGCTGCAATATTTTTATGCGGAGAAACTTTTTGCTCGTCCTTTGGGCCAAGCCAAACTTTTTCGCACGCGATATCCTTAAATTTGTGACAATATCAGCTTGGTCGTGACGGGGAATATTCTTCGCCTACTGACTTTCTGGTTATTAATTATAATCGTGCGTAAAAGTTTTTAGTGACTTTTGCGTCATTAATCTTGAGACGTACAACGTCCGGCCACACTCCAGCGTTTGGGGTGCCGGACAAACGCAAGACTAGAGAAGTGTGTTCATGCCTGTAGACCATTACGAAAATTTTCCTGTTGCATCATTTTTACTGCCGCGCCGCCTGGTGCCCGCCGTCGAAGCCATCTATGCCTTCGCCCGCAGCGCCGACGACCTGGCCGATGAAGGCGACGCCACGCCGGCCGAACGCCTCGTGGCCCTGCACGCCTACGAAGAAGCGCTGGGCCGCATCGACCGCCAGGAAGGCCATGCCGGCGAAAACGCCGCCATGTTCGAACGCCTGGCCGCCGTCATTGCCAAACACCAGCTGCCGCTGAAGCCGTTTTACGATCTGTTATCCGCCTTCAAGCAGGATGTGGAAACGACGCGCTACGCCAGCTACGACGATGTGCTCGATTACTGCGCCCGCTCCGCCAACCCCGTGGGGCTGCTGATGCTGCACCTGTATGGCGCGGCCGATGAACAGAATGTACGCGATTCCGATGCCATATGTTCAGCTTTGCAACTAATTAATTTCTTGCAAGACGTCGCCATCGACCAGCAAAAAGAGCGCATCTACCTGCCGATGGAAGACTTGAGCCGCTTTGCCGTCTCCGCCGCCGCCTTCGAGCGGCCCGAGGCGCACGGCAAGTGGAGCGCCCTGATGCGCTTCGAAGTGGCCCGCGCGCGCGCGCTGATGCTGTCCGGCGCGCCGCTGGCCCTGCGTTTGCGCGGGCGCATCGGCTGGGAACTGCGCCTGGTGGTACAAGGGGGATTGCGCATTCTCGAATGCATCGAAGCCGTCAATTACGACGTGTTCCGGCGCCGTCCCAAGCTGGAGAAACGCGACTGGCTGATCATTTTCTGGCGCGCCCTGCGCATGTCGCGCAAAAGCTTGCATCAAGAGACACAAGTAAAAACGGCTTTTCCCCCGTCGCCCACTCTGTAAGACGATAGAATAGCGGCTTCGATCTGCAACCCTTGCTCTTTTGACTATGTCTCCCGACGAATACTGCCAACAAAAGGCCGCCCAGAGCGGCTCCAGCTTCTACTACAGCTTCCTGTTCCTGCCGGCCGAGCGCCGCAAGGCCATCACGGCCCTGTATGCCTTCTGCCGCGAAGTCGATGACACGGTCGATGAATGCACGGACGAAGCCGTGGCACGCACCAAGCTGGTCTGGTGGCGCGAGGAAGTCAAGGCCATGTACGAGGGCAACCCCACGCATCCCGTGATGCGCGCGCTGCAGCCGCACCTGGACATCTATAAACTGGAAGAAAAGCATTTGCAGGCCATCATCGACGGCATGGAAATGGACTTGAACCAGACCCGCTACCTCGACTACCAGGCCATGAGCCGCTATTGCTGGCATGTGGCCAGCGTGGTCGGCATTTTGTCGGCCAGCATCTTCGGCGCGACCCGCCCGGAAACCCTGCTGTACGCGGAAAAGCTGGGCCATGCTTTCCAGCTGACCAACATCATCCGCGACGTGGGCGAAGATGCGCGCAAGGGGCGCATCTATTTGCCGATCAGCGAATTGCAGCAATTCAATGTGACGGCGGCCGACCTGCTGAATGCGCGCCATAGCGAAAACTTTGAAAACCTCATGCGTTTCCAGGTGGCGCGCGCGCAAAAGGCCTACGATGAGGCATTCGCGCTCTTGCCTGCCGAGGACCGCCGCGCCCAGCGCCCGGGCCTGATCATGGCCGCCATCTACCGCACCCTGCTCAACGAAGTCGAGCGCGACGGCTACCACGTGCTGAAACAGCGCATTTCGCTCACGCCGATCCGCAAACTGTGGCTGGCCTGGAAGACCTGGGTTCGTGGCTGACAAGGCCGTGAAGCAACGCTACGCCGTCATCGGCGCAGGCTGGGCCGGCTGCGCGGCCGCCATGGAACTGGCGCGCGCCGGTCACGCCGTGACCGTGTTCGAGGCGGCGCGCACCCTGGGCGGACGCGCGCGCCGCGTCGAGCGAGAAAATACGCTACTCGACAACGGCCAGCACATCCTGCTGGGCGCGTACACCGAAACCTTGCGCCTGATCAAGCTGGCGGGGCAAGACCCTGGCGAACCGATCCTCACCTTGCCCCTGCAGATGCGCTATCCGGCTGACTCGGGCGGCATGGATTTCATCGCGCCGCGCCTGCCCGCGCCGCTGCACCTGGCGTGGGCCCTGCTGCGCGCGAAGGGATTATTACGCGCCGACAAGCTGGCCCTGATGCGTTTTTCCACGGCCATGCGCTGGATGGGCTGGCAGCTGTACAACGATTGCACGGTCAGCGAACTGCTGCAGCGCTTCGACCAGACGGAGCGCTTGAACCGGCTGATGTGGTATCCGCTGTGCCTGGCCGCACTGAATACGCCGCCCGAGCGCGCCTCGGCCCGCGTCTTCATCAACGTGCTGCGCGACAGCCTGGGCGCATCGCGCCGACGGGCATCCGACATGCTGATCCCGAAAGCGGATTTGAGTAGCCTGCTGCCCGACGCGGCCGCCCGCTATGTGGAACGGCATGGCGGCACAGTGCGCACGGGCGCCAAGGTCGACACCTTGCAAGCGCTGTCCGATGGTTGCTGGCAGCTTGATGAGACTGGCACTTACGACGCCGTCATCATCGCCACCTCGTCCGTGCAGGCCATCAGCCTGCTGCAAGGCTTGCACGATGCGCGCCTCGACGAGGCTATTGGCCGCATGCAAGCTTTCACGCCGGAAGCCATCAGCACCTGCTACCTGCAATACGACGCCTCGGTGCGCCTGGACTTGCCGTTCTACGCCCTCGTCGATGCGCCGGAGCGGCAGCACTGGGGCCAGTTCGTCTTCGACCGGGGCCAGCTCGACAGCAATCAGGCGGGCTTGCTGGCCGTCGTCATCAGCGCGTCAAGTGCTGCCGCCGAGCAAGGTCATGGACCGCTGACGCAAGCGATCGCCGCGCAGCTGGCGCAGGTGCTGCAGCGCCCGGAACTGGCGCAACCTGCCTGGACCCAGCTGATCACGGAAAAGCGCGCCACGTTTGCCTGCACGCCGGATCTGGCCCGCCCGGGCAACGCCAGCGGCGTGCCGGGCTTGCTGCTGGCAGGCGACTACACGTCCAATGATGACCGGACGCAAGATTATCCGGCCACCATCGAGGCGGCCGTGCGCAGCGGCGTGGCGGCAGCGAGGATGGTGACCACGGGCAGGGCGGCAAAACAGCCTTGACGGTGCATCCTGCCCTGGTGTCGCTCGCCCCCGCGAAATTGCATTCTGTCGCACCGCGCTGGTGCGCTCGCGTGCGCTTGGGTACAGTCTGATCATCGACAACGTCCATGCCACGGAAAATACCATGCACACCACCTTGCACTTGAAAAACAGCTTGAAAGCCGTGGCGCTGCTCGCTTGTGTGGCACTGGCCACCTTGATCGTCGTCAGCGTACAGCAGGCATCCCATGCGCCATTGCTGCTGAGCCAGGCAAGCATGCTGCTGCCGGCAATGGGCTGAAGCGGCAAAGCGGACTGACAGGAAGAATATGATGAACAAGCAAGATTATCTCGACGCACTGCGGCGCGCGCTGGAAGGCTTGCCACCGGACTTGGTGGCCAAGACCCTCGATTATTACGAACAGACCTTCATCGAAGGCGCTGCGGCCGGCCGCAGCGAGCACGAAATCGCCGACGACCTGGGCGACCCGAAAAAAATCGCCCTCACCTTGCGCAGCAGCACCCACCGCCAGGCTTTCGAGCAAAAGAAGACCCCCGTCAACCTGCTGCGCCTGCTCGTCTCGCTGGTGGGCCTGGCCATTTTCAACCTGTTCATGGTTGTGCCTGCCGCCGTGTACGCGGCCCTGCTGGCCGCCCTGTATGCCGCCGGCCTGAGCTTTTACCTGGCCGGCATCGCCATCACGGCCAGCGGCTTGTCCGGCGCCAACGAACTGGTGCTCGAGGGCCCGCTGCGCCACGTCTTCATCCATGACGATGACGGCGGCGAAGGCGGCGAACGGCGCGAAACGCGCATCACCATCGGCGACGCAGGCATCGAAGTCGATCACCTGCCCGGCCCCGTCAAAGCCGAGCCCGAGCCCGAGGCGCCGGGCGCTTCCTCGCGCGTGATGGAGCGGGCCGAAGCGCTGGCCGGTGGCGGCATCCGCATCTCCACCGACATGGACCGCGATGCGCGCACCACGCAAACCGTCTTCGGCGTGGGCATGCTGCTCGGCGGCATCGCCATCTTCCTGCTCAGTCTGGTGGTCACGCGCTATACCTTGATCGGTATCAAGCGCTATGTCGCCATGAATGTTTCCCTGCTCAAAGGTCACTAGAAAGGCTGCCATGAAACGCTTGCTCAAAGTTGGCCTGTCCATGCTCTTGCTGGCACTGGTCCTGATCGCCATGTCGTATGCGGCGCTGCGCGCCAAGGGTATCAGCAATCCCAGCAGCGCCGCCGGCCGCGCCGTGCGCAGCGAAACGCGCCCGGTTGCCGCCAATATCAACAGCATCGACCTGGCCGGCCCCATCGACCTGGTGCTGCGCCGCGGCGCCACGCCATCGCTGAAGGTCAGCGGCGAGCAGCGCTTGCTGTCGAACGTCGACACGACGCAGGATGGCACGACCCTGCATATCGGCCCGAAAGGCATGCTGTTCCACCATCGCCAGCCGCTGCAGGTGGAACTGGTGCTGCCAGCCCTCGTGCGCGTGGAAGTGCACGGCAATGGCGACAGCAAGATCACGGGATTTTCTGGCGACAGTTTTATCCTGGAATTGACGGGTTCGGGCGACGTCAGCTTCACGGGACGCTACAAGCAGGTACAAGCCACCGTCAACGGCAGTGGCGACCTCGACATCAACGCCGGCAACAGCGACAGCGTGGTGCTGGAAATGGTGGGCTCCGGGCGCATCGCCGCCAGCGGCAACACGAAATTCCTGCGTGCCGACCTGAGCGGATCAGGCGACATCGATGCCGAGCACCTGGCCGCAGACAAGGCCAGCGTCAGCCTGCAAGGCTCGGGCACGAGCACCGTCTTCGTGCGCGACGCGGCCAACCTGACCCTGCGCGGCAGCGGCGACATTAACGTCCACGGCAACCCGCGCCAGCGCGAGACTCAGAAGAGCGGCTCAGGCGATATCACCTGGCATTGACCTTCTCTTCCAGCCAGCTGACCGCCTGCTCGCCGGCCGCCTTGCCTTGCGCCAGGCAGGCCGTCAGCAGGTAGCCGCCCGTCGGCGCTTCCCAGTCCAGCATTTCCCCCGCCACGAAGACGCCCGGCATGGCGCGCAGCATGCTGCCGTCGACGCCGTCGAACACCACGCCGCCGGCGCTGCTGATGGCTTCATCGATGGGGCGCGGGCGCCGCAAGGTGACGGGCAGCAGCTTGATGGCGGCAGCCAGTTTCGCTTCGTCGGCGAAGTCGGCCGCGCTCAGGCATTCGCGCAGCAAGCCCGATTTCACGCCCTTGATGCCCAGCCGGCTATTCAGGTGGCTGGACATGGAGCGGGCGCCACGGGGGCGCGTCACTTCCTCGAACACGCGTTCATGGCTGTGGTCGGGCGCCAGGTCGAGCCAGATGGTGGCGCTGCCGTCGCGTGCGATCTGCTCGCGCAGCGCGGCCGACAAGGCATAAATCAGACTGCCTTCCACGCCGCCCGCCGTGATGACGAACTGGCCCTGGCGCTTGATCCGCAAGCCGTCGATGTCATGCGCCGTGATGGCAACGGTCGTCAGCGGTTCGCCCGCATGGCGGCTGCTGAAATGCGCGCTCCAGTCCACGTCGAAGCCGCAATTGGCCGGCGCCAGGGGCGTCACGGCCACGCCCTGCCCTTGCAGCAGCGGCACCCAGGCGCCGTCCGATCCCAGGCGCGCCCAACTGCCGCCACCGAGCGCCAGGATCACGGCGTCGAAGGAGCGCAGGCGTTCGCCGTCCGGCGTGGCAAACGCCAGCTGGCCGTCGCGCCAGCCCGTCCAGCGGTGGCGCATGTGAAATTGCACCCCCGCTTCGCGCAGGCGGTGCAGCCAGGCGCGCAGCAAGGGCGCCGCCTTCATGTCCGTCGGGAAGACGCGGTTCGAGGAGCCGACAAAGGTCTCCACGCCCAGGCTGTGCACCCAGTCACGCACCTTTTGCGGGCCAAACTGGTCCAGCGCCGGTTTCACCCGGTGCGCCTGCCTGCCGTAGCGCGAGACGAAGGGCTGGTAGCCTTCCGCATGCGTGATGTTCATGCCGCCGCGCCCCGCCAGCAGGAATTTGCGGCCGACGGACGGCATGGCGTCGAACAGTTCCACCCTGGCTCCCGGGCCGGACGCAGCCTGGGCGGCCATCAGGCCGGCGGGGCCGCCGCCGATGACGGCGATGTGAAAGGGAGGAAGGCTGGAATGGGTCATGGCATGCTGGAAGACGGTGAAAACCCCGGCATTTTAGTCGAGATAAGGCATGGGGATGGCAAGAATGCCGAAAAATGATGCATACTGCGCGGACATGCTGCAACGATCAGCTTTGACTTCACGAGACAACGAGACGACAAGAGGAGAAACACATGGGCGCAGGATTCTGGATTTCCCGCTATTTGCTGGCCAGTTCGATTTTATTCATCATCCTGACGGTGGTCGAGTACAGCAAGGGCACGACCAGCCAGGCCGACATCCTCAGCGCGCTGGCCTGGTCGCTGGTGGCCTCGGCCATCTTCATCGGCTCGAAATACTGGCGCTACCGGAAAGCCGTCACCTGCGCCACGTGCAGCGGCGACAAACCGAAAACCAAGTCTTCATGAAAAAACGGCCACTTCGATGAAGTGGCCGTCTCACTGGCAAGCGGGATCAGCCGCCCGTCACGGGCGGGAAGAACGCCACCTCGTCGCCGTCACCGATCACGGTGTCGGCATCGCACATCACCTGCTTGTGGGCCATGCGCAGCGCGCGGCCCTGCGCCAGCGCGTATTCCCAGTTGCCGCCGCGGGCGATCAGCAGCGCTCTCACCGCGCCCACCGTCAGCGGCCCGGCTACTTCCAGCACTTCATGGCCGGTTCCCACCAGCTCGCGCACGCTGGCAAAAAATCGCAGATTGATCTTCATCGATGCTTCCTTAGTACAGCAATTCGTTAAACGGGATAAAACGCAGCATGTCGCCGCGCGCAATCGACAGCCCCGGCGGGCAATCGATCAAGCCGTCGCCCCACACGGTGGACGTCAGCACGCCCGAACTCTGGTTGGCGAACAGTTCCAGCTCGCCCTCGTCATTGATTTTGGCGCGCAAGAACTCGTTGCGCTTGTCCGCCTTCAGGCGTTCGAACGCGGCCGGCAGCTGGTAGCTGCGCGGCGCCAGGTTCCCCGCCACGCCTTGCAGGCGCAAAATAAACGGGCGCACGAACAGCAAAAACGTGACGAAGCTGGACACGGGATTGCCGGGCAAGCCGACAAAGAACGCCTCCCGCACTTCGCCAAACGCCAGCGGCTTGCCCGGCTTGACGGCGATCTGCCACATGTTCAAGCGCCCTTCCGCCTCCACGGCCGGCTTGATATGGTCTTCCTCGCCCACGGACACGCCGCCCGAGGTGATGATCAGATCATTGCCCTGGGCCGCCTGGCGCAGCACGGCGCGCGTCGCGTCCAGGCTGTCGGGCACGATGCCCAGGTCCGTGATCTCGCAGCCCAGGTTTTCCAGCAAACCGCGCAAGGTAAAACGGTTCGAGTTGTAGACGGCACCCGGCGCCAGGGGTTCGCCGGGCATGGCCAGCTCGTCGCCGGTGAAAAATACGGCCACGCGCAGCTTGCGCAGCACGGGCAGCTGCGCCAGGCCCACCGAGGCGGCCAGGCCCATTTCCTGGCTGCGCAGGCGACGGCCCGCAGCGAGGATTTCGCCGCCGGCGCGGATATCCTCGCCCTGGCGGCGTACCCATTCGCCCGCTGCCGGCACGTGGTTGACCGTCACCACGCCGTCCGCCACCGTGCACTGCTCCTGCATGACGACGCAATCGGCGCCTTCCGGGATCAGCGCGCCCGTGAAAATGCGCGCCGCCGTCCCCGGCTGCAAGGGCTGGCCCACGTGGCCGGCCGCGATGCGCTGCGACACGGGCAGGCTGGCCGCGCCGCTGGCGCAATCGCTGGCGCGCACGGCGTAGCCATCCATCTGCGTGTTGTCGCGCTCGGGCACGTTCAGGGTCGACGTCTGCGCCGTGGCCAGCACGCGGCCGTTGGCGCGCATGGTGTCGACCAGCTCCACCTCGGCCACCGGGCGCGCCGCGCCCAGCATGAAGGCTTGCGCCTCGGCCACCGACAGCATCGGTTTGCGTACTGTGCTGGCGTCTGTCATCACAGTCCCGTGTTGGCGGCGATATACGCCTTCATTTTCTCGACATCGGCAGCCATCACGACGAACTTTTGCGGCAAGTCTTCGATGTTCTCGAAGCCGCTTGGCCGTTCCGCGTCCACGCCCAGCGCTTCGAGGATGGTTTCGTTGAACTTGGCCGCCAGCGCCGTTTCCAGCACGATCATCGGCACGTTCGGTTCCAGGTGCTCGCGCGCCACCTTGATGCCGTCGGCCGTGTGCGTGTCGATGGTGATGCCGTAGTCGTCGGCCACGTCGCGGATGGTGTCGAGGCGGTCCTGGTGCGTGGACTTGCCCGACTTGAAGCCGTACTTGGCCACCAGCTTGAATTCGTCGCCGTCGCTGCCGGGCTTGCCGGACAAATCGAAGCCGCCGTGCGTTTCCACTTTCGTGAACAGGGCGCGCACGCGGTCGCTGTCGCGGCCCACGAGGTCGTAGACGAAGCGCTCGAAGTTCGACGCTTTCGAGATATCCATCGACGGGCTGCTTGTATGGTACGTTTCGGCCGACTTGCGCACGCGGTACACGCCCGTGCGGAAGAATTCGTCGAGCACGTCGTTTTCATTCGTCGCGGCCACCAGTTTCGAGATCGGCAAGCCCATCATGCGGGCGATATGGCCGGCGCAGATATTGCCGAAGTTGCCCGACGGCACCGTGAACGACACTTTTTGCTCGTTGCTGGTGGTGGCCGCCAGGTAGCCGCGGAAGTAGTACACGACCTGCGCCACGACACGCGCCCAGTTGATGGAGTTGACGGTGCCGATCTTCTGCTTGGCCTTGAACGGCAAGTCGTTCGACACGGCCTTGACCATGTCCTGGCAATCGTCGAACACGCCTTCGACGGCGATGTTGTAGATGTTCGGGTCTTGCAGGCTGAACATCTGCGCCGTCTGGAAGGCGCTCATTTTCTTGTGCGGCGACAGCATGAAGACGCGGATGCCCTTCTTGCCGCGCATCGCGTATTCGGCCGCGCTGCCCGTGTCGCCCGACGTCGCGCCGAAGATATTGAGTTCGGCGTCGTGCTTGGCCAAGGTGTATTCGAACAGGTTGCCCAGCAGCTGCATGGCCATGTCCTTGAAGGCCAGGGTCGGGCCGTTCGACAGCGCCTGCAGCATCAGCGTGGTCGATCCGCCCTTGACGGCGTTTTCTTCGAGCACGCGCAGCGGCGTGATGTCGGCCGCGTTTTCGCCGGCGCGGGCGTTCTTGTAGACTGCCTTGGTATAGGTTTTCGCCGTCAGTGCCTTCAGGTCCGCGGCCGGGATATCGGTGGCGAACTTCTTCAGGATTTCGAATGCCAGGTCGGCATACGACAATGTGCGCCAGGCGTTGAGCTCGGCACCAGTGACTTGCGGGTAGTGTTCTGGGAGATACAGTCCGCCATCGGGGGCCAGGCCGCCCAGGAGGATGTCGGAGAATTGCTGCTGATTCGATGGCGCTTTATCAGCGCGGGTAGACACGTAGTGCATAAATTTGAAGAGTCCAGTTGAGCTGAGTGCGGTTGATCATGAATGGCAGCGGATATTATAGTGCCAGCCGCCGTCCAAGGCGAATCGCGTGGCGCCAGCCTGATCAAGATGTGACAATTGGAGAGCTTGAATATTATCAAACAAGCCATGATGCATGAGATCAAGCCAGGCGAACATGGCTGGCGTACGCACTGGCGCGCGCCGGCGATTTACGTCACACTGTGCTGAGTATCCCTTGCCATGATCAATATTGGAGTCGAGAACCGGCCATGTCGCTGAGTAAAAAACCGTATCTGCAAAGCGCAGCGCTGCGCTCCGACGCCGTCGTCGACCTGGACCACTATCCGTTCACCATCCCCGCCATCCGCGACTTCGTGCACATGGATTTCCACCGGGATGTAACGTTTTTCGTGGGAGAGAATGGCAGCGGCAAGTCGACCATGCTCGAAGCGCTGGCCGTGGGGCTGGGCTTCGGCAAGGATGGCGGCACGCGCAATGTGCGCATCGCCCTGCCGTCGGACGAGGAATCGGGCTTGCACGCGCACTTGCGCCTGAGCAAGAGCTATAAAAAACCCGAAGACAGCTATTTCCTGCGCGCCGAGAGCTTTTTCAACGTCGCCACCTACATGGACGGCATGCCCGAGTACCTGGGCAGCTACGGCGGCAAGTCCCTGCATGCGCAATCGCACGGCGAAGCCTTCATGGCGACCCTGATCAACAAGCTGCGGGGCAAAGGCTTGTATCTGCTGGACGAACCCGAGGCGGCCCTGTCGCCGAGCCGCCAGATGGCGGCATTGTCCGTGATCCACCAGCTGGTGCAGGACGACTCGCAGCTGATCATCGCCACCCATTCGCCGATTTTGCTCGCCTACCCGAACGCGAAAATCCTCATGTTTACTGGCGGCGGCATCCACGAAGTGGCGTATGAAGACACGGAACACTATGCAGTGACGCGCGATTTCTTGAATAACTACCCGCGCAGGCTGGAGCAGTTGTTTGAGGAGGAGTGAGGTATTGGATGGTGCTTGTCGGCTTACGCGCTCTGCGCTAAGCCGACCTACGCCGACCTGCGACATTGCCATTCACCGTAGGTCGGATTAGCGCGTGAGCGCGTAATCCGACAACACCACCGGCGCATCAGCAAGCGGCGTGGTTCACCGTGATGACATGCACGGCCAGCCCGCCCAGCGACGTTTCCTTGTACTTGTCCTGCATGTCCGCGCCCGTCTGGCGCATGGTTTCGATGACTTCGTCGAGGCTGACGAAATGCGTGCCGTCGCCCTTCAGCGCCAGCGAGGCGGCCGTGATGGCTTTCACGGCGCCCATGCCATTGCGCTCGATGCATGGGATCTGCACCAGGCCGCCGATGGGGTCGCACGTCATGCCCAGGTGGTGTTCGATGCCGATTTCGGCCGCGTTTTCGATCTGCTCGTTCGTGCCGCCCAGGGCCGCCACGAGGCCGGCCGCCGCCATGGCGCAAGCGACGCCCACTTCGCCCTGGCAACCCACTTCAGCGCCCGAGATCGACGCATTACGCTTGCACAGCATGCCGATGGCGGCAGCCGTCAGCATGAAGCGGCGCACGCCGCCCACCGGGTCGCTGGGGCGGCAATCCTGCGCGTAGTAGCGCAGCACGGCCGGGATGATGCCGGCGGCGCCATTGGTCGGCGCCGTCACGACCCTGCCGCCGGCCGCGTTTTCCTCGTTGACGGCCATCGCATACAGGCTGACCAGGTGCACGGCGTCGTGCGGCAAGTCGTTGGCGCGGTTATCGGACGCTTTCGCCTCCTGCGCCAATCGCCACAATTTCGCGGCGCGGCGCTTCACGTTCAAGCCGCCCGGCAGGTTGCCCGTCGTTTCCAGGCCGTGCGCGATGCAGTCGCGCATGACGTGCCAGATGCGGTCCAGGCCCGCGTTCAATTCCTCGTCGCTGCGCTTGACGCACTCGTTCGCGCGCAGCATTTCCGGGATCGACAGGCCGCTTTCCACGCCATGCGCCAGCAATTGCTCCATGGTATCGAAGGGGAAGACGACTCTAGCGCTGGCGGCCGATTCCACGGCAGCTTCCGCCTGGGCTTCGCCCGCCTCGCGGATAAAACCGCCGCCGATCGAGTAATACACCTTGTCGACGCGGCTGCCGTCCGCCAGTTTCAGTGTAAAGCGCATGCCGTTCGGGTGTTCGGGCAGGGATTCGCTCTTGTGCCAGACCAGGCCCGTGGCCGCCGTAAACGGCACCACGTGCGTGCCCAGCAGCGCGATCTCGCCGGCCGCCTCGATGGCGGCCAGCTTGCTGTCGACTTCATCGGGCACCACGTCCTGCGGCGTTTCGCCCATCAGGCCAAGAATGACGGCCTTGTCCGTGGCATGGCCCACGCCCGTCAGCGCCAGCGAGCCATACAGGGCCGCCTCGACGCCCACTACCTGGTCCAGCGGACCGTATTCGACCAGAAAGCGCCGCGCCGCCGCCATCGGTCCCACGGTATGGGAACTCGACGGCCCGATGCCGATTTTAAACAGGTCAAATACGCTCATGTCCATGTAGTGTCTCTTTATTTAGTATGTTTTTTTAGTACTGCTGCTGAACTCAGGCCGCCTTGGCGGCATGGCCCACGTCGACATTGGCCAGCATGTCCGTGACCATCTGCTCGACGCCGATCCGCGCCTTCCAGCCCCAATCGGCGCTGGCCTTGCTGTCGTCCAGGCTTTGCGGCCAGCTGTCGGCGATGGCCTGACGGCTGTCCGGCTTGTAGCCGATCTTGAAGTCCGGCACCATGCGCACGATGGCCTTGGCCAGCTGCTCGGGGTTGAACGACACGCCGGCCACGTTGTACGACGAGCGGATCTTGATCTGTGCCGCTGGCGCGTCCATCAGTTCGATGGTGGCGCGGATCGCGTCGGGCATGTAAATCATCGGCAGAGTGGTGTTCGCATCGAGGAAGCAGTCATAGCGCTCGCCGCGCAAGGCCGCATGGAAGATGGCGATGGCGTAATCGGTGGTGCCGCCGCCCGGAGGCGATTTGTAGCTGATGATGCCCGGGTAGCGGATGCTGCGCACGTCCACGCCATACTTGTTGAAGTAATACTCGCACAGGCGCTCGCCGGCCAGCTTGCTGATGCCGTACATCGACGTCGGGTCCATCACCGTCATTTGCGGCGTGTTCACTTGCGGCGTGTTCGGGCCGAAGGCGGCGATCGACGATGGCCAGAAGATGCGCAGCGGTTTACCCGCCTCGCCACGCTCGCGCGCCAGTTCCAGGATATTGAGCAAGCCATCCATGTTCAGGCTCCACGCCTTCAACGGCGCCGCTTCGCCCGTGGCCGACAGCATGGCGGCCAGCTGGTACACCTGGGTGATGTTCTCGTCGGCGATGATGCTCGCCAGGGCGTCCTTGTCCAGCACATTGAGCTGGGCGTAGCGCTTGGCCTGGTACAGATTGTTCGTGCCGATGTCGCTGGCGATGACGTTGTCCGCGCCATGCTGCAGCGCCAGCGCGCCCACCAGTTCACTACCGATTTGGCCGTTTGCGCCAATGACTAAGATGCGTTCCATGCTATTTTCCTGAAATCCTGTTAATTGGTAGTGGTAGTGGTCAGCAAACCGAGTTCCTTGCCAGCCTGTTCGAAAGCGGCCAGCACTTGCACCAGCTGTTCGCGGGTGTGGGCGGCCGACAGCTGCACGCGGACACGGGCCTGGCCCATCGGCACGACCGGGTAGAAGAAGCCCGTCACCAGCACGCCCAGCTCATACAGGCGGGCGGCGAATTTTTGCGCCACGGGCGCGTCGAACAGCATCACCGGCACGACCGGATGGGTGCCCGGCTTGATGGTGAAGCCGATGCGCTCGATCTCGCTGCGGAAGAAAGCCGTGTTGTCATGCAGGCGGTCGCGCAGTTCCGTCGACTTGGCCAGGCGTTCCAAAACCGACAGCGAAGCGCCGGCGATCGATGGCGCCAGGGTGTTCGAGAACAGATAAGGACGCGATTTCTGGCGCAGGGTGTCGATGACTTCCTTGCGCGCCGAGGTGAAACCGCCCATGGCGCCGCCCAGGGCCTTGCCCAGTGTGCCCGTGATGATGTCGATGCGGCCCATCACATTGTGGTGTTCGTGCGTGCCGCGGCCCGTCGCGCCCATGAAGCCGGAAGCGTGGCATTCGTCGATCATCACCAGTGCGCCATATTGGTCGGCCAGGTCGCAGATCTTGTCGAGCTGTGCGATCGTGCCGTCCATCGAGAACACGCCGTCCGTGACGATGACTTTATGGCGCTTGCCGGCGGCAATCGCCGCTTTCAGCTGCACTTCCAGGTCGGCCATGTCGTTGTGGGCGTAGCGGTAGCGGCCAGCCTTGCACAGGCGGATGCCGTCGATGATGGAAGCGTGGTTCAGCGCGTCCGAGATGATGGCGTCGCTTTCATCGAACAGCGGTTCGAACACGCCGCCGTTGGCGTCGAAGGCCGCCGCGTACAGAATCGTGTCTTCGGTACCCAGAAAAGCGGAGATCGCCTGTTCCAGTTCCTTGTGCACGGTTTGCGTGCCGCAAATGAAGCGCACGGACGACAGGCCGTAGCCGTACTTTTGCGTGGCGGCAATGGATGCTTCCTGCGTCTGCAGGTCGCCGGACAGGCCCAGGTAGTTGTTCGCACACATATTGATCAGGGTACGGCCATCGTCGCACACCACTTCGGCGCCCTGGCGCGAGGCGATCACGCGTTCGGGCTTGTACAAGCCCTGCTGGCGCAGTTGATCGAGATTCTGTTGCAGACCGCTGAAAAAGGTGTTCTTCGCTTGCTCGCTCATGATGATCCTTGTGTGTCCCTGCGTTTGTGGTATCCGTGTGACCTCAGCCGCCATAGGGAAAAGCGGCCGCTTGACCGGTGCGCGCACAATGCTGTACCGTGAAGCGCTGTTTGAAGTCTACACGTTTCCGTGTTTTTCCTCAAAATCCACTATTTCGAACTGAAATTCAATATAGTGGATATTACCCAAGCCTTTTGAACTTTGCAAGCCACCTGCCGATGAAAACCAGCGTTTCGACCAATTCTCCCCCTGAAGTGGGTGCCACCCTGCAACGGCTGCGCCTGGCGCGCGGCCTGACACTCGAGGATTTGTCGCGCATCGCCGGCGTCTCGAAGTCCATGCTGTCGCAAATCGAGCGCGAAAAAGCCAATCCCACCATCGCCATCACGTGGCGCCTGGCCAACGCCCTGGGCGTGCAGATCGGCGAATTGCTGTCGAGCGCGGAAAAAGCCGTGGAAACCATCCGCATCACGGATGCCCACGAAACCCCCACCCTGCCCGGCGACCACGCGGGCTACGTGCTGCGCATCCTGGGGCCGATGGAACTGGCCGGCAAATACGAATGGTATGAAGTGACCCTGGCGCCGGGCGGCGAACTGGCGTCGCAGCCGCACGACCCGGGCACCACCGAACATTTGACGGTCATCCACGGCAACCTGGAGCTGGAAGTGGGTGCGGCGAAGAAAAAGGTCAAGAATGGCGGCACGGCGCGCTATCCGGCGGACCAGCCGCATACGATACGCAACCTGGGCAAGACGGAAGGCAAGGCCTTATTGGTGGTCATCCATAGATAGTTGCATTTCAGCGGTGTGCAATAGGCTCTTTCGCCCATGCTAAGATTTTGGATTAGACAAGATTTTCACTGTCTTTCATGGAGCCTTAGCAATGACGATTTCCGAAAGCACCACCCTCTTCCACCAAAAAAAGGTCGTCCAGTACGATCCTGATATTGCGCTGCAATCCGGGCAGGATATCGTCTACCGCCTCTCGCTCGAGTATGACGACAAGCGCAAGATGCCGGACCTGATCGCCGGCTTCCTGGAAAAAACCGACAAGAATGCGCTTGAGGCGCTGATCATCGGCATGTGGGGCGACCCGTACGAAGCGGGCGCCGACGAGGTGATCGCCGCACTGATCAGCCACGCGCCGCAGCTGCCGAACTTGCGCGCCCTGTTTATCGGCGACATGACTTACGAGGAATGCGAAATCTCGTGGATCGTGCAAGGCAGCTACAAGCCGCTGCTGGACGCCTTCCCGCAGCTGGAAGAGCTGCGCATCCGCGGTGGCAATGAACTCGTCATCGAACCGTTCGCGCACCAGCACCTGCGCCGGTTCACCATCGAAGCGGGCGGCCTCGATCAAAAGATCGCCGAGGCACTGGCGCAATCGAGCATGCCGCAGCTGGAACACCTGGAACTGTGGCTGGGTACGGACGACTACGGCTTTTCCGGCGACGTCGACCTGTACCGCAAGGTGCTGGCACAACTGACCGTGCCGACCTTGCGCTACCTGGGCTTGCGCGACGCGGAAATCGCCGACGACCTGGCCGTCTGGCTGGCGGAAGAGCCACTGGTGGCGCAACTTGACACCCTGGACCTGTCGCTGGGCACCATCGGCGACCTGGGCGCGGTGGCGGTACTCAATCACACACAATTGGGCAAGTTGAAGCGCCTGGACCTGTCGCACCATTACATCTCGGAAGAAAATCAGGCGAAATTGAAGGCGCTGCCGTTCGAGGTGGTGCTGGACGATCCACAGGAAGCCGATGAAGACGACGGCGAAAGCTATCGTTATGTCGCCGTCGGCGAATAAATACCGATGCTTTTGCTGGCGACACAGGGCAGCAAGCGCGTGCGCCTGATGCAGGCGGCGCGCGCACAGCTGCACCTGCCGCCCGCGCAAGTGCTGGAATGGCGCGACTGGCTGCGTCAGCCTGCCTTGCTCGAGGCTTCATTGCGCCAGACCGGCCTGCTCAAGATCGAGCCGCCCGGCGACGATCCCGCCACCCACCTGCTGTTGCTGCATGCGGGCTGCCGGCTGCTGGATCGTCCGCCGGTCGAGGCGCCCGCGCTTGGCGAGCTGCTGGCCATGGATGCGTGGTTTGCAGGATTTGCATCCGCCATGGCTTCCCTGGCGGCGCAGCTGGCCGACCTGCCGCAGACGCGCGTGGTCAATGCGCCAGCCGAAATCTGTCTCATGACGGACAAGCTGGCTTGCCAGCGCCATTTGGCCGCGCATGGCGTGCCCATACCTGCCCTGCTGGGACCAGTGGCGAGCTACGAGCATCTGCAGTCGCTGCTGCACGAACACCAGCTTGACCGCGTCTATCTGAAACCGCGCTACGGCTCGTCCGCGTCCGGTGTCGTCGCCTACCGCAGGAACAAGGCCGGGCGCCAGCAAGCCACCACCTCGGCCGCCTTGCACCATGGGGCCGGCGCGGCGCGCCTGTTCAACGTCAAGCGCATGGCCCGCTACGAGACCCGGCACGACATCACGGCCCTCGTCGATGCGCTGGCCGCGCAACAGCTGTACGCAGAAGCGTGGCTGAACAAGCCGCGCTGCGGCGACAGCCATTACGACCTGCGAGTCGTGACCGTGGCCGGCCGGCCCGCGCACCGGGTGGCGCGCATCGGCGCCCAGATAATGACGAATCTGCACCTCGACAACCGGCGCGGCGACGCGGCCGGCCTTTTGAACGCAGCCGACATGGCGGTGCTGGAAACAACCAGTGCCCTGGCCGCGCGCGCCTTCCCCCACAGCCACGTGACGGGCTACGACCTCGTCGTGCGCCAGGGCCTGGCCCACGTGCTCGAAGCGAACGCCTTCGGCGACCTGCTGCCAGGACTGCTGTGGCAAGACGCGGACACTTACGCAGCGCAACTGACCCATGTTTAAAGACACAGCCCCCATCCCCGACATGCACGCCATCGTCGGCAGCCACGACATCGTTTTTATCACGCTCGACACTCTGCGCTACGACGTGGCGCAAGCCCTGTATGAGGCGGGCGAATTGCCCGTGCTGGGGCGTTTTCTGCCGCCGGGCGGCTGGAACAAGCGCCACTCGCCCGCCACGTTCACGTATGCGGCGCACCAGGCTTTTTTTGCCGGCTTTCTGCCCACGCCGGCCGCACCGGGCCGCCATGCGCGCCTGTTCGCGAGCGCCTTTGCTGGCAGCGAAACCACCTCGCCGCACACCTTTACATTCGAGGAAGCGGACCTTCCCGCCGCGCTGGCCGCTCGCGGCTACCGTACGATCTGCATCGGCGGCGTAGGCTTCTTCAATAAACAGACCGCCTTGGGCACGGTGCTGCCGTCGCTGTTCCAGGAAAGCCACTGGAGCGCCGGCATGGGCGTGGCCAGCCGCCATTCGACGCAAAAGCAGGTGGCGCTGGCGACCCGGCTGCTGGCGCAAAACGACGAGCGCACCTTCTTGTTCATCAACGTGGCCGCCCTGCACACGCCGAACCGCGCCTACCTGCCCGGCTGTCGCGCCGACAACCTGGACAGCCATGCGGCGGCCCTGCGCTATGTCGATGGCGCGCTGGCGCCCCTGTTTACGGCATGCGCCGCGCGCGCGCCCACGTTTGCCATCGTCTGCTCGGACCACGGCGGCGCGTATGGCGAAGACGGCTACCGTGGCCACAGGGTGGCCCATGACAGCGTGTGGCAAGTGCCGTACGCGCACTTCTTCCTCACGCCAGATACCATTTCCCAGGAGTCCCCACCGTGAACCCATCCGAACAGCCGGGCACCCTGGCGCAGCGCATGCGCCACACGCCCTACCAGGCGTATTCGTACTCGTATCCGCACAAGGCGGCCTACCGCGCCTTGCCGCAGGCGGCGCCGCTCGCGCCCCTGTGGGCGCGGCAGGACCGCGCCGCCCTCTTCGCCTACATCCACATCCCGTTCTGCGAGATGCGCTGCGGCTTTTGCAACCTGTTCGCCATGGCCCGCCCCAGCGCCGACATGGTCGAGCGCTATGTGCGGCAAGTGCTGGTGCAGATGCGCGCACTCAACGGCGCGCTGGGCGAACGCCGCTTTGCCCGCTTCGCGCTCGGTGGCGGCACGCCCACCTATCTGTCGCCAGCGCAGCTCGACACCTTGCTGTGCGGCGCGCGCGACATTCTCGGCATCGACCTGCAAACCACGCCGGCCGGCATCGAAGCGTCGCCCGAAACCATCACGGCCGAGCGGCTTGCCGTCTGCCGCGCGCATGGCATCGACCGGGTCAGCCTCGGCATCCAGAGCTTCGCCGCCGGCGAGATGCGCGCCCTGGCCCGTCCCCAGCAAAACGCCACCGTCCATCACGCCATCGGCCTGATACGCGCGGCCGGCTTTCCCACCCTGAACCTCGACCTGATCTACGGCATCGCCGGGCAAACCGTGGCCAGCCTGCTCGCGTCCATCGACAGCGCGCTGGCCTTCCGGCCCGAGGAAATCTATCTGTATCCGCTGTACGTGCGGGAGCAGACGGGTCTTGGAAAAGTGGCGCGCCGCCAGGGCGCGGAATCGCTCAACCCCATCATGCTGGCCCGCGATGGCGACAGCCGTCTGGCCCTGTACGCGGCCGCGCGCGACCATTTGCGCGCCCAGGGCTATGAGCAGGTCTCGATGCGCATGTTCCGCGCGCCGCATGCGCCCGAGCAGAACGGGCCGTCGTACTGCTGCCAGAACGATGGCATGGTGGGCCTGGGCGCGGGCGCCCGCTCCTACACGGCGAACCTCCATTATTCGAGCGAGTACGCGGTGGCGAGAACGGAGACCATCGGCATCATCGAACAGTATCTGGCGCTCGACGAAACGCGCTTCGCGCAGGCCGAACACGGCTATGTGCTCGATGATGCAGAACAGCGCCGCCGCTACGTGATCCAGTCGCTGCTGACGGAACCGGGCCTGGACCGCGACGCCTACACGGCCCGCTTCGGTACGCGCTGCGAAGCAGACTTGCCGCAGCTGGCCGAGCTGCACGCCTTGGAACTGGTGGAAGAAAACGGCCCGCTGCTGCGCCTCAATGACCGCGGCTACAGCTACGCCGACACCATCGGCCCGTGGCTGGCATCCGAGACGGTGCGCGCGCTGATGGCCGAAGGCGGCCAGGCGTGCTGACAACGGAGCCGGGTACTTTGTCCCTGCTATACCGGGGCACCTTGGCGAGCTGCAATTACGCCTGCGGCTACTGCCCGTTCGCCAAGAAGCGCGACAGCCGCGCCACCCTGGCCCGCGACGCGCGCGAGGTGGCGCGTTTTACCAGCTGGGTGACGACACAAAACCGGGATATCAGCGTCCTGTTCACGCCGTGGGGCGAAGCGCTGGTGCGGCGCCACTACCGCACGGCCATGCAAACCTTGGCAAGCCTGCCCCACGTGCGCCAGGTGGCGCTGCAGACGAATCTGTCCGCCCCCCTGAACTGGCTGGAGGGAATGGAAGGGCTGGAAAAGATCGGACTGTGGTGCACCTACCACCCGGACCAGACGACACTGGCCCGTTTTCTCGAACGCTGCACGCGCCTCGATGCCATGGGCGTGCGCTATTCCGTCGGCGTCGTCGCCATGAACGAACACCTGGACGCCATCCGCGCCCTGCGCGCGGCCCTGCCGGCGCACGTCTACCTGTGGCTCAACGCCTACGACCGGCGTGGCCCCGGCTACTACAGCGGGGAAGACCTGGCCTGGCTCGACGCAGCCGACCCGTGGTTCGCCGTCAACCGCCGCCCATCACCCTCGCGCGGCAAACCGTGCCTGGCGGGCGAAGCGTCGCTGTCCGTCGATGGCGATGGGGAACTCACGCGCTGCCATTTCGTGCCCGAGCGCTTGGGGAATCTGTACGTGAATGCACTGGAAGATATGCTGCAGGAACGCCGCTGCCCGCGCTTCAAGTGCGATTGCTATATCGGCTATGCGCAGCGCAAGGATTTGCCGTTTCAAACGGTGTTTGGGGAGGGGGTGCTGGCGAGGATAGTCACTGTAGATCGGATAAGCCAGCGTAGGTCGGATTAGCGGCGGCACGCCGCGTAATCCGACACTTTGTTGGCGCTGGCGGTGTCGGATTACGCGCTGCGCGCTAATCCGACCTACCGTGTTTTACTGTGCTGCCACCTTCGCTGGTTCCGGCGTTGCTGCCGGCGTCATCTTCAACGAACGGCTGAGGAAGCCCCAGCGGTCGGCCACTTCTTCGATCTGCTTGGTCGTCGGCTTGCCGGCGCCGTGGCCGGCCTTGCTGTCGATGCGGATCAGCACGGGCGCCGCGCCGCCTTGCGCTGCCTGGGCGGCGGCGGCGAACTTGAAGCTGTGAGCAGGTACGACGCGGTCATCGTGGTCGGCCGTCGTGATCATGGTGGCCGGATAGCAGCCGCCCGCCTTCAGGTTGTGCAGTGGCGAGTATTTCACCAGCGCCTTGAACTGTTCGGCGTCGTCCGACGAACCGTAGTCAGGCACCCAGCCCCAGCCCACGGTGAACTTGTGGAAGCGCAACATGTCTAGCACGCCCACTTGCGGAATGGCTGCAGCGAACAGGTCGGGACGCTGCGTCATGGCCGCGCCCACCAGCAGGCCGCCATTGCTGCCGCCGCCGATCGCCAGCTTCGATGGCGAGGTGACCTTGTTGTCCACCAGCCATTGCGCCGCGCCAATAAAATCGTCGAACACGTTTTGCTTGTTCAGCTTGGTACCGGCCTGGTGCCAGGCTTCGCCGTACTCGCCGCCGCCGCGCAGGTTGGCCATCACGTAGACGCCGCCCATTTCCACCCAGGCCAGATTCGCCACGGAGAAGCTAGGCGTGAGCGAAATATTGAAGCCGCCATAGCCGTACAGATAGGTCGGGTTGGAGCCATCGAGCTTCATGCCTTTTTTCGAGACGATGAACATCGGCACCTTGGTGCCGTCGCGGCTGGTGAAGAATTGCTGGCGCGTTTCAAAGGCGTTCGGGTCGAAATCGACCTTCGGCTGGCGGTACACCGTGCTCTTGCCCGACTTCATGTCGTAGCGGTAGATGGTCGCTGGCGTCGTGAAGCTGGTGAACGAGTAGAACGTTTCCGTGTCGCCACGCTTGCCCGCAAAACCGCCGGCCGAACCGATGCCCGGCAAGGCCACTTCGCGCACCAGCTTGCCGTTCAGGTCGACGATCTTGATTTGCGTTTGCGCATCTTTCAAGTAGTCGAGCACCAGCTGGTTGTTGATCAGGTTGACGGCGACGAGGGTTTCCGCGCTTTGCGGCACGATTTCCTTCCAGTCGGCAGGGGCAGGCTTGCGCGTATCGATGGCGATCACGCGCGACTTTGGCGCCTTGTTGTCCGTCTTGAAGAAGAACACGGGGCCGTCATTGTCGATGAACGAGTACGAAGCGTCGAACGCTTCCAGCAAGCCCACGACCTTGGCATTCTTCTGGCGCAAGTCTTTATAAAAAACGCGGTTCTTGCGTTCCGTGCCTTGCGTGGCCGTGATGATCAGATAATTGCCGTCGTCGCTGACGGTGCTGCCGCCGAACGCCCATTCCTTCTGGTCGGGACGGTCGAAGACGAGCACGTCGTCGCTTTGCGGTGTGCCGATCTTGTGGAAATACAATTTCTGGAAGTAATTGATATCGGCCAACTTGGTGGCTTCATTCGGCGCGTCATAGCGGCTATAGAAGAAACCGGTGTTGTCCTTGGTCCACGAGGCGCCCGAGAACTTGGCCCACTTGATGTGGTCTGTCAAATCCTTGCCCGATTCGATGTCGCGCACTTTCCACTCGTTCCAATCGGAACCGGAAGCGGACGTGGCATACGCCAGGTATTTGCCGTTCGGGCTGATCGAGGTGCCGGCCAACGCCACCGTGCCATCCGTGGACAGGGTGTTCGGATCGAGCAGCAGACGCGGTTCGTCCGTCAGTTTTTTCACCGTGTACAGCACGGCCTGGTTCTGCAAGCCGTCGTTGCGGCTATAGAAATAGCGGCCGCCCTGCTTCGTTGGCGTAGAGAAACGCTCATAATTCCACAGCTTGGTCAAGCGCTGCTTGATCGCGGCGCGCTCGGGGATGGTGCCCAGGTACGACTGCGTCAGCTTGTTTTGCGCCGTGACCCACTCGCCCGTTTCCGCGCTGTTGGCGTCTTCCAGCCAGCGGTACGGGTCGGCGATGGTGGTGCCGAAATAGCTGTCTTGCTGGTCGACTTTTTTGCTGACCGGATACGTCACGGCAGCGCCGTCACCGGCCGGGCACGATGGCATCGCGGCGCTTTGCGCCAGGGCATTGCCACCGAAAGCGGCCATCAAGCTGAATATGAGGGTTGCACTACGTAATTGCATGGGTTGTTGTCTCATTGTTGGATGTCGAGGAAAGCAGGCCGCTCAAACACACGCCGCGGCTGCCCATGTTGACTTTCGCCAAGAGAAATCATAGCGCGGATTGCCACTTTTAAAGCACAGTTATCTGATGGATTTGCCGTCTTTTGTTTGGACAGTTTGCATGAATCGCCATGATAAATCTCGCTTTCGGCGGAATCGGCAAACTGACGTTCATGCAAGAAACGTTATCAAAAGTAAAGTCGTTTCATCAAGTTGTCATAAATCTTCTTTACTATCGGCAACATGTTCATGGCCCGTCCAGAGGCCGTGCCGCCACAGCCTCCTATGCACACTCTCGCCCTCCCTTCCGCCAATGCCGCGCCTGCCCCCGCGACGCCATCGAACGTGGCTTACCTGAAGCCGCCATCGGCAACCATGACCATCGAAGGGACGGACGCCTTGCACGACATTCTGGCGGGCCGCAAGCTCAGCGCGCTGTTTCAGCCCATCATCCACATGCACAGCGGCGACATCATCGGCTACGAAGGCTTGATACGGGGGCCCTCCGACAGCCCCCTGCACGCGCCGATGAATCTGTTCAAGGTGGCGCGCGCGCATGACTTGACCCTGGAAGTGGAACACCTGTGCCGGCAAGTGGTGCTCGAACGCTTTGCCGAACTGCAGCTGCCGGGCAAGCTGTTCCTCAACGTCAGCCCCGAATGCCTGCTGCTGCGCAATGCCCGCCATGGCGAAACCCTCGAATATATCGAGCACATCGGCATTAACCCGGACCGTGTCATCATCGAGCTGACGGAAAACCAGCCCACGTATGACTACGAGCTGATGCGCGAAGCGGTGCTGCATTACCGTAACATGGGTTTCCAGATCGCCATCGACGACCTGGGCGAAGGCTTTTCCAGCCTGCGCCTGTGGTCGGAACTGCGCCCGGAATACGTGAAGATCGACATGCATTTCATCCAGGGCATCAACAACGATCCCGTGAAACTGCAGTTCGTGCGTTCGATCCAGGAAATCGCGGAGAAATCGGGCACCTTGGTGATCGCCGAAGGCATCGAGGCGCAGACGGAATTGCTGGTCTTGCGCGACCTGGGCGTGGCGTTCGGGCAAGGCTATCACCTGGGGCGGCCCAACGCGGTGCCCGCGCGCGCGCTGCCGGCCGAAGTGGTGCAGGCGCTGGGGCGCAACGGCGTGGCCGTATATCCGCAGCGCAGCAGCCTGGAAAAGAATGGCGCCAGCATCCGCAAGCTGCTGCACAAGGTGGCGGCCGTGTCGCCACAGCTCAACAATAACGAGGTCTACGACATCTTCCTGAAGGAACCGAAGCTGATGATCATTCCCGTCGTCGACGACGGCGTGCCGCTGGGCCTGATCAGCCGCTTCGAAATGATCGACCACTTCGCCCGTCCCTACCAGCGCGAACTCTATGGCAAGAAATCATGCAGCCTGTTCATGGATGCCACGCCCCTGATCGCCGACCACGAGACGAGCTTGCAGGAACTTAGCTACACCATGGTGCAGTCCGATGCCCACCACCTGTTCAACGGCTTCATCATCACCGAGCACGGCCGCTACCTGGGCATGGGCACCGGCCACGACCTGATGCGTGAAATCACGCAGATGCAGATCAACGCGGCCCGCTACGCCAACCCGCTGACGCAACTGCCCGGCAATGTGCCCATCAACGAGCATATCGACCGCCTGCTGCACAGCGGCAGCCGCTTCTGGGTCTGCTATTGCGACCTCGACCACTTCAAGCCCTTCAACGATGTGTACGGCTACCGCAAGGGCGACGACGTGATCCAGCTGACGGGAGAAATCCTCAGCAGCCATTGCGACCCGAACCGCGACTTCATCGGCCACATCGGCGGCGACGATTTCATGATTCTGTTCCAGAGCGAAGACTGGGAAACGCGCTGCCAGGCCATGCTCGACGACTTCGCGGCCGCCATCCTCGCCTACTACAGCACGGGCGACTGCGAACGGGGCGGCTACATCAGCGAAGACCGGCAAGGCAAGAAAGTGTTTTATTCGTTGATCAGCCTGTCGCTGGGCGTCATCAAGGTCGAGGCGCACCAGTACTACACGCACCACCAGATCGCCACGCAAGCGGCCGAAGCGAAGAAGCAGGCAAAGAAAATCCACGGCAACAGCCTGTTCCTGGACCGGCGGCAAGGCGCGGCAGTGGCGCGCATGGATGCCTAGCCTGGGGCAATATAAATGGCTCTGTCATCGGCAAATAGGGGAAATGCCGGAATCTTCCCTTGGTTGTGTTGTCTGACTCTGCATACTTACCTGCAGGAGCAGATCATGCGGCGAGCCGAATGGATCAGCTTTGTTGCGCAGTTTGCGCAGTTGAACCGACGCCAGCGACAGGCTGGCATTGCCCTGTTGCATGGCAACGCGCCACACGACGCGACCGTCGCGCTGCTGGAAAGTGTGGCGCAGCCGCGATTGGCCTGTCCCGCCTGCCACTCGGCGCACCTGCACCGGCACGGCCATGCGCACGGCTTGCAGCGCTACCGCTGCGTGCCGTGCGGGCGCACCTTCAATGCGCTCACCGGCACGCCGCTGGCGCGCTTGCGTCATAAATCGCTGTGGCTCGACTATGCCGATTGTCTGCTGGCATCGGATTCCGTGCGCAAGGCGGCGTTACAGCTGGGTGTGCACCGCAACACCACGTTTCGCTGGCGTCACCGGTTTTTATCGCTGGCCAAGACGGACCGGCCGCATGGCCTGCATGGCATCGCCGAAGCGGACGAGTTGTATCTGCTGGAATCGGAAAAGGGAGCGCGGCAGATGACGCGTCCGCCCCGCCGCCGGGGCGGCCATGCCCATAAACACGGCATATCGAACGAACAGGTCTGCATCCTGGTGGCGCGCGACCGCACGGGACAGACCCTCGATTTCGTCACGGGCAAAGGAGCGCTGACCAAGGCGCAGCTGCACCATTGTTTGTTGCCCATGATCGACAAGGATGTGCTGCTGGTCACCGACGGCCATGCGGCCTACCGGGCTTTTGCCAGGGAAACCGGCATCAGCCACCAGGCCGTCAACTTGCGCGCCGGCATCCGCGTGCGGGGCGCCGCCCACGTGCAGAACGTCAACGCCTATCATAGCCGCTTGCGGGATTGGCTACGGCCGTTTCATGGCGTGGCGACGCGCTACCTGCCGAACTACCTGGGCTGGCGCTGGATACTCGACGCCGGGCGCATCCGCTCACCGGAAACATTGTTGAAAGCAACTTTAGGCGCATTCCCACACCTGACGGTGACATAGCTATATAAATACGCAAGATCAAATACGCACGAGATCGACAAACGCATTGCCGCTGCGCGCATCGGGCACGAATGCCAGGCTGATGTGCGCACCATCGCGGCGCGCCTGCACGCGGTAGCTGCCTGCGGGCAGGGCCACGAACAGTCCTCCATACGCCGTGTCCGGTTCCAGGCCGCCGCCCGTGACGTCTTCCCCCGCGCCGATGAAGACGCGGCCCGAAACGACGGCAAGATGCACGATCACCTGCGGTTCGGCAAGTTCCTCGTGCAAGGCAAGTTCATACGCGCCATCGCCACCCACGTTGAAAAACGCCACTTGCCCCGCATTCACGGCCGCCAGTTCCTCGCTGGGGATGCTCCACCAATCGCAGTCATCTTCCAGCTTGTGGCGCAAGAGCGCAGGGTCGAACACGCACAGGGTAGCCGTCCCGGTCACAATGTTCGTCATGTGGCCAGTGGCGCCGGTCCCAGCAGGGGCTGGCTTTCCACATATTGCGCGCTCGCTTGCGCCTGCCAAGGGAAGTGGCCATCGCGCGACGGCCAGACGATCTGGTACAAGATAAAATCATCGCCCTGGTAATACCAGCGCGCATAGCCGACATAGTCGCGGTATTGCTCGACGGGCACGCGCACGAAGGCGCACTGATGGCCTTCCAGCAAGACGTCCGTGGTAGTCGTGAAATCCGTGATGGCGCCGCTGCGCGCGGCGTCCAGCGCCACGTCGAGTATCCGGTGGGCCATGGAATGGGGCAAGCCCATGATCAGGAATTCAGGCTGGCCGAAGCTGTGGCAAGCGCCTATGGTGAAGGCATAGCCGGGACCTTCTTCATCGGCACCGATATGCACGCCATGCCAGCCATGCGTGGCGATGTCGTCGATGACTTTTTGCTCTGATGCATCCTCGCCCGCCTGCCTTACCATGTTTCACCTTTCACCGTGCCGAAAAACCGTGCCGCCTTGGCGACATGCCTGCCGGCAATTATCGCATGCGGAGCGCGTCCATGCGCGCGCGGCGGCGGCGCTTCAGTCAGGCGGCTGCAGCGGCGGGAAGCGCACCTGGTGCCATTGCCGCATGCGCTGCTGCGCCTTTTGCAGCTGTGCCGGTTCCAGCCTGGTGGCAGCCGCCTCCCTGGCCCTGGCCGCGCCGCCATCGCCACCCTCGGCCGCCAGCGCCAGCCACATGTAGCCGCAGACGGGGTCCCTCTCCACGCCGCGCCCGCTGTTGTACATGCCGCCCAGGTTGTACTGCGCCAGCGCATGGCTCTGGCCCGCTGCGCGCGCATACCATAGCACGGCCTGGCCATCGTCTTGCGGCACGCCATGGCCGTTCGCATACATGACGCCCAGGTTGTTTTGCGCGCTGGCGTCGCCCTGCTCGGCCGCCGTGCGGTACCAGCGCACGGCGCACACCTCGTCGCGCTCCACGCCCTGGCCATTCGCATACATCACGCCCAGGTTGAACTGCGCATTCGACGCGCCCTGGGCCGCCGCCCGGGCATACCAGTCGAGCGCCAGGCGCAAGTCGCGGATGACGCCGCGCCCGCCCGCAAACATGCCGCCCAGATTGTATTGCGCCATGCAATGGCCTTGCAGGGCGGCGCGCCGGTACCACGCGACGGCGCGCGCCTCGTCCTTGTCCACGCCCTGGCCGCGCGCCAGCATCAGGCCCAGGTTGAACTGGGCGTCGGCGTCATCCTGCTCGGCCGCCCGCTGCAGCCAGGCATAGGCGCGCAACTGGTCGGGCGCCACGCCCAGGCCTTCCGCATACGCCACGCCGAGTTGCCGCTGCGCCACGGCCAAGCCCTGGGCCGCGGCTTGGCGAAACCAGGCCAGCGCCTGCGCATCGCTCTGCACCACGCCCTGCCCCCGTTTGTAGACGAGTCCCAGGTTCAGCTGCGCCTGCGCATCGCCTTGCAAGGCTGCCTTGCGGAACCACGCCAGGGCCAGCGCATCGTTCTTTTTCGCGCCCAGACCCTGCGCATACGCTTCACCCAGCAGAGATTGCGCGCTGGCGACACCCTGCTCGGAAGCGCGGTAAAACCACGCCAGCGCCAGCTCGTCGCTCTGCAGCACACCGCGTCCCTTGCGGTACATCTGCCCCAGGTTTTGCTGGGCCGAGGCATCGCCCTGGGCGGCGGCGCGACGAAACCACAGCACGGCGTCGGCATCGCTCTGCGCCACGCCGCGGCCGTGGTAATACATGGCGCCCAGGTGGTTCTGCGCGAACGCCAGCCCTTGCAGCGCTGCCAGGCGTAGCCAGACAAAGGCACGCGCGTCGTCCTGCGCCACGCCTTCGCCCTTCTTGCACATCAATCCCAGGTTGAACTGGGCGTAGGCATTGCCCTGCTCGGCAGCCGTGCGGAACCAGATATACGCCTGGTGGCTATCTCTGGCAGTATGGTGCTTGTCCATGTGCGCCCCCATCCACATTGCGCTTGCCGGCAGCACGCGCAAAACGGCGGCCCAGGGCGGCGAAATCGTGTGTTGCTTAAATTTTAAATTCGCTGCGGGGGAAGGACTTGAGCAGGCTCAATGGAAATAATAAAATTATATCGTTTTGATGAGCCCGCTTAGAGGGCAAACGGCGCTCAGCGGCGCGATGGATGCTTTTGCAGGAATTGCGGCACCTTGGCGGCGGCCAGCTTGTTCAGCGACACCAGCAAGTCGGCGTCGACATCGGCGATGCCGTAGCTGCTGCGCAAATGGCGGCCGATATGGATCAGCACTTGCGCCGCCACTTCCGCATCGGACTCGGCCCTGTGGGCGGCGCTCTTGAAGGCGATGCCCAGCTGGCTCGATAGCAAGCCCAGCTTGTAGCTGGCCATGCCAGGAAACACGCGGCGCGACAGTTTTAATGAACACACGAGCGACTGGTGCGCCGGTGTCAGGTTCAGCCTGGCGCTTTCCGCGCGCAGGAATTTTTCATCGAAGCTGGCATTGTGCGCCGACAAGGCATCGCTGCCGATGAAGTCCAGCAATTGCGGCACCACTTCGGCCACGGGCGGCGCCTTGTCGACCATCGCCTGCGTGATGCCCGTCAAGCCCGTGATGAACGAGGGAATGCGCGCATTGCAGTTGATCAGGGTCACGTAACGGTCCGTGATCCGCCCGCCCTCGATGCGCAGCGCCGCCACTTCCGTGATGCGGTCGCCCATCTCGGGCGACAGTCCGGTCGTCTCGAAGTCGATCATGACGATCGGTTTGTCAAACACATGCATGGGGCGTTCTTTCGTGGGTGCGGCAATGGGTGACGATTATCAACCGAATTTACGTACGGCGTCCAGCGCAAGACCCGCGCCAATACTGCCGAACAAATCGCCTTCGACCTTGCGCGCGGCCGGCACCAGGGCCGCGATCTTTTCGCGCAGCAGGCGCACGCCGCTGGAGCCGCCCGTGAAGAACACGGTATCGACGGCTTCCGGCGCCACGCCCGCGTCGCGCAGCAGACGCAGCACGGTTTCTTCCACGGAACCGCACAGGTGGCCGATGGCCTCGTCGAACTGCGTACGTTTGAGCAACAGGCTTTGCGCGGGCGACAAACGGTCCAGCTCCAGCCGCACTTCGGCCGCGTCGGACAGGGCGATCTTGCCCTCTTCCACTTTCATGGCCAGCCAGTGGCCGGCGCGCTCGTCGATCAGCTTTTGCAGACGCCCCATCTTGTCTTGCTCGCGCGCATCGCGGCACACGTCGGCCAGTTGCACCCAAATTTTCTTCGTATAGGCCAGGTTGATCGTGTGCCACGTCGCCAGGTTGAAATAATAGCTGGAAGGCACTTCGCTATTGTTGTGCAAACGGCTGCCATAGCCAAGCAAGGGCATGACGGACGACAGGCTCAGGTATTTATCGAAGTCCGTGCCACCGATATGCACGCCGCCTGTGGCGAGGATATCCTCGCGTCGCTCGGTCTTCTTCGCCCGTTCCGGCGACAAACGCACCAGCGAAAAGTCGGACGTGCCGCCGCCGATGTCGGCGATCAACACCAGCTCTTCCCTGGCTATCTGCGACTCGTAGTCGAACGCTGCGGCAATCGGCTCGAACTGGAAGGCGACGTCCTTGAAGCCGACGGAACGGGCCACTTCGGCCAGGGTGTCCTGCGCCAGCTGGTCCGCTTGCGCATTGTCGTCGATAAAGAAGACGGGACGGCCGAACACGGCGGACGAGAATTCGCGGCCGGCGGACTGCTCTGCGCGGCGTTTCACTTCGCCAATGAATTGCGCCAACAACATGCGAAATGGCAGCGCACGGCCACCGACTTCCGTCTGGCCATCGATGAGGCTCGTGCCCAGCAGGCTTTTCAGCGAGCGCATCAAGCGCCCCTCGTAACCAGCCAGATAGCCGGCCAGCGCCGCGCGGCCAAAACTGACTTCCTCGTCTTCCGCATTGAAGAAGACGACGGACGGCAAGGTCGTCTTGCCATCTTCCAGGCCGAGCATGGTGCTCTGCCCTGGACGTGCCCAGCCTACCGTGGAATTTGACGTGCCGAAATCGACGCCGCAAGCATTGGCCATGTCGACCCTTCCCTGAATAAAGGGGCGTTATGTTATCAGAAGGCAGGCTTTTGCACCAGCAAAACCCGTCCGACGGGCTCAACAACATAAGCTTGCTTTGCATCAAGTACCAGCCGCACGCAAAAGATACTCTTGGGAAATTAACGCCGAGCAACTCGGCCAGCCCCCGGAGACCCATCGTGCCCCATCCTCCCCTGCGCCACCTGCCAGCAGCTTTGCTGGCCGCCTTCCTCGTTTCCCTGGCCGGCTGCGGCGGCGGTTCGGCCGACACCCAGGCCGGCGCCGGTTGCGGGCTGCACAGCACCGCAGGCTGCGGCGGCAGCCCGCCGCCGGTCGTCAATCCGCCCGTGACGCCTCCGGTGACGCCGCCCGTGATTCCACCCGTCACGCCGCCCGAACCGGCCAGCCTGGCCAGCGCCGTCAACCTCGTGTTTTCCAGCACGGAACTGGCCTCGGCGGGCTTGGCCGGCGGCGAAGTGGCCGTCACGGCCCTCGTCAAGGACGGCGCCAATCTCGCCTTGCCCAACGCGAAGATTTCCTTTGCCGCCGATTCCGGCATCCTCGGCAGCGTCGACGCCGTGACGGACAAGAATGGCCAGGCGCGCGCCTTGCTGGGCACGGGAGGCGCCAACAGCAACCGCAGCATCACCGTAACGGCCAATGTGGGCACGCGCAGCGGCAAGGGCACGGTGGCCGTCACGGGCAGTACGGTAGAGCTGCTGGGGCCGGCCGCCCTGATGCTGGGCCAGGGCGCCGACCTCACCGTCACCGTGCGCGATTCGGCGCGCAAACCCGTGGCCGGCGCCGCCATCGCCTACAGCACGGGCGCCGGCAACGGCGTACGTGTCAAGGATGGCGGCGCTGCGCTCAGCAATGCGCAAGGCCAGCTGGTGCTGCGCCTGACGGCAAGCAGCCTGGGCAGGGACGCCGTGTCCGTCAATGCGCTGGGCGCCGCCGCCACGCAAGCGTACGCCGTGGCGGGCAGCGACCTGCGCCTGAGCCCGGCCGTGGGCCAGGATGCCAGCGGCGCGGACGTGCTGGCGGAAGTGGCCACCCTGGCATGCCAGCCCATCGACGCACGCTACGACAAGGCGGGCGTGGCGCAAACGGGCAGCGCCAGCCTGTCGACCTCGCGCGGCAGCCTGTTTGCGGACAGCGCCTGCAGCCAGGCCTTGCCCACCAGCTTGATGTTCAGCAATGGCAACTTGCCGCGCAGCTATGTCCAGTCGGCCAACACGGGCGTGGCCACCATCACGGCGACCGTGGCCGGCGGTCCCTCGGCGCAGACGCGGCTGGAATTCGTCGCGCCATTGAGCCCTGCCAGCAAGCTGGCCGTGCAAGCGGATCAGGCCGTGCTGCGCGCCAACATGACGGCATCGGCCGACAATGCCAGCATCAGCACCATCGGCGCCGTGGTGCGCGATGGCGCGGCCAACAACCTGGTCAAGAACGCGCCCGTGCTGTTTACCATCTTGAGCGATCCCAGCGGCGGCTACCTGCGGCAGGCGGGCCGCGTACTGACGGGCAGCGACGGCCTGGCGCGCGCCGAGTACGTGGCGGGACCGGCCGACAGCGGCCGCGACGGCGTGCTGATCCAGGCCCGCATCGAGGGCGTTGCGCAGGCGGCGGCCACGGCCCTCGTGCGCTTGACGGTGGCGCGGCAAGCGCTGTCGATCAAGCTGGGCACGGGCAGCCTGCTGCGCGAGTATTCGGCCAGCGTGCTGCAGAAGGACTTTGCCGTGTTCGCGTCCGACAGCGCAGGCAACGCCGTGCCCGGCGTCGCCATCACGGCCGCCGCCTGGCCCGGCAGCTATGCCAAGGGATACTATGTATGGCAAGCGGACAAGCCCGAGTTCCCCGACACGGGCGTCTGGCGCCTGGCCCTGCCCAATTACAGCTGTGCCAACGAGGACGTCTTGCGCAATGGTATTTTTGATGCCGCCTACGATGGCAACGGCAATGGCGTGCTCGACCCGGGCATTCCCCTGACCGTCAGCGCAAGCGGCCTGAGCGACGCGCTGGGCATGGCCACCGTCACCGTCAGTTATCCGCGCAACTTCGCTTCCTGGGTGCGCATCGCATTGACTGTACAGGGCACGGTGAGCGGCACGGAAGCGAGCGCCACGGCGGATTTTCCATTACCTGTCCTTGCCAGCGATTTCAGCGCGCGCCGCGTGGACCCGCCGGGACGCACCAGCCCCTATGGCAGCGGCCCCTGCGACAATCCGGATTGAGGAGCAAACATACCACTTGCCATTAAATCAAATTATTTGCAACATGGATAAGAAAACAGTCTTGCCACATGGAAATATTTTCGCTATGCTCATTTTTCCCGCCCAGGCCGCCACAAGCGGCCGGGCCTGCAGGAATACTTTGAGACAGGTTGCTTGCCAGACCAATATGCGAAAAAAGAATACTGTAGCCCGGACACCCAGCACCACCGCCCGCCCCGTATCCGGCGCCGGACGGCGCGTGACCTCGTATGACGTGGCCCTGCTGGCCGGCGTGTCGCAATCGGCCGTGTCGCGCTGCTTCAAGCCGGGCGCCAGCGTCTCGCAAGCCACCCACGCCAAGGTCATGCAGGCGGCCATCAGCCTCGACTACATCCCCAACGCGGCCGCCCGCAGCCTGATCACGCGACGCTCGAACCTGGTGGCCGTCATCATTTCCAACCTGGCCAATCTGTACTATCCGCAAGTATTGTCCGACCTGAGCCAGCAAATCGCCCGCCAGGGCAAGCGTCTCTTGTTGTTTACCCTCGAGCGCGAAGCGGACATCGGCAAGGCCTTGTGTGATGTGTGGCAATACCAGGTCGATGGCGCCATCGTGGCCGCCTGCCTGTCGGACGAACAGATGGCCGAATTCGGCCGGCGCGACGTGCCGCTGGTGCTGTTCAACCGCAGCCCGCGCGAACACGCCGTGCATGCCGTGCTGTGCGACCAGGCCGAAGCGGCGCGCCTGCTCGTGTCGCGCCTGGCCGAGGCGGGCCACCGCCAGTTCGCCATCATCGACGGCCCCGGCGACTCGGCCGTCGCGCAGGAACGCAAGGCCGGCATGCTCGACCGTTTGCTGACCCTGGGCTTGCCCGCGCCCATCGTCGTCAGCGGCAACTACGATTACGCCAGCGGCGGACGCGGCTTGCGCAAGGTCATCGACCGCCTGGGCCGGGTGCCGGACGCCGTCATTTGCGGCAACGACATCATGGCCATCGGCTGCCTGGACACGGCGCGCCACCAGATGGGCATCGAGGTGCCGCTGCAGATGTCGGTGGCCGGTTTCGACGCGCTGGAAGCATCGGGCTGGCTCAGCTACGACATCACCACCCTGCGCCAGCCCGTGCAAAAGATGGCCACCGATGCCGTCGCCATGCTGGGCGAACTGATGGAACGGCGCGGCGGCATCGCCGAGCGGCGCCGCTATTGCTCGTATCTGGTGGAAGGGAGTACGGCGAGGCTCACTGGAGCACAGCCATATTTCGGCATGATGGCCGCCGCTTAAAACAAAAAACCTCGCATCGCTGCGAGGTTTTTTGTTGCTGTATCGTCTGATCAACCGAAGATCTTGCCCTTGAGCATATTCAAACCCTGGCTGACGAGGTCATTGCCTTCCGGTACCTGACCGTCGGGGGTCAGCTTGTCGATCAGCTGGGGCAGCAAGGCGGCCAGACCGCCCGAGGCCGCGTCCGGTGCGACGCCCGCTTTTTCCGCGATCTGGGTGATCGTGTCGCTACCGAGTGCATCCTTGATCTGTTCGCCGGAGACGGGCGCATTGGCACCCGTGCCGATCCAGCTGGCTACCTGGTCGCCCAGGCCGCTTTCCTGGAATTTCTGCAGCAGGCCGGGCAAGCCGCCGTGCTGGTTGACCAGGTCCATCACACTGGCCATCAATCCCGATGGGGCTTCCTCGTCAGCACTTTTATTGCCCAAAGCGCTCATCGCCTGTCCTGCAAGTTGATCTAGCAAACTCATCGTATTCTCCTGAACGCTATCGATTGGTGCCGCGTGACTGCGGCTACGGTATGGAGCAGACCATTCTGCGCCATGGAAATCATTATACTATGAATAATAACAATGCTATAATTACAATCTTGAGGCGAACGCACAGATCGCCTCACTGTCGAGGCATCCACCTCCATCATATTTAGTTCAACACAACTTGCAAGCGTAAATTGACAGTTTGCAAAAACGTGTAGAATTAATTTTCCACTTACTGAGGAGTATCAACACATGAACATCAATAAAGCGGTAGACAAGGCTTACGAAAAAAAGACCTTCAAGGAAATCGCTGATGCGCCCGTCGATGCGCTGCAAGGCGTGAGCGAGAAGGATGCGGAGCTCCTCAAGCAAGCGTTCAATATCAAGACCGTGCGCGATCTGGCGAATCTGAAATACTCGAAGTGGGCGCGCGCCATCGTCACCCTGGCCGATACGGAAGAATAAGCCGGGCCATGCCGCGGGCATTCCCCTCAGCACAGCCCGCCCCAGTCGGCGGGCTTTTTCATTCCGACCCACTATCGGCTCGCAAGCCGATAGCCGCGCGGAGAAGCCGTTGACCACGCCGCTGACTCTGCCCGGCATCTGCTGGCCCCTGCAAGCGAGCACGGGCCATCTTGCCGTCACCACGCGGCACATCACGGGCCACTTTCGCGCCGGCGCGGGCGAAGACGCCATCATCGTGTGCGATCTGCTGGCAGCCGGAAAGTTCCGCAACGGCGCGGCGCGCCACTGGTGCCGCACGCATCAGTGCTACTGGGGCGCGCAGGACGACGTGGCCGACTGGCAGTCAACGCGGCAGATGCGTTGCCGCCAGCACGCCAGTCCCATGGGCTATGTGCTGTATCCGGCGCTGTTCGATCCCAGCCAGTTTCACGCCACGGCCTTGCGCACGGGGCAGGATGGCTTGCTGCAACTGCGCGCCAAGGCCGATGACGGCGGCGCCCTGCTGGCGCGCGATGCGGCCGCGCTGGCCATCGACTGCCGCGCCCTGCCCGGCCTGTTCCCGCCCGACGTCGTGCAGCTGAACATCACGCCGCCCGCCGCGCAAGCGTTTACCGCCGCCTTGCAGGCCGGCACACCGCTGGACTGCAGCGACTGCGCCCGCTGCGGCCATCCGCACCTGGACCTGGGCAGCTTCGCGCTGGCGCCGCACAGGCGCCACAGCTGCGGCCATTGCGGCCATGACGCCTCGCACACCGCAGCTGCCATCGTCTCGACGCCGCTGTGGCGGCTGCGCCTGCGCTACGCGCAATGGTTCTGAAGGTGCGCCCGCCCACAGTCGGCCTGGCCGCTTGTGCGTAGACTGGCCCCATCACCACCACGAGGACGGCCCCATGCCACAAACGCAACACCAGGACGAAAACGGCCAGCCAGGCGACGAAGGCGACTTGTCCGACCTGCTCAGCGAATTGCGCATCCTCTTGCCGGGCGCGCAGATGCTGACGGCCTTCCTCATCATTCTGCCCTTCAACGGCGGCTTCGCGAAGATCGTGCAGGCGGAAAAAGTCGTCTTCCTGCTGACGTTCTTCCTTTCCATGACGAGTCTGGTACTGCTCAGCGCGCCAGCCATCCAGCATCGCGTGATGCGCCCGCTGCAAGACCGCGAACGTTTCAAGCGCGTGGCCGACCGCATCATGATGTGCGGCGCCTTTTCCCTGGCGCTGGCGTTTATTTTGGGCACCAACCTGGTGATGTCGGAAGTGTTCGGCCATATCGCCGGCATCATCGCCGGCGTGCTGATGGGGTCACTCATCATTTGCATGTGGTGGTGGCTGCCCCTGCATTTGAAGAACAGCAAGAAAATCTGATTCGGCCGCTTACTTTTGCAAAATGGTAATCTTGCCGTCCGCTTCCAGGAACGCGCATTTCATGTCCGCCAACGGACAATCAGCCTCGCGCAGCGCCTGCTCGACATCGCCGCCGGCCACCCGGCATTTCTTGACGACATCATCAAAAATCTTGCCGTCGCGCCCCAGCAGCACGGGCGTGCCGTCGACCAGGTCGGCGAACTTGCGGCTGCGCGAACTCAGCCATGCGATCAGCATATTGAGGCAGATCAAAGTCAACGCCAGTACAAGGCCGGCGGGAACGGATTCGTCGCCGCCGGACAGGGAATTCGATACCGCCTCGCTCAGCAGCATGACAACCAGCAAGTCGAACGGCGTGAATTGCCCCACCGTCCGCTTGCCCGTCATGCGCACCATCAGCAGCAAGGCAAGGTAGATGATGACGGCGCGCGCCACCAGTTCCCACACCGGCACATCCATATCGAACATGGCAATCCTCCCTACACGTGATTGCCTTATTTATACGTCTTTTTGCACCGGCATGGCCACACCGGTGGCCTGTTCCAGCGGGTGCGCGGCGGGCATGGGGTCGCTCAGCACTTATGGGCGAAGCGCTGCAGCAAACCTAGTCTGCATTACAGCAAGCAAGAACCAATTCCACCACAGCCGTGCATTCTTCGCCCGCCTGTGACGGAATCGGACAGATTCCGTGTTATCGTTAACAACAAGCGCAGGCGTGGTTGGGTGCAGTGCAGCATATTTTGGCCAGCTCCCGGCAAAACTTGCCCGAATCTTTTACAATGTTGTCTTTGGGCAGCTCATATAGCCCGAAAATACCGGCCAGCCGTCGATTCTGGCGGCGCGTTGCCGCTTCCGGCTGAGTCACAGCACGCCTCTCCACCCTGTCATATCCTTATCCAACTAACAAGAACATGCACGCATCCGTAGACCCATTGATACCGCGCGTCACCGCGCCTTTTGGCGCTGGCTATGCCGACCTGGCCCTGGCCATCGGCGGCCTCGCCATCGGCACGGGCGAATTCGCCTCCATGAGCATCCTGCCCGTGGTGGCCGACGACCTGGGCACGACCTTGCCGCAGATGAGCCACATGATCAGCGCCTATGCGCTGGGCGTGGTCGTCGGCGCCCCCCTGATCACGATCTTCCTGGCCCGCATGCCGCGCCGTTTGATGCTGATCTGCTTGATGCTGATGTTCGCTGGCGGCAACTTGCTCAGCGCCATCGCCCCCAACTACGGCTTGCTGGTCGTCGCGCGTTTTGTCGCCGGCATCCCGCACGGCGCCTATTTCGGCGTGGCGGCCCTGGTGGCCGCCGCCCTGGCCGAACCGGACAAGCGGGGCCAGGCCGTGGCCCGTGTCCTGATGGGCTTGACCGTGGCGAATATCTTCGGCGTGCCGCTGGCCACGTATATCGGCCAGACCCTGGGCTGGCGCTCGGCCTTTTTGCTGGTCGCCGCGCTGGGCTTGCTGACCATGCTGATGGTGCGCATCTTCGTGCCCATGGTCGCCGCCGGCGATTCGAGTCCGCGCCGCGAACTGGGCGTGTTCCGCCGCCTGCAAGTGTGGCTGACCCTGCTGATGGTGGCGATCGGCTTCGGCGGCATGTTCGCCGTCTACACGTTTATTACTCCCACCTTGCTGGAAATCACGAAAGTCTCGCCCCTCGTCATTTCCATCCTGCTGGCCATCATCGGCGTGGGCATGACGGTGGGTAATCTGATCGGCGGCTGGCTGGCCGACCGCTCGCGCCTGTGGACCATCTTCGGCGTGCTGCTGTGGAACGTGGCCGCCCTGGCCGCGTTTACCTATACCAGCAGCAATGTCTGGCTGACGGCGGTCAACCTGTTCGCCATCGGCGCCGGCATCGCCGTCGCCCCGGCCGTGCAGACGCGTTTGATGGACGTGGCCGGCGACGCGCAAACGGTGGCCGCCGCCCTCAACCATTCCGCCTTCAACATCGCCAACGCCCTGGGCGCCTGGGCCGGCGGCATCGCCATCGCCATGGGCATGGGCTTGCGCTCGACGGGCTGGGTGGGCGCCATGCTGGCCTGCGGCGGCATCGTCGTGCTCGGCATTTCCGTGCTGGTGGAGAACCGCAGCCGCAATGTGGGCGGTGTGCAGCCGGCTTGATTTTTTTACAGGCGTAGCGGCTGGCTCCAGCTGCTACGCTCCCGCATCCGGCGATCACCGCAATCACCCGTCTATTGACTTTTTTGCAGCACCTCTCTTAAGTCACCCGCATCCCCCGCACGGCATCATCCAGCGTACTAAATTGCTCCACCATAAAATCGAGCAGAATACGCGTCGACGGCAACATTCCATTTCTTGTTGCAAACACCGCATGGATCATTTCAGTTCTTGGCGTCCAATCGGGCAAAACCACGTCCAACTCCCCCCTGGCGATATAGTCGTGCACGAGGGACATCGGCATCTGTGCCACGCCGATGCCGTCTACCGCCGCCGAACGCAACATGGGCAGCCCCTTGGTGATCAGCTGTGGGCGGTGATGTATTGTGGTTTCCTCGCCCTGTTGGTGAAGTAATGTCCATGTGTAGTCACGTTGTGGTTTGCCATGATGTACGCTTGGCAAGCGTGACAGATCGGCCGGTTCGCAGGGCTTACCCAGCCGATTCAATAGCGCCGGGCTGGCCACGAGACATTGCTGCCGCTGCGACAACACCCTGGTAACCAAGCCCGAATCCTGAAAAGGCGGCGCCCGCACTCGCAACGCAATATCGATCCCTTCAGCCACCACGTCCACATTCCGGTCGCTTGCTTCCAGATGTACCTCGACCTGCGGATAGACGGCCATGAATCGCGTAACCATCCCGCCGACACACTCTTCCAACAACACAACAGGACAAGTGACGCGCAGCAATCCAGCCGGCTCCACGCGGGTCATGGCGATAGCCGCCTCGGCGGCGGATGCTTCCTTCAGCATGGCCCGGCAGTGAGCGTAATACGTCTGTCCCAATTCTGTCACGTTGAAATTTCGCGTATTGCGGATGATGAGCCGCACGCCCAATCGTTGTTCAAGTAGTGCGATCCGTCGGCTCAGATTGGACTTTGGAATGCTCAAAGCGCGCGCAGTTGCCGCGAAGCCACCGTGGTCCACCACCATAACAAAATACTGAAGGTCATTAAGATCTAGCACGGCTCGACACTCACTCGGTGAAAAGAAGCGAATTATACAAACAAGATCGTCCATTCTACGGGAAAGTGAAACCAATATTGGGGACTAGTCTGCCCATCAATCTGCGACGTAGACTATTGCCTTTATTTATTCAGTAAATAAGAAAAGCGACTTCGCTCGTCGACAATCAAATACGAGCCGTTACGCATATTAAAAATAATTGTTCAAGGAAATCATGAAAATAACTGCCGCGCTTGCCAGAAAAGCAAAACAAGCGCTCGATGTCACCGAATTGGAATTGGATGAGCCCCGCGACGACGAAGTGCTCGTGCGTGTGATCGCCAGTGGCATTTGTCGCACCGATATTGACGTTCGGGACGGTTATATGCCGACACCTGTTCCTGTCGTGCTCGGCCATGAGGGCTCAGGCATCGTGGAAAAAGTCGGCGGTGGCGTTCGCCATTTTTCAGTTGGTGATCACGTCGTCCTATCCATGGGGTCTTGCGGCGAGTGCGAGTCTTGCCATGTAGGGCTGCCGGCCTTCTGCATCAACCATATATCGATGAATTTTATGGGTTCGCGCCTGGATGGCTCCGTCTGCATGCATGAAAATGACATCGACATACACAGTCATTTCTTTTCTCAGTCGTCGCACGCAACTTTCACTGTCGCCCATCAAAGTTCATTGGTCAAAGTGCCAAAGGATGTGGATCTGCGCTTGCTGGGACCGCTCGCCTGTGGCGTGATGACCGGCGCGGGTGGCCTTATCAATACATTGAAGCCCGAAGCTGGCACCAGTGTCGCCATTTTCGGTGCCGGCACAGTGGGATTGAGCGCTTTGATGGCGAGCAAAATCGTTGGCTGTTCCATGCGTATCGTTGTGGACAACAAACCGGCACGTCTTGCTCTAGCGCAAGAATTGGGGGCCACGCACACCATACTTTCCACCCCCGAAACCGACGTCGCACAAGAAATCCAGAAAATTACCAATGGACGGGGTGCGCACTATGCTTTCGAATCAAGCGGCGTCAAAAGCGTGATTGCCACCGCGCTGAATTCAATTCGGGAACGCGGCGTATGCGTGATGACGGGCGTATTACCAAAAGGGAGCAGCGTTGAATTTGACGCGTGGAACCTGCTGCGGGGGCGCACGATAATAGGCAGTGTAATGGGTGACTGCCTGCCATCCGTGTTCATTCCGCGTCTGGTCGAGTTCTATCGCCAGGGGCAATTACCTTTGGAAAAAATTTCCACGCTTTATCCATTGGAAAAAATCAATCAAGCAGTCGAAGACGGCATTTCTGGAGCAGTGGTGAAAGCCATCGTCGTCATGCCCCATCAATAATAAATATCATACAAACGGCTTGCCGCATACTCCGTGCCCATTCAGGCATTCGAGCAAAGAGCAAAGAGCACCGTAAATCTCAGCAAGCATTAATTAATGCAACTGAATCAATAAGAGTAAAAATAAAATGACTTTTTATAACAAGGTTTTCGATTTTGTCATTATTGGCGGCGGCTCTGCCGGCGCCGTACTGGCCACGCGCTTATCGGAAGATGCTCAATATCAGGTCCTGCTGATCGAGGCTGGCCAGGCGTTTGACCCGGATGAATATCCGGAGAAAATTTACAGCGGCAATATCATCGCAGCCAACGGCGATGCACGTTATGAATGGGGTTATTTCGCCACCCCGGTTGATCAACCTCAAGCGATATATGCTCCGCGTGGAAAAGTCCTTGGTGGTAGCTCTGCCATCAATGGCGCCGTTGCGTGTCGTGCATTACCGTTTGACTTCGCCCGCTTCACTGCCAAAGGCCTGAAGGGGTGGAGCTTTGACGAGGTTTTGCCATATTATAAAAAAATGGAGAGCGCTCCACATGGCGACGAAAAATGGCATGGTCGTAGCGGGCCGTTCCCGATTCATCAGATGTCATGGGAGTACATCACGCCAGTGCAACGCGCAATGGTCGAGGCAGCATGGGCGACAGGGGCGAAAAAAGTCGACGACTTTAACGATCCCGAAGCAAACAATGGCGCCGGCCCCAACCCGATGAACGTCATCAATGGCATACGCGTCAACACGGGCATGGCCTATCTTACTCGCGCAGTGCGGGCTCGCCCGAACTTGTCCATTCTGGATCAAAGCGTCATCGATAAACTGGTGTGCAAGGACGGCAGAGTGCAATCCGTGTTATTGGCTGGCGGTGACAAGGTGCATGGGAAAGAAGTCATTCTCAGCGCTGGGTCGTATGGCTCTGCTGCAATCTTGCTGCGTTCGGGAATCGGCCCCAAGGCGGATCTGGAAGCACTGGATATCCCGTTGGTCAAAGATGCCCCGGTCGGCATACGACTGCTTGACCATGCTTTCTTCTGGATGAATTTCAGCGGAAAAGAGGAATTGAAAGGCCAGGATCACCCGGTCGTCGGTTCCCAATTGTGGACCAACTCATCCTATGCAAGCTCGGACAAGGAGCTCGACATCGGCATTTCCCCATCACATCTGCTGGATCCCGCAAGCAGCCCTACGGGCGTTGCATTCTCTCTCGGCCTGGAATTGATGCATTGCACTTCCCATGGCCGCATCCGTTTGAAGAGTCGCGATCCAAAAGATGCGCCTGTCATTGAATTGAATCACCTGAACACGGAAGATGATATGAACAGGATGGTCGAATGTTTCCGCCTGGCGAGAAAACTGGCCAGCACGGAACCACTCAAGAGCATGATTGTGGAAGAGATGTATCCAGGTCCGTCCACTGACGATAGTGATGGGCAAATTCGTGCAGCGCTGGCAAAAGGCGTCGCTACCTTGCAGCACCCTTGCTCGACTGCTCCGATGGGATTGCCGGATGATCCCGGCGCGGTAGTGGATGAGGAGGGGCGCGTGTACGGCATACAAGGGCTACGCGTTATCGACGCATCCATTTTCCCAGAAATTCCTCTGATTAACTTGAATCCGAGCGTGATCATGATGGCGGAAAAGTTGTCCGACGCGATCAAAAAAGCCACCCGAACAACATAAAAGCCACACCACGAGGTGTCTGCCAATTTCGCCGGCATGCACCTCTCTCAAGGCATGACATTAACAGGAAATCGCATGCATCAATACCGTATTGCAGTTGTCGTAGGCAGTCTGCGAAAAGAATCTCTCAACCGAAAATTAGCCTACGCCCTGGCAAAACTGGCTCCGCCAGCATTCACCTTCAGCATGGTCGAAATCGATAACTTGCCGCTTTACAACCAGGACGACGACGCAAACCAGAGTGCTTCTGTCAAGCGCATGAAAAACGAAGTGCTGATGGCGCATGGCTTACTTTTTATAACTGCGGAATATAATCGATCGATTCCAGGCGTACTTAAAAACGCGCTTGATCACGGTTCGCGCCCTTATGGGCAAAGCGTTTGGAACGGTAAGCCAGCAGCGGTGATGGGGGTATCGATTGGTGCCATAGGCACTGCATTGGCTCAACAGCATTTACGCAACGTTTTGTCCTATCTAAACATGCCCACATTGTGCCAACCTGAAATATTCCTTCAAGCCAAAGACGGATTTTTCAACGAGACAGGGGAGCTCGGCGACAGTGCACGAGTGTTCCTCCTGAACTGGATGGATCAATACATAGCGTGGGTGAAAAAACACACTTAAGTATGCCGGCCAGCGCGGATGGGTGGTCAAATCTTCGTATGTTTCATATGGAATTACCAGATCATTCATTTTCATGAGCTAGTTATGAAAATAAACATCCCAATAGCGACACATTATTCAAGACTCAGGGAAAATTTGACGGCGGCCTCACAATGAATGGCCGTGGTATTAAATAGCGGCAAGTCGACATCGCCGGGCTTGACCAGCAATGGAATCTCCGTGCAACCCAGGATCACGCCCTGCGCGCCTTGCCGCCGCAGTTTCCCGATGATCTCCAGAAAAATTTCCCGGCTGGCGTCGGTAACAATATTCTGCACCAGTTCCGTATAGATGATGTCGTGCAGGATTTCCTGGTCGGCCGCATCGGGCGTCACCGTCGCGATGCCCAGCTGTTCCAGCGCCTCGTGATAAAAGCGGCCCGCCATCGTTTGCTTGACACCCAGCAAGCCGACCTTGCGCAGGCCCGACTCCCGCACCCGATTCGCCGTTTCCTCGACGATGCTGATAAAACGCAAGCCGATGCGTGGCACGACGGCCGGGGCGAAACGGTGCGCGCCATTCGCGCACAGCAGGAAGAAATCCGCGCCCATGCCTTGCAGGCGTTGCCCTTCCGTCACGAGGAATTGCTCGATGGCGCGGGAATCGGGCTGCGCCGCATGCGCGACAAAGTCGGCCTGGTCCATGCTGACCAGCATGATGCGCGCGCTGTGCGCGGGACCGATGCGCGCCACCAGCATTTCATTAAGCAGGCGGTAGTATTCCAGGGTGGAAGCCCAGCCGATGCCGCCGATGAGTCCTATCGTCTTGTTTTGCACATTATTCCCAGCGAAAAGAATTGCGCAAATTATACGATAGTGGTAACCCGCCATGAGTATGCCGACATTACGCGTCGATCCATGCAAACAGCGCCTTGTCCGGTGTCACGGATTGATGCCAGGCCGACTGCAGCTCCATGAGAAATCCCGCCAGGTCGAAGGGATTGATATCCGAACCGGCCCAAGGTGCCGTCTTCGACCACGCCACGGCGATATCCGACAAGTCGTCGGCCGCCATGCCCCCGATCGCCTGCCCTATGGCGTCCGTCAACACGTAAAGTTCCCGGCCCTGCATCGGCGCAGGCCGGAGGGCCGGCGCTGTCGACTGCGTCAACAATTGCCCAAGTGACATAAAATCCAGATCGCCGGGCAAGGTAATGCCGGTGACGGGAAACGCATTGAAGGCATCCTGCCAGCTGGCACATGCGCGCATCTCGGCATCGGAACAGACAAAGATATCGATTTTCTTCATGGTGGGTTCTGCATCAGGTAGCGCTCACATCGTGCCGGTTCGACGTCACGCGGGAGTATCGCTGCTCAAACTCGGCAGCACTTCCGGCCTCGGACCATAAGCCCGCAACGTAATCGAACTCCCGCTCGAACGGCTGCTCAAAATCGGGCACGTCCGTCGCATACTCGCAATTGCGGCTCAGCATGACCAGCCAGTCGGGATAATCGAGCGCCGGGTACAAGCGTGTCAAGATGGCATCGAGCGACGACACGCTTTCGCGCCCTGCCAGATAAGCGGCGCGCAACTCGACGATGTATTTGCCAGCCAGGAATTGCTGATCGAGCCGCTGCGCGCCCCGGTAGCGCTCAATGATCACGTCGGCCAGCGGCAGCACCTCGTCAACACCCCGGGCGCTGGCCAGCAGCACGACCTCGAGGTCGCCGCCTTCCTCATCCAGGCGCAGGCGTTCCACGGCCCAATCCACGCAGCGGTCCGCCGGGGCGAAACCCATGCGCAGCTGGAAAACGGCGATTTCCAATTCTGTCAGTTGTTCCATGTCTTTCATTTTGCTGATGCCCTCCTCACTGCGCCCGCAGCATCTTTTGCAGCACCGCATCAAGCTCATAAAAATCCACAGGCTTGGTCAGGTGCAGATCGAAGCCCGCGTCGGATGCCATCTGGCGATCCTTGTCCTGGCCCCAGCCCGTGACGGCCACGAGGATGGCGTCCTTGCCGCAGGGTTCACTGCGCAACAGCCGTGCCACGTCGTAGCCATTCATGTGCGGCAAGCCGATGTCGAGCAATATCACTTGCGGCATGAAACTTTGCGCCGCCGCCATGCCGGCCGTGCCGTCGTAAGCCGTGCGCACTTCATAACCGAGGATGTCGAGCGCCAGCGCCAGGCTTTCGGCCGCGTCGGCGCTGTCGTCGATGACCAGCACCTTGCCCTCGCGCGTGCCGGCCAGCAGGCGGCGGTTGGGCTCGGGCGGCGCTTGCAGCGGCACGGCGGGCAGCGGCAGGCGCAGCTCGAACGTGCTGCCCTGCCCCACGCCATCGCTGCGCGCACTGACGCTGCCGCCATGCAATTCGGCCAGGCCCCGCACCAGCGACAGGCCAATGCCCAAGCCGCCCTGGGCCCGCGACAGGGCCGGTTCCAGCTGCGAAAACATGTCGAACACCGTGTCCAGATGCTCGGGCGCGATGCCGATGCCCGAATCGCGCACGGTAATGTGCACGTCGTTTTCCGTGCATGCCACTTCCAGCCCGATGACGCCGTTGGCGGGCGTGTACTTGACGGCGTTGGTCAGCAGGTTGGCGATCATCTGCCCCAGGCGCGTGGCGTCGGCGTCGAGCCAGATGGCTTGCGGCCATTGCTCCACGTGCACCGCGTGGCCCGATTGCGCGGCCAGTTCCGCCACGCTGTGCAGGGCCGCTTCCACCAAGGGCGCCAGCTCCACGCTGGCGCGGCGCAATTCCAGACGCCCCTGCGTGATGCGCGACACTTCCATCAAGTCGTCGACCAGGTGCGTCATGTGCGCCACTTGCCGGCCCAGCACGTCGCGCGCCCAGCGCAGCTGCGGATCGTCCAGCTGCGCCAGGCGCAGCACTTCCAGCACATTGCGCATGGGCGCCAGCGGATTGCGCAGCTCGTGCGCCAGGGTGGCCAGGAACTCGTCCTTACGCCGGTCGGCGGCCGCCAGCCGTTCGTTGAGCTCGCCCGCCTCCTTGCGCGCCAGCTGCAGCTGCTGCTCGTATTTGCGCCGGTCGCTGGCGACAAAGACGGCGATCTCGTCATAACGCACACCCTCGTGCACGCGCCGCACGGCGTTGAACAGCATGGGGATCGACTGTCCCTGGCGCTGGCGCATGTCGAGCAGGATTTCCGACACGCTGCCCTGCACCTGCATCAAGGGCAGCCAGTGCGTCTGGTGGAATACGCGCCCGCCGATGGTCAGCAAGTCCTGCAGCTTCTTTTTCCCGAACAGCTCGTCGGCGCCATAGCCGAGCCAGCCGCAAAAAGTGGCGTTCGCCTGCACGATGGTGCCATCCGCAGTGCACAGCAGCAAGCCGCAGGCCGCGTGCTGGAACAGGGTACCGGTATCAGGCAGGGAAGGCATCGCGTCCCGCATTACAGGTGCAGGCCGTCAAGAAAGTGGCGGATGGCGCGGAAGCTGGCATCGGGCACGCTCATGTGCGGGCAATGGCCCACGTTCTCGACCATGTGCAGGCTGCTGCGCGGCAGCATGTCGCACAGGTACTCGCCCACGGAAGGCGGCGCGATGAAGTCGTCGCTGCATTGCACGATCAGGGCCGGCGTGCGGTTGTGCGGCAAGATGGCGCGGTGGTCGGACAAAAACGTGGTTTGCGCGAAATGCCGGGCGATGGCGGGGTCCGTGCGGCAAAAGCTGCTTGCCAAGTCCTCGCCCAATGCCGGCTGGCCGGGCGCGCCCATGATGGCCGGCGCCATGCCGGCGGACCAGCCCAGGTAATTGCTGTCCATGGCATCGAGCAAGTCGTCGATATCGGCACGGCTGAAGCCGCCCCGGTAGCCGGCCGCCGCATCATCGACATAGCACGGCGACGGCGCCAGCATGACTTGCGCGGCGAACAGGCCCGGCTCGGCGATCGTGGCCAGCAAGGCGCTCATGGCGCTGACGGAATGGCCCACGCAAATGACGGGGCCGCCGCCGACGGCATGGATGACCTGGCGCAAATCGGCGCCATGCGCGTCGAGCCGCGCATAGCGATCGAAATCATAGGCGCCCAGGTCCGAAGCGCCGCTGCCGACCAGGTCGAACAGCACCGTGCGGTAGTGCGGACGAAACAGGGGCTCCAGATAGCGCCACATGGTTTGATCGCAGCCAAAACCATGCATGAATACCATGGTGGCTGCCGCGCCCGCCAGCGACGCACCGTTGCGTTCGTTCACGCGGACATTGTTCCGATCTTCTATACGCATGCCGCTTCAACCTTGAATATTTCCATGTGGAATGTAAATTAACTTCTTGCTAGCATCTTAGCATGCGCCATTTGACTCGAGGCAACACCATTGGCGCTGGACAAATGCCACGCCACGGCGGATAATGAGAACGATTCCCATTATCAAAATACCAGGCCTATCCTAGGCCCATACTGGGCTTTTCCCTATGCGCCCCGATGGCGCCCGCTGGCGGCAACAAGCCGGTTTCATGTTGAAGGTTTGTACCGCATGCGCGCTTTCTGGACTGTCATACACCGCTGGGCCGGCCTGACCATCGCCCTCTTCCTCATCGTTGCGGGACTCACGGGCGCCGTCACCTCGTGGGACCACGAACTCGATGAATGGCTCAACGCCGACATCATGGACACCCCGGGCCGCGGCCCCCTGCAGGCGCCGTTCGCGCTGGCGCACAAGGTCGCGGCCGCCGACCCGCGCGTGGCAGTCAATTACATGACCCTGGGCCTGGAAGAAGGCCATGCGGCCGCCTTCATGGTGCGCCCATTGACCGATACGGCCACCGGTAAACCGTTCGTGCTCGACTACAACACCGTCTACATCGATCCCGTCACGGCGCAGATCACGGGCACGCGCGATTCGACGGCCATTTCCCTGTCGCGCCGCAGCCTGATGCCGTTCCTGCGCCACCTGCACTACAGCCTGCACGTGCCCGCCTTCTGGGGCACGGACCGCTGGGGCTACTGGCTGATGGGCACGGTCGCCCTCATCTGGCTGCTCGACAGCATGGTGGCGTTTTATCTGACCACGCCGCGCCGCTTGCGCCCGCGCGCGCATGACGAGGCGCCGCGCCACCGCGACGCCGCCAACTGGTGGCAGCGCTGGAAACCGTCGTGGGTGGTGCGCTGGGCGGCCGGCGGCTACAAGCTCAATTTCGACCTGCACCGCGCGGGCGGCCTGTGGGTGTGGGCCATCATCATCGTCGTCGCGTTCACGTCGTTCTCGCTGAACCTGTACCGCGAAGTGTTCTATCCCGTCATGTCGCTCGTCTCGACCACCACGCCGGGCCCGTACGAAACGCAGACGCCGGCGCCGTACGGCACGTATATCACGCCCGCGATCGGTTTCGAGCAAGCCGTGGCCATCGCCAAAAAGCAGGCCGTGCAGCGCGGCATCACCTCCCCCATCGGCGGCATTTATTACGGCGGCAATTACTCGTTCTACAACGTCTCGTTCTTCGACCCGGCAGACGAATTCGGCGCGGCCGGCATGGGGTTGTCGAACCTGTACGTCGATGGCATGGACGGCAGCATCATCGGCCAGCACAAGCCATGGGAAGGCACGGCCGCCGACGTCTTCGTGCAACTGCAATTCCCCCTGCATTCGGGCCGCATCCTCGGCATGCCGGGACGCATCATGATGTCCTTCATGGGCGTGATGGTGGCCATGCTGTCGGTGACGGGCATCGTCATCTGGGAAAGAAAACGCCGTTCGCGCCGCCTGCAGGCGAAAAAGCCCTAGCCATCCACCTGAAGCAGCGGCTCCACAGGGGCGCAGGCGGACTCCTTCAGCCTGCGCCGCACACGCGCAACGCGTAACGCCAACCCACCTCCTCACTTTGCTACACGGTAGCCGGCGCATGCCGGCTGTCCGCGCTGCGCTTTCCGCTCGACTAATGCAGTTTACTTGCAATAGCATTGGGCGCGAGCTATTATCGCAACTCAATTGCATTTACACCTCCGCGCTGCGCCTGCGTCCAGCGCCAGCCCCCCACTCGCCTTTAGAGAGTCCTATGCGCCATCATGTATTCGCAGCCGCCATGCTGTCCACTGCCCCGCTCGCTTACGCGGCGGACGACGTCACCCTGCAAACCATCAAAGTCCGCGCGGACAGGCCTGCCAGCATCGACAGCGTCGTCGTCGTCGAGAATACGCAAGCCCAGAACAGGACCTTGGGCGGCATGCTCGAGCATGTATCGGGCGTGCAAAGCAGCGCCTTCGGCCCGAATGCCGGCGCCCCCGTGATTCGCAGCCTCAGTGGCAGCCGCGTGCAAATTCTCGAGGATGGCCAGTCCATCCTCGGCATGAATGCGCTCAGCGGCGACATCAACATCCCGTTCGACCCGCTGTTCGCGCGCAGCGTGAGCGTGAACAAATCGTCCGACAGCGTACGTTTCGGCGGCAATGCGATCGGCGGCAGCGTGGACGTCGATTCCGGCCTCATTTCCAGGAAGATGGAGAGCAAGGAGAAAGACCTGGAGCTGGTGCTGCGCAAAGGCTTCAACGATGCCGACGCGCAAGGCTTGCGCATGAATTTCAACGATGGCAAACATTTCTCGACGAATCTGCAAATGTCCTTCCAGAAGATCGGGCACTACGCTATTCCCGGCAACAGCAAGGCCGGCGTGTGCAACAGCCAGCTGTTCCCTGCGAGGGGCGGCGTGAATACCTTTCTGGCCGACAGTTGCCAGAAAGAGGCGAGGATCCAGCAGGTCTACAACAAGGCTTCGCAACCGTTTATCGACCAGTTCATGACGGAAAATCCGGACTGGGCGGACGGCGATTTTTCCTTTTATACCAATCAGCCGACGTCCGTCTGGCAGCGCAAGACCTACGTCAATCCGGCCAACCCCGCTTACGTGCCGGGCACGCCAAAGACGGTGCAGAACAAGATCAACAAGGACGTGACACCCGATTACCACGGCACCCTGGGCAACAGCTATGCCAGCAATTCCCACTTTGCCGTCGGCAGCACCTATTTTTTTGATCGCGGTTACGTGGCCGTCAGCCTCGACACCAAGAATAGCGACTATGGCGTGCCGGGCTTTTCCATGGAAAACAAGTCTTTCGGATCGAATCATGACGAGGGGTTGCCCGTCGGCGTCGTGATCAGCCAGGATAAATATGCGCTGGAAGCCACTCTGCGCGACCCCGTCGCGTATATGGAAAGCGCGCAACTGCGCGTGTCCCGCTTGAACAATACGTCGGGAGAACGCCTGGGAGCGGCGAAGGCGAATGACTACCGCTTCGACACCAATCAAGCCGAGCTCCTGCTGGCGCACCGGCGCGCGGGCCCCTTGAGCGGCTTGCTTGGCCTGAGCCATCAATCCCGCGACATCATCGCCAGCGGGCCGCAGCTTTACCTGCCCGATGCGAGCACGGCCAGCAGCGCGCTGTTCGTCAAGGAAAGCCTCGATGTCGGCTGGGCCACCTTCGATGCCGGTTTTCGCCATGAAAAAGTCGAGCACGACATCCGCAACAGCGGCTTCAAGACGTCAAGGAATGCGAAAAACGCCAAACTCGAGGACAGGTCGTTCAGCCTGAACAGCTATAGCCTGGGGGCCTGGGCCAAGCTGGGCCAGCTTTTCGGTGCGAAGCTGCGCCATGCCTCGTCGGAAAGAGCGCCCGACGTCAATGAATTGTATGCGAGCAACCGCCACTATTCGATCATGACCCAGGAAGAAGGCAACCAGGATTTGAAGGCCGAGCGCGCGCGGAATACCGAGCTTACCGGATTGCTCGGCCATCGCGGCTTCCAGCTGTCCGCCACCGGCTACGTCATGAAGTATGAAAATTTTCTGTTCCTTGGCCACTCGGGCCTGCAGACGGCCAATCGCCTGCCATTGAAATATTGGAAGCAGACCGATACGACGGTCAAGGGATTCGAGATCGACGCCTCCCAGGTCGTTCAGCTTGACGGCTACGGCACGCTGAACCTCTCCGCATTTGCCGACCTGGTCAAGAACAAGGCGGACAATCCGGACAAACTGCGCGCGCACAACGACGGCGCCTACCTGCCCAACATGCCCACCAGCCGCTACGGCGCGAATGTGTTGTGGGAAAACAAGGGGTGGAAGGCCAGGCTTTCCAGCACCTGGTACGACAAGCAGAAGTACCTGGGCAAGAGCGTCAGCGAGGAAGTGCCGCTCGACGGCTACACCATGGTGAACTTCCAGGTGAGCCGCGCACTGCAGGTGCCCAATTCGCCGTTTGCAGCCATCGACGTGTTCATCAGCGGCAGCAACCTGCTCGATGACGATGCCAGGCCGCACAACTCTCCACTGAAATACATCGCGCCCTTGCCGGGCCGTGGCTTCCAGATTGGACTGAGCGCCAGACTCTAAGGCGCGGCGCCATCCCGCTCCCGCCTCACCAGCGCCAGCAGGCTGTCGCCCCGGTTGCCGTCGCAGCAGACGGCCACGCCATCCGTGAAGTCGGGCGCCGTCAGCCGCGTCAGGACGCTGCCGGGCGGCAGTTCCAGGGCCAGCCGGGCGCCCCGTTCCCACGCCAGCCGCGCGGTTGCGGCCCATTGCACGCGCCGGGCCATGTTGGCGGCCAGGCTGTCGCGGATGCGGGCCGGGTCGAACAGCGCACGCGCCGCACTGCTGCTCAGGTAGACGAGCGACGGCCGGCGCATGGCCACGCCGTCGAAAGCCGCGCGCAAGTCCAGCGCGGCGCCGTCCAGCAGCGGGCAGTGCGACGGCACGCTGACGGCCAGGCGCTTGGCCTTGCCGGCGCCGTGCGCGAGGGCCAGCGCCATCACGGCCTCCAAGGCAGGTTCGCTGCCGGCAATGGCGATCTGACGGGCCGCGTTCAGGTTGGCGACATACACGGGGGTTGCTGCGCCGTGCACCCGCGCCAGCAAGGGTTCCAGCTGCGCCAGGTCCAGGCCGATGATGGCCGCCATGCCGTAGCCGGCCGGATACGCGTGCTCCATCAACTCGCCGCGCCGCGCCACCAGGCGCACGGCGTCGCTGAAATCGAGCGCGCCGGCGACGACGGCCGCCGCATATTCTCCGATGGAAAAGCCGGCCACCATGTCGGGCAGCGCGCCGCGCGCGGCCAGGGAGCGCGCCATCGCCACACCGGCGATCAGCAAACACAGTTGCACGGCCCGCGTCGACGCCAGCGCGTCAGCCGTGTCCAGTTCCAACGGATCGTGGCCCAGCACTTCAGCCGCTTCGGCCAGGGCCGCCGCCACGGCAGGATCGCCAGGCAGCGCATGCAGCATGCCCGGAGTCTGGGCGCCCTGGCCCGGAAAGGTAAACAAGACGCTCATGCCAGCTCCCATGGCGTGGCCGTCAGCACGGGGCCACGATCCGTTTTCAGCAAGACCCGGCCCCGCCCCGCCGCCCACTCCGCATACGCAAAGCCGCCACGGCCCGTGTCGATCTGCAGGTCCAGCCGGCACGCCGTGACAGTGGCCGCGATGGCGCGCAGGGCGTCGGCCTGGGCGGGATCCGGCGGCGCGCCGATGCGCAGCACGAGATCGAGGTCGCTGTCGGCGCGCAGCACGGGCAAGCCGCTGGCCAGCGCGAAACCGACACCGCCCGTCGGCCCCCATGGCCAGCCCGTGGCGTCGAGCAGCGGCGCCACTTCCCGCAGCGCGTCGAGCGCGGCGCAGGAAAAATCCGGCACTGGCGCATGCGCCAGCATTTCCGGTGTGACGCGGTGCACGACCGCCGACGCAGCCACTTCGCATGCATGCCGCTCGCTGCGCAGCATGCCGCGCATACCCACGGGGATGCGGCCGGGGGCCGTGCTGGCGCGCCGCACCACCAGCGGCGCGACCTGCAGCCAGTTGGCATCGGCCCAAGCTGGCAAGGATGCGCCGTCCGGCAAGCCGTCCAGCCACAACAGATCATGCGCGCGCCAGGCTTCCATCAGGCCACCACCGCCTTGACGGCAAAGAACAGCAACGATGGACCCAGCAGGCAGCCCAGGCCCGTATGAAACGTGGCCACCAGCGCGCCATACGGCACCAGCTTGCGGTCCGTGGCGGCAAGGCCCGCCGATACGCCGCTGACGGTGCCGGCCAGGCCACCGAACACCATGGCCGAACGCGGCGTTTTCAGGCGCAAAAAGCGCGCCGCGGCGGGCGTGCCCACCATCACCAGGATGGCCTTGATGAGACCCGCCGCAATGCTCAGGGCCATGACGTCGGAACTGGCGCCGATGGCCGCTCCCGTGACGGGGCCGACGATGTAGGTGACGGCGCCGGCGCCGATGGTCGTCATGCTGACGGCGTCCGAATAGCCAAACGCGTAAGCGACTCCCGCGCCGACGAGAAACGGCAGCACCACGCCCAGCAGCAGCGCCACGAGGCCGATCAGGCCCGCCTTGCGCGCCTCGGTCGCCTGCACTTCGAAGGCGGTGGCGACGATGGCGAAGTCGCGCAGCATGGCGCCGCCCATCAGGCCGATGCCGCCGAACAGCGACAAATCGGCCAGGCCCTTGTGGCCGCCGCTATGCACGCCGCCCCAGTAAGCGAGCCCCAGGCCGATCACGATGGCGATGGCCGAGCCATGCACGCGGCCCAGGGTCAGGTATTTCGACAGCGCCATCGACAGCAACATGATCAGGCCGACAAAGGCGAACGCCGTCACCAGGCCATTGTGGATGGCCGCTTTTTCAAAGAGCTCAAGCATGACGGTGCTCCTTGACCAGCATCGACTCCGCTTCGGCGGCGGCCGGGTTTTCCATGCGCGCGCTTTCCATCCGGTTCATCAGCGAGATCACGGCGCCGCAGACGACCACGGAACCGATGGCGGCCAGCACGGCCACCGGCCCGCCGCGCAGCGCCGCCACCACGTCCTGCTGCGCCGCCATGGCCACCACCACGGGAATATACATGGCGCCCCAGTATTCGACGCCCCGCTCCGTCATCTGCGGCAGCCAGGATCGGCGCTGCATGTAGAGCCGGGCGCAGATCAGCAGCAGCATGGCGATGCCCACCCCGCCCACGTTGGTCTTGACGCCCATCAGCTGCCCGAGCAGGTCGCCCAGGAAGATGCCGAGCAAATGGCATAACGCCAGCAGTGCGGTTCCGTAAATGATCATGATTGTCTCCGTTATAGGAATAGGAATGACTTGCTGTCTTCTCTGTTTGTTTCCCCTACCACTGCTGCCCCAGCACCTCCCTGACTTTTGCCGACGCCTGGCGGTGCGGCGCGCCCAGGCGGCTGGACAAGTCCGGCAGCGGATCGGCGCGGATATCGGCCAGGGCCGCCCGCAGGCAGGCCGCGACGGCGGCCGTGTCCTGCACCGATGGCGCGTCCGGCTGCGCCACCTGCAAGGTTTGCCACAGCAGGCCCAGGGTGGCGTAGTTCCTGACGTCGTAGGCCATCGGCGCGATGCTGGCGGCCAGCGCTTCGAGCGCTTCCACCGTGCGCAAGGTGATGCGCGCCGCCGACGCCTTGCCCATCGCGTGCACCATCACTTGCGGATCGTCGAGCGCGATCAGGCGGTTGGCCTGGTAGCCGTGCGCAAGGAAGGCGCCCGACATGGCCTTGCCGACGATCAGGCCGATCACGGGATGGCCGGCCAGGCGTGCCTCGGCATAAGCGCCCGCCGCGCCGGCCAGCGCCTGGTGGATGCCGTAGGCCTCTTCGCGCCGGCCGTAGGCCTGGCTGGCCACGTCGATGACGGCGACGATGGGCCGTTTCACGGCCAGCGCCTGGTCCTCGACCAGCACCTGCCGCACGGCGCGGGCCAGCTGCCACGCCTCGACCAGGCCGACTTCACCTGTGCGGGCGCGCGTAAAACGGTTGTCCGGGTCGGGCAGCACGGCGAGGTAGCGCGCCGCTTCGCCCGCCAGCGGCGCGTCGACCACGCGCACGGAAGGCGGGTAATCAGGCAGCGGCGCGGCATGCTGCGTCAGGGCCGCGAGCCAGACGGCGCCCCGGCTCGTATCGGTGATGGCGTTCATGCTGCGGTTCCTTTGCTGTAGATGCTGCGCACGGCTTGCGGCGTGGCTTGCGGGCCGGCGTCCACTTGCGCCAGGCGGGCGAGAAAATCGTCGGCCTGGCTGCTGCGGTGCTGCGGCGGCACGCCGCGTGCGAACAGTTCGGCCACGGTGGCGCGCATCTGCGCCGTGTCGTCTTCCACGTAGGCGTCGGCCAGGCCGCTGTGGAAGCGCTGTTCGCCGCCCGTCAGGCTCCAGATGAACGGTTTGTTGCGCGAGTCGAATTCGTCCACGCCCGCCTCCTGCTCGATCACGGCGGGACCGTTGAGACCCAGGCGCGCCTCGCGCGTGACGACCAGATAGCTGCACAGGCCCGCCGCGATCGACATGCCGCCGTAGCAGCCCACCGTGCCGGCCGTGATACCGATGACAGGTTGGTAGCGGCGCAGGTCGACGATGGCCGCATGGATGTCGGCAATGGCAGCGAGGCCCAGGTTGGCTTCCTGCAGGCGCACGCCGCCCGTCTCGAACAGGATCACGGCGCGCGTCGGTATGCCGTTGCGGTTGTCGCGCGCCGCCAGTTCCAGCGCGCCGGCGATCTTCGCGCCGCCCACTTCACCCATGCTGCCGCCCTGGTAGGCGCCCTCGATGGCCAGCACCACGGCCGGCTGGCCGTCGAACAAGCCCTTGGCCACCACCACGCCATCGTCCGCCTGGGCCGTCACGCCTTGTTGCGGCAGCCACGGCGAAGCGATGCCGCAGAACGGATCGAGCAGTTCACGCATGCTGCCCGCATCCAGCAAGGCCTTGGCCCGGCTGCGCGCGCCCCGTTCGATGAAGCTGTCACGCTCGAGTAATTGCTTCAATGTGCTCATGCCGCCCTCCCCGCTTGCAATTCTTCGTACGCTTGTTCGATGCGCATGCGCACCACGCCCGGCGTGGCGCCGCAATCGTTGATGACGATGCGCGCCGCCGGCAGCGGCTCGCCGCCGAATACGCGCTGCAACAGCGCATCCCACACGGCGCCCTTGCCATCGACGGAGGTGTTGACGACGATGCGGGTCACGCCATCGCTGCCCGGCTGCAGCAGCACTTCCAGGTCGCCCGAGCCGACGACGCCGGCCAGCGCGCGCCCCGACGCCGGCTGCCTGGCCGGGAATGTATAGTCACGCGTTTCCATGCGCGTCTCCTTCTGTCAATCGGTCGAGGAACAGGGTGGCCGCCAGCAGATCGGCCGCCCCGCCCGGCGAGACGCCGCGCGCCAGCGCCACGGCTTCCAGCGCCAGCAATGCTTCGGTGCCGGCGGCGGTGGCCGCGCCGCCGGCCGCCAGCACCCGCGCAGCGCCTGCCTGCACCGCCAGCAAAGCCGCCTCGCCGCCGCGCGACAGCACGCAGGTATCGTCCAGCGTGCTGACTATGGTCAGCAAGGCATTCAGGCGCGCCGTCGTCTCGTTGTCGCCGCGCGCCCGCGAAGCGTGCAAGGCCGGCAATCCGGCGCCCGTCACCAGGGGAAAGCCGGCGCGTGCCTGGCCGCGCGCGCCGTCGACCTGATACTGGCGGCACGCCAGCTCGCCCTTGTTGCCGGTGGCGCCAGGCGCGCCGCGGTCGTGCAAGCGGGCCAGCGCACCGGCCCGCGCCGCCACGGCCTGCGGCGCCAGCGATCCGCCGCGCGCGCCCTGCTGCGCCGCCGCCGTCACCAGCAATCCCAGCGCCCAGATGGCGCCACGGTGCGTGTTCACGCCGCCGGTAGCGTCCAGCATCAGCGCCTCGCCATCGCGGCCGATGGCGCCGATGCGCTGGCGCAGCAGGTCGTCGTCTTCACTCTGCGCGCCGGCGTCGGCCATGGCGGCAAACACGGGTTCCAGCACGCAGGCCGAATGGCACATCAGGGCCCAGTTCAAGTCAGAGTGGGCGCCACGGCTGCGCAAATCGACCAGGCCCGGTTTCGGCGTCAGGGTCGCTTCATCGAGCAGCGCCTGCAGCACCTGCCGTCCCAGCGCGGCGGCGCGTTCCCGCACCGGTGTCATTGTCATCATTGTGCTCATTGCAATCATTACCAGCTCCTGAATTTGGCGGGGGGTTGATACAGGCCGTCCGACCACTCGACCAGGTCGGCGATGCTTTTCGCGGCCAGCAGCGAGCGGTTCGCCGCCCCGCGCTGCACGCCGATATCCTCGGGCAGCGCGATCAGGCCATCGGCGCGCAGCTTTGCCGTGGTCTTCGGGTCGTGGCGCAGGCCGATCGGCGTCACGCCGGCGACCGCCGCCAGCATGGCCTTGCGCTCATCGAGCGAACGGGCCTTGTACAGGTAGGCGATGCCCTCCTCCGTCAGCACGTGGGTGACGTCGTCGCCATATATCATCACGGGCGCCAGCGGCATGCCGCTGGCCTGGCCCACGGCGACGGCGTCGAGCGATTCGACGATCGTCGGCTGGCCGCCGTCCTGGAACGTTTCTACCATCTGCACCACCAGCTTCTTGCCGCGCGCCAGCGTGTCGTCCGTCTCGATCAGGTCCAGCCAGGCTGGCGTCGGGTGGCGCCGGCCGTGCGGGTCGTGACCCATATTGGGCGCGCCGCCGAAGCCCGCCAGCCGGCCGTTGGTGACGGTGGACGAATTGCCCAGGCCATCCATCTGCAAGGTGGCGCCGATGAACAGGTCGACCGCGTACTGGCCCGCCAGCTGGCACAGGGCGCGGTTCGAGCGCATGGAACCGTCGCGGCCCGTGAAGAACACGTCGGGCCGCGCGGCCGCATAGCCTTCCATGCCCAGCTCCGCGCCGAAGCAGTGCACGCTCTCGACCCAGCCCGTCTCGATGGCAGGGATCAAGGTCGGATGGGGGTTCAGCACCCAGTTGCGGCAAATCTTGCCCTTCAGACCCAGCTGCTCGCCATACGTGGGCAAAATCAGCTCGATGGCGGCCGTATTGAAACCGATGCCGTGGTTCAGCGACTGCACCTGGTGTTTTTCATACACGCCGCGGATCGCCATCATGGCCATCAGCACGTGCACGGGCTTGATCACGCGCGGGTCGCGGGTAAACAGCGGTTCGATGAAGAACGGTTTGTCGGACTGCACGACGAAATCGATCCACGAGCCGGGCACGTCGACGCGCGGCAAGTCGCTGACGTCGTCGACGATCTGATTGACCTGGGCGATGACGATGCCGTCGCGGAAGGCGGCCGATTCCACCAGGGTCGGCGTGTCCTCCGTGCTGGGGCCCGTGTACAGATTGCCCTGGCGGTCGGCCATGTAGCCGGCCACCATGACGACGTTGGGCGTGAGGTCGACGAACAGGCGCGCATACAGTTCGATATACGTGTGGATGGCGCCCACCTCGAGCAAGCCATCCTGCAGGAACTGGGCGATGCGCAGGCTTTGCGTGCCGGCAAACGAAAAATCGAGCTTGCGGGCGATGCCCCGTTCGAACAGGTCCAGGTGCTCGGGCAGGCTGACGCTGGGCATGATCAGGTGCAGATGGTGGATCTTGTCGGGGTTGACCTGGGTCAGCATGCGGGCGAGGAAGTCGGCCTGCTTCTGGTTATTGCCTTCGAGGACGACGCGGTCGCCCGGCGCGAGCAGCGCTTCGAGCACGGCGACCATGTCGCTCTGTTGCAGCACGGGGCCGCTCGCGTAGTGGCGCACGGCGTCGAGGCGGCGGCGTTTCTCGGTGCGCCGCGTGTCCCATTGTTTCTGCTGCTGCCCTGGCGCTGCTGTGGCGGTTGACATCTTGCCTCCGAATTAAGCTATCGAACCCTGACGATAGAACGAAAACGGAGGCGCGACAATCAACCTGCTACCATGTTCATTACCCTGAAGTTAATGAACTCACGATAATCACGGTGCTCATGGCCATCAATGAAGAAATCACGCTGAAAAAGCTCGAGGTTTTTCTCAGCTTTATGGAATTGAACAACCTGGCCAGGGTGGCCGATGCGCTGGGCCAGAGCACGGTCAGCGTGCACCGCGCCCTGCACTCGCTGGAAGACGGCTTGCGCTGTCCCCTGTTCAAGCGCGAGGGCCGCAGCCTGATCCCGCTGCATGCGGCCTACACTTTTGCCGAATCGGCGCGGCGCGCGCTGGCCGAATGCGAGGAAGGCGTGCGCAAGGTGCGCGAAATGTCGGGCATCAACCCCGTGCGCCTGAAGATCGGTTCGCTGTATTCATTGACCCTGCACTGCATCCCGCAGCTGGTGATCGCCCTGAAGCTGCGCCGGCCCGGTCTCGACATCGACCTGACCCTGGGGTCGAACCGCGAACTGCTGCAAAGCCTGGCCGATGGACGCCTGGACGCCATCATCGTCGGCGTGCAGGAAGAAGAACAGCATGCCGGGCTGGTGGCCGTACCCCTGTTCCAGGACGACGTCTACCTGGCCGCACCGCTGGCTTCGCCCTATGCGGGCGCCGCCTCGGTGGACTTGCAGCAGCTGCGCAACGACAAATTCGTCACCCTGAACGAAGGTTTCGTCACCTCGCAAAGCTTCAACCACGCGTTCGACCTGGCGGGCTTCGTGCCCGACACGGCCATGCGGGTCGGCGACATCTTCTCGCTGATCAACTTGGTGAGCGGCGGCATCGGCTACAGCCTGCTGCCCGGCCGCGTGCGCGCCTTCAGCTCGCGCATTGAACTGCTGCCGCTGGACGCGCGCTACGGCTCGCACCAGCAAATCACCCTGCTGATGCAGAGCAGCCGCGAGCGCGACCCGAATCTGCTGGCGCTGGCGGCGGAGTGCAGGTTGTATGGGCGCAGGGAGCCAGCCAAGTAAGTTGCTGAGCTAGGTCAAATCGATGGTGAAGGGTTTTGGAACGGGTCGCCACCACCGTCGCCACATGCATGATAAAACCAAAATCGCGGGTATGTAGCGAAATCGGCATACAAGTGTCCATCGATTAGGCAGAATGAATCGAAAAATTATCAAATATCCATTGAGTTAAAGACAATGACAACCATCCATGGTTGTAAGCCCACATGGTGATCCGTTTCAAAGCACTGCGGCCAATGACTGTAATGGCGCGCATGTTGCTTCTCGGTTTTGTAAAATCAGATGAGGTACTGCGCTTGACTATGATGCTCATGACTATTCTCCAATCTATGCTATGTGGGCAGTTGGATGGAGAATACCGATAGATTTTATGCTGTAGCAGGCCCTAGCGCAGTTACATAACGTTTGAATGAATTCGCGCTCTAGCGCAAATTCATTGAAAACACATGATTTGCGCTAGTCCAACCCTTACGCCACATACTCTTTGAGTTGGGTACTTAAAACTGCCTTAAGTTCTGAGGCCAGACTTGGGTCTTGGATGTCGCTAACGATTTCAAGCATTGCCCGGAGGGACGACGCATCTGTTGGAAAGCGCCGCAGCCCTCGCTTAATTCGATCAATTTGCTCTTCGAGGTTCTCGATTGCATCTGCTTTTTCAGGGGAAATAATTCGCCTTGTACTACTCGCAGCCTGTAGGGCCAAGTGCGTGTGCGTACGAGCAGTGCTCTCAGCCTTTCTATCAATCTCGCACTGCCGCTTTATCTTCTCTGTTACCTCGGACGTAAGTACACGTCGCGTTGCACTAACGCTTACCGTGGGCCAAGCTAGGGTAATAAGATAGTGCACGTAATCGACCGGTACTGAACTAAAAGCTTTCGCGAATTTTTTTGCTAGTGTGAGCGTGAGAGAACGTCTGGTAGGGTCTCCTGATCGATTGGTCGGAACGAAGATCGGCGGCGCGTAGACACATAATGCTTGCAGTCCTGACAGAAAATCAGATGTCGCAGCGGTTGAGGGAAGATATTGCGCCGCAGGAAGTTCGTTAAGCAGCGAGTTAGCTCGCTCTCGCACTTTGTAGACCATGGAAGGGCTAATTATTTCAACTTCAATCCCAGCTCGCAGCTCGCGGTATGCCTCCGCAATTACGTCACAGGCTGTGAGCCTGAAAACTACACTGTCGCGCGAACCTTTAAAAAATACAGCAGCCGCTGGTGCCCCCATGCACATTGAGAACCAAGTTGTCGTATCGCGCTGTTTTCTTTTTGTGCGCGCATATATGTCGAGGACATCTGTCGTGTTTGGAGATAACGCGAAAATTGGCTGAGAGGCAACTTGCTTAACGCTCGTGCGCAAAGGTGTGGATCTAGTTTTCATGGTTCATACAATCAGTTTGTTACAGTGTTGAACTAGCTCGATCTAAGGCGAAGTATACAGCACCCATGTGATTTAGCGGAGTATTAGCCTGCTTGGTCCGCACTGTAACGTGGTGTAGTAGAAAACTTAGATTGTTCTTGCGAGCAGTTCTCAGCCTGCTGCCCGGCCGGGTCCGTGCCTTCAGCTCGCGCATCGAACTGCTGCCGCTGGACGCCCGCTACGGCTCGCACCAGCAAATCACCCTGCTGGCGCTGGCGGCGGAGTGCAGATTGTATGGGCGTGGCGAGCCTGCTTTACCCAAAACTTTGACTTGATATCTAAACAATGGCAAATCAAACCAAGGCCCGGGTCTCCAACCCGGGCACACCGGGCCCAGCGGGCCTGAAAAATGCCCAGGGCAAGGCGCGCGGGCGCAGACAGTACGAATGTACGGCAAGCCCAAGCAACGCAGCCATGGACATTTTCTCAGGCCCGCGATTCAGGCCCGCACTTAAATAGCACTATCCCAAGGCGCCGACAACCTGACCGCGCAGTTGATCAGGCCCACCATCGAATACGTCTGCGGAAAATTCCCCCACATCTCTCCCGTCACCGGGTGCGTATCTTCCGACAGCAAACCCAGGTGATTGCGCGCCAGCAGCATGGTTTCGAAGATCTTGCGCGCTTCGTCCTTCCTGCCGATGCGCGCCAGGGCGTCGATGCGCCAGAAGGTGCAGATGTTGAAGGCCGTCTCAGGTTTGCCGAAGTCGTCGGGCGCTTCGTAGCGGCGCATGTAGGGGCCGTCGCACAGCGATGCTTCCAGCGCGTCGACGGTGGCGATGAAACGGGGGTCCATGGGGTCGATGAAGTTGACTTCCGCCATCAGCAGCACGGAGGCGTCCAGGTCGCGCCCGCCCAGGCTTTCCGCGAAGGCCTGGCGCTCCTCGCTCCACGCTTCGCGCAGCAACCTCTCGCGGATCAGCACGGCGCGGCTGTTCCAGTGGTCGGCCCGGTCCGGCAAGCCCAGTGTATGGGCGACCTTGGCCAGGCGGTCGCAGGCGGCCCAGCTCATCAGCATGGACGAGGTGTGGACCCTGGCCCGCGTGCGCAGCTCCCACATGCCCGCGTCCGGTTCCGCGTGCAGTTTGAAGGCCTGGTCGCCCACGGCTTCCAGCGCGGCGAACTCGGCTTTTCCGCCCCGGTGGAACAAGCGGTGGTCGAGGAAAGCCTGCGCCGCGCCCAGGACGATGTTGCCATAGACGTCGTGCTGGAAATGTTCCTGCGCCTGGTTGCCGACGCGCACGGGACCATTGCCCCGGTAGCCGGGCAAGTGGTCGAGCATGGATTCGGGCAACTGCTCTTCCAGGCCGATGCCGTACAGTGGCTGGATGTGGCCGCCTTTCGAGCGGGCGACGATATTCGTCAGCCAGCGCAAATACTCTTCCATCGTGCCCACTTCGGACAAACTATTGAGTGCGCGCACGACAAAGAAGGCGTCGCGCAGCCAGCAATAGCGGTAATCCCAGTTGCGGCTGCTGCCCGGCGCTTCCGGGATGCTCGTCGTCATGGCGGCGATGATGGCGCCCGTGTCTTCATATAAAGACAGTTTTAATGTGATGGCGGCGCGGATGACCACGTCCTGCCATTCCAGCGGCACGGCCAGGCGCCGCGTGTAGGTGCGCCAATAGTTGATGGTTTCCTTTTCAAAGATGCGCGCCGTCTCGTCGATGCCGCCAGCCAGGGTTTCATCGGGGCCCAGCAGGAAGTTGGCCGTGCCGCCCAGCACGAAATACGTTTCGCTCAGCACATAGTTCAGCGACACATCGGTGTTCAAGCGCAAGGTCTGATCCGGCCCCACGTAGCGGATATGGTGGCTGCCCTGCGTGACCTGCGGCGCCAGCTTGCCCCAGTCGTAGCGGGGACGCAGGCGCACGCGGATGCGCACGGCGTGGTCGAGCGGGCGCACCCGGCGGATCAGCATCAGCGGGCGGAACATGCGGTCGCGGCTGAGGAAGCGGGGCGCGAAATCCGTGATTTCCACGCCGCGCCCATCCGTATCGTACAGCCGCGTGCGCAGCACGGCCGTGTTCGGCTCGTAGAATTGTTCGCTGCGGGCAAAATTCTCGATGTCGATGGCCCACACGCTGCCGTTTTCCGTGTCGTCCAGCAAGGTATTGAAGACGGGGTCGCCATCGAAACGGGGCAGGCACGACCAGACGACCTGCCCCGCCTGGTCGATCAGGGCGCTGAAGGCGCAATTGCCCACCACGCCGCAGTTGAGGGACGCTTGCGCCGGCGGCGCAGTGGCGGCGGACGCGTGGGCGCCGCTGGGGGTGTCATAGGATGTCGTCATCGGCTACTCCTTGAAGGGGATACGGACGCGGCCAGCAACACGGTGCGCAGCACGTCCGGGCTGGCCAGGCGCAGGCTGGCGGCGCTGGGGCCGCTGCCCACTTTCACGCCCTGCCCCCCAATTTGTTGAACATAGGCAAAGCCTGCCTCGTCGGTGGTATCGTCACCCGCGAACACGGGCCGGCGTCCCTTGAACGGCGCCTCGGCCATGAAGGCGGCGATGGCGCCGCCCTTGTCCGTGGCGGCCGGCTTGGCTTCCAGAACCATTTTGCCATGCAACAGCAAAAGACCGGGGCACGCTTGCACGGCCAGCGTCATTTCCTGCAGGCACAGTTGCTCCAGTTCCGGCGCCAACCGGTAATGCAGGGCCACGGCGCCGCGCTTGTGTTCCACCAGCAAGCCGGGGTACATCGCCGCCAGCGCGCGGGCATGCGCCAGCACGAGCGATACGTCGGGCGTGGCCGCCACATGCCGTGTGCCATCGGCGCCGCGCCGCTCCACGCCATGCACGCCGGCCACGGGCAAGATCAGTGGCGCGAGCATGGCATCGATCTGCGCCACGGGGCGGCCGGAAACGAGGGCCAGCGCGCCGCCATGCCAGCGCGCCAGCAGTATCAGCGCATCGACCACGCCCGTTTCCAGGCGCACGCCGTCGGGCGTGGGCGCCAGGTCGACCAGGGTGCCGTCGAAGTCGAAAAAGACGGCGCTGCCGGGCGTACTCAGCAGTTGCAGCAAGGCTGCGCTATCGTCAGGAATCTCCGCCATCAGATCCCCTTGCGCCGCTTGATGCGGCTGTGGGCATCGATCTTGGTCATGACCTTGTCGCGCTGGCGCAAACGGGCCGCATCGAGCAGCATGCGCCCGGCCCACCGGTAGACATTGAAATGTTTCACACGGGCCCGCATGCTCTTCATGCGCTCGCGCTGTTCCACGGGCGGCATCACGAGGGCGCGGTACAGGGCGTCGGCGCCCTGCTCGATGTGATACGGGTTGATGATCAGCGCTTCATGCAGCTCGCGCGCGGCGCCGGTGAATTGACTTAGAACAAGGACACCCATCTCGTCGTCGCGCGCGGCGATGAATTCCTTGGCCACCAGATTCATGCCGTCATGCAAACTTGTCACCATGCACACCTCGGAAGCGCGGAAATAGCGCTGCAAGTCGTCCTGGCCATGGTGTTCCGCTTTCAGCAGGATGGGCACGTAGTTGCCGCTGCCGAAGCGGCGGTTGATGCGCTCGACCATCTTGCGCACCCGGGCGTCGAAACTCTGGTATTCATCGAGCGAAGCGCGGCTGGGAGCGGCGATTTGCACGAAAGTAAAATTGCCCACCATGCCGGGCTGCTGTTCCAGCATGCGCTCGACGGCCTGGAAGCGCTCGACGATGCCTTTCGTGTAATCAAGGCGGTCCACGCCGATGCCCAGCAAGTGGTTGGGCGTCACGCCCAGTTCGCTGCGAATCTGTGCGCGGCAGGTGGCCACGTCGGGCTGGTCCGGGTTGTCTTCCGGCCAGGCGATGGAAATCGGATAATCCTCGACTTGCGTCATCTCGCCGCCATAGGAAATGGTCGACGCTTCCGGCTCGATGCGCGTTTCCAGGTAGCGGTCCACCGTTTCGAGGAAATTCTTGCGGTGGAATGGCGTGTGGAAGCCGAGGATCGTGCTGCCCAGCAAACCGTCGAGGATTTCCTCGCGCCATGGGCAAATGCCGAACGATTCCGAGTTCGGCCACGGGATATGCCAGAAAGTGATAATCGTCGCCTTCGGCAAGGCTTCGCGCACCATGCGCGGCAGCAAGGCAAAATGGTAATCCTGCACCAGCACGACGGGGTTGTCCGTCTTCGCCTCGGCGATCACGGCGTCGGCGAAGCGGCGGTTGACCTTCACGTACTGCTCCCAGTCGGACGAGCGGAACACGGGGCGCACATGGGCGATATGGCACAGCGGCCACATGCCTTCATTGGCGAAGCCATAATAATAGCCCTGCTCTTCCTCTTGCGTCAGCCACACGCGGCGCAAGGTATAGCTGGGATTGTCGGGCGGCACGGGCACGTGGTCGAGCTTGTCGACCGTCTCGCGGTCGGCGGAACCGGCGCCATGCGCGATCCACGTGCCGGAGCAGGCGCGCATCACGGCTTCCACGGCCGTCACCAGGCCGCTGGCCGGACGCTGCACTGCAACACCAGTCTCCGTTTTGGTGTGGATATACGGTTCGCGGTTCGATACGACGAGCACCTGGTCGCCCTGCAAGTCCGCTTCCAGCAAGGCGCGCAGCTTGTCCGGCGTCCAGTCGGACGACCAGCCGTTATCGCCCTGGCGTTCCAGATGGTATTCCTGCAGCAATTCACGCAAGTCGCCGATCAGCGGCTGCATTTCCGGCGGCGGCGCGGGCGCGGCGGCCGGTGCGGCGGCGGCCACTGCGCCATTGCTTTTCGGCAGCAACTCGCCGCGCAGGATATCCTTGACGGCCGCCAGCCAGCCGCGCCAGCTCAGGTGCGCAACGAACACGGTCATCAGGGAAATGAGCACGGCCAGCACGGCCAGGAAGGCAAAGATAAAACGTTTGGTATCCGTATTGCGGCGTTCGACAAAGCTCATGTCCTGCACCAGCACCAGACGGCCCAGCTGGGACGCATCCTGCATCACGGGCGTTTCGCTGATATGGACTTGCCCTTGCGGCAATTGCGCCAGGGATTTGTACAGGCCGCCCGTGGAAGGCGTGCTCCAGCAGCCGATGGAAGCGGGGTATTGCGCGGACTGGTACAGCAAATGGCCCGCATTGTCGCAAAAGCCGATGGCGATCAGGCGCTCGTCGCGCGTGGCGCCCTGGAACAGTTCGCTGATGCGGGTGGCGTCCTGCGCGGGCAGGTATTCGGTGAGCGAAGGCCGGAGGGTTCCGGCGAGTAATTCTGCCCGGCTGTCGAGGTCGCGCACATACCAGCGCAGGGTGATGTTGTCGAGCAGGGGTACCACGATATAAGCAAACAGTCCCAGCACCAGAGCCAGTGGCAGGATGAAGCGCAAGGACATTCGGAGTGATCGTACTATCATCGTTTTCCTTTGCAAAAACAAAAAGCATGGCAAGTATGACTATGTTTCCACTGCGGCGACGCCCGTTTGCTTTCCGTATTGAAACGTCAACGTGGCATGGCGCAGCGCAGCAATTTCTTCCAGTATCCGCCTTGACCGAAGTCTTATCCGTACGGCAACGCACGCCCCCGCGACGTCATCTGCCCGTAAAATAGCCGCTTCCGACATCCATTTCACCAATTTCAAGGAGTTTTCGCCTATGGATCTCAGCACGTTCCACTCGCTGATGGGAGGCCCGCTGCGCTCGGCGCTGACCGTGCTCGTTTCCGCCCTGCTCGTCACCCTGGTTGCCATCGGCGCGCACCGGGCCGGCATCGGCTTGCTGAGAAGACTGGCCAATGGCCACCCGCTTGCCAGCAACGTCGCGCGCGTGGCCTTCCGCGCCAGCCAGCTGTGCCTGATCGTCTTCGGCTTGCGCATGGTGCTGGCCAGCGCACCCGACGACACGCCGGGCCTGGTCGCCATGTCGCACCTGGCCAGCGTGGCGCTGATCATCGCGCTGACCTGGCTGGCCATGCAATGCATCGAGTCGCTCAGCATCACGATTTCCCAGATCAATCCCGTCGACGCGGCCGACAACCTGCGCGCGCGGCGCCGGATCACCCAGGCCCGGGTGCTCACGCGCAGCGCGCACGCCATCGTGGTCCTCCTGGGCCTGTCCTTCGTGCTGCTGACCTTGCCCGGCGCGCGGCAGATCGGCGCCAGCCTGCTCGCTTCGGCCGGCGTGGCTGGCCTGGTGGCCGGTATCGCCGCCCGGCCCGTGCTCGGCAATTTCATCGCAGGCCTGCAAATTGCCTTCTCTCAACCCATCCGCATCGACGACGTGCTGATCGTCAACGGAGAATGGGGCACGGTCGAGGAAATCAAGGGCACCTACGTGGTCGTGCGCGTATGGGACGAGCGCCGTCTGATCGTGCCGCTGCAGTGGTTCATTGAAAATCCGTTCGAGAACTGGACGCATACCTCCTCGGAGATCCTGGGCACGGTGTTCCTGTGGCTCGATTTCAGCATCCCGATCGAGCCGCTGCGCGCGGAACTGACGCGCATCTGCGAAGCGGCACCCCAATGGGATGGCCGGGTCTGCACGGTGCAGGCGACGGATTCGAACGAGCGGGCCGTGCGCGTGCGTTTCCTCATCAGCGCGGTGGATTCAGGCAAGGCGTTCGAATTGCGCTGCATGGTACGCGAACAGATGCTGGCCTTTATCACCACCCGCTATCCGCACGGCCTGCCCCGCCTGCGCTCCACGCACGACCCCATCGAGCTGCATGGCATGCAGGCGCAGAACGACAGCGTGTCGCTGCACAAAGCATAAAAAAACCGTGCGGCGCGCTGCCCTTGCCCGTGCGCCGCTACAATGGTTCGCATGAGCACCACCGCCTGGTTCATCCTGATCGGTTGCCTGATGCTGGCGCGTGGCCTGGGCGCCGACGGCATCGCGCGCCTGCCCTTGACCTCGGCCATGGCTTACCTGGGCGTGGGCCTGCTGCTGGGGCCCATGTTCCTCGGCCTGTTTTCGTTCGACCTGGTGCGGCAAGCGCCACTGCTGGAAACCCTGACGGAAATCGCCGTCCTCATCTCCCTGTTTTCCGCCGGCGTCAAGATGCCCGTGCCCTTCAGCCTGGCGCGCTGGCTGCCGTCGCTGCGCCTGGCGTGGCTGTCGATGGCCATCTCCGTGGCCCTGGTGGCGGCCTTTTCCTGCCTGGTGCTGGGCCTGCCCCTGGGCGCGGGCATACTGCTGGGCGCCATCCTCGCGCCCACCGACCCCGTGCTGGCCACCGACGTGCAGCTGCGCCATGCGGGCGACCGCGAGCAATTGCGCTTCATGCTGACCAGCGAAGCGGGTATGAACGATGGCAGCGGATTTCCCATCGTCATGCTGGGCCTGGGCTTGCTGGGCCTGCATGAGCTGGGGCCGCACGGGGTCACCTGGCTGTGGCGCGATCTGGTCTGGGCCAGCGCGGGCGCCATCGCCCTGGGCGCGGCGGGCGGCGCGCTGCTGGCCTGGCTGGGCTGGCAGGTGCGCGCCAAGGAGCCGAAACACGCGATGCTGGACGACCTGGCGGCCCTGGGCTTGATCGCCCTCGTGTACGGCGTATCCACGTGGCTGCACGCGTGGGGCTTTTTGGCCGTGTTCTTCGCCGGCGTGGCCTTGCGCCAGACGGAACTGCGGCTGGCCGGCGCGCCGAAAGACCGGCACGGTTTGCTGCAGGCCGAGGAAACCCATGCCGTGTCCGCCGCCAAGCCGCGCGACAGCGACGTGACGCTGACGGTCAGCGGCGAATCCCTCGTCTTCAAGGAACATCTGGAACGCCTGTCCGAACTGACCCTGGTGCTGCTGCTGGGCGGCGCCGTCACGGCCGCCGCCTGGAGCTGGCAGGCGTGGAGCGTGGCGCTGTTCCTGCTGCTGGTGGCGCGCCCGGCCAGTGTGATGCTCGGTTTGCTGGCCTCGGGCACCAGCGTGCGCCTGCGCGGGCTGGCCGCCTGGTTCGGCGTGCGCGGCATCGGCTCGCTGTATTACCTCAGCTATGCCATCGCGCATGGCTTGGCGGACGGCCTGGCGCGCGAACTGGCCGACATCACCCTGGTCGTCGTCATCCTGTCCATCGTCGCCCACGGCCTGACAGTCAAACCGCTGCTGGAACGCTACTGGCGCAAATAAGCGCCGGCGGCGCCTGTTTGTCATTGCTCCGCAGCAATGTTTTGTCAATTGCCCCTATGGCGGACGGAAATATTGTTAAGATCATTAAAAATGGCAAAAGAGAGAAGCAATGAAACGAAGAAGCGTGCTGGGACTGGGCGTCTCGATGGCCCTGCTGCAAACGGGCTGCGCCACCGATCCGGCCAGGCTGGCGTGGGAAACGGCATTTGACGGCTTCATGCGCGATGGCCTGGCCCGTACGGAAACGCCGGGCATGAGCGTGGCCGTGGTGCGCGGCGAGCAAACGATTTTCGCGCGCGGCTATGGCTGGGCCGACATCCAGGCCGGCAAGAAGGCCGACGCCAGCACGGTGTTCCATGTCGCCTCCGTCAGCAAGCTCGTCACGGCCACGGCCGTCATGATGCTGCTGGAGCAAGGCGCCTTCCAGCTCGACGACAAGGTGGCGGCCTACCTGGACTTCCCGCTCATGCATCCGAAGTTTCCCGACGTGCCCATCACCTTTCGCCATTTGCTCAGCCACACCTCGGGCATTTCCGACGCCGTGTACGAAAAGACGACGACGTTTGCCGTGCAGGGCGACCCGCGATTACCGCTGCGCGACTTCGTCAAGGGTTACCTGTCGCGCGGCGGCGCCTGGTATGACGCGGACGTGTCGTTCGCGGCCCGGCCCGGCACGGAATGGCGCTACAGCAATGTCGGCATCGCCCTGCTCGGCTATCTGGTGGGCCGCTTGAACCCCGATGGCCTCGACGCCTTTACGCACGAGCATCTGTTCGAACCGCTGGGCATGGACAGCACGGCGTGGAATCTGGCCGGTTTGCCGCGGCGCACCGTCGTTGCCCAGCCGTATGCGCACAAGGAACCGGGCCTGCAAGCGCTGCCGCCCGTCGGCTATCCGGACTGGCCGGCCGGTCTGCTGCGCAGCTCGGCGCATGACTTTGCCCGTTTCCTGGCCATCTTCAGCAATGGCGGCCGGGTCGATGGCCACCGCTACCTGCAAGATTCCACCCTGCAATTGTTTTTCGCCCCGCAAGCGGCCCCCGTCGTGCCTGCCGATTCATCCGTGCGCCAGGCTTTGGCGTGGCTGCTGCGCGACGTCAACGGCAGGCCGCTGGCCACGCACAGCGGCGGCGACCCGGGCGCCACATCCGTCGTCTGCGTCGACCGGGCCAGCAAGACGGCCGTGCTGGCCTTCGCCAACGTCAGCGCCGACAAGGAGTTCCGCTCATTCCAGAAAGAAGTCGTGCTGCGCCTGCTGGCCCATGGCGGCGGCGCGCAAGCGCGATAGGCATGCCGCTTGTGTGAGCGGGCGCACGGTGGCGCCCGGGCAAGAACGTATGCTGTGCTGGTCAGATTTGACACTCAACAAGGAGACCGGCATGACGAACCGCATCGGCAACAAGGACGTGGCGCAGCAGCGCAGCAAGAGTGAAAAAGCCCGCATCAAGGCGCAGAACATCGCCAACGAGGCGGTCAAGAAGGCCGAGGCCAGGGCCAAATACCACAACGCCATCAAGGGCCAACCGGGCCAGCCGGGCCAAACCACCCCAGCAAGCTAGGCGCCGAACCAGCCGCGCAGTTTTTCGGCGGCGCGTTCCTTGACCTCCGCCGTGATGTAGGTGGCGACCGTGGCGACGGCCGCCGCCAGTACGGCCAGGTCATCCGCGTAGCCGACCACGGGCGTGATGTCGGGAATCGCATCGATGGGCGAAATGAAATAGCCGAGCGCGCCATAGATGGCCGTCTTGGCCCACAGCGGCGTATTCGGCTGCTGCGCCGCGTAGTACAGCCACAGGGCTTTCTCGATGACTTCGCGTCCCGCCGTCTTGGCGAACTTGACGACCTTGTCCCAGAAGCTGTCATCCGTGTATTTCTTTTCATACTGCTTGTCGGCTTGGGGGGCGTGGTCTTCTTCCAGATTCTTTTTTCTGCCAAACATCTGCTGCTCCTGTCTGCCGCGCACGGCGTTACGAATGCGCACCTTAGCATAACGGCGCGGCAGGTGCGCGGCGTACAAGGTACGTTATATCCATGGAAATATCCGCCACCACCACGGCCCGCGCCGCCGGCCTGCGCTACACGGGCGACCATCAGAGCGGCATCGCCCGATCGGGCAAGCCCGGCAAGTTCCGCTACCGCGACGCGGACGGCCAGATCGTGCGCGATAGCGCCGCCTTGACGCGCATCAAGGCGCTGGCCATCCCGCCGGCCTGGACGGACGTGTGGATCTGCCCGCACGCGAATGGCCACCTGCAGGCTACGGGACGCGATGCGCGGGGCCGCAAGCAGTACCGCTACCATGCGCGCTGGCGCCAGGTGCGCGATGAAGTGAAATATGAGCGCATGCTCAGCTTTGGCCGCGCCCTGCCCGCCATCCGCGCCGCCGTCGCGCGCGGCATGCAGCTGCCCGGCTTGCCCCGTGAAAAAGTGCTGGCCACCATCGTGCACCTGCTGGAATTGACGATGATGCGCATTGGCAACGAAGAATATGCGCGCACGAACAAATCGTTCGGCCTGACCACCCTGCGCACGCGCCACGTGCAGGTCGACGGCAGCGCCGTGGCCTTTCACTTCAAGGGCAAGAGCGGCGTGCGCCACGATATCCGCCTGAGTGACCGGCGCCTGGCAACAGTGCTGCGGCGCATGCGCGAACTGCCGGGCCAGGAACTGTTTCAATACATCGATGACGATGGCGCGCGCCACGGCGTCGATTCGGGCGATGTCAACGATTACCTGCGCGAGGTAACGGGCGAAGACTACACGGCCAAGGATTTCCGCACCTGGTCCGGCACCCTGCTGGCCGCGCTGGCCCTGCAGGCGTTCGAACAGGTCGATTCCGATGCGCAAGCGAAGAAAAACATCGTGCAGGCGATCGAGTCCGTGGCTAAGAAGCTGGGTAACACGCCGACGATCTGCCGCAAGTGCTATGTGCACCCGGCCGTGCTGGAATCGTATCTGGAGGGCAGTTTATTGGAAGGCATGCGCGCGCGGGCGCAAGAGCAATTACGGGAAGAACTGCCGGCGCTGGCGCCGGAGGAAGCGGCAGTGCTGGCCTTGCTGCAGCAGCGCTTGCAAGCGCAGGCCGCCAGCAAGGCGGCGGTCAAGCCTGGCGCGCGGGCTGGCGCGGGCACTGTGCCGACAGTGTAAGAGCATCGCTGCTGCAGACGGGCAAGGCGCCGTGCCCCGCTTCGCGAGCAACGGGGGCCGGTGCGGCATCGCTGTTCTGCGCCTCGCCCGCAGTCATCCAGGTGGCCGCCAGGGTCGAAAAGGTAAACAGGCAGATCAGCAGAAACGGCTTGTTCACGTGGATAGACTGGTCTGGCTTTTGCATCGCATACTCCGTCGGACTGTTGGCTGTTGCAGCATGGACACGATCATCGCGTGTTTCCACAAGGCATACAATCAGACGGTTTCGACAAGATGGGTAGGACAGCGCTGACAGGCTCAGCCATAAAGTCCGGTGTCGGCAGATTTGACACCTGCTCCGGCCCGTCCCAGCCAAGCCCTTGTTTTTCCAGCATAATCCATACTGGAACGTTTCCTGCTTGACCTCTCGCCTGGGCACGCTTGGCGCCAGTCTATGGGGGAACGATCATGAGCTTTATCAAACAGGCGCTGCTGGCGCTGCTGCTATGCGTAATGTCCGCCGCGCACGCCGCCAGCATCGGCTACACGGCAACATCGCTGGGCGGCACGCAGTGGCGCTACGACTATACGGTCAGCAACACCACCCTGGCCGTGCCCATCGAGGAATTCACCTTGTTCTTCAGCGTGGGCCAGTACGCCAACCTGCAGAGCGGCTTCACGCTACCAGGCTGGGACGTGCTGGTGGTGCAGCCCGATCCCGCCATTCCCGCCAGCGGCTACCTCGACGCGCTGGCGCTGGCCGGCGGCATCGCTCCCGGCGCCACGGCCACGGGCTTTTCCGTCACCTTCGATTATCTGGGCCCGGGCAGCCCAGGCGCCCAGCCGTTTTCCATCCTCGACCCCGTCTCCTTCATCGAACTCGACACGGGCATCACGCAGCCGTTCGCCGTCGCCCTGCCGTCCACGCCATGGCTGCTGCTGGCGGGCGTACTGGCCATGGCCTGCCTGCGGCGCCGGCAGCTGGCGGGCGCCGCGCTGGTCACGGGGCTGGCACTGAGCCTGTGCGCCTGCGGCGGACCGAACGATCCCACGCAGCCGGCCGCGCCGAAGGTCATGCTGGCCGCCGCCGCGACCACCAGCGGCACCACCCAGGCCGCCGGCGACCTGGAAGTCACCTTGCTGGAAAAAGTGGCCGAGCAGCGCGTCAACCGCACGGCCTGGGACTACACCTACCGCGTGCACATCCGCAACAATGGCAGCGAAGCGGCCGTCAACGTGCACGCCGTGCTGGCCAGCGCGCCCGCAGGCAGCACCATCATCGATGGCGACGTGCTGGCCGGCAGCATCGGCGCGGGCGCCACCGTCACGCCCGCCGATACCATCACCGTGCGCATCGAGCGCAGCATCGCCTTCCAGAGCACGGGCCTGACGTGGACCTTCAGCACCGGCGACGGCATCGTCCTCGACCCCGTGCGGCCCGCGCAAGTGGTCGTGCTGCCGCTGGCCGAGCTGGGCTTTCCCGACGGCGCCGACAGCGTCAAGGTCGGCGGCGCCGTCACGGACGTGCTGCTGCAGGAAGGCAGCCTGCGCTTTTCCACGCCGGGCGACACGGGTGTCGACCAGCACGCGCAATTTTCCCTCAGCAAGGGCGGCAAGGTCACGACCCTGGACCTGCTGATCCAGACGGCACTGCCCACGGCCGTGGAAACCTATGTGGAACCACGCGACGACGGCAGCGTACCGACCACCGCGCCAATGCTGGCCATCACGGGACTGGGGCCGAACAACCGCCTGCAGCCGGGCGGCCTCGCGTTCCGCCTCGTGGATGCGGCCCCCATGGCCTTGCAGGATGACAGCGACGGCCTGCTGTCCGGCCCGAATGACGTGGCCATCAGCCTCAAGAGCTACTGGACGTTCGATGCGGCCAGCGGCACCTTCAGCATCGGCGCCACGGCCATGCAGCAACTGCTGGCATCCTTGCCCAATGGCAGCTACGACCTGAACCTCAATTTCGTCTCGCAGGATGGCGAGTTCACGGCCAGCTATGCCTTGATCGTCATCAAGTCCGGCATCGTGCTGCAAGGACAGCTGCGCACGCCGGCGGGCGGCAATGCCACGGGACTGGCCGGCAAGAAAATGCTATTGGCCGGCTACAACAACCACCAGCGCCAGGTGGCCGTGGTCGACGCCACGGGCGCCTTCCACTTCGACGGCGTACTGCCCGATACCTACCAGCTGACCTTGAACGACCTGGTCCACCCGAACGTGGTCAGCGTCAGCGCCGTCGTTTTCGAGAACAGCAGCAACGTCAATGTCGACATCGTCTATCCGTATGGGACTAGCCTGGCTCTGCGCGCCGGGGCGCAGACCTATGCGGCCGGCAGCGTCACGCAGGATGGCGCCGGGCCGCCAGCGCGCGACCTGCCCGCCAGCCCCCGCGCCGCGGGCGACGCCACGCCGCAGGATGACGCGGGCAGCAAGACCTTCACGGCCATTGCAGCCGCGCAAAACCAGACCATCACCTCGCCCATCGCCTTCACCGTACCCCAGAACACGAAAAACGTGGGCGTGAAAATCACCGTCAGCACGGCCGAGTATCCCACCTACACGACGGCGCAAAGCCAGTACAACGATACCTGGTCGTATGCCGTGACGGGGCTGCCCGGCGTCAGCCTGGCCGCCACGGGCGCCGTCAACCAGTCGCACTTCACGCAAGGCACCATCGTCAGGACGGAGTGCGTCGACGTCAGCAAGCAGACCAGCAATGGCGCGCTGAACCTGGGCGGCAACGTCAGCGCCACGAATATCGGCGACAGCGCCCTGGCCACCGTGACGACGGTGGAACTGAGTCTCGCGTGCAAGGGTTTGAAGGTGACGCAGGCGAAGTTCAGCTCGCCGAACCAGGCCGCCCATCCCGTGCTGCAGCCGATCAAGCTGACGGGCAATTTGGCGGGGCCGTATGTTTCCGTGTCGCAAGGAACGGCCACGGCCACGCACACCTTGCCGCTGGAATTGCACTACACGCCGGCGGCGGCAAAGATTACGGAAATCAATATCGGCATATCGTCCGGCGGCGGCAATCCCGCCTTCAGCGCGGAGAATCTATTGTCTCAGACTAATACCAAGACCGCCGGCAGCGTAAAATTTCCCGGCCTGGTGCTGCCCGCCTTTGCCGGCGCCAAGCTCGACAAGAAGGCCGTCGTCACGCTGCGCCTGAAAGGCCGCATCGATAATGTCGATGCCAGCTCGGACCCGGCCGAAGGGGGACAAGTGGAGTTCAAGGGCGACACGGCCTACATTCCCCTGTACCTGGCCAACAACGAGGCGGCGCTGGCGGGGCGGCGCTACGGCACGCGTGATGCTGGCGGCGATTCGTGGGCCACGCGCCTGGCCATCGCCTGGCTGGCGGGCAAGGCTTACCGTTTCGACGACATCAGCGGCCAGCACGTGACGCAGACGGCAACGGGCCGCTCCATCCTCGGCCACAGCGGCCACAGCGACGGCCAGCAGATCGACTTGCGCTACGCGGATGGCGCGGGTGGCTACACGGACGCGCTGGGCGGCCAGAACGATGGCGCAGCGATTCAAAATCTGATCAATGACGCCAAGGCGGAAGTGGTGGCCAACCCCGCGCAAAAGCCGAAACTGGCAGCCCTGCTGGCGTGGATCGCGGCAAACCGGGCCATGCTGGCCCTGGAAGCGGCGCAGGCCAGCACGCGCGTCATCTACATCGGCCCCAGTTTCATCAAGCGGGCCCTCGTCGACGGGCGTTTTTCCGCCGCCCCTACCGACAATATCCCCGGCGCCGGGGCCTGGACCAAGCCGGCAAAAGTGCACATCGAGGCGGGACACCTGAGCCACTGGCACATCAGCATCACGGCCCATCCGTAAGCATGGTCAGGCGGGCAGATCGGACAGTTCCAGCTCCGAAAACCCCGCCCGGCGCCGCGCTTCCAAGTTGAACGGGCCGCGCAGGGTCGGGGCTTCGTAGCGCTGCGCCAGCTCGGCATAGGTGGCGCGCAGCTCCAGGCCCCTTTGATCGCACAGGTAGCCATACCAGCGGTTGCCGATTTCCACGTGCCCCACTTCATCGCGCAGGATGATGTCGAGGATGGCGGCGGCGGCCATGTCGCCCGCCTGCGCCAGCTTGGCGCGCAGCGGCGGAATCGCATCGAGCCCCCGCGCTTCCAGGGTGCGCGGCACCAGCGCCATGCGCGCCAGCACGTCGCCGCGCGTCTTGTCGACCATTTCCCACAGGCTGTCGTGGCCGGGGAAATCGCCATACGCGTGGCCCAGCACCTGCAGGTGCGCTTGCAGCATGGCAAAGTGCGTGGCCTCCTCCTTCGCCACGCGCAGCCAGTCCGTGTAGTAGTCAAAGGGCAAATCCGGGAAGCGCCACAGCGCGTCCAGCGCCAGATTCATGGCATTGAATTCGATGTGCGCGAGCGCGTGCACGAGCATGGCGCGCCCTTCCGGCGTGATCATCGACCGCCGCCCCACCAGACGCGGCGGCACCAGTTCCGGCCGTTCGGGACGGCCCGGCACGGGGCCGGTCGGCGCCAAAGGCAAGTGCGCATCGAGAGAAAGCTGGGCTTCGGCCATGGCCGCCACCATCGCCACCTTGGTTGCCGGGTCAGGTTCCAGCAGGCAGGCGAGCGCGGTCGTGCGCAATTCCTGCGGCGGCGTGGAGGCCGGTGGGGATGATGCATGCATGGTGCTTCCTTCGTGCGCTTTCTTGAACAAGGGGCGCAGTGTATCAAATTGCCTGCCCCAGCAGCCACTCCAGCAGCGCCTGCACTCTTGCCGGCAGCGCGGCGCGTCCGCTGTGCACGAGGTAATACGCCTGCGGGCTGGGCAAGGCAAAGCCGCCAAACGGCAGGATCAGCTGCCCGCTGTCTAGCCACGGCTGCACCAGTTGGCGCCTGCCCATGGCCACGCCCGCGTGGTGGATGGCCGCCTGCGCGCACAGGTCGGCGCGGTCGAAACGCAGGCTGCGCGCGGGCAAACTCACCTCTGGCGCCTGCCCGTCCAGCCACAGCCGCCACTCGGCATCGGGCGCGCAGGCGGGCCAGGCCAGGGTGTCATGCAGCACCGTCGCGTCGCGCAAGTGTTGCGGCATATCAAGCAAGCCATGGTCGCGCGCATAGTCCGGACTGCAGACGGGCGCCAGCCATTCGTCCATCAGCTTGCGCGATACGAGGCCGGGAAAGTTGCCGTCGCCGTAATGCAAGGCCAGCTCGACCTGGCCCGCGCGAAAGTCGACGGCGTCGTTCCCCACGCGCAAATCGATCGACACGTCCGGATACTGCAGCGTGAAACCTGCCAGGCGCGGCACGAGCCAGCATTGGGCGATGGACGGGCGCGCATGCACGGTGATGCTGCCCGTGAGCGCATCGCCGCCGGCCAGCGCCGCATGCAAACCATCCCAGCCAATTTGCAGCGCGGCGAAGATGCGTTCGCCATCCTGCGTCAGCTTTACCTGCCGCGTCAGGCGCTCGAACAGCCGCAAGCCCAGGCTGCTTTCCAGCCGCGCAATGCGGTGGCTGACGGCGCTGGGCGTGAGCGCCAGTTCCTGCGCGGCCAGCGCGAAACTGGCATGGCGCGCCGCCACGAGAAACGTGTGCAGGTTGGCGAACTGGCTGGCCGTCAGCGTCGCCATGCGCGGCGCGCCGGCCCGCATCAGGCGGCGCCAGCCGCCGGCAAGGCGCGGCCACGCGCCACGTAAGCGGCCATTTCCGCCTCGGGAACCATGCTGCCGCCCGTGCCCCACACCAGGTGCGTGGCCGTCTCCAGCTGCGCCTGGTATTGCGGCGCGGCCAGCACGGCAGGAATGCCCGCGAATCCGGCCACGGCCGACGGTTCCAGACGTAGCTGCTCCGTCTGCTCCAGCAAGGCCAGCAAGCGGAACAGTTCCTCATCGCTGACGGTGGCGTAGCCGTCGATCAGCCTTTGCATGGCGCGTCCGACGAAGCCGGACGGGCGTCCCACGGCCAGGCCATCGGCGGCCGTGAGGTTGTCAATGCCGATCTCCTGCACGCTGATCCCATCATGCAAGCCCGTGTACACGCCCAGCAGCATACATGGCGAATGGGTCGGCTCGACGAAGATGCAGTGGACATCGTCGCCAAACGCCAGCTTCAAGCCAAAGGCCACGCCGCCGGGGCCGCCGCCCACGCCGCACGGCAGATACACGAACAAGGGGTGCTGCGCATCGACCGTGACGTTCTTTGCGGCGAACTGGGCTTTCAGGCGCTGGCCCGCCACCGCATAGCCGAGAAACAGGTCATGCGAGTTTTCATCGTCGACGAAGTGGCAGGTGGGATCGTTTTCCGCCTGTTTGCGCCCCGCTTCCACGGCCACACTGTAGTCGGTCGCGTACTCGACGACGGTGACGCCGTGGCTGCGCAATTTATCCTTCTTCCATTGCCGCGCATCGGCCGACATGTGCACGGTGGCGCGAAAGCCCAGGCGCGCGCTCATGATGCCGATCGACAGGCCCAGATTGCCCGTGGAGCCGACGGCGATCGCATACTGGCCAAAGAAGGCGCGCACGGCGTCGCTGGCCAGCAGGCTGTAGTCATCGCCCTCGTTCAGCAAGCCCGCGTCCAGCGCCAGCATTTCCGCATGTTTCAACACTTCATAGATGCCGCCGCGCGCCTTGATGGAGCCGGAAATGGGCAAATGGCTATCCTGCTTGAGCCACAGCTGACCGCTTGTCATGTCTAACGCCAAACCTGGTGCCGCCTGCATGGCGGGCAACGGCACGACGGGCGACTCGATGATGCCGCCGCTGGCCTGCGTTTCCGGGAAAGCCTTGGCCAGATACGGCGCAAAGCGCGCCAGGCGCGCACTGGCCTGCGCCACGTCATCGGCCGTCAAGCCCACGTCCTTCAAACCCTCGGCCGCCGGGGCGATGCGGGGATTGAACCAGCTCAAGGGCTGCAAGGCCATCAGTTCTGTAATCAGGGGAAATTTTTCGCGCAGCGCGGCGATGGCGGGAATGGGCAGCATGGCAACCTCGTGTAGGAACAAGCCATGATTAGAGCGCATCCGGTCGCCGCTGGCAAACGATGGTTGATCAGGCAATGCATGAGGGAATGTCATCTATCCCGCATTCATCCCCAGACACCGACCTTGGCCCATAGCTAAATTTAATTCTTGAAAGCACTATCGATTAAAGAAAAATTTCCACAAAGTCACAAAAATAAGTTATCTTAAAGGCAAATAAAGGAGACATTTTTTCTCTTTTCTACCGAGGCAAAAATGCGCTCCAAGAATGACAAAGTTACTGCTACGAATATGGATATCCTCGACTGCGCAAGGCAGGACGATTTGACGGCCCAAAAGGTCGAAGTCGGCATTATTTTCCAGGAAATGCTCGATACCGCCACGGCCGCCGCCTACCTCGCCAAGAACAAGGTGCCGATCGCCACCGCGCTGCGCGTGCTGACGGGGTCACGGCGAAAAAAGAGCGGAGGCGGAAGTTGATGGCTCTGCGGCAGGTGAGCGGGGACTGGTCTGCCTGAACAGCTCAGGACTTCAAGGGAGGAGGCGCCACTTCATACCAAACCCGTATCCCTCGCTCAACCTTGGCTAACGCCGTCCAGCCTCGCGTTTCCGTGATGGTTTCGATGTTGACCGGACGAACGCCGGTTTTTAGCAGCCATTCATTGGCCAATACCAGCGACCGGTCCATGCCATCGGAAAGCGGACTGCCCACGGTGGTCGAACGAAAATCTTTAAATGCGATCATGGACACCTTTTATTCAGTCAGCTTCATTTGAGCAGATACAGCCTTCAGCCTCCGCTATCGCACCCATGTGCGCCAAACGCCTGAAGCTGGCGCCAGAGAGCATAACAAATTACCTTCGAGAAACATGCGCACATTGTCACGACCACCTGGCGCTCGCCGATGCGGCGATGCCAGCAGGCGCCTTCCGCTTCGGCGGCAGGAAGGCGCCCGCTGATTGCCAGCCTTAGAACTTCAGCTGCAGCCCCAGATCAATCGACCTCCCCTCGGCCGGCAACGCTTGCAGCGCGCCGCCGTTCGCCTTCAAGCCCGACAAATACACGCCGCCCAGCGGGTCCGCATACGCGCGGTTGAACAGGTTGCTCACGCCGGCGCTCAGGCTGGCCATCTTGTTCAATGCCACGCTGCTGCGCAGGTTGACGAGTGCATAGCCTCCCGTTTCCGGTTCGAAGCGGCGCGCATCGACCTTGTCCTTGCGGGCCACGATCTTCGTTTCGATGCGGCTGCTCCAGGCGCCCAGCTTGTGCTCGACGGCCAGCAAGGCGTTGAACGGCATCATGCGGTACAGGTCGCCGCCATCGCTGCGCTTGCCACGCGTGTAAGCGGCGTTGCCCGTCGCCATGAAGCGGCCCCAGCGCGCGCTACTGGCCAGCGGCAACTGCCAGGTCACATTCGCGCCGTACAATTTGGCGTCTTGGTTGGCAAAGCGCAGCAAGTTGCCGTTCGCGCCCATTTTCATATACGGGTGGAAAGGCGCCAGCACGTCGACGTCGACGTAATTGTCGACCTTGCTGTAATACGGGTTGACGCGCAGGAACCAGCCCTCTTCGCCGCCGCCATGCCAGTCGGCCGTGAACGCCGCCGTGTACGCCGTCTCGGGCTTCAGGTCGATACTGCCCACATAGCCGTTGCCGTCGCCAAACCAGTTGGTCATGGTCATGGCCATCGAGCCGCGGCCCCACGAGTAGCGCTCGTACAGGTTGGGCGAGCGCACCTTGCGCGCCAGCGCGAATGCATAGCTGCTGGCCGCGTCTAGCGTGAAGGTCGCTTGCGCCGAGACATCGATATTCGTGTCGCGCTGGCTGCGGCTGCGCGCATTGAAGGCCCTGGCGGCCATCACGTCCGGCATGTTCATCATGTTGGTGCCGTACGATTGCACGTCGCCCGTGTCCATGCGCACGGATTCGCCGCGCACGCCCAGCACGCTCGTCCAGCGCGCATCGTGGCGCGTTTCCAGTTCGCCAAACAGCACGGTGCGATCGCGCTTGCCGTCGTTGATGTTCAGGTAGGTGCGCGGTCCCATCATCATGGAACCGGGCACGGCCGGCCAGTAATCGTCAAGGCGGAAGCCGTGCCACTCCTGGCCCAGGCGCAACTCGCCCGCGGCGGTCGGCAAGCTGGCCATCAGCGCATAGCCCGTGTTGCGTCCGTGCGTGATCATCGGCATCGAACCTTTGCGCTCGGGCGTGAAAAAGCCCATTTCATGGTCCGTCTGCTGCCAGTAGGCGCGCGCGTCCAGCACGCCCCAGGCAAATGTGCCCTGGTAGGCGAGGTTGGCGAACTGGCCATGGTTGTCCGTCATGTCCATGTACTGGTTCGGGAAACCCTGGTACGGGACATGCTGCACGCCGGCGCGCAGGGTCAGCTGCTGGCCATCGCGCTTCGCCGCCAGCACGATGGACTGGTTGATGCTTTCGTACATGCTGGCCAGCACCTTGTTGCCGTGGCCATCTTCATAGCTGTGACCGCGCGTATAAGCACCGCTGTAGCCGACGCTCAGGCTGTCGCTGGCGGCCGACGCGTTCACGCTGGTCGCCACGCTGTTGTTGACGCTGCGTCCCGACACGGCAAAGCCGCCGTGCGTGAGCAGGCCCGCGCCGGGCTCGGCGAACACGGGCGCGTTCGACTGCACTTCGATGGTGCCGCCGATGCTGTCGCCGCCCGCGCTGACGGGTGTCACGCCCGCGATCAGGCGGATGCGCTGCACTTGCTGCGGATCGATATACGACAGCGGCGCATTCATATGATTGGCGCAGGCCGACGTCAGTTCCATGCCGTCGATGCGTATTTTCAGCCGGTCATCCGCAAAGCCATTGACCACCGGCAAGCCGGACACGCCGCCACCGGCCGCCACGCTGTAGCCGGGCGTGCTGGACAACATGAGCGCCGTGTCGGCGGCGGGACGGTAGCCGTCGCCTATGGCCGTGACGATGACTTTCATCTCGGGCAGGACCTGTTCAGTGCGCGTTTGCGCCACGGCGGGCATGGCGATGGCGAGGGAAATCAATATTGGCAAATGTTTCATGATGCTGCTTTCAAATTCTGAGTAGACAAGGCGAACGGCGGCGCGCGCACAATCGGCGCGGCAAAAAAGCCATTCACACGGGAAATGAAAAAATCAGAAAGCGGCAGGCGGCCCGCGGGGCTGGACGGGCGTCCAGGCGAACAGCGGTGTGGCGGATTGGTAGAACAGCTCAGGCAGCAAGCCCGTGATGAGTTCGCCGGAAGCGAGCACGAGGGTCGTGGGCGGCACATCCAGGGTGGCCGCATGCATGCTGCAGCACGGGCAATCGCCCATGCGCATGCCGCCCTTGGAGGTGTCGGGCGCGTCCGTGGAGAATGTCGCGGGCAGCATGTTCATGCCGCCCGCCACCGAGCAGATTTCCAGGCTGGGCACGGCCAGGCCGCTGGCGACCGTCAGCGCGCGCGACACCGTAGGGGCGAGCGTGGCCAGGAAGATGGCGATACACGCGATCCACAGGACGATGCCGGCCTTGCCTTTGCTGATGAACATGGCAACATTGTATCAGGGCAAGGCCCCTGCGCACAGGGCGCAAGTCAAGCCTGGCTTACAAATCCACCTTCATGCTCAACTTGATGGCGCGCGGCGCACCGGACGCCAGCCGCGTGCCGGCGCCGGCCCAGTAGCGCTTGTCGGCCGCATTTTCCACGTTCAGTTGCCAGACAACGGCCTTGTCCATCACGCGGCTCGCATAGCGGGCGCCCGCGCTGAACAGGCTCACCCCGCCGAGGAAGGCCTGGTTCAGGTCGTTGACGGGACGGGCGCTGTAGTAATACGCGCCGCCGTTGACGGACAGGCCCGGCACGGTGTCAAACGCGTAGGCGAGGAAGACGCTGGCCGTGCGTTTCGACGCGTTCTCCGGCGCCTTGCCGTTGTAGTCCGCGTTGATGTTGGCAAACTTGGGGTCGAGCAGCTGGGCCGACGTCTGCCACGACAACTGCCGCGTCAGCTTGCCCTGGGTCGACAGTTCCAGGCCACGGTAGCGCTGTTCGCCGTCCGACGTGAACACATTGCTGGCATTGGTGTAGTAGCCGGGGCGCGTGATGTCGAACAGCGCCGCCGACAGCAAGCTGCCGCCCGGCGTCAGCCAGCGTGCGCCCAGCTCCTTTTGTTTGCTGACCCCGGGCGCCATCTTGACGCCCTGGTTGGCCGTGCCCGTCGGGCCCGTTTCGCCCTCTTCCAGCCCCCGCGCCGTGGAGGCGTAGAACGACAGCTCGGGCGTGGCCTTGTAGATCAATGAGGCCATCGGCGTCGTCTTGCTGACGTCGTAGTGGCTGGCGCCCTGGTCGCTTTGATAGCTGCTGCGGCGCACGCCGATGACGCTTTGCCATTGCGGGCTGAAAACCATGCGGTCGAGCGCATACAAGCCCGTGTCGCGCGTTTCGAGCCCGGCCGTCGTGGGCGCCGTGGGCTTGGGACCGAACACGACAGTCGTCACGGGCACGGGGTCGTACAGGTTTTGCGACGCGATCGTGTAATTGCTCTGGTAAATCGGGTCTTGCGATTTGTCCGTGCGCGACGCGCCCAGGGTCAGTTCATGGGCGATGGAACCCGTCTTGAAATTACCGGCCAGTTCCGCGCGCAGCAAGTCCGACGCCATCACGCTGTGCTGGATATTGCCCGTGATGCGGCCCGCGCCCGTGGCCAGCGCGGCAGCGTTATTCAAGCGGAAGATCGCCAGGCGGCGGTCACGCGCCGTTTCCGCGTGGCCCGCCTCCACCGTCAAGGCCCAGCCATCGGCGATAGCGTAGTCGGCGCGCAATTGCGCGTTTTTCGTTTGCGCTTCGAAATTCGACCAGTCCGGGCCGATCAGCTTGCGCGGATCGACGGCACGCGGCAAGCTGATCACGCCTTTCACGGCCGTGGGCAAGGCCACGCCCACCTGCTCCGTCACCCTGCGGCGCTCGTACTCGAGGTCGGCTTTCAGCAGCAATTTGTTCGTGACTCTCCAGTCGAGCGCCGTGGAAAGGAAGCGGCGGTTGCCGTTGCCGACATCCTCCAGGTAGGAACCGAGGGTGCCGCCGGCCGCATTCACGCGCACGCCGAATTCCTGCTGCGCGCCAAAGCGGCGGGCCACGTCGACGTTCGCCACGGCACTGCCACGGTCGTCGACGCTCAAGCCCATGCTGGTGACGGGCCGGCTGCCGGCCCGCTTGGTAACGAAGTTGATGACGCCGGCCGGCGACGTAAAGCCGTAGTACAGGGCCGAGGCGCCCTTCAGCACTTCCACCCGCTCCTTGTTTTCCATGGGCACTTGCGAGAAGTTCATGATGGGCAGGGAGCCGTTGAGGCGGTAATTCGTGCGGTTTTCCACGGCGATGCCGCGTATCACCAGCTGATCCCACGTCTCGCCCCCATTTTGCTGGCGCGTCACGCCGGCCGTATTGCGCACGGCGTCGTACAGGCCGGACACGGCTTGCTGCTCCAGCAATTCGCGCGTGATCACGTTGACGGTCGACGGCACGTCCATGATGCTGGCGCCCCGAAAGCTGCCCGCCTCCGTCGTGACGGGCACCAAGCCTTGCGCGCGGGCGCCCGTCACCTGCACGGCTTGCATGATCCTCTCATCGCCGGCGGCCGGATCGTCCTGGCCGCCGGCCCCATTCGCGGCGCAGGCTGCGTGGGAGGCGAAGGCCAGCGCCAGGGCGGCGGCAACTGGAAGTAAGCGGGTGCGGGGAGAAACGGCAGGCATGAGTACAGGCTTTCAATATGTGCAAATGGGAACTTCTGGTGAGCGGCCATGATACCGTTAATGAGAATCATTATCAAGAAAAGGTGAGTTTGTGTGAGTTTTACAGGAGAAACTAGCTCCCTCTGGCGCCTGTTATCACTTGAACACGTTTGGATTTTGCAGACGAGGCCGCAAAGAGGCATACTGACAGTCACGGCGCGCAAGACGTGCCGCCTAACAAGATACTAAAAGGTAAGTTCGTGAACACAATCGACAACAAAAGCGTGCAGACGAAAACATTTCGCTGGAAACGCTGGCAGCGCTGGGCCCTGGGCACGGGCTGCGCCCTGGCCGCCTACAGCGCGGCCGGCTTCTGGCTGGTGCCCTACGTCATCAAAAACCAGCTGCCCAAATTTGCAGAAAAAGAACTCGCGCGCCAGGCCAGCATCGCCGACGTGCGCTTCAACCCGTTTACCCTGCGCCTGGAAGCGGACAAGATCGCTTTCAAGGAAGCGGCCAGCGCAAACAATGCACCGCTGCTGTCCATCGGCGCCCTGGCCGTGCAGCTGGAATGGAAATCCATCGTGCGGCGCGCCTGGAGCCTGGCGGAAATCCGCATCACGGCGCCGCAAGCGCAGCTGACGATCACGCCGGACGGCAAGTTCAACCTGGCCGAAGTGCTGGCCACCTGGCAACGCAACCATCCGGGAAAAAGCGAAGGCGGCATGCCGCGCCTCGTCATCGCCCACTTTGCGCTGGAGCAAGGAAAAGTGGACTGGCAAGACCAGAAGGCCGGCTATGCGGACAACTTCACGCCGATCAACTTTACGCTCGATAATATCTCCACCCTGCCCGACGCCAACGGCAGCTACAGCCTCAGCGCCGATGCGGCGCGCGGCGGCAAGCTGCACTGGCGCGGCACGGCCTCGCTGAGCCCCATTCGCGGCGAAGGCGAACTGATACTGAACGACGCTTCCCTGCCCGGCCTGGCCGCGTATTTGAAAGGCTATACGCGCGCGACTGTCGCCAGCGGCAAGCTGTCGGCGCGCCTGCCCTACGCCTTTTCCTATGCCGACGGCAAGCTGGAAGCGACCGTCAAAGGCGCGGGCCTCGCCTTGCGCGATTTGGCGCTGGTACAAAGCGGCAAGAGCGACGCCTTTACGTCGCTGAACACCCTGGGTATCGCCGGCGTGAACGTGGACCTGGCGCGCCAAAGCGTCACGGTCGACAAGGTCAACCTGGTCGGCGGCAAGGTAGCCGTGCGGCGCGACAGCAAGGGCGAGATCGACGTGGCGACCCTGATGCTGCCGGGCAATCCCGCACCCGCAGCATCGGCCACCGCCGCGCCTGCCGCACCAGCCACGCCCGGCAAGTGGAAAGTGGACTTGAAACAGCTGGCGCTGGCCAATGTGGACGTGTCCGCCATCGATGAAACCGTCTCGCCGGCTTTGCAGCTGAGCGCCAAACAGCTGCAGCTGAACTTGCAGCTGGCCTTGCAGCAAGGCCCATCGGGCATGGCCACCGTCATCGACGGCGCACAGTTCGGCCTGGCCGACCTCACCATGCAGCGGGGCGCGCAAACGCCGTTCAAGCTGGCCCAACTGGGCTTTACCGAAGGCAAGATCGACCTGGCCGCGCACACTGTGCACCTGGGCGCCGTGACGGCCAGCGGCGCGCAGATCGACCTGGCGCGCAACCGCCAGGGCGAATTTGCGATTGCGCAAAAGCTGCCCGTGTTTGCCTCCAGCAAAGCCGACACTGCCAAGGACGCACCATCCGCGCCATGGTCCACCAAGATAGACAGGGTAGAACTGGGCAAGTTCGGCGCCCGTTTCGATGACGCGGGCACAGGCATCAAGGTCAATGTGCAGGATGCCCGTTTGTCGCTGCAAAACGTCAGCAACGATATGAAACAGGCACTGCCGTTCGAGCTGGGCGTGGGCCTGCGCGAAGGCGGCCTATTGACGGCCAATGGCAAGTTCGTGCCGGGAACGGGCGCCGTCGATGCGCAGCTGAATTTGAAACAGCTGCCCCTGGCGCCCGTGCAACCGTTGCTGGCGCAGCATATCAAACTGAAACTGGCAAGCGGGTCGCTCTCCGGCAGCGGCCGCCTGACGACGGGCGGCGGCGCGCCGAAAGCGCCCAAGGTCCGCTATGTGGGCGGCGTCGATATCGCCGGCCTCGTGCTCAATGAAACGGATGGCAAGCGCTTTGCCTCTTGGAAAAGCGTGCGCGCCGACAAGCTGACGGCCAGCGTGGGCCCCGACTTCGTCGACATCCCCGAACTGCGCGTGGTGGAACCGAACGCCCAGCTGATCATCGAAAACGACCGCAGCCTCAATGCGCAGCGTTTGCTGGTGAAGGCGCCCGAGCCTGCCACGGCAACGGCCCCCGCTCCTGCGGCCGCCGCCACGCCGGCGGCCGACGCCGCCTTCCCCGTGCGTGTGCGCCGCGTGCGCCTGCAAAACGCCAAGCTGGACTTTGCCGACCTCAGCTTGCGGCCCCAGTTCGCCGCCAAGATCTATGAACTCAATGGCGTCGTCACGGGCCTGTCGACGAAACGCGATGCGCGCAGCCAGATCGAACTCGATGGCCGCATCGACGAATTCGGCCTGGCCCGCGTGCGTGGCCAATTAAATCCCTTCGCCCCGACCGACAACACGGACTTGAACGTCGTCTTCAAGAATGTCGACATGGTGTCCGCCTCGCCGTACACGATGAAGTTCGCCGGCTACAAGGTGGCAGAAGGCAAGATTTCGCTGGACTTGCAATACAAGGTGCGCAACCGCCAGCTCGACGGCACCAACCAGATCGTGCTCGACAAGCTGACCCTGGGCGAGCGCATCGACAGCCCGGACGCCTTGAAGCTGCCGTTGGAACTGGCACTGGCCATCCTCAAGGATAGCGACGGGCGCATCGACCTGGGCCTGCCCGTGTCGGGCGACATGAACGACCCGCAATTCAGCTATGGCGCCCTGGTCTGGAAAGCCGTGGGCAATGTGCTGACGAAAATCGTCACGGCGCCGTTCCGCGCGCTGGGCAATTTGCTCGGCATCAGCGCCGACAAGCTCGAATCCATCGACTTCGACGCGGGCAGCGCCGTGCTGCTGCCGCCCGAGCGGGAAAAACTCAAGCAGGTGGCGCAAATCCTCGCCAAGCGCGAACAGCTGAAGCTGGCCGTGCCTGGCCAGTACAGCGATACGGATGCGGCCGCCCTGCGCGCCCAGGCCGTGCGCCGCGCCGTCGCCGCCAAGGCCGGCATCAAGCTGGAAGCGGGCGAAGAACCGGGGCCGCTGAACCTGGGCGAACGCAAGATCCGTGGCGCCCTGCGCGAGCTGTACGGCGAGCGCTTCGGCAAGACCGAACTGGACAAGCAGAAAAAGGCGGCGGAGTCGGCCGCACCTGCCGCAGCGGCGGCTTCCACTCCGGCTCCGGCAAAAATCCCCGTATTCCAACGCCTGGGCAAGCTGATCGAAGGCGAGCCGCAAGTGGCCGACACGGGCGCCTTCTACAACGGCTTGCGCGAGCAGCTGGAAGCCAAGCAGCCCTTGCCGGCCGATGCCTTGAGCAAGCTGGGTGCCCAGCGCAGCGCGGCGATTCTGGCTGCCCTGCAACAGGACGGCACGCCGGCGGCCAGGGTCAGCGCCGGTGCGCCGGAAAAAACGGAGGCCGCGCCGGGCAAGCTGGTGGGCTTGAAGCTGGGATTGGCGGCGCAATAAGATCTGGGGTCAGACCCGTCGGGTCTGACCCCGGCTCTTTGCCTGTGGGTTCCATTCATCCCATCGCGCTCACGGGACAAGCCTTTAAAGTTCTGGGGTCGGCCCCTCAGGGTCCGACCCCAGCATTTTCGCGGTATTGCTTAAGTACCCAATGCTTTTGCTCGCTTATTCTTGCTCGCTTACCTTAATGACATTACCTCCTATCCAGTGTTTTATTGAAAGCCACGCCAAACCCAGCGAAAAGCAACATACAAACCTCGCAGCATTAGCAAGACAAGTATCACACCTATGGTCGGTGGTAAAAATGTAAGGGCCAGTGCCGTCCAACTAGGCTCGGAAAGCTTAAACTCACGAATACATTGCTTGATCCGTGAATTCTCAAGCTCGACAGCAATCTGCTTTTTCTCTAAATTCTTTTTTTCATCTGCCGCTGCAGCTTCTTTCGCCCTTGCTTCGATGCCTTTGAGAAGACATTGATGGATTTCATCAGTAGATCTCTCTTGACCACCATTACCAAGCAAGATAGGCGGATTGCAAACGATATTATCACTAGCTGTCTGGGTTGCCATCTCGCGTTCCCACATCAGAATGTCCGCTAACTGACTGCGTTCGGGCATGACTTCAGGTTCTTCCTCCTGTGGACGTAAAGTTATATGAATAGGGCAAAACGAATTAGCCTCATCAATTGCAAAATCTTTAGGATCAAAATAATACCTTACGGCATATGTGAACTCATATATAGCGTTCCAGCGAACCAATGCAAATATTATCCAAAAAAAGGTGCATATCACCCACAAGCGATACCATCCTCGTTTAACCGTCATACTGTCACTTGCTCGGCACTACTATAGTTACAATCATCGCGTACCCCAAAAAATCGTATTCTATTTGGCTACGACATCATCGAGCAATGCCGCAGCACCACATGTATTAACTACTTCGCTTTCTCCGCCCCCTTCACCACCTCATCCGGCAACGCAAACGCCACCAGACTATCGCCCATCTTCGTGCCCAGCGAACCATGGCCGCCGGCCATGACGACCACGTACTGCTTGCCCGTCTTGTCCGAGACATAGCTCATCGGCGTGGCCTGGCCGCCGGCCGGCAGGCGGGCTTTCCATACGGTCTTGCCGTTGCGCACGTCGTAGCCGCGGATGGTGTAGTCGAGCGTGCTGCTGAGGAAGGCCACGCCGCCGCCCGTCGTGCTGATGCCGCCCAGGCTGGGTACACCCAGCGGCAAGGCGATGGGCACGGGGGCGCTGTCGCGCGTGGTGCCGTTCTTGTGCATCCATACTTTTTTCATCGTGCGCAAGTCGACGGCGGCGATATAGCCCCATGGCGGCGCCTGGCATGGGAAGCCCAGCGGCGAAAGAAAAGGCTTGATTTCCACGGCGAACGGCACGCCCGTCTGCGGCTGCAAGCCCATTTCCGATCCCGTGCCGCCCTTCGCATTGGCTTGCGCGCGCGGCACCAGGCGTTCCAGAAAGCCCATGTAGTCGGGGTTCACCAGCAGCAATTGCCGGCCCGGGTCGACGGCCGCCCCGCCCCACTCGAAGATACCCAGCGGGCCCGGCGAAATGATGGCGCCCTTGATCTTGCCTTCGGCCACCGTTTGCGGCGTGAACGGCCCTTCGTAGCGGTGCTGGCGGAAGATGATGCGGCACGCCAGCTGGTCGAACGGCGTCGTGCCCCACATATCCGTTTCGCTGATGTTTTTTTTCAGGTAAGAAAGTGAGGGCCGAAAACGGTTGCGTGGGCGACAGGCGGTCGCCGGGAGCCGGGTTGTTCGTCGGCACCGGTTTTTCCGGCGCCGGCACGACCAGGCTGCCGTCGCGCCGGTCGATCACGTAGATGTCGCCCCGCTTGGTCGTGGCCACGACGGACGGCACTTTGCCTTTCGGCGTGTCGATGTCGACCAGGGTGGGCTGGCCGCCGATATCCATGTCCCAGATATCGTGGTGCACGGTTTGGTAGACCCAGCGCACCTTGCCCGTCGCCAGGTCCAGCGCGACGATGGCGCTATTGTATTTCTCGCCATGGGGATTGCGGTTGCCGCCCCACGTGTCCGGCGTTTCATTGCCCATCGGGATGTACACCATGCCCAGCTTTTCATCGACGCTGGACACGCCCCAGGAATTGGGCGAATTGTTCGTGTAGGTCTTGCCATCGGCAATCGGCGCCGTGTCGTCGGGGTTCGAGGCATCCCAGTTCCACATCAGCTTGCCCGTGACGGGATCGTAGCCGCGGATCACGCCCGACGGCTCTTCCGTGGAAAAGTTATCGGTGACGCTGGCGGCCATCACCACCACGTTTTGCGCCACGGCCGGCGGCGACGTCGGCATCAGGAAGCCACGCTTCTTCATGCCCATGCCGTGGTACAGGCCGATCACGCCGTTTTCGCCAAAGCTTTTGCAGGCTACCCCCGTATCGGCGTTGACGGCGATCAGGGTCGCATCCATGGTGGGCGCGAGGATGCGGCGCGGGCACTCCATGCCGGCCGCCTCGGGTGCCGGGTCGCCCTTGGCGCGGCCCGCGTTGACGTCCCAGTAGGCCACGCCGCGGCAGATCATGTGCTGGTAGCTCGATGCGTCGCGGTTGATCTTCGGATCGTGGCGCCAGATCTCCTTGCCCGTGTCCGGATCGAGCGCGATGACGATGTTATGCGGCGTGCACAGGTATAGCATGCCGTTTACTTTCAGCGGCGTGACTTCGTTGGCGATCTCGCCCGGGTCGTTCGGGCCCTTGAAGTCGCCCGTGTTGTACACCCACGCCTGTTTCAGCTGCGACGCGTTGGCCGGCGTGATCTGCGCGGCCGGCGCGTAGCGGTCGCCATAGCCGGAACGGCCATACGCGGCCCAGTCGTTGGGCGCCACGCCGGGCGCGAAATCGCCTTGCGGCGTGGCGGCCATGTTCTCGGCCGGCACTTCGCCATGCAAGGTGTAGTAATCCTGAAATAGCGAGAACACGCCCACGGCGGCCGTCAGTACCACGGCGGCGGCCAGCGCGCTCTTGCCCGCATCGCGCGGTTTGGCCCCGGCCGTCAATGGCGGATCGAGGCGGCGGTCGACGAAGGGCAGCAGCAGCCAGACGGCGGCGGCGAACCAGATATCGAGGCGCGGCAGCAATTGCCACCAGTCGAACTTCACTTCGATCACGGACCAGATCAGGGTGGCGAACAGCAGCAGCGCGAGAAACAGCTGGGCGCGGCGCCGCCCCTTCCACACGAGCGCGCCCGCGACGAGCATGCCGATGCCGGCCACGACGTAATACCAGGAACCGCCCAGGCTGACGAGCCAGGCGCCGCCGCCGGCAAGCGCCAGGCCCAGCAAGATGAAGATGACTGCGGTGATGACAAGCAAGGGTCCAGGCCGGGCAGAGGCAGTCATGATGCTCCTTTACAAGAGTCAGTCGGCGGCACGCGCCTGCGCACCGTCTTTGATGGTAATCAAAGAAATTGCATCTTTTCACCAATCGGCAAAGCGTGGCACACGCCAGCGCGCCCGGTGCGCGCCGTGTGGCTTTTTATACACGAGCTGAGCGTCCAGCCCGCTACAGGCACGCAATTTTGATTGAAATAATTAAATCAAATAAATAAACAACAAATTTCTCGAATAAAACAAATTTTTATCGTAAAATGGAAAAAAACCACCAAAGCCAAACATTTTTCTTGAATTTCACTTCATTGGAGCTGGCCCATCATGACCATCGCTAAACGGCTGTACGCATTGATCCTTTCCGTCGTCCTCGGGCTGGCCGCCCTCGCGGGTTTTGGCATCTACCAGATGAACCGCGTGTACACGGCGGCCAGCTATGCCACCGTCAACACGGTGCCCAGCCTGCTGACCCTGAACCAGGCTTTCGTGCCGTTCGCGCAGATGCGCACGGCAGTCTGGCAGCACATGGCCAGCAAGGATGCCGCCGCGCGCGACCAGCTGGAAGCGGGCATCCGGGAAGCGCGCGCGGCGGTCGGCCAGGCGCTCGACAAATATGAAAAGGAAAATATTTCCGATGAACAAGACAAGGCGCTGCTGGCCGCGGAGCGCGCCGTGCTGCTGCGCTACGACGCCGTGCGCGACAAGGTACTGGCGCTGTCGAAGGCCGATGAGCACGACGCGGCGCGCGACTTGCTGATGCAGAACCAGCCCATCATCAAGGAACTGGTCGAGGCCCTCGCCACCCACCAGCGCCACAACGAAAGCCTGGCCGCCAGGGGGGCCGCCGACGGCGCCGCCGCCGCTGCCAGCGCGCGCTGGGTTTCCATCGGCCTGGCCCTGGCCGTGACGCTGCTGGTGGCCGGCATTGGCCTGCTGCTGGCGCGGCGCATCGCCGCCTCGCTGGCCAGCGCCATCGGCGTGGCCCGCACCATCGCGGGCGGCGACCTCAGCGTGCAAGTGACTGCCACGTCGAACGACGAGGTGGGCCAGCTGATGACGGCCATGGCGGACATGAGCGGCAGCCTGGTGCGCATCGTGGCCGAAGTGCGTGCCGGCACGGACAGCATCAGCACGGCCTCGGGCGAAATCGCGTCCGGCAACCTGGACCTGTCGGCGCGCACGGAACAGCAAGCGGGCTCGCTGGAGGAAACCGCCTCGGCCATGGAAGAGCTGACGGCCACCGTGCGGCAAAACTCGGACAATGCCCGCCAGGCCCAGCAAATGGCCATCAGCGCCTCGGACAAGGCGCAGCGGGGCGGCCAGGTGATGGGCGACGTGATACGCACGATGGAAGCGATCGACAGCTCGTCCAACAAGATCGCCGACATCATCGGCGTCATCGACGGCATCGCCTTCCAGACCAATATCCTGGCCCTGAACGCGGCCGTGGAAGCGGCGCGCGCCGGGGAACAGGGCCGCGGCTTTGCCGTCGTGGCCACCGAAGTGCGCAACCTGGCGCACCGTTCGGCCGCGGCCGCCAAGGAAATCAAGGTCCTCATCGGCGACTCCGTGGCGCAAGTGGAGCAAGGCGGCAAGCTGGTGCAGCAGGCCGGCGCGGCCATGACGGAAGTGGTCGACACGGTGCGCAGCGTTACCGACATCGTCAGCGAAATCTCGGCCGCCAGCGTGGAACAAAGCACGGGCATCGAGGAAATCAACCGCGCCATCACGCAGATGGATGAAGCCACGCAGCAGAATGCGGCCCTGGTCGAAGAAGCGGCGGCGGCATCGCAATCGCTGCAGGAGCAGGCGGCCAGGCTGGCCGGCGTGGTGGGCGCCTTCAAGCTGGCGCATGGGCAGGCCGGCGCGGCGCCGCGCGCGCCTGCCGCCCCGCGGCCCGCACAGCACAGGGCGACGCTCAAGCTGGTCGCCACGCGCCCGGCAGGCCAGGCCAGAAAAGCGGCGCCGGCCGCCGCCGATGCGGGCGACTGGGACGTCTTTTAGGTCCGCCATCACGCAGCATCACTTGCCTAGATAGCATTCATTGGAGCACGGTCATGAACACCCTCTTCGCCATTCACCCCTTCCTTCGCTGCGAAAACCTGTCGCTGATGCGCCCGGCGCTGGCGCTGGCAGGCCTGCTGTTGCTGCTGGCCGCCCTGCTCTGGCGCCGTACCCGCGGGCGCCAGGCTGGCCGCGCGGCACCGGCCGATCTGCATGCACTGTTGCAGATGCGCAAGACGGCCCCGGCGGCCAAGGTGGCGGACAGCGCACCGGCGCCAGCGCCCAGGGCGCCGGACACGCCGCCGTTCGACGCGGCCCGCCTGGACGCCATGTTCGGCTACGACCGGCGCCTGCAGGGCGAGATTCTGGCCCTGTTCGTGGCCGAGACGCGCGACCGCCTCGCCGGCATCGCCCATGCGCTGCGCTGCGAACGGACCGCGCCGGCGCGCGTGCTGGCGCAGGAAATCCTCGACGGCAGCCAGTCCATGGGCCTGCTCCCGCTGCAGGCGCTGGCGCGCCAGGCCGTGCACGCGGGCTTTTCCAACGATATCGGCGCGCTGCGCCGCCTGCATGCGGAACTGCTGATGGCGCTCGACGCGCTGTCGCAGGCCGTCACGGTCCTGCAGACGGCGGGCGCGGCGCAAGCCGATGAACGCAGCGGCGTAGGGAGCCGGCCATGAGCGCGCGCATCGACCTGGCGCGCCTGTCCGGCGGCGCCATCCTGCCTTCGCCCGCCTGGCGGCGCCACTGGCTGGCCACCTTGTGGCAGCAGCAGGTGGCGCTCGATGAACTGGCGGAACAGCTGGGCTGCGATCCGGCCATGACCGGCAAGCTCATCGGCCTGGCGAATGCGGGCGTGCCGCCGGGCGGGCGCAGGCATGCGGCCGTCAGCGCCGCGATGCTGGCGGCCATCGGCCTGCCCGCCCTGCGCCAGGCGTGCGCCGCCCCGGTCCCGCCGGCGCCCACGTGCGCGCACTTCGACGCCCAGCGCTACTGGTCGCACTCGCTGGCCATGGCGTGCGCCGCCCGCGTAGCAGGCGACGCGCTGCAGCTGGCGCCGGCCGATGAGCTGTACAGTTGCGGCTTGCTGGCCAACTGCGGCCAGCTGGCCCTGGCCAGCGTGCATCCGCAGGAATATGGAGAATTGCTGGGCCAGTATGGCAATGGCGCCACGGCCCGGCTGCTGGGCGAAGAATCGCAGCGCTTCGGCCACCACCAGCTGGCCCTGTCGGCCATCCTCATGCGGGGCTGGGGCATGCCGGACATCCTGTGCGACGCCGTGCTCTGCCATGCCGCGCCGCCCGGCTTCGGACGGGCCGGGCGCATGACGGACCTGGCCTGGCTGCTGAAGCTGGCCAGCGGCTTCGCCGACCTGATACTGCGCAACGGCGCGGGGCCGCGCGAGCCCGCCCTGGCCGCCGCGCGGGTACTGGGCCTGGACGCAGGCCACATGGAAACCCTGCTACGCCACAGCAATGCGGAGTGGAGCGAATGGCGCGATATCCTGGAACCGCACAGCCATCTCGCCCCCTGCCGTACGCGCACGCGGGTCCGGCCAGCCGCACGCCAGGTTTTTAGTGAATTCATCTAATTCGTTGAAATTGATTTTTTGAGCCCGATTGCGTATCATTCCCTTCAACTACATCCGCGACCATAAAGCCCATCATGCACACTGCAGACGTCTGCACCACCCAAAAGGCCGCCGAAATCCTCGGCATCTCGGTCACCTCAGTGCAGCAACTGGTCGAGGCCGGCGTGATCGAAGCCTGGAAGACCAAGGGCGGCCACCGGCGCATTCCCCTCGCGGCCGTCGAAGCCTACAAGGGCAATCCCGGCCAGCCGGGCCAGGACCAGCGCGCGGCACGCGCCAGCCGCCCCGCCCCATCGGGCCGCCCGCCGTCCATCCTGGTCATCGAAGATAATCCGATCGAGCGCGCGCTGTATGAAAAGCAGATCGGTTCATGGGGCTTGCAGGCGGACTTGCGCTTTTGCGAGAACGGCTACCAGGCGCTGATGGAAATCGCCCGCGACCAGCCCGACATACTGCTGGCCGACATCGTCATGGAAGGCATCGACGGCTACGAAGTGATCCGCACCATCCTGGCCGACCCGCTGCTGGCGGACATGCACATCGCCATGCTGTCGAGCCTGACACAGGAAGAGCTGCAAGAACGGGGCGGCGTGCCGCCAGGCGTGGTGTTCTTTGCCAAGCCCGTCAACTACGACGAACTGCGCGGCTATCTGCGCGCCTGCTGCGCCGGCCACGCGCGGCGCAACAGCCTGGCCGCCTAGCGCGTCACCTTCCCGCCACCGCTTTCCCCTCGCCACGGAGCCGCCATGCCAGCCTATCGCCACATCGATCCTGCCGTGCTGTTCCACGCCACCGGCCACGACCTGGAGATGTTCCGCGCCCTGTCGCAGACCTACCTCGACACGTCGCCGGCCATGTTTGCGCGCGTCGAGCAGGCCGTGCGCGGCGGCGCGGCGCAAGCCATCGTGCATAGCTGCCATACCTTGCGCGGCACCGTGGCCCTGCTGGGCGCCGGCGCCCTCGTGGCGCGCCTGGCGGCACTCGAGCAGCTGGTGCGCCATCAGGGCGTGGCGGCACCGGACTGGCTGGCCGAAACGGCGGCGCTGATCGGCGAAGTGGAGCAGGAAGTACGCCGCAGCATGCTCGAATACCCGGGCGCGCAGGCATGAACGCGCGCCAGGCCGTCCTGCGCCTGGTGCACCACTATCGGCCGCGCACCACGGCGGCCATCGTCGGCCTGGTGCTGGTGTGCCTGCTGGCGCTGCGCATCGTCGTCTCCGGCGTGGTGCTGCACCGCGAAGCCGTCGATGACTGGAAACAGGACCTGTCCAATCTGTCGCTGCTGCTGGCGGAAAACACGGCGCAGAGCATGACGGCGGCCAGCCTGGTGCTCGACAGCGTCAGCAACGAGATCGAGGCCGCCGCCCCCGCGGACGCGCAGGCGCTGGCCGCCGCCGTCGGCACCCCGGCCATGCACCAGATGCTGCGGCACAAGATCGGCGGCGTGCCGCAAGTGGACGTGGTGTCCATCGTCGGCAGCGACGCCAGCGTGCTGGCCTTCAGCCGCGCCTTTCCCGCGCCGCCCATCCGCCTCGGCGAACGCGACTATTTCGAGTATCACCGGCGCCACCCGGACGGCGGCATGCATGTGAGCGCACCCGTGCAAAACAAGGGCAATGGCGCCTGGACCTTCTATATCAGCCGGCGCATCAGCGGGCCGGACGGCCGCTTCCTGGGCGTGGTGCTGGTCGGCCTGTCGTGCGACTTCTTCAGCAAATTCTTCCAGAGCACCAGCATCGGCGAACACACGGCCTTCTCACTGTACCGCAGCGACTACACGCTGCTGGCCCGCTGGCCGGCCGTGCCCGCCATGATGGGCAAGCGCAACCTGACGGGCAGCACCTACCGCCTGCTGGAACAGGGCAAGACCGACGGCGTGCTGCAGGTGGACTCGCCGCGCGCGGCCGAACAGGGGCGCACCGTCGACCGCCTGGCCGGCATACGGCTGGTGCGCGACTATCCGCTGGCCGTCAACGTGACCGTGACGGACGAGGTCTACCTGGCGGGCTGGCGGCGCATGCTGCGCACCATGGGCGGCGCGGCCGTGGTCAGCCTGCTCGTGCTGGCCGGCGCCATCGCGCTGATCATGTCCCTGCTGCGGCGCCAGGAGCACGAGGCGGCCCTGGCGCTGGCGCCGCGGCCGCCGGCCGCCACATCGCCGGAGCCGGAGACAGCAGCGCCATCCGAATCCACACCCGCACCCCCGCCTGCACCCGCATCGGAACCGGGCGCGCGCATCCTGCTGGTCGAGGACACGGCGCTGAACCGCCAGCTCGTATGCCTGCAGCTGGGATCCCGCGGCTACAGCATCGACACGGCGGAGAACGGCGCGCTGGGCTTGCAGGCGCTGGCCGAACGGCAGTACGACCTGGTGCTGATGGATTGCATGATGCCCGTCATGGACGGCTACCAGGCGTGCGAGGCCCTGCGCGCCCGCGAAGCGGCCAGCGGCGCGCCGCGCCTGCCCGTCATCGCCCTCACGGCCGGCGTCACCGAGGACGACCGGCAGCGCTGCGTGGCGGCCGGCATGGACGATTACCTGTCCAAGCCGTTCACGGCCGCCCAGTTGCGCGACATGGTCGAGCGCTGGCTGACGCGCCAGGCGGCGACACGCTAGCCGCACGGCCGGCGCTCAATACAACACTCCCCCCGCATAAAAATCATTTTATTCGATAAATTCAATTATATTCGATATAATTGATATATCGCGCGCAGAATGACAACCCTTGCGGAGGCAGCATGCAACAGCACAGATACGGGCAGGCCATGATCTGGCGGCGTTGGGAACGCTGGGATACGCGCACCCTGCTGTCGCTCTTCATGGCCATCCTGCTGGCGGGGCTGTGGAGCATCACCGTGCTGCAACTGCGGCACGCCTGCGACGCCGCCATCGCCGGCGCCGGGCGCGATGCGCGCAGCATGGCGCGCGTCTTCGACGAGCACGCGATCCGCACGATCGAGGCGGCGGACCAGGCGGCCACGTACTTGCGCAGCCGCTACCAGGCGCTGGGCAGCGGCCTCGACATCGTAACGGACCTGCGGCAAGGCCTCAGGCCCGGCCCCCTGTACAACCTGTTTACCATCGTCGACGAACAGGGCGACATGGTGCTGTCGAGCCGCCCCTTCCAGCCGACCAGGCTGGCCGACCGCGAGCACATCCGCGTACACATGCGGCGCGACAGCGGCGAACTGTATATCAGCAAGCCCGTGCTGGGCCGCGTGTCGAAAAAATGGTCAATCCAGATGACGCGCCGCATCAACCATGCCGATGGCCGGTTCAAGGGCGTGGTGGTGGTCTCGATGGACCCGTATTACTTCACGCGCCTGTACGACGAAGTCGACCTCGGCGACAACAGCTCCACCGAGCTTGTCGGCAGCGACGGCGTGGTGCGCGCGCGCCGGGTCGGCGCCGCCGACACCATCGGCCAGGATATCGGCGCCAGCAAGGTATTTTCCTTGATGCAAGGTAAAACGCGGGGCGGCTTCACCGAGCGCAGCCCCGTCGACGGCATCGTGCGCTTTTACGCATTTGAGAAACTGGCCGGCTACCCGCTGTACATGCTGGTCGGGCTGGACCGCGACACGGTATTGGCCGACTACGTCTCGCGCCGCAACCAGGCCCTGCTGATGGCGGCCATCACGAGCGTGCTGATCGTGCTGTCGTGGGCCGCGCTGGTGCTGCTGATCGGCCGACTGGTCGACAGCCGTGCCAGGGCCATCGCGGCCAGCGAAGCCAAGTCGCGCTTCCTGTCGAACATGTCGCATGAATTGCGCACGCCCCTCAACGGCATCCTCGGTTTCTCCGAGCTGCTGCAAGAGCAGCTGCGCGAGCCGGAACACGCCGCCTACGCGCAAACGATACAGGACAGCGGCCGCCAGCTGCTGTCCATGGTCGAGGCGGCGATGGAATTGAGCGCGCTCGAGCACGACCAGGTCCGGCTGGAATCCGCCGCCGCGCCATTGGACCAGCTGCTCGAACTGGCGCTGGCGCCGCACCGGCCGCGCGCGGCGCACAAGGGCTTGCAGCTGGCCGCGCAAGTGGCGCCCGCCACGCCGCCCAGCATCGATTGCGACCGCGTCCGCCTCGTGCGCGTGCTCGACATCCTGCTGGATAACGCCATCCGCTACACGGCTGCGGGGCGGGTCGACGTGCACGTCACGCACAGCGGCGCGGACCTGCAGATCGAGGTGCGCGATACGGGCATCGGCATCGCGCAGGCGCAGCAGGGCCTCATCTTCGACAAATTCTCGCAGGCCGACGACTCGCCGAGCCGCGCCCATGACGGCGCCGGCATGGGCCTGGCCATCGCGCGCCAGCTCGTCGCGCTGATGGGCGGCAGCATCGGCGTGGCGTCCGCGCCGGGCCAGGGCGCCGTCTTCCGCCTGCGGCTGCCGCTAGGCGGCAAATTGACCACACTATCACATGCATAGTTGTGCCAGTTGTGCGCAAAAGTTGTTCTCCATCCCTATCGGGTATAGCATCGCCACATGAGCTATCACACAGAGGCGGCGGCATTGCGCAGACGATGGATCGAGTGGCTGTTCCTGCTTCTCGGGCTGCTGATCGTCGCTGCCGCCCTCGCCTACGCGCATCTGGCCGAAGCGACGCGGCACGACGAGGCCGAACGCGAGCGCCTGAGCGTGCTGACGGCGCTGCTGGCAAAAAACATCGAAGTCGACCTGGCGGCGACCAACCTGGTGCTCGGCGGCGTGATCCGCGACTATCTGGCCGCCGGCCCCGCACCCGACGCCGGGCAAGCGCTGCCCCGGCGCCTGGCCGCGCTGGTCGACGCCATGCCGGGCGTGCGCACCATGCTCGTCATCGATGCGCACGGCAAGGCGGTCGCCACCAACATCGCGGAACTGGCAGACCAGGATTTTTCGCGCCGCGGCTACTTCCAGACGGCGCGCGACGCCCCCGATGCGCGCATGCTGTACATCTCGGCGCCCTTCCATTCCTTCAAGGGTGACCTGGTCATCACGGCGTCGCGCATGGTGCAGGACAAACAGGGCCGCTTTGCCGGCGTGGTGGTGGCCACCTTCGCCCCCGAATACTTCACGGCCAAGTTCCGCACCGCCATGTACGCCCCCGACGTCTGGGCCGTGGTGCTGCATGGCGACGGCCAGCAATTTCTCAACTACCCGGCCAGGACTGCCAATGGCGGCAATATGGACGTCCCCGGCAGCTTCCTGCGGCGCTTTCGCGACAGCGGCTATCAGGCCGGCGTTCTGAGCGGCGTCGAGATTGCCGGCGCCGGCGCCCACATCGCCCCTCGCATCATGGCCATGGCGACCATCGCCCCCACGGCCCTGCACATGGACCGCGCCCTGATCATCGGCCTGAGCCGCGAAGAAGCGGCCATCACCGCCCCGCTGCGGCGCCAGGCGCTCGGCTACGTCCTCTCTTTTGCCGTGCTGGCGCTGGCCGCGGCCAGCCTGCTGTTCTGGAGCCAGCGGCGGCGCCGGCAGCAGGCCGCCTGGCATGCGGAACAGGAAAGCGAGCGCCAGGCCATGCAAGCCGTGTCCGACAGCGAAACGCGCTTTCGCACCCTGATCGAAGATGCGCCCGTGGCCATCGCCATCCTGCGCCACGGCCGCTTCATCTATTCGAATCCCCGCTACCGCAAGCTGCACGGCTATACGATGGAAGACAATCTGAACGGCCTGCCCTGGTCCGCCATGATTTCCCCGCCATCGCTGGCGGCGCTGGCCGCCAACGAAGCGCTGATCGAGGCCGATTCGCCCAGTGAACAGGTGTTCGAGGCCGTCGGCCTGGGCAAGCAGGGCCTGCCCGTGCCCATGTTCAAGACCACCACGCGCGTGCTGCTCAAGGATGGACCGGCCACCCTGATCTTTGCCCAGGATATCTGCGCGCAAAAACAGGCCGAAGAGGCCATGCTGCTGGCACGCGACGCGGCCGAAGCGGCCAACCGCAGCAAGGCGGAATTCCTCGCCAACATGAGCCATGAAATCCGTTCGCCGCTCAACGCCATCCTCGGCATGGCCTGGCTGCTGGAACGCGACGGCCTCGATGGCGAAGCGCTGCAGATGGCGCGCAAGATCCGCGCCGCCGGCCAGTCCCTGCTGGGCATCATCAACGACGTGCTCGACGTGTCGAAAATCGAGGCGGGCCACATGACCATCGAACAGGCGCCGTTCCGCCTGGCCGACGTGATCGAGAAGATCGCCGCCAGCATGGGCGTTGCCGCGCATGACAAGCCGATCGAGGTGCGCATCGGAGCGCTGCCCGACGGCGTCGACCAGGTGATGGGCGACGCGCTGCGGCTGGAACAGGTGCTGGTCAACCTGACCAGCAATGCCATCAAGTTCACGACGCAGGGCACGGTCGAGCTGACGAGCGCACTGGAAAGCCGCGACGGCGACGCCGCGGTGCTGTGTTTCAGCGTGCGCGACACGGGCATCGGCATCGCTCCCGAAGTGCAGGAAGCGATCTTTTCCGCCTTCGCCCAGGCCGACACGTCCACCACGCGCCGCTTCGGCGGCACGGGCCTGGGCCTGACCATATGCCGCCAGCTGGTGCGCCTGATGGGCGGCTCCATGCGCCTGACCAGCGTCACGGGCCAGGGCAGCACCTTCAGCTTCACGGTGCCGCTGCAGCTGATGGCCGCCAGCGTCCCGTCCACGCCCGACATGCGGGGCTTGCGCGTCTTGCTGGCCGATGGCAAGGCCGACGCGCGCGGCGCCGTGGCCGCCGTGGCGCAGGGCCTGGGCTGGAGCGTGCATGCCGTCTCCGGCGGCCAGGCGGCGCTCGAGCATGCGCTGGCCTGTGCCGAAGACGCGCGGCCCGGCGTCATCGTACTGGCCGCGCGCATGCCCGACATGGACGGCGAAAGCACTGCGCGCGCCCTGCGCGAGTACCTGCCGCCGCAGGATTGCCCCATCGTCATCCTGGCGGCCAGCGGCACGCCGGCGACAGCGCCCGCGCGCCGCCGTACGGACCCGGCCAACCCGGCCGATGCCATCCTCAATGAACCTGTGACGGCTTCCAGCCTGTATAACGCGACGATGGAAGCGCGCCAGCGGCGCGCCGAAGCGGCCGGCCTGGACGCCGGCCTGGACGTTGGTCATGGGGCGCTGGGCGAGCGCGTGCTGGCCGGCGTGCGCGTGCTGGTGGTCGACGACAGCGACATCAACCGCGACGTGGTCAACCATATCCTGTGCGACCAGGGCGCCCTGCCCTCGTTCGCCTGCGACGGCCAGCAGGCGCTGGACTGGCTGCTGGCCCACCCGGCCGACGTCGACATCGTGCTGATGGATGTGCAGATGCCCGTCATGGACGGCTTGCAGGCGACGCGCGCGCTGCGCCAGCTGCCGCAGTTCCAGGACCTGCCCGTGGTGGCGCTGACGGCCGGGGCGTTCCAGACGCAGCGCGCGGCGGCGCTCGAAGCGGGCGTGAACCATTTCATCAGCAAACCGTTCGACGTGCCGCAGACCATCGCCCTGATCGCGCGCGCGCACCGGCGCCATGCGCAAGGGCTGCCGGCCCTGCCGCCCGTCGTGGCCGAAGCGGCGATGCCCGTGCGGACAGGCGGCGCGGCGCCCGTGATCGACCTGGCGCAAGGCATGGAGCAGTGGCTCGATGAAGCACCCTACCGCCAGCACCTGTCGCACTTCGGCAGCACCTACCGCAACACGGTGGGCGCCATGCGCGCCCTGCTGGCGGCCGATGCACGCGCCGACGCCGCCGCGCTCGCGCACAAGCTGGCCGGCGTGGCCGGCAGCCTGGCCCTGCCCGCCACCGTGCACGCGGCCCGGCAAGCCGAACAGCTGCTGCACGCGGGCGACGATGCGTCGGCCGCGCTCGATGCACTGGAACAGGCGCTGGCGCAGGCCATCGAGGCCGCCGCCGCATTCACGGCACAGACGCCGCCCGGCCAGGCGACCGTGCCAATGACAAACTTGCCAGCCTAGCCTTCGCGGCCATCCACCCTGGCGCGCCACAGATACGGCGCATACACGCACACATACAGGCCAAAGGCCAGCGACCAGCAGGCGCCCGCCGCCAGCAGCAGCGGCATGGACAGCGCGGCGGGACCGACGGCGGCCAGCAGGCGCGCCAGCGCGCCCAGCTGGATCAGCCAGTACATCGCCGCTTCCGCCTTCCCGCCCTTGAGCGGCCGACCCGTATGGCCCAGGGTGGTACGCGTCATCATGCCGATGATCAGGCCCGCCATCGAGCCCACCGTCAGCGCATGCAAGGCGGCGCTGGCCGGCAGCAGGCCCAGGCTGGCGGCCGCCAGCAGCGCAAAGCCGATGCCTATCCACGCATACGACAGGTGCAAAATCCACAGCAGCGGCACGCGCACCGTACGCTGCGGCTGCCAGGCCAGCAGGTTGGCAAGCGACACGCCGGCGGCGCAGAAGGCCAGCGGCGCCGTCAGCCAGGCCGGCGCGCCGGCCAGCCACGCGATCGCGGCGGCCGCCATGCAGGCCACGGCCGCCAGCGCCCGTTTCGGACTGGCCACGGGCGTGCTGCCCGGTGCGCCATTGCGCGTAAACATGGGGATCACGCGCGCGCCGATCACCGACTCGATCAGCACGATGATGAAGATGGCCGCCTGCACGGGCACAAACAGCGACAGCGGCAGCCAGCCCAGCACGGCCGCGTGGAACAGGCCATTGGCCAGCGCCAGCAAGGCCAGCAAGCCGACGAGAAACAGGTTGCGCGTATTGCCCGAGCGGCGCAGTACCAGGTACAAAGGCCAGGCGGCCAGCGGCAGGAACAGCCAGTCGACCAGCGCCGCCAGGAATCCGGGGCCGCACAGCATGGCCACGCGTCCCGCCAGCCACAGCCCCGCCAGCGCCATCAGCTGGGCGCCGTGCGGCGTGGGCAAGCCCGTCCAGTTGCGCCCCGCCGTATAGAGGAAACCGACGACGACGGCCAGCGCGAAACCGAACACCATTTCATGCATGTGCCAGCCCAGCCCCACCTGCAGGCCGCCCGTCAGCCAGCCCGCATAACTGGCCAGCCACAGGGGAATGCCGAGGGCCGCAAACACGGCCGCCAGCAGGTAGAACGGGCGGAAGCCCAGTTGCCAGACGGCGTGGCCGGCATGCCAGGGCGCGGCACTGGCGGCGGCGGGAGGAGAAGATGGTTCGCTGATCGGGGTGATGGCCATGATGGGCTCTCTTTTAAAGATATATTCAATATACTACTTTAAAAGCGCGATGGCGGCCATCGGCAAAAAGGACTAGAAGAATGGATGGTAGCGGCCATGGGGCCGGCCCGGCGGGCCTGCCCCCAACTATGCGGCTACTTGCCTTGCCGGTGCTCGACCGCGTACACGGCCGCCTGCACCCGGCTGGTGAGGTTGAGTTTCTTCAGCACGTTCTGCACGTGGATCTTGACCGTGCTTTCAGCCAGATCGAGGGTGCGGGCGATGCCCTTGTTGCTCTCGCCGCGCGACAGGCAGTCGATGATTTCCTTTTCACGCGGCGTGAGCTTGTCGAGTTCCGACACGGGTTCCTCGCGCCGCGTGCCCGCCTGCAGCTGCGCCACCAGCTTGCCCGTCATGGCTTCGGCGATGACGACTTCGCCGGCGGCAGCGCGGCGGATGGCGCGCACCAGGTAGTCGGCGTCGATGTTCTTGATCAGATAGCCGCAGGCGCCCGCGCGCAGGGCCGTGGCCAGGTCTTCCGCGTCTTCCGACACGGTCAGCATGACGATGGCCGTATCGGGGCAGTCGTGCTGCATCAGCTGCAGCGCCTCGACGCCGGACATGCCGGCCATGTTCAGGTCCAGCAGCACCACGTCGGGCTGCAGCTGGATGGCGCGCTTGATGCCTTCCACGCCATCGGCCGCCTCGCCCACGACGGCAAAATCCGTATGCCGCTGCAGCAGCGAGCGTATGCCGCTGCGGAACAGCGCATGGTCGTCCACCAGCATGACGGTGATCGGTTTATCGGGTGTCTCCATTTTTTATACTTTCAGGTAGTTACTCAGGCGGCACGGCGCTGCTCGCGCGACAGATGCAGTTCGACCGTGGTGCCGCCGCCCTGGCAGGCATGCACGTCGAACGTGGCATCGATGCGCTGCGCGCGCTCGCGCATGATATGGATGCCGACATGGCTGTCGCCCTTTTCCAGCACGGCGGCAGCGTCGAAGCCGACGCCATTATCGCTGATCGTCAGGGTAAAGTCCTGGTGATCGGCGAGGCGCACTTCGACGTGACTGGCCTGGGCGTGCTTGCGGATGTTCGACAGCGCTTCCTGCACGATGAATAATAACTGCAATTGCTGCTCGCGGGGGAACGGCGCGCCGTCCACATCGGCCAGCAGCTCGGCGTCGATCCCCGTCTGGCGGCGGAATTTGTCCACGGCCGCGCGCAGGGAGCCGATCAGATCGTCCTCCATCAGGCGGCTGCGGAAGTTGGCCAGCAATTCGCGCACGTCTTCATAGCTTTCCTTCACGCCAGCATGCAGGGCCGGCACGATGCCCGCCACCTCGTCGAAACGCGCGTTGCGCACGGAGTCGTCGAGCATCTGCACCTGCAGGTTGAGAAAATTGAGGCTTTGCGCGATGCTGTCGTGCAGGCCCTGCGCCACCAGGTTGCGCTCTTCGGAAATGGCCATTTCGCGTTCGCGCGCGGCCAGGCGCAGGTTTTCCAGCGCGATGCCCAGCAGCTGGCCCAGGGTTTCCAGCAAGGCCAGTTCGCGCGCGGAAAACACGCGCGCATGGCGGAAGTGCAGGTTGAAGAAGCCCAGGTGCTGTTCGTGCGCATGGATATGGAAGACGGAGACGGTGGCAAAGCCTTCGCGGTGGCAGCGCAGCTCGTGCGCCTTGTCGATGCGGCGCATGTCGTGCACCTTCGCCACCTTCATCTCGACGGCCGTGCCGCACAGGCAGTCGCCCACCTTCAGGCAATGCTCGGACGCCACCAGTTCTTCGGACAGGCCCGTATGCACGACCATGTGCAGGTTGCCCCGCTCGGCGTCGAGCACGCGCACGGTGGAGCCGTCCGCCTCGAAATAATCGACGATGCGCTGCATGAAGCCGCCGCAGATGTCTTCCAGCGGCTGCGGGCGCTGCAAAAAGGCGGCGCTTTCGTACAGCAGCGCCAGTTCGCGGTTGCGGTATTCGAGGGTGGCCGTCTTGCTGCGCACGCCCTCTTCCAGGTTGCCGTACAGCGCCTGCAGCCGGTCGGCCATCTGGTTGAAGCCACTGGCCAGCTGGCCGAATTCGTCATTGCTCTCAACGGCCAGGCGCACGCTGAAATCGCGCTCCTTCATGCGCTGCATGCCCAGGCGCAGCCGCGTCACCGGTTCGATGATCAGCATGAACATCAGGTAAATCATGCTGACCGTGCCGATGACGGCCATGCCGACGAGGATCAGCTGCGAGGCGCGCAGCCAGAAGGTGCGCTGTTCGCTATCGTGCTCGATCAGGCGCACCAGTTGATCGACCTGGCCGACGAAGGTATCGGCGTCATGCTCGAACTGGCGCGCACGCGCGGTGGAATCGGCGGCCAGCGCTGCCGGGCGCAAGGCGCCGCGCCAGGCCGTGCCGATGCGTTCGAATTCGGACTTGATGGCCGTGCTGGGGGGCAGGAACAGGGGGCGCTGCGGGTCGCCGTGGCCGATCTTGGCCAGGGTCTCGTCGATCAGCAGCACTTGCTGGCGCGCCTGTTCGCGCGCGTCGCTGGCAAGCAGCAGGGTCAGGCGGTAGGTCTGCATGCGCAGCCGGCCAGTCTCGTTGATGGCGGCCGAACTGCCTTCGAGCTGCCATGACAGGAACAGGGTGCAGCCGATGGCACTCAAGGCCAGCACCAGCATGAGCAGCAGCGCGCCGACGATCTTGGTCGACAGCTTCTGCCAGGAGGAAAACATCGCCTTGAATTTCATACTACCCCTAATGAATGCCTGTTTGTGGCCCCTATGCAGTCAAGTCAGCGACATCACTCCACCCACAGGCAAAGATCCGGGGTCAGACCCGGCGGGTCTGACCCCAGCAGTGACACCTCCACTCAGCCACCGGTTTGGGCCATGAACCGGATAATCTTGTCCGGCTGCGTATTGAAATCATGCTGCTGCGGCTTCAGTTCGATGGCGGCGCGGATCGCCGCCTCGATCTCCGCATCCGTGGCCCCGCCGCGCAGCATGGGGCCGAGGGCGAATTTCTCTTCCTGGCCCAGGCACAGGTACAGGGTACCATCGACGGACAGGCGCACGCGGTTGCAGGTGGCGCAAAAATGCTGCGACATGGGCGTAATGAAACCGATGCTCGATCGGCCATCGGCTGTCGCCATGTAGCGCGCCGGCCCGCCGCCGAGCTCCGTTGCCTGCGGCACCAGGCCAAAACGGGCCGCCAGGCGCTCGCGCACGGGACCGAGCGGCATATAACTGGCATTGCGGCCCGTGCTGCCCATCGGCATGGCTTCAATCAGGCGCAGGATGAACTGCTGCTCGATGCAAAACGCCGCCATGGCCTCGATCTGGCCGTCATTGATGCCGCGCATGGCCACCATATTGATTTTGATCGGGTCGAAACCGGCCGCCTTGCCCGCCATCAGGCCATCGAGAATCGGCTGCAGGCTGTCGCGCCCCGTGATCTGCTGCATGCAGGCGCGGTCGAGCGAATCGAGGCTGACGTTGATGCGGTCCACGCCCGCCGCGCGCAAAGCCACGGCGTGCTTGCCCAACTGGGTGGCGTTGGTCGACAGCGACAAGTCCTGCAAACCAGGCAATGCCGTCAGCCGCTGCGCCAGTTCCGGCAAGTTGCGCCGCAACAGCGGTTCGCCGCCCGTCAGGCGCACGCGGCGCGTGCCGAGGCGAACGAAGATGCCCAGCAGGCGCTCGATCTCGTCGAACGTCAGCCAGTCCTTCGGCTCCTCGAAGCCGCGAAAGCCCTTGGGCATGCAGTAACTGCAGCGCAAGTCGCAGCGGTCGGTGACGGACAGCCGCACATAATCGATCGAACGGCCAAAACGGTCCTGCAACTTGACGCTACCCATGACGCTACTCCTGTTTCTTACTTGATTGTAAAGGCTGGGGCACGATCTGGCTGTGCCCCAGAAGGCCTAGCGGCCTACGCCTTTCGGCCTACGCATTTCCACCTACTGAACCAGCGGGCTGGCCGTGCCTTCGAGCTCGATGCCGGCGATCTCGGCGCGCCCCACCAGCAAGTGCAGATACTGGTGCACGGCCCGCTGCCACGCGGCGCGCGACAGGCGGTCGGCGATCTGCGCCTGCACGGCCTCGTAGGCGATGGGCTGGCCTTCGACCCGGCGCAGCACTTGCACGATGTGGTAGCCGAAGCGCGTTTCCAGCAAATGGCCGGCCAGCGCGCCCGCTTCCAGGCGGAACAGCAGCGCGTCGAACTCCGGCACGCTCTGGCCCGGCGACAGCTGGCCCAAGCTACCGCCCAGGGCGCCCGACGGGCAGTTCGAATACTGCGCCGCCAGTTCGCCGAAGCGCTCGGGCGCCAGTTTCAAGGCGTCGAGCACGGCTTGCGCCGTCGTGCGCAGCAGCCCCAGGGGCGCCTCGGGCGTCACCTGGAACAGGATGTGGCGCGCCTCGACCAGCGCCCCGCTGCAAAACAGCTGCGGGCGCTGCGCATAAAAGGTGCGGCAAGCCGCATCGTCGGCGGGCGGCACGCGTACTTCCTGCGCGAACAGCGCTTCGATGCGGTCATCAATACTGCCGCCCTGCACGCCGAGGCGTTCGGCTTCCTCCAGCAGCAGCCGGCGCAGCACCAGTTCATGCACGGCCTGCTTCAAAGGGTTGCCGGCGCCGTCGTGATGCGGCAGTTCCTGCGCGATGTCGGCATCGTCGATATCGATGCCATTGACGGAGATTCCCATCTTACTTTCCTTCCATAAATAGCCTGAAAAATCGTAGCGAGCGGAGATGAGTTGCGGCTGAGAAGCGCAGCTGTGCGGACGCAGTAGATTTTTCATGGCGTTTTTTAGCGGCGGCGTACCAGTTGATAGGCGCGGCCCAGGTATCCGATGGCGCCGAAGCCGCTCCACACGTGCACCAGACGGGTGAACGGGAAGATGACGAACAGCGACATGCCCATGAACAGGTGCAGCTTGAACACCAGCGGCGCATCGACGATGAAGCTGGCGGCGTCACCGCGGAAGGTCACGATGTGCTGCGCCCAGTTCATCAGCAAGACCATCATGTGGCCATCCATGTGCGACGCCGAGACGAAGATCGAGGACAGGCCCAGGAGCAAGGTCAGCAGTATCCACACCATCACCAGCTTGTCGCCGGCCGTGGTGACGGCGCGCAGCCGGTCGTTACTGAAGCGGCGCACCAGCAGGATCAGGCTGCCGGCCAGGCACAGGCCGCCCATCACGCCGCCGGCCGCCATGGCCACGCCCTGCTTCAGGCTGTGCGACACGCCCAGGGTATCCCACACCCAGACGGGGGTGAGCAAGCCGGCCGCATGGCCGAACAGCAGGCCGATGATGCCGATGTGGAACAGGATATTGCCCAGGCGCAGGCTGCCGCGGTGCAGCAGCTGGCTGGAATCGGACTTCCACGTGTATTGCTCGCGGTCGAAACGGATCAGGCTACCGAGGAAAAAGATGGCCAGCGCGATGTATGGATAAATGCCATACACAAATTGATGCAAGTAATTACTCATGATGTACTCTCCTCATGCGGACGCGCTTCAAGCGGCGCGCCGCGGCTGCGGGTGAAAATGCACGGGATGGACGCCGCCTGCGACTTGGCCCAAACCTTGGCGCAGCAAGGGCTCGACGCCGTCCGCACCGGGGCCGAAGGTTTCCAGCGCTTCATCCATGTCGCGCACCGGCGGTTCGGCCAGCATTTCCGCCGCCACGGGGCTCAGGCGTTCGAGCAAGGTGAAGACGGGCGCGTACGGGCTGCCGTTGGCCGTCAGCTTGCGGCCGATGTGCGCCAGCACGTGGACGGCGTCGCCCAGCAGCGGCGCCGAAGCTTCCTCGTCGAGCTGCGCGAGGAATTCCAGGAACAGCGGCACGAAGTCGGGCAAGTCGTCGCCCACCATTTGCAGGCCGTGGCGCTTGTATTCCTCCATCAGGTCGACCATGGCCTGGCCCCGGTCGCGCGATTCGCCGTGGATATGCTCGAACAGATGCAGCGAGTGCGACGGATTGCGGTCGAACGTGGCCACGTACTGCTGCTGCAGGTCGATCAGGCTGCTGCTTTCCAGGTGCGCCAGCAAGGGCCGCAGCAGCGCGTGCTGCTGCGGCACGGCCGCCAGCGCGGCGTCCAGCTGCGGCAGATGCGCGATCAGCTCGGGCTCCGGATACAGCAGCAGGCGCGAGAGAACTTGGTAGTGATGCATAGCGTGTTCCATATCAGCTCCTTAAGCGCCTGGCGCCGTTTTGCGCGACTTCGGCATCTGCATGAAGATGGCCGAACCGTGTTTTTTCTTGCCGAACAAGGTCGGTTCGCTGGTGCCGTCCGAGCAGCCGTTGCCGAAGCTGAAGCCGCACGATCCCTTCTCGTTGAAGCTGTCCTCGGCCATTTCCTTGTGGCTGCTGGGGATGACGAAGCGGTCTTCGTAATTGGCGATGGCCATGATGTGGTACATGTCCTCCACCTGCGCCTTGGTCAAGCCCACCTGTTTCAGGACCGTGAGGTTTTCCACCTTCTCGACGGTCTTGCTGCGCATGTAGGCACGCATGGCCAGCATGCGGTCCAGCGCCGTGACGATGGGCGGCTGGTCGCCGGCCGTCAGCAGATTGGCCAGGTACTGCACGGGAATGCGCAGGCTTTGGGTGTCCGGCAGCATGCCGTTCACGCCCAGCTTGCCCGATTCGGCAGCAGCCTGGATCGGCGACAGCGGCGGCACGTACCACACCATCGGCAAGGTGCGGTATTCGGGATGCAGCGGGAACGCCACTTTCCACTCGACGGCCATCTTGTAGACGGGCGACTTGACGGCCGCTTCCAGCCAAAGGTCGGGGATGCCCTGGCGGCGCGCCTCGGCGATGATGGCCGGGTCGTGCGGATCGAGGAACAGGTCGAGCTGCGCCTGGTACAGGTCCTGCTCCTGCGGCACGGAGGCGGCGGCTTCGATCTTGTCGGCGTCGTACAGCAGCACGCCCAGGTAGCGGATGCGGCCCACGCACGTTTCCGAGCACACGGTAGGCTGGCCGGCTTCGATGCGGGGGAAGCAGAACGTGCACTTCTCCGCCTTGCCGGACGACCAATTGTAGTAAATCTTCTTGTACGGGCAACCGGAGATGCACATGCGCCAGCCGCGGCACTTGTCCTGGTCGATCAGCACGATGCCGTCGTCTTCGCGCTTGTACACGGAGCCGGACGGGCAAGACGCCACGCACGTCGGATTGAGGCAATGCTCGCACAGGCGCGGCAAGTACATCATGAAGGTGTTTTCGAACGTGCCGTACATCTCCTTCTGCATGTTGTCGAACAGTTTATCCTTGCTGCGCTGGGCAAACTCGCCGCCCAGGTCATCTTCCCAGTTCGGACCCCACTCGATTTTTTCCATCCTTTTCCCCGTCAGCACGGAGATCGGACGGGCCGTCGGCGGCGTCTGCGACAGCGGCGCGCTTTGCAGGTGCTCGTAGTCGTAGGTGAACGGCTCGTAGTACTCGTCGATGGCGGGCAGGTTCGGGTTGGCGAAGATATTCGCCAGAATCTTCAAACGGCTGCCCTGGCGCGGCTCGATCTTGCCCGCATCCGTGCGGCGCCAGCCGCCGTTCCATTTGTCCTGGTTTTCCCACTGCTTCGGATAGCCGATGCCGGGCTTGGTTTCCACGTTGTTGAACCATGCGTACTCGACGCCGTCGCGGCTGGTCCATACGTTCTTGCAGGTGACGGAACAGGTGTGGCAGCCGATGCACTTGTCCAGGTTCAGCACCATGCCGATTTGCGCTCTGATTTTCATACTATGCTCCTTGTTCCTGCAACGGGCCTTCGAGCCAGTCGACCTTGTTCATCTTGCGCACCAATACGAATTCATCGCGGTTGGAGCCCACCGTGCCGTAGTAATTGAAACCGTACGCCAGCTGGGCGTAGCCGCCGATCATGTGCGTCGGCTTGGGCACGGCGCGCGTCACCGAGTTATGGATGCCGCCCCGCTTGCCCGTCATCTCCGCGCCAGGCACGTTGATGATCTTTTCCTGGGCGTGGTACATCATCGTCATGCCTGCCGGGATGCGCTGGCTGACGATGGCGCGCGCCGTCAGGCTGCCATTGACGTTGAAGACTTCGATCCAGTCGTTGTCGACGATGCCGGCAGCTTGCGCGTCCGTTTCCGACAGCCACACGTGCGGTCCGCCGCGCGACAACGTCAGCATGCGCAGGTTGTCCGAATACGTGGAGTGGATGCCCCACTTCTGGTGCGGCGTCAAAAAGTTCAGCGCCAGTTCCTTGTTGCCGTTCGGCTTGGTGCCCAGCAGCGCTTCCGTCGTCTTCGTGTTGATGGCCGGCTTGTAGACGCACAGTCCCTCGCCGAAATCGCGCATCCACAGGTGATCCTGGTAGAACTGCTGGCGGCCAGTCAGGGTGCGCCAAGGGATCAGTTCATGCACGTTGGTATAGCCGGCCGTGTAGCTGACTTCTTCGCTTTCCAGGCCCGACCAGGTGGGCGAGGAAATGATCTTGCGCGGCTGCGCCTGCACGTCGCGGAAGCGGATGCTGTCATGCTCGCGCGGCAGCGCCAGATGCGTGTGGTCGCGTCCCGTGATGGAGGACAGCGCGGCCCAGGCTTTCACGGCCACGTGGCCATTCGTTTCCGGCGCCAGCGACAGGATCATTTCGGCCGCATCGATGGCCGTATCGAGGCGCGGCTGGCCCTGCGACACGCCTTCGTCCAGCACCGTGCGGTTGATGCCGCGCAGGACGTCCACTTCATGCCCCGTTTTCCAGGAAATGCCCTTGCCGCCGTTGCCGATGGTTTCCAGCAGCGGGCCGATCGAGGTGAACTTCTTGTAGACGTCGCGGTAATTGCGCTCGACCACCGTCATGTTCGGCATGGTCTTGCCGGGAATCGCTTCGCATTCGCCCGCGCGCCAGTCCTTGGGATCGAAAGGCTGGCCCAGTTCGCCCGGCGTGTCGTGCATCAGCGGCGTGAGGATGATGTCTTGCTGGGTGCCCAGCAGTTCTCCGCCGATTTCCGAGAATTTCTCGGCGATGCCCTTGTAGATTTCCCAGTCCGACTTCGATTGCCACAGCGGCTGCACGGCTTCCGACAGCGGGTGGATGAACGGATGCATGTCCGACGTATTCAGATCGTCTTTTTCATACCAGGTGGCCGTCGGCAGCACCACGTCGCCATACAGACACGTGGTCGACATGCGGAAGTCCAGCACCACGAGCAGATCGAGCTTGCCTTCGGCGGCCGGGCGAACTTTCACCTGTTTCGGCGTGAGGCAGTCTTCTTCGTCGCTGAGCAAGCCGTTTTGCGTGCCGAGCAGGTATTTCAGGAAGTACTCGTGGCCCTTGCCCGAGCTGCCGAGGATATTCGAGCGCCACACAAACATATTGCGCGGGAAGTTGGCCGGGTTGTCCGGGTCATCGCACGAGAACTGCAGCTGGCCCGCCTTGATCTGGTCGAGCGCATACGCGGCCGGCTTCTGGCCTGCGGCGGCGGCGGCCTTGGCCACTTCCAGCGGATTCGTTTGCAGCTGCGGCGCCGATGGCAGCCAGCCCATGCGTTCAGCCTTGGCGTTGTAGTCGAGCAGGGTCAGGTCGCCCGTGCCGCCGGCCGCCGATGGGGAAGCGATGTCGCCCGTTTCCAGCTTTTCATGGCGCCACTGGCTCGTGTGGGCATAGAAGAACGAGGTGCCGTTCATCTGGCGCATCGGACGTACCCAGTCCTGGGCGAAGGCCAATGGCGTCCAGCCCGTTTGCGGACGCAATTTTTCCTGGCCCACGTAATGGGCCCAGCCGCCGCCCGACTGGCCGATACAGCCGCACATCATCAGCATGTTGATGATGCCGCGGTAGGTCATGTCCATGTGGTACCAGTGATTCAGGCCGGCGCCCACGATGACCATGCTCTTGCCGCGCGTCTGGTCCGCGTTTTCCGCGAACTGGCGCGCCACGGTGATGACGTCGGCGCGTTTCACGCCCGTGTGCTTTTCCTGCCATGCGGGAGTGTACGGCACGTCGTCGTCATAGCTTTCCGCCACGTTTTCGCCGCCCAGGCCGCGGTCGATGCCGTAGTTGGCCAGGGTCAGGTCGAACACGGTGGTCACCAGGCCCGTCGTGCCGTCGGCCAGGCGGATGGTTTTCACCGGCACCTTGCGCAGCAACATGTCGGACGCATCCTTGCCGCCAAAGTAGGCAAAGCCCACTTCCGTGACGGCGTCGCTGTCGTTGATCATGGAGAGCATCGGCACGATGGGCGCGCCGCTGCCGCCGGCCTTCTGTTCCAGGTTCCACTTGCCCGACTCGCCCCAGCGGAAGCCGATGGAGCCGGCCGGCGCGGTGATGGCACCCGTGGTCTCGTCGATGACCAGGGTTTTCCATTCAGGGTTGTTGGTTTCGTCGAGGTTGTTGTCCAGGTGCGAAGCGCGCAGGAAGTAGTCGGGCACGAGGGTGCCGTTATGTTCCTTGAGCAGGACCAGCATGGGGAAGTCCGTGTACTGGCGCGCATAGTCGCGGAAGTAGGCGCTCTGCCCTTCCGAGTGGAATTCCTTGAGGATGACGTGGCCCATGGCCAGCGCCAGCGCGGCGTCCGTGCCCTGCTTCGGCGCCAGCCAGATGTCGCCGAACTTCACCATTTCGCCGTAGTCGGACGAGATGGCGACGGTTTTCGTGCCCTTGTAGCGCACTTCCGTGTAGAAGTGGGCGTCCGGCGTGCGCGTCATCGGCACGTTCGAGCCCCACACCATCAGGTAGGTCGAGTTGTACCAGTCGGCCGATTCCGGCACGTCCGTCTGCTCGCCCCACACTTGCGGGCTGGCCGGCGGCAAGTCGCAGTACCAGTCATAGAAACTCAGGGCCACGCCGCCGATCAGGGACAGGTAGCGCGTGCCGGAAGCATAGCTGACCATGGACATGGCGGGAATCGGCGAGAAGCCGACGATGCGGTCCGGGCCGTATTTCTTGATCGTCAGCGCATTCGCGGCGGCGATGATTTCATTCGATTCTTCCCACGTGGCGCGCACGAAGCCGCCCAGGCCGCGGATGGATTTGTACTGCTGCGAGCGCACGGGGTCCTGGCTGATCCAGTCCCAGGCCGTGACGGGGTCCATGGTCTTGCGCGCTTCGCGCCACATTTCCATCAGGCGGCCGCGCACCATCGGGTATTTCACGCGCTGCGCCGAATACACGTACCAGGAATAGCTGGCGCCGCGCGGGCAGCCGCGCGGCTCGTGGTTGGGCAGGTCGGGCCGCGTGCGCGGGTAATCGGTTTGCTGGGTTTCCCAGGTGATCAGGCCATTCTTGACATACACCTTCCAGCTGCACGAGCCGGTACAGTTCACGCCATGCGTGGAGCGCACGATCTTGTCGTGCTGCCAGCGCTGGCGGTAGGCGTTTTCCCAGGTACGGTCTTCATCGACCACGGTGCCATGGCCGTTTGAAAACGGCTCGGCGGGCTTGCTAAAAAATTTCAGGCGGTCCAGAAAGTGACTCATGCTACCTCCACATTGCGCCGCCGACAGCGACGCCAGGTCTTAAAAAACGCTGCAAGCACGATGGCTCAAGCGTCGATACAAACAGTCTATCGATGCGCCGTGCCCGGCGGTATTGGCAAGAAGTCGGTTTCCGGCACCAGGAATGCATAGGCGCGTAGTCACCCGGATAGTCACTATTGCCTATGGGCGGCAAGGCGGCGCTGCGGTATACCTGTCGTCATCGTTCAACACAGAGAAAGAGCATCATGCCGATTACCGATTACGCCAGCCTGCTGCGCAGCGCCCGCAACCAGGAGCAGCCGCAACGCCTGCTGTTCACCTTTACCCAGGCGCAGGCCCAGCCTGGCGGCCAGGGCAAGTCCCTCACGCCCGTGATGTGCGCCGACAAGCTGCCCGAGGAACTGGACAGCTTCGAGACGTTGAAGGAGGAGTCGAAACAGATGCAGACGCACTGGGACGTGGTCTTCGTGGCGGGACTGGCGGGCCGCGAGGGCCAGCCGCCCGCCGCGCAGGAATGCGAGGCGCCCCTGCGGGCCATGGTGACGGCCATCGAGCAAGGCCGCATCGACAGCCTGCTGGCGTTTGACCGCAGCGGGGATTTGTTACGGTTCAGCTGAGGGAAGTTGTCGGATTACGGCCTGCGGCCTAATCCGACCTACCTTGCGTAATTGGCGGAAGAATGCCGCGACGTAGGTCGGATTAGCGTAGCGTAATCCGACACAATGTTGGGGACACGTTTCAGATTACCTGCCCGCATCCGGCCACGGGCGCTCATGCAGATGGCGCGCCCTTTCTATTGGACAGACCAGAGGCAAAAACTGCTGCTGGCGCGCCGAATACGCCATCAGCGCCCCGCTGTCGATGTCGAAATACCATCCATGCAATTTCAACACGCCCTGCTCCACCCTGCGCTTCAGCCACGGGTAGGTGAGCAGGTTGTCCAGCGACTGCAATATGCTGGCCAGCTCGCACGCGTGGTGCTGTTCCGCCGACGAACGGTGTGCCAGCTCGCGCCGCACTCTTTGCGCCACCGGTTCGGCGATGCGCATCCACTGTCCCACGAAGTCCGTTTCCTGCCCTTCCGCGCGCGGCTGCGGTTCCAGCAGCGCGCGGATGCCGCCGCAGCGCGCATGACCGAGCACGATGACCCTGGCCACTTCGAGCTTGCAGACGGCGAACTCGATGGCCGAACTGACGCCGGGCGGCGCGTCCGGGGTACACGGCGGCACGAGGTTGGCGATATTGCGCACGACGAACATGTCGCCCGGGTCGCTGCCCGTCAGCAGCATGGGGTCGACGCGCGAATCGCAGCAGCCGATCAGCAAGGTCGAGGGCCGCTGCCCGTCGCGCAGGCTGTCGTACAGGGTTTGCGGCTCGCTGAAATACTGCTGCTGAAACAGGCTGAAGCCGTTGACGAATTTTTCCAGTTCTTCCATGACTACCTCTTACTGTGTTCAACGCCAGGCAAGCAGGACTCGCCCGGCGTTCTGACGCTGACTAGCAAGGCATCGGCGCGTTCTTGCGCGCATAGCACCACCAGGTGATCGCGATGCAGCTGACATAAAAGCCGATGAAGCACCACAGGGCCGCGTCGGGGCTGCCCGTCAGCGCGATCGAGGTGCCATAGCTTTTCGGGATGAAGAAGGCGCCATACGCGGCCACGGCCGAGGTGAAGCCCAGGACGGCCGCGCCTTCCTTGTTGGCGTCGACGATGGCTTGCTCCTGCGCCGCCTTGCCCTTGCCGGCCGCCGCGCGCTGGTGTTCCGTCAAAAAGATCACGGGGATCATGCGGAAGGTCGACGCGTTGCCGATGCCCGTGCCGGCGAACAGCAGCATGAACATCCAGAAGAAGCCGTTGAAACTGCCCGCAGTGTGCACACTTCCGCCCGCTTGCGGCATGAAGTACAGCACGCCCAGCACGGCGCCGATCATCAAGAGGAAGGACCACAGGGTAACGCGGGCGCCGCCCAGTTTGTCGGAAATCACGCCGCCGGCGACGCGCGCCAGGGCACCGACGAGGGGGCCCAGGAAGGCGTAATCGAGCGGGTTCACGTCGGGGAACTGGATCTTGATCAGCAGCGGAAACGCGGCCGAATAACCGATGAAGGAGCCGAAGGTACCCGTGTACAGCCAGCACATGAGCCAGTTGTGCTTGCGCTTGAAGATCACGGCCTGTTCGGAAAACGACGCTTTCGCCGACGCCAGGTCATTCATGCCGAACCAGGCCAGCAAGGTCGACAGCGCGATGAACGGCACCCAGATGAAGCCCGCGTTTTGCAGCCACATGTCCTTGCTCACGCCGTTCTTGACCCAGGTGAGCGAGTCGCCGCCCCAGGCGCCGAAGACGGCAAACGTAATCACCAGCGGCACAACGAACTGCACCACCGACACGCCCAGGTTGCCCAGGCCCGCATTCATGCCCAGCGCGAAGCCCTTGCTGGCCTTCGGATAGAAAAAGCTGATGTTGGCCATCGACGAGGCGAAATTGCCGCCGCCGAAACCGCACAGCAGCGCCAGGATCAGCATGGTCGGATAACCGGTGTTCACATCCTGCACGGCCAGGCCGATGCCGATGGCGGGAATCAGCAAGGAACCCGTGGAAATGGCCGTCCAGCGGCGTCCGCCGAAGATCGGCACCATGAACGAATAGAAGATGCGCAAGGTGGCGCCGGACAAACCCGGCAAGGCCGTCAGCCAGAACAGCTGGTTGTTACTGTAGGTGAAGCCGATGTTGGGCAGGTTGACCACCACCACGCTCCACACCATCCACACGGCGAATGCCAGCAGCAGCGCGGGAATCGAGATCCACAGATTGCGCGCGGCCGTGGCCTTGCCCGTGTTTTGCCAGAAACTGGGAGTCTCAGGCTCCCAGGTATTGATCATATAGCGGCTCATGCTTGTACTCCTGCGGGTTGGTTGGTTGGTGCCGCACGCAGCGGCTTGAACGAGAAATGCATCCAGACGAGGGAAACGCAGACGGTGCCGTACAGGAGCATGAAGGAGCTCGAACGCACGCCCGTGAAGTCCACCAGGGCGCCGAACATCACGGGCAGGATGAAGCCGCCCAGGCCGCCGGCCAGACCCACCACGCCCGAGACGGCGCCGATGTTGTCGGAAAAATCATCGCCGATGAACTTGAAGACGGATGCCTTGCCGACGGCCATGGCGATGCCGACGATGAACAGCAGCACGGTGAACCACAGCGGCGACAGGCCGATATGGAAGGCCAGCGGCCCCGTGACGGTTTCCACGACCATCTGCGTTTGCGGATACGACAGCAGGAAGAAGCACACCCAGCACACCCACATCACGGCCCAGGTGACTTTCGCCGCACCGTATTTGTCGGAGATCCAGCCGCCCACCGCGCGCAGCACGCCGCCCGGCAGCGAGAAGCAGGCGGCCAGCAGCGCCGCGTGCTTCAGATCAAAACCGTATTCGGCCACGTAGTACTTCGTCATCCACAGGGCCAGCGCCACGTAGCCGCCGAACACCACCGAGTAGTACTGGCAGTAGCGCCACACGCGCGGGTCCTTCAGCACCTTCATCTGCGCGGAAAAGCTTTCGCCCGATGGCGCCAGGTGCGATTTGTCCGTGTACGAAAACAGCCAGAAGATGATGGCCGTGGCCAGCATGGCCACCGCATACACCTTGGGCAGCATCTGCCAGCCGAAGGCGGCGACGATGCCCGGCGCGACGAACTTGGTCAGCGCGGAACCGGAGTTGCCGGCGCCGAAAATGCCCATCGCCAGGCCGCGGCGCTCTTTTTCGTACCAACGCGCCACGTACGGCGTGCCGACGGAAAACGAACCGCCCGCCAGGCCCACGAACATGCCCAGCACGAGGAAATGCCAGTAGGCGGTGGCGTAGGAAATCAGGTAGATCGGCACCACGCTGGCCAGCATCAGCAGGAAGAAGACGCGGCGTCCGCCGTATTTGTCTGTCCAGATGCCCAGCGGCACGCGCACGAGGGAGCCCGTCAGCACGGGCATGGCGGCCAGCAGGCCGAATTGCGTTTCAGTCAAGCCCAGGCTGGTCTTGATGGGGATGCCCAGTACGGCAAACATCATCCAGACTGCAAAGCAGATGGTAAATGCGAAGGTACTGCTGATTAATACGGACGCCTGCTTGCGCCGCATGCCCGGTTCGACTGCCTTGTTACTGCTGTTACTGTTCTTGTTAGTGCCATCTAGGGTAGCCACGATGTTTCTCCATGAATGCACTGGCCGTCTGGCCAGCCGTCCCGACCAGCTTACGTGGCAGCGGCGAAAGGCACTATCGGCCACAGGGTGATTCCGGGAAGGCAATCTGGATAGCCGCATCGGCAAAAGTGACTAGATGACGGGGTGCGCGCCTAGCCTGGATGGCGGGTGTTTTACAAACCGGCGCATTTTTGGCACACTCGGCGCCTGGAGAAAAGGAGCGGCATGCAGAACAGGCACGAAACAGACGAGATCATCACGCGCGTGGCCCAAGCTGGCGATGTGAAAGCCATGCTGGCTTGCGATGCCTATGCCCAGACGCACCCGGAGCGTGGCAAGGCCGTGCGCGCCGCCGTCGGCAAGGGCCGCTGCCAGGTGGCCATCCGGGCCGGCCACGTGGCCGGCTATGTCCTCACGCACGACGACTTCTTCGGCTACGATTTTGTCTCGCTGGTGGTGGTCTCGCCCGCGCACCAGCGCTGCGGCGTGGCATTGCGCCTGCTGGCGGCCGCCGCGGACGCGTGCCAGACAGGGAAGCTATTCACCTCGACGAACCGGTCGAACGGCGCCGCTCAACGGCTGTTCGCCGGCGCGGGCTTCGTGCGCAGCGGCCGGATCGACCATCTCGATGAGGGCGATCCGGAGTTCGTGTACGTGAAATTCCTGCCTTAGGCTCGTCTCATCCCGACGGCGTATGGTGCGGAAGGCCAAAGGCGGCTATGCTGGCGCCACCATCAATCACCGCACAACATCACGCATGGATTATCTGAGCCTCAAACATTTCCACATGGGCTGCGCCGCCGCCAGCGGCTGTCTTTTCCTGTTGCGCGGCGCCTGGATGCTGCGCGCCTCGCCCGCCTTGCAGCAGCGCTGGGTGAAAATCCTGCCGCACCTGGTCGACACGGCCCTGCTGGCCAGCGCCATCGCCCTGGCCGTGTGGAGCGGCCAGTCGCCGGGCAGCCAGCCCTGGCTGGCCGCCAAGCTGTGCGCGCTGGTGGCCTACATCGCGCTGGGCACCATCGCCCTGAAGCGGGGCAAGACGCCGGCCGTGCGCGGCGCCGCCTTCGCCCTCGCCGTGCTGGTCTTCGCCTACATCGTCGCCGTGGCCGTCACCAAGCAGGCCTGGCCGCTGTAGCACCAGGCAAGCGCATCAGAAGAGGTAGCGCAGGGTAACGCTGGCGTTGCGCGGCGCACCCCAGTACCCCTGGTTGTACATGCCGAGCTGGCTGTAGTAATGCTTGTCGAACACGTTGTTGATGTTCGCCTGCAGGGACAGCTGGCGCGACAGCGCGTATTTCGCCATCAGGCTGGCCACGGCATAGCCGCCCTGCTCCACGCGCTCGACACCGTTCGGTCCCGTGGCGTCGCGGTAGGCGCCGCTCTGCCAGTTCACGCCGCCGCCCACGGACAAGGCGCGCCAGCCGCCAGGCAGATGGTACGTGGAAAACACGCGCGCCAGGGTCTGCGGCACATAGCTGTTCAGGCGCGCGCCCGTGTTGTCCTCGGCCGCCGCGTGCGACACGCTGGCCGAGACGTTCCAGCCCTTGGCCAGCTCGCCCGACACGTCCAGTTCCACCCCCTTGCTGGTGGTGCCCGAGGCCGCGTAGTACGCCTGCGTCAGCGAATTGCCGACAAAATGGCCCGTGTCTTCCTGCGCCAGGCCATCCTGCGCGATGCGGAACACGGCCAGCGCCGCATTGAGTTTGCCGCCGAAATACTCGCCCTTCACGCCCGCTTCCACATTCTTGCCTTGCACGGGGTCGAGATAGCGGCCAAACCGGTCCTGGTAGCCCTGCGGCTTGAAGATCTTGCTGTAGCTGGTGTACAGCGCATGCTGCGCATCGATATCCCATACCAGGCCAGCATATGGCGTGACGGCGTGCTTGGCATAGGCGTAGCCGCCGCCCCAGTCATCGACGTGGTCCGCCTTGTAGCGGCTGTAGCGCGCGCCGACGATCAGCTTCAGGGGATCGGCCAGCGAAAACCGCGCCGTGCCATAGATGCCGCGCTGCTGCACCGTGTCGAGCAGCTTCCAGCGCGAGAAATTCGGGTCGTTCCAGTCCGGCTCCGGCGTCACGCCCTGCCACTGATGAAAATTGCCGTAGTCGACGCTGCCGCCGGCAATGCCGGGGTTGCTGGCGAACTGGTTGCTGCCCGAAACGCCGAACGCCAGGTCGTGCGTGCGCCCCAACAGCTGCAGCGGCCCCTGCACATAGGCGTCGACGCTGTCCTGGCGCCGCGTGCCCGAGTAAAAGCCGGCGTAGCCCGTCACGCCCTGGCCCGTGGCCTTGTCCGGCCAGGTATTGGCGAAGAGTTCGGCCGCCGAGTAATTGCCCCAGCCGTGATTCAGCATGGCCATCAGGTTCCAGCCCTTGCCCAGTTGCTGCTCCAGGCGCAGGAAGGCAGTCTGGCTGGTGCTGAACCAGCGGCTCCAGGTGGTGGCCGTGGTGGTGGAGCGGGAAAACGTGGCCCGTTCGCCATCTGCGTACCACAGCGGCAGGCCGCCGTACATGCCGCCACGCGGGCGGTTGTCCTGGTATTCATAGCCGGCGATCAGCACGCTGCCGGGCGCCAGGTCCGCCTCCACCGTGGCGTAAGCCATGGCCTTCTTGCCATGATACAGATTCACATACGATTCGCTGTCCTGGTAGCTGGCCACGACTCTTCCGCGCACCTTGCCATCAGCACTCAGGGGTGTGGACAGGTCCGCGCTGGCGCGCGCATTCTGCCAGGAACCCAGGCTCAGGGCCGCATTCCCGGCCAGCTGCGCCGACGATGCGCGCTTGCGTACCAGGTTGATGGTGGCCGACGGTTCGCCCGCGCCCGTCAACAGGCCCGTGGCGCCGCGCACGATCTCGACCCGGTCGTAGGCCGTCATGTCCAGCGTGCTGTCGCCCACATTGAACGCATTGTCGACCGTGGTGGGAATGCCGTCGTACTGGTAGCTGGCGATGGAAAAGCCGCGCGCGAAGAACGAGGTGCGGTCGCTGTCGTAGCGGTTGATGGCGATGCCGGCTGCGTTTTGCAGCACCTCTTCCACCGTTTGCAGGTTCTGGTCATCCATCTGCTGGCGCGTGACCACGCTGACGGCTTGCGGCGTCTCGCGCACGGACAGGCCCAGGCGCGTGGCCGAGCGCATGGTCTGCGTCGTATAGGCGCCGCTGCCTTCCGTCGCGCCGTTCGCATCAAAGCTGGCGCTGACCTTCATCTCGGGCATGGTCTGGCCGCCATCGGCCGCTGCCGCGTCGAGCACATAACCGCCATTTGCCTGCGGCACGGCGCGCAAGCCCGAGCCGGCGACGATGGCGCCCAGCGCTTCAGGCACGCTGTAGCTACCGGTCAGGCCGGCGCTGCGCTTGCCCGCCAAGGCGGCGGCCTGGTAGGAAATCATGGTGCCCGTCTCCTGGCCGAAACGCACCAGCACCTGTTCCAGGGAGCCGGCCGGTATCGCCAGCGCGATGCGCACCGCATTCGCGGCCTGGGCCGCAGGAGCGAAGATGGTGGCGCCGCCGGCGGCGAGCAGCCACAGGGCGTGGCTGACGGCCAGCGCCGCCACGCTGCGGCGGCATGTGCGGGAAGCGGAAGATGGGGAAATAGGTGTTGTGCTGGGCATGCGGACTGTTTTCCTGAAAGTGAATGGGGGGTTCACTCGCTATGTCACGCGAAAATCGAAAACCCCTCAGTTTTTCGGAAAATAATTATGGATGCTGCCGATGTGCCGTCACGGTCACCCAGAAGCGCGTGGTCTGGCGCACGTCGACGGGCAAGGTGCGCGTCAGCATGTCGAGCACTTGCGTCGTGTCGGCCAGCGGGTAGATGCCGGACACGCGCAAGTGGGCGATGGCCGGATCGCAGGCCAGGCGCCCATGGCGGTAGCGGGCCAGTTCGCCGATAAACTCCGCCAGCGGCATGTCGTGCGCCACCAGCATGCCGGCCGTCCACGCATCCGCGCCGGCGGCCAAGGTCCGAACGGCGCCGATCTGCGCCGCCGTAAAGCTGGTTTGCTGGCCCGCCTGCAGCCTGCGCGCTGCATCGGGCGCCTGTTCCAGTTGAATGTCGACGGCACCGGCGAACACGCCCAGCTGCGTGCGCTCTCCGTCCACGCGCACGGCAAAGCGCGTGCCCACGGGTTGCAAGCGGCCTTGCGCCGTTTGCACGACAAATGGCCGGCCGGCCTGATCGCGCGCCGTGCTGACCATGATCTCGCCTTTGACTACCGTCACCAGGCGCTGGCCCGCGTCATAGCGCACGTCGATGCTGGATGCCGTATTGAGCGCGATGCGCGTGCCGTCGTCCAGCACGACGTGGCGTAATTCTCCCGTGCCCGTGCGGTAGTCGGCAAGCCAGAAGCGCGCCTGCTCATCGCCGCCCGCCAGCCAGGCGCCGCCGCCCACGGCCAGCAACGCCAGCAGCTTGAGCGACTGCCGGCGCGCCGCATTCGCCTGCGCATGGACCGGCTTGCGCGCCAGCGTGCCGTGCGCCAGCGGCGCTGGCAAGGCACGCATGCGCGCCATGCAGCCCTCCACATGCTGCCAGGCTTGCTCATGTTCGGGGTCGCTGTCGCGCCAGGCGCGCCAGGCCTGCTCCACTTCCGGCGTGGCGTCGCCGGCCTGCAGGCGCACCAGCCATTCCACCGCTTGCAGGCTGGCCGCTTCCGGCGTGAAGGCGCCCATCACGATGCCGGATGGGCAAAGAAACACTGATGCATGGCTTTGACCAGGTAGCGCTGCACGGTCGCCAGCGAAACATTCAATTCCAGCGCGATGGCCGCCTGCGGCATGCCATCGAGCTGCGACAGCAGGAACGCGCGGCGCAAGGCCGGCGCCAGGCCGTCCAGGCGGCGGTCGATGTCGAACAGGGCTTCGAGCAGAATTGCCTGCGCCTCGGGATCGGGCGCGTGCTGCGCCGGCAGGCTGGCCAGCGTTTCCAGGTAAGCCGCCTCCAGGTCGCGCCGGCGGTACAGATTGCCCAGCACGCCCTTGGCCACCGTCGTCAAAAAGGCGCGAGGCTCGCGCGCGGCGATGGCTTCGTCGCGATTGAGCAGGCGCATGAAGGTGTCGTGCGCCACGTCGGCCGCGTCAAAGGCGTCGCCCAGCTTGTGCCGCAGCCAGCCTTGCAGCCACCGGTGGTGTTCGTGATACAGGCTGCCCACCTCCTGGTGGACGCCGGGTTGGGCAGCCGACACGTCGCATACTCCCTGATTCACAAATAATAATGATTCGCATTCTATATCCATGCGCTGCTGCGGCGCAAGCGCCCTGCCAGCGCTTGTTTGACGCGCTTCTTTCCAAAATTTCCTTGCTGATCGTATCCGGTGGCGTAGCCTGCATTGCAAATTCAGCAGAACGCTCCCGGCTACGCGGCAATGATAGTATCGGCAACATCATCGACAAGCCGGCCACCCTGGCCATGCATCCCCCATTGAAAGGCGAACATGCTGCTATCCGAATTGCTGACCAAACTGACCTGCGGTGACCTGGAAGGCGAGGAGCTCGACGAGGCCGTCGCCGCCATCACCGCCGCGCCTTCCGCGCCACGCGACGAGTGGATCGACAGCGATGCCCAGGCCTATGCGCTGGAGATCCTCTCGCAACTGGGCGGCTATATGGCGTCGAGCGACAAGATCGATGAACTGCACGAACAGATACAGGACATGTTCGACGAATTCCCCGACTTCCCGTACGCACTGCTCAAGGAAAGCGGCGGCAGCGTGCTGCCCTATTTCGAGTGGCTCGATACGGAACTGGCGCAGCGCGCCGTGGACGAAGGCGGCTATGACCTGATCCAGATCGACGGCAACGGCTCCGACGAAATGGATGCGCTGATCGTCTACAGGCGCGACACGGACGACATCATCCAGGCGGCGGCATTGATGGGCGTGACGATAGGCCGGCCGCTCACCTACTATCGCGGCATCGACGCGATGGTAGGCAAGCGGCCGGGCTAAGAACCCACGCCTATTGCATCGGCAAGGCGCTCACATCGACGGCCGGCGCCTGGCCCGTGGCCGGGCGCGTGAAGTTCTGGCTGGTCTGCACGTAATTTGCGAAGAAGCCGCCGTTATGCAGGTAGAACTTGCCGTTTTCCAGCCCGCCCGCATAATCCATGCGCTGCGCATGCGTGGCCGTGGCGTCGCCCGTGAACCTTCCCGCCGTCACCTCCGACCAGGTGCCGGCAACGTTCCTCGCCCACTGGTTGCCGAACTGGACGCGGCGCTCCGTGTAGCCCAGGGTATCGATGAAATTTTCGAGGAAGGAATGCACGCCCGTCAAATACGTGGATATCGCCGGGCGCTTCCAGGTGGCGATGTAGCGCCACTTGCCCGTCTCGGGCGCGAAGAACCAGGCCGAGTAATCGCTGCCGCCATTGCCGTCGGGCCGCGCGCGCGTGATGAAGCGGTACGTCGTGCCGGCCGTCCAGTTATACGACAGATAGGTCTGGCCGCCCGTGCCCTCGCCGCCAAACGCATTATCGACCACGCCGGCGCCCTTGCTGACCAGAGTGGTCTTGGCGCCATTGTCGGCGTCCCACACGGAGAACAATATCCAGCGCTCGCTCGGTGATTTCACCTGGATGCCCATGTATCCCTGGCCAAAGCCGTTGGCCATGAAATAGGAACCGATGGCGTCCTGGCCCTGGGGAATCGTCATCTCGTTATAGAAATACTCGGTATTGGCCGGCACCGTATAACCCATGTGCACGGACGGGCCGCGCCGCGACCAGTAGTAATTGGCGGGGTCATTCGCGTAATTGAGCGTGGCGTTCGACGTCACCTTCAGCGCCGAGACGTCGCCAAAATAGCCGCCCGCCTTGCTCACGCCGCGCAAGTCCACCTTCACGTAGCCTGGCGCGGCCACGTTGACCGTGCCCACCGCATAGGTCTTGCTGGCCGTTCCCGCCAGGGCCACGTCGAAGGGCTGGCCGTTGACCGTCACGCGCACCACGCTGCTGGTGCTGCCGGCCAGCCTGGCGTCGAGCGCCACCGTCACGGGACCGGCCGCGCCGACGCGGAAATACGCGCTGGTGACCGTGTTCGGGCTGGTCCAGTTAGCCAGGCCGTTGTCATTGATGATTTCTTGCGCGCTGGCGTCGGCGCTGGTGATGAAGGCATTGCCGGCCAGGGCCACGGTGGCAGGCGTGCCGGTCACGGACGGCAGGCTGCTCGCGGCATGGATCGCGGTGGCGCCGGCACTGCCGCCGCCACCGCTGCCGCAGGCGGCCAGCAACAACGGTGCGGTGGAAAGAACTGCGTAGAGTACTGCACTTCTGTGTTTCATCGACGTCTCCTGGTGGTACAGCTTTGCGGCGGGCGAACACGTGCCTGCGCACCTGCGCCGCGGTTGAAAAACGGATCGGGACAGAAAAAACCCGCTACGGCAACTGGTGCGGTAGCGGGCGAATGGGGCTTAGTATTTGCCGTCGAGGGCGAAGATCGGCTTGCGCGATTTCCACTGCCCGCCCGTGAAGTCCGGGAAGTCCAGGGTCTGGAAGTTGGCCGCGATCGATTGCTCGGACAGCGGCGTGATGGCGCTCCACGTCACGGCATCGTAGATATCGATCGGCATCGGCGCGTTGGCTTTCAGCGCTTCGACAAAGGCGTGGATGACGAAGAAGTCCATGCCGCCGTGGCCCGCGCCCTCGGCTTGCGCAGCGTATTTGCGCCACACCGGGTGCTCATACTTGTCCTGGTAAGCCTTGAAGTCGTCCCACTGGTGCGGCTTGCTGACGCCCTCGATGTGAATCGAATTGTTCAAATCCATCCACAGGCCGTCCGTGCCTTGCACGCGGAAGCCCAGCGAATACGGGCGCGGCAGGCTCGTATCGTGCTGCAGGATGATGGTTTCGCCGTTCTCGCATGCCAGCGTGGTGGTGACCACGTCGCCCAGCTTGAATTTCACCTTGGCGTTCGCATGCTGGGCTCCGCCCGGCTGCTTGACGATGTAGTCGTGCAAGCCGCGCGCCTTGGTGGCGAAGGCGTTGATGCGCGTAAAACGGTTGCCGCGGTTGATGTTCGTGTACATGGCGCACGGACCGATGCCGTGGCTCGGATACAGCTCGCCATTGCGCTCGACCGAGTGCTGCGTGCGCCAATGGGCTTCCGACCAGCCCTTCTCGCCGAATTCCACGCCGCCGCCATACGGCTTGGCCGGATTGCCGCTGTTGAATTTCACGGCGCGCAAATCGTGCTGGTAGCCGCCCTGCAGGTGCAGCAGTTCGCCAAACAGGCCCGCGCGCACCATCTGCAGCGCGGCCATCACATCGCGGCGGTAGCACACGTTTTCCAGCAACATGTACGGCGTGCCCGTTTTCAGCTGGGTGTTCAGGACATCCCAGTGGTCTTGCAGGGTGATGCCGGCCACCACTTCGCAGCCGACGGCGATCTTCGCCTGCATGGCGGCAATCGCCATCGGCGCGTGGAACTCCCACGGCGTGGCGATGATCACGCCATCGAGGCCGCCCGCGTCCAGCATGCGCTTGTACGCTTTCTGGTCGCGGTCTTCGCCATACGTGCGCGGACGCGGCTTGCCGGCCTTGGCCACCTGGCCCAGCGCGTGTTTCAGCATGATCGGTTCGATATCGCACAGGGCAACCACTTCCACGTCGTCGCGGCGCACCAGTTCGGCCAGCAGCACCTGGCCGCGCATGCCCGTGCCGATCAGGCCCAGGCGGACCTTGTCGCGGCCGGCGGCGGGCGCGGCGTTGGCCTCGCCAGGCAGCAGTGCGCTGCCGGCCATGGCGCCACCGGCCAGCGCGGCGCTGGCGGACAGGAAATTGCGTCGATTGATTTGTGTCGTCATTGGTCTCTTCTCGCTTCCATTGGTAATGATCGTCGCCGGCCCGCCGCACGGCAGGCCGGTTGCAGTTTAATAAGTGTATTCCGCCGTGAAGCGCACGGAACGCGGCGCCGTGCGGCCGGCCACCTGCAGATAGCTGCGGGCGATGGCGCCATGGTCTTCGCGCGTTTCGTTGTAGCGGGTCACGGTCTGGCTGTTGAACACATTGAACACGTCCACTTTCAGGCTCAGGCCCTTGACGGCGCTGGGAGTATAGGCCAAATTCATGTCCAGCTGGGCTTGCCAAGGCAGGCGGCCCTGGCTGCCGCGCGGCGCCGGTTTGCCATCGCAATAGAAGTAGGAATCGCCGTAGTCGTTCTCGAACTTCAGGTTGTCGGGCAGCGCGCCGATGCAGTTGCGCGGCGCGCCCGACGTCAGCGACAGGTTGGCGCCGACCGTCACGTCCGGGATGACCTGCATGAAGCCGTAGGCCTTGAAGGCGTGGCGGTGGTCGCCCGGCAGGTAGCCATACGCGTTGTACATCAGTTCCTTGTGGTCGTCGCTGACCGTCAGGCCCACGTCGCCGCCGCCGATGCTGTCCGTCTGGCCTTCCATATTGCCCTTCAGGCCGGACAAGGTGTAGGTCAGCTTGCCGTACCAGCCGTTCGTGTACGGGTGTTCGATGAACAGGTTCAGGGCGCGGTAAGTGCGTGCCGGTTTCGGATTGCCCCACTCCTCCGCCGAAATATCCACGCGGCGCAAGCCCTTGCCATCGTCGAAGTCCACCATCAGGCTGTTGTCGCGGCCCGGGTTGATGATGGCGCACTGGAAGCCGCCCCAGTTGCTCGTGTCGACGCTGTTGCGCGTGGCCCAGGCTTGCAGCGGACGCGCGTCGCAGGTGTCGTCGTTGGTGTCGTTCAGCTTGCGGTACAGGACGCTGGCGCCCACCACCAGCTTCTTGCTCAGGGCCCGTTCGAAGCCGAGCGAGAATTCATCCTGCGACAGCGGCTTCAGGCCGACGGCCGTCACCTCGCGCGCGTCGCGGCTCTGGCCATAGGCGTTGTTGGCCGAATACGGCTTGCTGATCGCGTGCAGGCCCGTCGGCGCGCCCGTGACGGGATCGACGCCCGTGTAGGTATACATCTCGCTGGTGGCCAGGAAGGGGCTGGCCATGTTGCTTGACAAATTCGACGGCACCGGCAGGTGGTAGCGGCCGCCGTTGGCGAAGAATTTCAGGGTGCCGTCGCCCAGGTAATCCCAGGTGGCGCCCACGCGCGGGGCGATCATGTTGCGCTGCGAAATGAAGGCCACGCCATCGGTGCTGTAGTTGGTGAACTGCTCGCGGCGCAGGCCCAGGTCCAGCAGCACCCGCTCCGTCACCTGGTAGTGGTCCTGGATGTATTGCGCCGATTGCACGCTGGTGGGACGCGCCAGGTTGGCGTTCAAGTCCTTGCTGACGTAATAGCCCTGCGTACCGTAGCCGCCGCCCTGGGCCGGCGTCTCAAACGCGCCGTTGATGGCCCGGTTCGGATCGGTCGCGCGCTGGTAGCTCCAGCGGTGGCCGCCGGCCAGGCTCAGGCCCACTTTCGACTCCACGTCGATGCGGTCGATGCCGCCGCGCAGCGAGTGCTTGCCCAGCTTGTATTCGAGATCGAGGCGCTTGGCTTTCTGGCGGTCTTCCGACGATGGGTCGACCAGGGTGCCCGTCACCGTTTGCGGATTGGCGTACGTCAGCCCGGGCACCTGCGTCGACGTATTCGACGACGTTTGCGCCAGCAGCGGATTGTAGCCGTTCGGCGTGCGGGTGTGCGAGGTGCGCGACTCGCCCATCATGGCCGTCACGGTGAGGTTGTCCGTCAGGTAGCCCGTGTACTTGAAGATGTCGATGTTGGCGCCCGGCGCGGCCGATGAACCGCAGCAGTTGACCGTCGTCTCGCCCTTGCCTGCCTGTACGCCATTGCTCGCATGCGTGGCGTAGCTGTAGCCATACGCCTGGCTGTCTGTTTTCGTGCGGTCATACAGCTTGGTGTATTCGAAGTGATGGTCGTCCGTCAGGTTGTAATCGAGCTTGGCCATCATGCGGTCCACCTTGCTCTGGCTCGTGCTCCAGCCGCGCGCCAGGGCCGTGCCCGAGTCGGCGGCGGCGGCAACGGACTGGCTGTCCGTGCGCGTCTGTTCCAGCGCCACGAAGGCGAACAGCTTGTTCTTGATCAGGGGACCGCTGCCATACAGGCCCACCACCTTGCTGGTGCTGCCATTGTCGCGGTTCCAGTACAGCAGATTGCCGTCCGTCTTGGGATTGGCGCCCGTGTTCGGGTAATAGGTGTTTTCCGGCTCGCCCTTCAGCGAACGGGGGATGATGGAGACCTTGCCGCCGAATTCGACCTTGTTGCCGCCGCTCTTGGTGGTGATGTTGATCACGCCCCCCGTGGAGCGGCCGAATTCCGAGCCGTAACCGCCCGACAGCACCTGCAGGTTCGAGATCGCGCCAAACGGCAGCTCCGACGCGCCCACCTGGGTCAGGATATTCGTGATGGGGAAGCCGTTAACGTAGAACGCGTTTTCCGACTGGCCCGAGCCGCCGATCGATGGCGCATTGCCGTACACGCTGTTGGTGCCGCGCGAGACGCCCGGCGTCAGCTGCACGATGGAGGCGACGTCATTGCCGACCGGCAGCGCCTTCAATTCCTTGGCCGTGAAGATCACGCCGTTGTTCGTGTTCGACACGTCGATCGGATTGCGCGACGCCTTCACCACGACGGTCTGCTCCTGGCCCACGGGACCGGCCGCGCTGGCCGGGCCGAAGTTCGCTTCCGCGCCCGCGCCGATCAGCGCTTCTACTTCCTGCGACGCTTCCACCGAACCGGCACGCAGCACGCGCACCGCATAGCGGCCCGGCGGCATGGAGTTGGCCACATAGCGGCCCGACGTGTCGGGCGTCAAGGTGCGCTGTACGCCCGTCGCCAGGTTTTCCAGCACCACGGTGGCGCCGGCCGGCGCGCTCACTTCGCCGAAAATGGTGCTGGTGGCGTTCGACTGTGCCCAGGCCTGGCCTGGCACGCCGGCCGCCAGGGCGATCACGATCGCGGCGGCGCGGCTGATGTCGCGCAATTTGAGTCGGGTGGTATGCATGGTGTCTCTCCGTCTATATCGAGGGTTATGCGCGCCCTCCCCGCTCCAGGGCGAAGCCGGGGGACGCAATTTTTATGGTGGTCGTCGGAAGGTAGCTCCAGGCAGTTGCACCTTCCGGGAAATCAGTCCGTATCGGCTGATTTTCGTTTTCTTGGGATTACTTTAAAAAGAAAAATAAGTATCGTCAACAAAAAGAAAGTTATAACGGCAATTTATCGCCAAATCCGGCAAATAAAGGCATTTTATCTTTCGATTAAATCTATCGCGCGGCAGATAACTTTCGTTATCGTGGTATGACGGATACACACGTAGGCACGAAGATGGCCATGAGCACAGAACCGGCGCAGAAATCTGGGGATAAATACGCGAAAGAAGACACGTCACTGTCCTTTCACTTACGTTTATCTTTCGTATTGCGCATTTCGGAATATTGTCTTTTCTTTTTCATGCAAATACCCCGGCCCGCATAGACAGGCCGGGGCAGCGTCACGTATTAAAAGAACTTGTAGCTGGCCGACAGGGCGAACTGGCGGCCGAACAGGTCCTGGCTATGGTTGTAGCCTTCCCAGCCGTTCGGGTCGTAGTACGGCTTCTTGTTGAACGCGTTTTTCACGTTCAGGCCCACGTCCAGGTTCTTCACCGGCTTCCAGCTGAAGGCGAGGTTGACCGTCGTGTACGACGGCGCGCCCTTGCACTGGCCGGCCGGCAGCGCCACCGAGGCGGCGGTGCAGTTTTCCGGCGTGTTGTCCTTGTCCCAAGGGCCATACGCCCAGCGCGTCTTGCCCGAGTAGTTGATGAAGACGCTGCTGACGAAGTTGCGGTAGCTCCAGTCGGCGTTGACGGTGGCGCGGTAGCGCGGCGAATCGTAGTAGCCGACGGTATTGCCCTTGATGTCGCTGCCGTCTTCGCTGTCGTGGGTGTCGCGCTTGCGGATGGTGGCGGCGATGCCGGTACTCAGCTTGCCCCAGTCGCCGAGCCCAAAGCGCGTGCGCGCATCGATGTCCACGCCATCCATCAAGGTGCGGCCGCGGTTCGAATACGAGTTGATCAAGCCGCCCAGGTTGCCCACCGAGTAGCCGGGCACGCCGCCCGCGCACACGCCCGCGTTGGCGGGATTGGCGCACATGGCCGCCACCGCCGCCACGTTGCCCCGGTCCGTATCCGTCAAGTCGTTGCGGATGGCGCTGGGCGTGCCGGCGAGGGTCGGGCCGTACTTGTCCACCAGTTCCGTAAACAGCTCGTTGAAGTCCTGGCGCACGATTTCGTCGCGGCGGTTGATGAACCAGTAATCGATGGAGATGCTCACGTCCTTGGCCGGCTGCAGCACCAGGCCTACGGTGGAAATCTTCGCCTTTTCCGGACGCAGGTTCTGGTTCGGCGGCGTCAGCCCGCCCACCGTCGTCGAGCAGTTCGAATTGAGCAAGCTCTTGCCCAGGTCCGCATCCGTCGCCACCGTGGACTTCATCAGCGCGCGCGCCATCGCGTTCGTTTCATCGCAGCGCACCGTGTCGCGGATGCCGCCCACCTGCGCAAAGACGCCGCCCGTGCCCGATTCGGCCAGATTGGGCGCGCGGAAGCCTTCCGAATACGTCCCGCGCAGCATCAGGTCGGGACGCGCGCGCCAGATCACGCCCAGCTTGGGCGCCAGGTTGGCCGAGAAATGCGGGTATTTGTCCAGCCGCGCGGCCGCGTTGACTTCCAGGGTGTCGCTGAGCGGCACCACCACTTCGCCAAACACGGCCGCGATGGTGCGCCGGCCATCGAACCAGGAACCGCCCTGCTGCGTGATCAGGCCATTGGCCGCATCCGCGTTGCCGGGCGTGAGGAAACTCTCGCGCATCACGTTGGTGCCCACGGCGGCGCGCACTTCGCGCTCGCCCAGCTTGAACAGGGTGCCTTCCAGCTTGGCGTCCCACGTCATCAGCTTGGTCCACGATTCGATGGCAAACGTCGGATAGGCGGCGCGCACCAGCGCCGCATTCGCCTCGCTGATTTCGCCGAACTGGTAGGCGGGATTGTCGGAGATATACGTGCGGCCGCTGACAGGGTCTTTCGTGAACGGCCCGAACGCCTGCTCGAAGCCCTTGATGTTGATGTTCGCCGTCTGGAACAGGGTCGAATGGCTGCCCGCCACGCTGAGCGCTGTTTCAAAATCCCAGCCGCCGCCGATGCTGCCGCGCAGGCCGACGAGTGCGCGGTAGTTTTCATCGACATTCTTCTGGCCGAAGTGGCCTTGTGCATCCTGCAGCAGGTAATTCAAGCCGGCCGCGCCGCCCATCTTGGCCACCATGTCGGCATCGAGCTTGCCTTTCAGGTAGACATTATTCGGGCTCAGGAAAGGCGTGGCAAACGTGTTCAGGGTATTGCCCGTATTGCGCGCAAACCAGTTGTTCGTGCTGCCGCTATTGAAGCTGGACGGGCCATTCTCGCCGCGCATCTTGATGTGGGTGAAAGCGCCTTCCGCGAACGCTTCCATGTCGCCGCCGAGCTTCAGCCGGCCGCTCACGTAGGCCGTGGCGCGCTCCGAGGTGGGGCCCGTGTCGAGCTGGTTGGGCAGCGCATTCCACACGCAGCGCGTGCCCGACGCTTCGGTGATGCCGGTGTTGCAGCCATTGACGGCGCGCTGGGTGCGCGCATTGTTCTTCGCCTTGTCGAAGACAAAGAAGGTCCCGGGATTCATCACGCCCGGTTCGCTGCCGACGCCCACGCGCATGTTCGGGATGAAATTGGGATTGTTCACATAAAAATACGAGGGACGCTTGCGCCAGGTGTCGGCCAGCGCGATGCGGTCGCGCTGGTAGACGTTCACGGAACCGTAGATGTTGTAGCCATCGCTGGCCAGGTCGCCCAGGCCATACAGCACGCTGGCCTGGCGCTCGCCATAGGCTTTCACGCTCGGTGAAAACTCGCCGTTGGCGCGCGCCTCCAGGCCTTGATACGATTTCTTGGTGATCACGTTGATCACGCCGGCCACGGCATCGGAACCATACACGGCCGAGGCGCCATCCGTCAAAATTTCCATGCGCTCGATGGCGGCGGCCGGGATGGCGTCGATATTGACAAACATGGTCTGGAAGCCGGCCGGCGCGCCATAGAACGACAGGCGACGGCCATTCAAAAGCACCAGGGTGCCCTGCGCGCCCATGCCGCGCAAGTTCGCTTGCGAGCCGCCATCGGAACCCGTAAACATCGAACGGAAGTCCTGCTGCGCCGGGCGGGCGGCGGGCAGGTTGTCGAGCACTTGCAGCAAGGTGAGCGCACCCATGTTCTCGATCTGCTTGGCATTGATCACCTGCACGGGCGACGCCGTTTCCGCGTTGATGCGCTTCAGGCTCGATCCCGTCACTTCGACACGCTGCAGTTTCTCCTCCTCCGCAGCCAGCGCCGTTGAAGCCAACCCCACCGCCACCATGGCGGCCATCAGTTTTTTCAAGTGCATTCTCAACTCCCTTTTTATAAGTGATTTGTTTTCGTCAGGTTGCAAGAGCCCCTCCCCGGTCCGAAGAGGGGCTCTTTTTTAGTGAAATGATTGAAGTAGTTAGCGCGGCTTGACTGTCGCGCCTTCCGTGCCGGTGAGTACGGCATTGGCCCAGTTGCCGCAGACCTGGGCCGGGTGGGCGCCGCGCGCGCCCAGGGTGCGCAAACTGAGCTGGCTCAGGCCGCGCACGTCGATTTCGGGTTTGACCACCCCGGGAGCCGTGACCAGGCCGCTGTCGTACAGCAGCCGCTCACCGCTCCAGACCTGGAATTGCAAGCCGCCCGCGCCGCGGCAGCTATCGTCCACGCCCAGGTCGGCGCGCAGCAGATTCCAGTTGCCCGCCAGCTGCAAGTCGATGCGGCTGGCCGGTCCCACGCCGAGGCCCTTGCGGAACCACAGCCCGTTCATGCGCATCTCGGCCGCCTTGCCGGCCGGCCGGTCTTTCGCGATAGTCTTCGGCAGCGCCAGGTCCGACAGGTAGCGCTGCACTTCCTCGCCGTCGGCCACTCTGTGCTCGAGCACGCGGAATGCGGACAGGGTGACGGGCGCCACGTCGGTCGCCAGCGCCGCGTCGTACGCGCGCGCCACCGGCCCGGCCTGCGCCGCCGTCACCATCGGGTCCAGGGACGCCGCGCCGTCGCCTTCCGGATTTTGCGTGCTCATGACGCGAAAGCGCAGCAAGCGCCCGGCCGTGGCGGGGAAGTTGATCGTCTGCGTGCCTTCCTGCAGTTTCAATGTGCCCCGCTGCAGTGGCGCGCCCCACTCGCCGTTGTTGTCGCCGATGTAGATTTCGTAATCGCGCACCTGGCCATGCTTCCAGTGCTGGTCGTTGCGCGGTGCCAGTTCGATGCCATCGACCAGCCGGCGCTCCGTGAAGCCGATCACCCATTCGTGCGGCCCGCTTTTCACGGATGGGCTGCGCACGGTGCGGAACCACGTCTCCGGCTTGCCATCGAAGGCGTTTTCCAGCGGATAGCCGCTTTCCTCCGCAGGACGCGCCACCACCCGCATGGCGTCGGCCGGCAAGGCGCGGCCCGGCACGGGAGCGGCCGGGAAGTCGGCGTCGACTCTGGCCACGGCCAGCGCGCCGGCGACCTGCAGCATCAAGTGCTGGCGAATGTCCTGCGCCGCCACTTTCACGTGCAGGGTGCCTTGCCTGTCCGCCGCATCAAAATACCAGGCATCAAACGCCTTGTCGTAGGCGGTGCGATCGGCGGATGGCGCAATCAGGCGTTCGCCGGCGCGCACGGCGGCCGGCGCCTGGCCCGCCAGCATGCGCAGCGCATAGCCGCGGCGCGCTTCCTGGCCCTGGTACCGGCCATCGACGGCGCCGATGTCGATCTGCACGTCGGCGCCCGTCTGGCGCATGCGGATGACTTGCTGGCTGAAGGCGCCGCCCTGGTACTGGCGCGTGTTGCCATCGTCTTCATACAGGGTGTAGTCGGAATCGCCGTGCGGGTAGATATCGAGGGTCAGCTGGTCCTTCGGCTTCTGGCCGTCGTACAGCATTTCCGGATACATGGGCAGGATGGCGCCGGCACGGACAAACACGGGCAATTTATCGAGCGTGACCTGCAGATCGAGGTCGCGCCCCTTGGCGCCGGCCGTGGCCTGGCGGCCGTCCCAGTAGTCGTACCACGTGCCTTGCGGCAGGTGGATGCCCTTGCGCCAGCCGCCGCTGACGGCCTGGCTGCGGTACACGGGCGCCACCAGCACGTCGCGGCCCAGCAGGAATTGGTATTTATACGCTTCCGTGTAAGCGGCCGGGTCTTGCGGGTAATCCCACATCAGGCCGCGCACCAGCGGCGCGCCCGATTGCTCCGCTTCGCGCACGAGCGTATACATATACGGCGTCAAACGCATCTTGAGTTTCAGGTAGCGGCGGTTGATGTCGCGGTACGGTTGCTCGAACCACCACGGATGCTTGCGCTCGGCAGCGGCCCAGCCGGACATGCCCATCAGGACGGGCGTAAAACTCTTCCACTGCAAGTCGCGCAGATAGGTTTCCGGGCTGCCGCCGAAGATGGCGTCGACGTCGCCCGATGCATACGCCTGGCCGGACAGGCCCGAGCCGATCAGGGTCGGGATGTGCCAGCGGATGTAATCCCAGCTGGCGCTCTGGTCGCCCGTCCACGCCACGGCGTAGCGCTGGATGCCGGCCCAGCCCATCACCGTCCATAAAAACGGCCGGCTGTCGGAGTTGTTCAGGATGCCGTCGTAGGCCGACTTGTTCGCATCCATGGCGAACTGGTAGCCCTTGCCCGTCCACGCCACGTCCAGCTTTTGCACGCGGCTGCCCGCCTGCCCCACTTCCCAGGCGATCTTGTCGACGCCGTTTTCCGTCCACAGGCCCGTGCGGAAGCCATAGCCGGCCAGGCCCTTCACCGTTTCCGGCAAATTCGTGTAGCCGCAGCCATAGCCGTCGTTAGGTAAAATCCAGCCGCCCGGCATGTCGTGTTCGCGGTACTGGCGCGCCACCGTTTCCACCACGTCCGGCGTCTTGCCCGTCGGGCCGTCCGTCCAGCTCTTCGGCACGGAACCGGGCTTTTTCACGTTGTCGCCATCGTTGTAGCAATCGGCGTCGCCGTATTCCAGCGCCCAGCGGGGCAGCATGCGCGCGCGGCCCGTCAAGTCCGTGTAGCGGGCGACGACGTCGCGCAAGTCCTTGCCGACAAAGAAATACGCGTCGAAGCGGCCTTCCGCGTGCTGCAGCGAGATCTGCTGCGCGTCGCGCAAGTCGTAGTTCCCGTCGGACCAGGTATTGCGCAGCATGCCCCAGCCCCGTGAACTCATGAGAAATGGCGCGGGATTCGGCCGGTCGCCCTCTTCCCAGCCGCCCGAATACGACACGGGCACCTGCTTGCCCCTGAATTCGAAGCGGCCATTCTGCTGGCCGCCGCCGAAGTAACGCTCGCCCGGCAGGCTGGAAAGCACCTGCACGCCCTGCTTGCCGTCGAGCGACAGCGGTTGCACCTCGCGCCACAGCGGCACCGCATCACCGTTGCGGAAAAGGGTAAAGCGCAGCGGTTTGCGGTCGATGCGCAGGCTCAGGGCTTCGGTGCTGATCAGGATATGCTCGGGCTGTTCCCTGATCTGGTACGCCACCTGCGCGGCAGGCTGGCCCACGACGATGGGCGCGGCCTTGTCGCCGGGCCCCGTCAAGCCTGCCTTGCCGCCCGCCTGGATGCGCAGCACGTCCGCCTGCGGCAGGATGATACGCAGTTGCATGCCCGTGTCGCTGCGCAGATCCCAGCCCAGCGCCTCGCCCTTGGCCACGTCGGCCGCATGCACGGCACTCAAGCTGGCCAGGTTACCGACAGGCGCGGCCTGCAGGCCAGGTCCGGCCAGAGTGGCAAGGGCAGCGAGGACGCAGGCGGCAAGGGCGCGGCGGGGAAGCGGGAGAGGTTTCATCAGGCGGCTTTCAGAAAATCGAAGTGATGGAAATACTTTAAGAAGAAAAATAAATATCGTCAATCAAAAGAAAGTTAAAGCGGCAATTTATTAATAAAATGCCCAGAATTGGCGCATTTTTCTTACGTTTCACCAAAATGTCACAAAACATACTTTCGTTATCGTGGCATTTCAGCGACATACCGCGCCGCCACTGGCTTTTGCGCTGCACCGCAGCATGCTTCAGCGCCATCAAAACGACATTATTTCGCAAGCCGCCCAACTATTTACTTTCGTTTTACTTTCGTATTTGACTTTTCGAAATTTAGTATTTATGCTTTCTCACAACAAACACTTTACTGAGCTCTCATGACTACCCTTCTTCAGCGTGACATTCAAACCTGGCGCGACATCGGCGGCCTGCACACGGCCGAGGAAATCGCCCATCAGCCAGCCATCTGGCGCGCGCTGGCCGGCATCTTGCGCAAGGAGCAGGCAGCACTGGCCGCCTTCCTGGGCGACGCGCTGTCCAATCCGCGGCAGCGTGTCATCCTGACGGGCGCCGGCAGCTCGGCCTATGTGGGCGAAATCGTTGTCGATACCCTGAATGCGGCCTGGCCCGCGCAGATCCGCGCCATCGCCACCACGACTTTGCTGACCCACCATGAGCTGTACCTGGAAGCGGACGCGCCCACCCTGCTCGTCTCGTTTGCCCGCAGCGGCGACAGCCCGGAAAGCCTGGCGGCCGTGGAACTGCTGCGCCAGGTCGTGCCCGGCGCGCGCTTTTTGAACATCACCTGCAACGCCGAAGGCAAGCTGGCGCGCCAGGGCGCGAACGATGCCAACACCTATAAGCTGCTGATGCCGGAAGGCAGCTGCGACCGCGGCTTCGCCATGACCAGCAGTTTCAGCAGCATGCTGCTGGCGGCCCTGTCGGTACTGGGCAAGGACACGGATCTGCCCCGCCTGGACACCCTGGCGCAGCTGGGCGAACAGGCCTTGCGCGACTGGTCGGCGCCCGTGGCGGACCTGGGATCAACGCCGGTGCAGCGCGTCGTCTACCTGGGCAGCGGCCCGCTGGAAGCGCTGGCCAAGGAAGCGGCATTGAAAATCCTGGAATTGACGGGCGGCAGAGTGATGGCGATGGCCAATACGCCGCTGGGTTTCCGCCACGGCCCGAAATCGGCCGTCACTACGGAGTCCCTGGTGATCCTGCTACGCAGCGGCAAGCCGCTGGCGCGCCAGTACGAAGACGACCTATTGAAAGAACTGCAGCGCGACAGCGTTGCGCAGCGCTGCCTCACGGTGGGCATCGGCGGCGACTTATCTGTCAACTTGGAGGCCGACTTATCTGCCGACTTAGCAGCCTGGCCCGACGCCTGGCTGGCCCCGCTGTGGCTGCTGATGGCGCAGCAATATGCGCTGCACCAGTCCGCACTGCTGCAACTGCGCCCCGACAATCCATTCGCCGGCGGCATCGTCAACCGTGTCGTGCAAGGCGTCACCATCTATGGCCATGACCAATTCTAATCCTACAGCCGGATACCACGGCATCGACATCGGCGGCAGCAAGATGGAGCTGGTCGCCTTTGCCGACCGCGATGGCGCGCTGGAAGAAGTGTTCCGCGAACGGGTTGCCACGCCCGGCGACGATTTCAACGCTTTCGTGCAGGCGATCACCGGCCTGGTGGCACGCGGCGACGCGGCACTGGGCACGACGGCGCCCGTCGGCATCGGCTTGCCCGGCGTGATCGACAGCGCCAGCGGCCGCCAGCTCAGTTCCAACGTGCCGGCCCTGAACGGCCGCCTCGTGGCGCAAACCCTGCAGCAAGCCTTGCAGCGCCCTGTCGCCATCGGCAACGATTGCCAGTGCTTCGCCCTGTCGGAAGCGCAAGGCGGTGCGGCCGACAACGCCGCCAGCATGTTCGGCGCCATCCTCGGCACGGGCGCCGGCGGCGGCTATTGCGTGGGCGGCCAGCTGCTGCGCGGCTTTAACGGCGTGGCCGGCGAATGGGGACACTGGAGCCTGCCCGCCACCCTGCTCGCGCAACATGGCCTGGCCGGTTACGACTGCCCGTGCGGCAAGGCGGGCTGCCTGGAACGCTATGTCTCCGGCCCCGCCATGCGCAAACTCCACGCCCACTTCGGCGGCGATGGCGCCGAGCCGCTGGCCATTGTCGCGCGCGCCAACATGGGCGACGCCGTGGCCCGGCGCACGGTGGCCGTGCACCTCGACGTGCTGGGCCACGCGCTGGCCGGCCTCGTGCTGGCCTACGACCCGCACGTCATCGTGCTTGGCGGCGGCCTGTCCAAGCTGCCGCACCTGTACGACAAGCTGCCGGCCGCCGTGAAGCGCCATCTGTTCCCCGGCGTGCACGTGCCGCCGATTTTGCCGCCCCGCTTTGGCGACGCCGGCGGCGCGCGCGGCGCGGCCCTTTTGATACGACAACATACAAAGGCGTAAACATGATGAAGCAAGCGGAAAACCCGACTTTTACCCTGTCCCCGATCCAGCAAGTGATCAAGGCGCACCGCCGCGGCGAGCGCGTGGGACTGTACGCCGTCTGCTGCAGCCACCCGAGCGTGCTGCGCGCCGCCATGCGCGTGGCCAGCGAGTACGACACCGTGCTGCTGGTCGAGGCGACGTCGAACCAGGTCGACCAGTTCGGCGGCTACACGGGCATGACGCCGGCCGTTTTCCGCGACACCATGCTGGCACTGGCCCGCGAACAGGGTTTCCCCGCCAGCCGCCTGGTGCTGGGCGGCGACCATCTGGGCCCGAACGCCTGGCAGCACCTCGATGCGGCCACCGCGATGAACCACGCCGAAACCCTGATCGCCGCATATGCGTCGGCCGGCTTCCATAAGATCCACCTCGATTGCAGCATGCGCTGTGCGGACGATCCCTTGCAGCTCGACGATGAAACCGTGGCCGCCCGTTCGGCGCGCCTGTGCATCGTCGCCGAGGAAGCGGCGGCGGCCGCCGGCTTCGCGCCGCCCGTCTACGTGATCGGCACGGAAGTGCCGGTTCCCGGCGGCGAAGCGTCGCTGGCGCAGGCCGGCGCCGTCACCAGCCCGCAAGCGGCGCGCCGCACGCTGGACGTGCACCGCCGCGCCTTCCTCGACAAGGAATTGCATGGCGCCTGGCGCCGGGTCATCGCCATGGTGGTGCAGCCGGGTGTCGATTTCGACCAGAGCAGCATCCAGCACTACGATGCCGATGCCGCCACCGAGCTGTCGGCCTTTGTCGCCGAGCAGCCCGGCCTCGTGTTCGAAGCCCATTCCACCGACTACCAGCGCGAAACGGCGCTGCACGCCATGGTGCGCGACCATTTCGCCATCCTGAAAGTGGGTCCGGCCGCCACCTTCGCCCTGCGCGAGGCGCTGTTCGCCCTGTGCCAGATCGAGGAGGAACTGCTGCCGGCGCACGCCACCTCGCAGCTGATGCAGGTGCTCGACGACGTGATGGTGGCCAAGCCGAAGAACTGGATCAAGCATTACCTGGGCACGCCGGACGAGCAGCGCCTGATGCGCCGCTACGGCTTGAGCGACCGTTGCCGCTATTACTGGGGCGAGCCGGAAGTGGCGGCCGCCGTCGCCAAGCTGCTGGCCAACCTGGACACGGTGTCCATTCCGCTGCCGCTCCTGAGCCAGCATTTGCCGGAGCAATATCTGGCCGTGGTGCAGGGCAGCTTGCAGGCACAGGCGCCGGCCCTGATCGAGCACAAAATCGGCAGCTTGCTGGCGCAATATGCGCGCGCCTGCAACCGCAATGCGGCAGTCCCCGTCATTGCCGAAGCGGCAATCTGTTAAGCTCGGTATTTTCATTTTTTACCGAGCCCGCCACCATGCGAAATACCAGCCAACGCCGTGAATCCATCCTCCAAATGCTTGCCCGGCAGGGCTCGGTGCAAGTGACCGACTTGGTGGAAAAGCTCGGCGTGTCCGCGGTCACCATCCGCAGCGACTTGAATGCGCTGGAAGCGCAAGGCATGGCCACGCGCAGCCACGGCGGCGCGACCCTGACGCGCACGCCGCCGCTTGAACACACGATACGCCAGAAGGACGCCATCAACCACGAGCAGAAGGAGCGCATCGGCGCGTATGCGGCGCGGCTGGTGGAACCGGGCGACAACATCATCATCGACTCGGGCACCACCACCATCTCGCTGGCGCGCCATCTGCGCGACGCCACCGGCGTGACGGTGGCGACGAATGGCCTGAACATCGCTTGGGAACTGGCCGACGCGCCCGGCGTGGACCTGATCCTGACGGGCGGCCTGCTGCGCAAGCAATCGCTGTCGATCCAGGGCAGCCAGGCGGAAACCTGTTTGCAGGCCTACAGCTTCGACAAGCTGTTTCTGGGCGTCGACGGCTTCGACCTGCAGTTCGGCGTGACCACCCACCACGAAGCGGAAGCCAGCCTGAACCACAAGATGGTGGAACGGGCGAAGAAAATCATCGTCCTCACGGACGCCTCGAAGTTCGGCCGCGTCAGCCTGCACCGCATCGTGCAGCTGGACCGGGTCGATACCGTCATCACCGATGCCAGCATCAGCCAGGAATACCGCGAAGGGCTGCAAAAGCTGGGCATCGAACTTTTTATAGCGGAATAACACATGCTGAGCGGCAGAATCCTTACCCCATCTGGCTGGATCACGGGCACCATCACCTTTGACCAGCGCATCGTCCGGATACAAGAAGACCCTGCCGCCGACAGCGCGCTGACCATCCTGCCCGGCTTCATCGATCTGCACGTGCACGGCGCCGCCGGCGTCGACATCATGGAAGGCGGGAACGCGGGCGCCACCGTGGCGCAGGTGCACGCGCGCCACGGCACCACGGCCCTGCTGGGCACCACCCTGACGGCGAAAGAACCGTCGATCCTGCGCGCCCTGCAAGGCCTGGCCGGCGTCATCGCCGAACGCCCCGCCAACGGCGCGCGCATGCTGGGCGTGCACCTGGAAGGCCCGTTTTTGAATTTGCACCGCCTGGGCGCGCAGCCGCCCGACGTGGTGCAGGCGAGCCTGGCGCTGGTGCAGCGCTTCCACGCCATCGCCCCGATCAAGGTCTTGACCATGGCGCCGGAAATTCCCGGTCACCTGGAACTGATCCCGCAGCTGGCGGCGATGGGCATCCGCGTGCAGATCGGCCACAGCGCCGGCACGTATGACGATGGCGTGGCCGCGCTCAAGGCCGGCGTGTCCGGCTTTACCCACCTGTACAACGGCATGACGGGCATGACGCATTACGACCCGGGCATGGTGGGCGCGGCGCTGGCGCATGCCGAATATGCGGAAATCATCCCCGACCTGCAGCACGTGGCCAAGGGCGCCCTGCGCGCGGCCCTGCGCGCCATCCCGCGCCTGTACGGCGTGACGGACGCCACCTCGGCCACCGGCATGCCCGATGGCGAGTACGGCCTGGGCACGCAGCGCGTCTACAAATGCCTGGGCTGCGTGCGCCTGGCCACGGGCTCGCTGGCCGGCAGCGTGCTGACCATGGACCAGGCCCTGCGCAATTTCGTCGACCTGGGCCTGGACCTGGCCGACGCCGCGAACCGCTTGTCGCTGTACCCGGCCGACTACCTGGGCGTGTCCGACCGGGGCCGATTGGCGCCGGGCGCCTGGGCCGACATCGTCGTCCTCGATTCCACGCTACAGCCAGTGTCCGTCTTCGTCGAAGGCGCGGCCATCGATCTTTCCACCCGCTAGACCACTTCACCCACTTCAACCCCAGCCCCGGAGTTACCATGCACGACACGTCACACAAGGCCCCCGTGTGGGCCATGCGCTACCTGCTATTTATTGCCGGCATGGGGGGATTGCTGTACGGCATAGACATCGGCATCATCGCCGGCGCCCTGCCCTACCTGGAATCGACGGCCTCGGTGGCCTGGAAGCTGACGGCCCAGCAGCTGAGCTTTATCGTCGCCGCCGTGCTCCTGGGTTCCGTCCTGTCGTCGCTGTTCGCCGGCGCCCTGGCCGACCTGCTGGGCCGGCGCTGGGTGATGTTCCTGGCCGGCGCCCTGTTCAGCGCAAGCATCCCGCTGATCGCGCTGGCCGACGGCTACACGCCGCTGCTGCTGGGCCGTCTGCTGCAAGGCATCAGCGGCGGCTTGATCGGCGTCGTCGTGCCCCTGTACCTGGCCGAATGCCTGCCCGCGCAGCAGCGCGGACGCGGCGCCGCCCTGTTCCAGCTGCTGCTGACCATCGGCCTGGTGGCGGCCGCCCTGATCGGCCTGCTGCAGGCGCAGACGGTGGAAACGGCCACGCAGGCGGCGCAAGCGTTGCCGGAAGCGGGCCGCGTCGCCGCCATCTTCGCGGCCAAGGACCAGGCCTGGCGCGGCATCTTCTGGGTCTGTTTGACGCCGGGCCTCGTGTTTACCGTCGGCGCCCTGCTGCTGGCCGAGTCGCCGCGCTGGCTGGCGCAACGGGGCCGCATCGAGCAGGCGCGCCAGTCGCTGCTGCGCACGCGCCTGCCCGCCGCCGCCGACCTGGAACTGCGCGAAATGCTCGATACGCCCGAGAACGCGGCCAAGGCCAGCGGCAATGCCAGGGCAAAAGACCCGCTCTTGAGCCGCCGCTACGTGCTGCCCTTCCTGCTCGCTTGTTTGATCCTCGCCTGCACGCAGGCGACGGGCATCAACTCCATCCTCGCCTATGTCGTCAATATCCTGAACCAGGCAGGCCTGTCGGGCGCCTCGGCCAACATGGCCGACGTCTTGCTGAAAGTGCTCAATGCCGTGATGACGGTGGTGGCCGTGCTGCTGGTCGACCGCAAGGGCCGCAAGTTCCTGCTGATGCTGGGCACGGGCGGCATCGTCGTCTCGCTGCTGGCGGCCGGCCTGCTGTTCCGCGGCGCCGAAGCCCACCTGGCCGACGTGCGCCCCGCCATCGCCGCCCAAGTGCAGGCCGATGGCCTGAGCCTGAACCTCGATGCGGCCACCTTGGCGACCCTGGGCGCGGCGGCCGACGGCACGCCGCAGCAGCTGACCATCGCCTACGCCTACGGCCCGTTCACCAACGTGAAAAGCCTGCGCAGCGACGATCCCGTGCTGCGCCAGGTGACGATCGCCCGCGACGACGCCGTGCAGCCCGACAGCGTGATCGGCGTGTTCTTCCGCAAGCTGCACCTCAATCCGTTCGCCGATCCGGCCGCCGGACGAGAAGCGCCGCTGCGCATCGAAAAGGCCAGCCTGGGCCCCGTGCCCTCGTCCACGCACGGCTGGCTGGTGGCCATCGCCATCTGCGTATTCGTGTCCAGCTTTGCCGTGGGGCCCGGCGTGTGCGTGTGGCTGGCCCTGTCCGAACTGATGCCGACGCGCATCCGCTCGAACGGCATGAGCATCGCGCTGCTCGTCAACCAGTTCGTCTCGACCGTGATCGCCGCCATCTTCCTGCCGACCGTGGGCTTGCACGGTTATTCGACCCTGTTCTTCTTTGGCGCCGGCTGCACGGTGCTGTACTTCCTGGCGGCCGCCTTCCTGCTGCCGGAAACCAAGGGCAAGACCCTGGAAGAGATCGAAGCGCACTTTGCCAAGTAAGCCAGAGTAACCAACTGTAGCAGTCTCCTTTCCAGCCCCGGACCACCGTCCGGGGCTGTTTTTTTGCCTGCCGGACAAGTTTGCGGGGCTGGCGCGCACGGCACCGTACGGTTTTCCTTCTGGAATCAAGGCCGCGTGGGCTAGAATCTGGCTGCGTCGTGCTACTCACGAGGCGGCAATGGCGCCATGACAAAAACCACCAGGAGACACAGTGAGCTTATTTAGAACCAAGAATTTGGATGACATGATCGCCCACAGCAAGAAACCGGGAGGTCTGGCGAAAGTGCTGGGGCCCTTCGACCTTGTCCTCATGGGCATAGGCGCCATCGTCGGCACGGGCATTTTCGTGCTCACCGGCACGGGCGCCCTGACGGCCGGGCCCGCCCTGTCGCTGTCGTTTGTCGTGGCGGCCGTCGCCTGCTGCTTCGCCGCCCTGTGCTACGCGGAATTCGCTTCCACCGTGCCGGTCGCCGGCTCCATCTACACCTACAGCTATGCCACTTTAGGCGAGCTGGCCGCCTGGATGATAGGCTGGGACTTGCTGCTCGAGTACGGCCTGGCCGCGGCCGCCGTCTCCGTCGGCTGGTCCGGCTACTTCCAGTCGCTGCTGTCGGGCTTTGGCATCGCCCTGCCCGTGGCTCTGACGGCCGCACCCGGTGCCCTGCCTGGCGTGACCACCTTCATCAACCTGCCCGCCCTCGTCATCATGCTGCTGCTGACGGCCATGCTGGGCTGGGGCGTGCGCGAATCGGCGCGCCTGAACAACATCATGGTCGCCATCAAGGTGGGCGTGGTGCTGCTGTTCATCATCTTCGGCGCGCGCCACGTGCAGCCCGCCAACTGGCAGCCCTACATGCCCTTCGGCTACCACGGCATGCTGAGCGCCGCCGCCCTCGTCTTCTTCGCCTTCATCGGCTTCGACGCCGTCACTTCGGCCGCCGAGGAAGTCAAGAAGCCGTCGCGCGACCTGCCGATCGGCATCATCGGCTCGCTGGCCGTGTGCGCCGTGCTGTACGTGGTGGTGTCGGCCATCATGACGGGCATCGTGCCGTATCAAAAATTCCTCGGCGTCGACCATCCCGTCTCGCTGGCCCTGCAATATGCGGGCGAAAACTGGATCGCCGGCTTCGTCGACCTGGGCGCCATCCTCGGCATGACCACCGTGATTCTCGTGATGGCTTTCGGCCAGACGCGCATCATCTTCGCCATGTCGCGCGACGGCTTGCTGCCCAAGCGCCTGTCGACCGTGCACCCGCGCTTCCACACGCCGTTCTTCGCCACCTGGCTGGTCGGCATCGTGTTCGGCCTGATCGCCGCCACGATCCCGCTCAACATCCTCGCTGAGCTGATCAACATTGGCACGCTGGCCGCCTTCACGATGGTCTCCGTCGCCGTCGTGGTGCTGCGCAAGAAGCGCCCGGACCTGCCGCGCGCCTTCCGCTGCCCTGGCGTGCCGTACGTGCCGGCGCTGGCCGTGATCCTGTGCGTGGGCCTGATGAGCTTCCTGAGCTGGGTCACCTGGATGGCGTTTTCCATCTGGCTCGTGATCGGCCTGGCCATCTACTTTGGCTACGCGCGCCGCCGTTCGCTGCTGCATCCGCAACAGTAATCCCTCCACTGCGCCATCGCAGTAAGATGGCGGTCTCGCAACCCCGCAGACCGCCATCCATGCAACGCTCCCCCGACCTCATCAAACAGCTGGACCACAGCACGGACCAGCTCAAGCGCGCGCGCCTGCGCAGCATGCAGTGGCTGGCCGTTGGCTTGCTGCTGCTGGCCGCGCTGGTCTTCGCCGTGGCCCGCTCGCAGCGGGGCGGCCACCCGGCCTGGGGCTATGTGGAAGCGTTCGCCGAAGCGTCCATGGTGGGCGCGATCGCCGACTGGTTCGCCGTCGTCGCCCTGTTCCGCCACCCGCTCGGCATCCCCCTGTGGCATACGGCCATCATCCCGAACAGCAAGGCCGAGATCGGGCGCAGCCTGGGCGCCTTCGTGGAAAACCATTTCATTACCGAGCAAGGCATCGCCGAGCGTATCGCGCAAGCCGATCCCGCCGCGCGCCTGGGCGCCTGGCTGGCCGACGAAGCGCACGCGCGGCAGCTGGGCATGGCCGGCGCCGGCGTGGCGAAACAGCTGCTGGCCATGGCCGACCACGACAAGCTGGGGCAGCTGCTGCGCCAGCAGGCCAGCAACTACCTCGGTCAATTGAATCTGTCGGACGTGGCGGCCGACTGCATCGATGCGCTGATCGCCGACGGCAAGCCGCAGCAGCTGCTGGACTTCCTGCTCGACCGCGGCGCCGCCTACCTCGACGACGAGGCGCACCACGCGGCCATCGGCGACTTCGTGCTGGGCGCCTTCCAGATCGAGAACGCGCTGATCAAAAAAGCCGTGAAAGCATACGAGCCGCGCATGATCGCCTCGCTGCAAAAATTCGCCCTTGCCGTGCGCCTCGATCCCGACCACCCGCTGCGCCAGCGCATCGCCGGCTGGATCGCCGACAGCGCGCTGCACCTGAAGGCCGACCCGCAGTGGCAGGACACCGTGCGCCGCTACCAGCTGCAGCTGATCGCCAGCGACACGGTGCAAGCCATGCTGGGCGACGTGTGGAAGCACATCAGCACGCGCGTGCTGGCCGATCTGCACGCGGACCAGCCCGTGCTGGCGCAAGCCATCGCCAGTCTGGCGCGCAACACGGGCCGGGTGCTGGGTACGGACGACCATGCGCGGGCATGGCTGAACGGCGCCATCATCGCCGGCAGCGGCTCGCTGGTGCGCCGCTACCGGGGCGAAGTGGGCGCCTTCATCGCCGCCCGCCTGGACCTGTGGAGCAAGGAAGAAATGAGCGAGCGCATCGAACTGGCCATCGGTCGCGACCTGCAATTCATCCGCATCAACGGCACCGTCGTGGGCGGCCTGGCCGGCTTGCTCATTTACGCCGCCAGCCAGGCGTTCTAGCCATACTTACCAGCGCGGCACGGCGCTGGCCGGCGCCGCATGCGACGGAAAATGCGGCAGCACTTCCTGCGCCAGTTCCTGCAGCACCTCGGCGGCCGGACGCCGGCCATGCTGGATGCCCAGTGCCGCATGGTTGACGCCCGCTTCCTGCCATTCCCCCAGCAGATCGATCAAGCCCTTGCGTCCCGTGCGCAGCACATAGCCGCTGCGCACGGGCGTGCGCGGATAGTCGGGGTCGTCCACCAGATCCAGCCACTCATTGCACATATGCGGACGAAAGCCGCCATCCGGGATGCACTGGCGCCAGGCGCGGATCTTTTCCGCCAGCCGGCGCGGCCCGTCCGGCGTACCGGTCGCTTCCGGATACGTCAGCCAGCCATCGGCGTGGCGCCCTATCCACTCAAGCGGCTGGCCCGAGGAACTGGTGACGATCAGGGGAATGGCGCCCGCCACGGGCTTGGGCAGCAGTTCGAGACCCTCAATCCTGCCCAGCGGGCTGCTGACATGCGCGGGGCCAGGGCGCAGCAGCTGGCGGAACAGGTGCACGGCCTGCGCATAGCGTTCGCCGCGCGTATCGTACGGCACGCCATACGCGGGAAATTCGCTGGCGCGGTCGCCCGAGGCCGTGCCCAGCACCAGGCGCCCGCCCGACAACTGGTCGATGCTGGCGGCCGCCTTGGCCAGGTCGATGGGATGGCGCAGGGTGAAAATGGCGCTGCCCGTGGCCAGGGCCAGCGAGTCCGTGCGCGCCGCCAGGTAGGCGAGATAGGCCCACGGGTCGAACAGCTGGCCCGCATCGCCGAAGCGCGGGTCGAACAGGGGAATATCGCGCACCCAGGCGGCGGCGAAGCCTTGCCTGTCCATGGCGGCGACCAGGTCGGCCTGGCCGGCCAGCGCCCGCATGTCTCCCTGGTAAAAACGCAGCGGCAGATAAATGCCGAGGGTGAGCGCGCCGGGCGCGAACATGCGGCGGTAGCCGCGGTGCAGCGTGAAGGCCTGCGACGAGGCGCCTTCCGTGATGTCATTGCTCATGCTGTTCCTCGATAAAAATCAGGCGCCCGTGGCGGGCGCGGGGATAGTGACGCCCAGCCGCACGGCCGGGCGGGCCGCCACGCGGGCGTACCAGCTGCCGACGTGGGGCCAGGCGGATAAATCGAAGCCGACGATGCGTCGCACAAGCGGCGAAAGTGCGCCGTGGCGGGCACGTTCGCGCCCGCGTCGGCGATCTCGAAATGCACGCGCTGGCCCAGCACCGGCCCCATGCTGGCAGCATGAAATTGCAGCCAGGTGATGGCGGACCAGCGCTGCGCGGGTGCCTTGGGCAGCAGCCTCCCCGTCTTCTCGGCCAGGTACAGCAAGATGGCGGCCGACTCGAACACGGTAATGCCCGTGTCGTGGTCGACCAGCACGGGAATGCGCCCGTGCGGATTGAGGGCCAGGAAAGCGGGCAGCCGGTGTTCGCCCTGCTCGATGCGCACATGGCGCAATTGATACGGCAAGCCCAGTTCGGCCAGCGCGATGGTGGCCTTGAAACCGTTGGGCGAACTGTCGGTGTAGAGTTCAAGCGAACCCGCGGGGGATGTGATGCTGTGCATGGAGTATCCTGTCGATATAGTTTTACTGAAGTAAAATAAGCGTTGCAAACACCGCTATCCTCGCTCTTATTTTCGGAGAATGGAAACGATGATTTTTGCTGTCTTACTATAGAAAAACTATATCCATGAAACATCCATTACCGCTCCAGGCGCTGCGCGCCTTTGTCGAAGTGGGCCAGCGCGGCAGCATCAAGGCCGCCGCCGAAGCGCTGCACGTGACGTCGGGCGCCGTCAGCCAGCAAATCCGCCTGCTGGAAGAACGGGTCGGCATGCCCCTGTTTACGCGCGAGCGCCAGGGCTTGCGCCTGACCGAAGCGGGCGCCATGGTCCACCCCACCCTGCTGGGTGCCTTCGCGCAGATCGCCGCTGCCAGCCAGGCGCTGGAAGACATGGGTGGGCGCCAGACGCTCACCGTCAGCACGGTCGCCACCTTTGCCGCCGCGTGGCTGGTGCCGCGCCTGGGCCGCTTCAACCAGCGCCACCCGCAGATCGAGGTGCGCGTGGAAGCCACGTCGGCGCTGGTCGACCTGCGCCGCGACAGGGTCGACGTGGCCTTGCGTCACGGCCTGGGAGAGTATCCGGGCTTGCAGGTGACGCGATTGATGGCGCCCGTGCTGGTGCCCGTCGCCAGCCCCGCCCTGATGGCAGGCCAGCCGCCCATCACCACGCCCGGCGATTGCCTGCGCTACCCGCTGCTGCACGATACGGACCGCGCCGACTGGCCCTTGTGGCTGGCCGCGCATGGCGCCCCGGACGGCAGCGCGGATGCGGCGCGGGCGCTGCGCGGCTCGGCCTTCGAAGATGATTTTCTGTTGATACGCGCGGCCGAGGCGGGACAGGGACTGGCCCTGGTGCCGCAGCTGTACGCGCAGAAGGAAATCGCCGCGGGACGCCTGGTGCAAGTGCTGGACTTGCCCTGGCCCGCGCGCTTTGCCTACTACCTGGTGACGCGGCCCGACGCGGCCACGCGCCCTGCCGTCCAGGCATTCATGGCATGGATCCGCGAGGAGGCGCAGGCCGCGCGCTAGAGTCCATGCTCGCCTGCCGCGCACGACACCACGCCGCACATGGCGCTGAACGGCGCCGGCATGCCGGCGCGTCCCGTGGCGATGCAGGCCGCGGCCGGCACCACGGCCAGCAGCAGGGCCAGGTAAGCGATCGCCTTCAGGCGCCGCATGGATAAATGGCGCACCTGCGCCCCGTGTGGATAGCCCTTGCCAGCCTCTACGCTGCCTCTTGCCGACATCTTCGTATGCATGTCCGTCTCCTCTATCCACAGTGAATGATGTTGCTTCACTGCATTTTGCTACATAAATTTACCGAATACAATAAATAAATTCACGAAAAAATCGTTTTTTCTTTTCGGCGGCAACAAGAACGAAGGCAAAAATTCTGCTCGCCATAGAGAAAAATGACGCGCCACCTGCTTTTTACGCCACTCGGCTCCTGATTGTCTTGTGTCGAAAATCCAAATTAAATCATGAAAATCACAATATTCGTTGAAATCATTTTTATTTGATGTATGATGATTGTAAAGGAGCGCCCACGGCGGTTCGGCAGACCTCTTTGCCTCGACCGCCCGGCATCTCCACCTTCTTTGTAGGGGACAAGCAGATGAACAGAATCCTGGCCTTGCGCCTGCTCGACGCCGCCGATGACGCCGCCGTCATCATCGATGCGGGCTCGCGCATCCGCTATGCGAACGACGCCATGTATGCGCTGAGCGGCTATGCCGCGGGCAGCTTGCCGGGCCAGCCGATCGAGGCGCTGCTGCCCGACGCCGTGCGCGAGCAGCATGGCGCGCGGATCGGCGCATATCTGGCCGGCTACAAGAAGTCCAGGGTGCTGGGCCACAAGCGCCATTTCGCCATTCGCCACCGCGATGGCACGATGCTGCCCATCGTGCTCAAGGCCATGGACCTGGGCACCCTGGATGATGAAAACTTCATGGGCGCCTTTTTCATCGACCAGCGCCGCGAACTGGCCATCGAACAGCAGAACGCGGCCCGCTGGCAGCAGTTGCAGCGCATCGCCCTCAGTGATCCCCTGACCCAGCTGCCCAACCGCCGCGCCTTCGAGATCGACGCCGTGCGCACGGCGGCGCGCTCCAGGCGCTCGGGCCACCCGATGACCATCGGCATCGCCGACATCGACTTCTTCAAGCATGTCAATGACCAGCACGGCCACGCCGCCGGCGACGCCGTGCTGCAAGCCATCGCGGCCATCATCCTGGCCCAGGCACGGGCCGCCGATGTCGTCGCCCGCGTGGGCGGCGAGGAATTCGGCTTGCTGTTCCCCCATACGGACCTGGCCAGGGCGCGCCAGGTGGCCGAGCGCATCCGCCTTGCCGTGGCTGCGGCGCAGGTCGAGTTCGAGCACGCGCCCATCGCGGTGACGATCAGCATCGGCCTGTCGCCGCTGCCGGCGGACGGCGACTGGAAAGCCGGCTTCACGCAGGCCGACGCCGCCCTGTACCAGGCCAAGAAGAATGGCCGCAACCGCGTCGAGCAGGCTTGAACCCCGCCCGGCGATCCTCGCAGTCTCATGCAGTACGCAGCACCTGACAGGAGCAAGCACATGGAAACGACCACGACACATGCCGCCGCAGCGGGTCAACCGGCGCAAGCGGGCGCCCGCGAATTGCTGGTCTTCGGACTGGGCAAGGAGGAATACGCGATCGACATCGGCCTGGTGCAGGAAATCCGCGGCTACGGCGCCGTCACCCGCATCGCCAACGCGCCCGCCTTCCTCAAGGGCTTCATCCACCTGCGCGGCAGCATCGTGCCGCTGGTCGACCTGCGCATCGCGCTGGGCCAGGCCGAGCCCGCGTACGATGCCTCGACGGTGGTGATCATCCTCGTCTTCGCGCATGGCGCCACCGGCATCGTGGTCGACCGCGTGGCCGACGTGGTGCCGCTGGCGCCGGCGCAGATCAAGCCGCCGCCGCAGCTGCACGGCTCGGCCATGGCCGGCCACGTGACGGCCATCGGCGCCCTCGACGAGCGCATGCTGATCGTGCTCGACATGGACAGCCTGCTGGCGGGCCTGGGCATGCACGCCACGGGCGAGCTGGCGGCCTGAGCCAGCCACCGCCGTCCCGTCCGCCACCTGACCGCCATCCGCCGGAGACACCATGAGCATCCTGATCGTCGATGACAACGACACCAACCTGAGCCTGCTATCGACCTTGGCGTGCAAGGCCTGCAGCATCGAGACGGTCTGCATGAGCGATCCCGTCGATGCGCTGTACTGGTGCGAATCGCACGTGCCGGACCTGGTCTTGCTCGACTACCGGATGCCCAGCCTGTCGGGCAATGAGTTCCTCGGCATTTTCCGCAAGATGGGCGGCATGGCCGACATCCCCATCATCATGGTGACCACGGAAAACGACCGCGCCGTGCGCAAGCAGGCCTTTTCGCTGGGCGTCACCGAGTTTCTCACCAAGCCCGTCGACACCATCGAATTCAGCCTGCGCGTGCGCAACCTGCTGGCCCTGCGCACGGCGCAAACCATGCTGGCCGACCGCGCCAAGCTACTCGAACATGAAGTGGCCCGGGCCATCGCCAACGTCACGGCCAGGGAGATGGAACTGGTCACGCGCCTGGCGCGGGCGGCCGAATTCCGCGACCCGGAAACGGGCGCCCACATCATGCGCATGGCGCGCTACTCTGCGCTGATCGCCGGGAACCTGGGCATGGATGCGCAGTGGCAGGAGCTGCTGCTCAAGGCGGCGCCCATGCACGACGTGGGCAAGCTGGCCACGCCCGACCATATCCTGCTCAAGCCGGGGCGGCTCGATCCCGATGAAATGGCCATCATGCGCCTGCATGCGAAGATCGGCGGCCATATCCTGGCCGGCAGCGATTCGCCGCTGATCCGCCTGGCCGAGGAAATCGCCTGCGGCCACCACGAAAAATATGACGGCAGCGGCTATCCGGACGGCCTGGCGGGCGAGCAGATACCGCTGTCGGCGCGCATCGTCGCCGTGGCCGACGTCTTCGACGCGCTCAGCTCGGAGCGCCCGTACAAGCCGGCCTGGCCTTTGGCGCAGGCGCGCCAGTACCTCGAGGAAAACCGGGGCGGCCATTTCTGCCCGCTGTGCCTCGACGCCTTCCTGGGCGCCTGGGACGAGGTGCTCGCCATCCGCGACAGCCTGCCCGACCCCGTCCAGCAACACGCCCACCCACTGTAAGCGAGGAGCCTGCCATGCGCGTGCAACAACTGATCCTGAAAAACCGTGCCGACATCGATGCGGCCCTGGCGCCGCTGGCCGCCATGAGCCCCGACCTGGTGCTGGTCTTCGGCGCCTGCCCCTACTTTGCCACGCCCGACCTCACGGCGGCGCTGCGCCGCCAGCTGCCCGGCGCCATCATCACCGGCTGCTCCACGGCGGGCGAGATCGCCGGCAAGCGCGTCTACGACGACAGCTGCGTCATCACGGCCATCCGCTTTGCCCACACCACGGTGGCGATCGCCGACGCCATCATCTGCGACATGGCCGATTCGCACGACACGGGCGAGCGCCTGGCGCAGGCCCTGCCGCACGATGGCCTGACGGCCGTCTTCATGCTGGGTACAGGCGTGGCCATCAACGGCAGCGCCCTGATCGCGGGCCTGCAGGCGAACCTGCCGCCTGGCGTGACGGTGTCGGGCGGACTGGCGGCGGACGGCGGCGCCTTCCGCCAGACATGGACCCTGGGTCCGCGCGGCGCGGCCGACAACACCATCGTCGCCGTCGGCCTGTACGGCGAGCGTATCCGCCTCGGCTACGGCAGCCATGCGGGCTGGGAAGCGTTCGGCCCCGCTCGCAAGGTGACGCGCTGCGTCGACAACGTGCTGTATGGCCTCGATGGCGCACGGGCGCTCGACATTTACAAGCTGTACCTGGGCGACCATGCGCGCGATCTGCCCGCTTCAGGCCTGCTGTTCCCGTTTGAAATGCTCACGGCGGCGCATGAAAAAAGCAATGTCTTTCGCACCATCCTCGCCGTCGATGAAGAGCAAGGTTCGCTGACACTGGCCGGCGACATCCTCGCAGACGGCTACCTGAGGCTGATGCATTCCAGTACCAACCGGCTGATCGACGGTGCCGAGACGGCCGCGCGCGGCGTCGCCCCCCACGCCGATGCGCAGGGCGACCAGCTGGCCCTGCTGGTCAGCTGCGTGGGGCGCAAGCTGGTGATGGGCGACCGGGCCGAGGAAGAGGTCGAAGCCGTGGCCGACCTGCTGGGCGGCGCGCCCTGCATCGCCGGCTTTTACTCGAACGGCGAAATCGGCATCGCCCAGCCGCATGGCGCCTGCCAGCTGCACAACCAGACGATGACCGTGACTGTATTGAGCGAAGCATGAACCGCACCCTGGCACGCCAGTTGAACCGCGTCTGCGATATCGACTCCGACGCCGCCTGCACCGCCCTGCTGGAACAGGCGCAAACGCTGTGCGGGCAGGCGGACACGCCGCCCGAACTGGCCGGTTTCCTGGCTGGCTTGCCGGCCCTGCTGCAGCGCATCGACGGCGCCTACGAACAGTTCGAACGCGACCTGGACCTGCGCTCGCGCAGCCTGGAACTGAGTTCGAATGAACTGAGCATGACGAATGACCTGCTGCGCACGGAACTGGCCAGCCGCAACCGCGTGATCCAGTCGCTGCGCGTGGCGGCCGTGCGCCTGCTCGACAACAACGATTCCGGCCTGCGCCTGCCGCAGGAAGACGATATCGAAGGCCTGTCGGTGCTGCTGGCCGAGCTGGTGTCGCAGCAGGAACTGCGCCGCATCGAATTGCAGAACCAGCGCTTCGCGATGGACCAGCATGCCATCGTCAGCATCACGGACACGGCCGGCGTCATCATCTACGTCAACGACAAGTTCTGCGCCATCAGCGGCTTCGCGCGCGAAGAGCTGGTCGGCCAGACGCACCGCCTGATCAATTCGCGCGCGCATCCGGACGCCTTCTTTGCGCAGATGTGGCAAACCATTACGGCCGGCCACGTGTGGCACGGCGAAATCTGCAACCATGCCAAGGATGGCGGGCAATACTGGGTCGACGCCACCATCGTGCCCTTCCTCGACGCGGCCGGCAAGCCGTATCAGTACATCGCCATCCGCACGGAAATCAGCGACAGCAAGCGCATGGCCGAGACCATCGCGAAAAGCGAGCGCGAATACCGCAACGTCGTCAACAGCCTCAACGAAGTGGTCTTCCGCACGGACCTGCACGGCGCCTGGACCTTCCTCAATCCCGCCTGGCACACCATCACGGGCTTCGGCGCCGCCGACAGCCTGGGCAAGAGCGTGCTGCAATTCGTCGACCCGCGCGACCGCGAGCGCGCCGCGGCCGGCCTGTCCCAGCTGCTGGGCGGCCAGGTCGACAGCATGCGCCATGAAGCGCGCTATGTCACCCGCGACGGCGACGTGCGCTGGATCGACGTGTGCGCGCGCGCCGAACGCGATGGCCAGGGGCAGCTGGCCGGCATCACGGGCAGCCTGACGGACATCACGGAGCGGCGCCAGGCGGCGCGCGAGCTGCGCCACAATCTCAACTTCGTCGACGCGCTGATCGAAACCATCCCTATCCCCTTATACCTGAAGGATGTGCAGGGCCGCTACCTGCGCGCCAACCGCGCCTTCTGCGCCTTCTTCCAGCTCGACCAGGCGCGCATCCCGGGCCTGACGGTGGCCGACATCCTGCCGCAGCAGCAGGCGCGGCAAGCGCTGCAGCACGACCTGGCGCTGCTGCAGGACCGGGGCAACCAGTCGTATGAAGACCGGCTGAGCGTCGGCACGCGCCAGGTCGATGTCCTGTGCAGCAAGGCGGCCCTGCTGAAATCCGACGGCAGCCTGCACGGTCTGGTAGGCACCATCGTCGACATTTCCAGCCAAAAGGCGGCCGAGCGCGCGCTGCTGCTGGCCAAGGAAGTGGCCGAATCGGCCAGCCGCTCGAAGAGCGAATTCCTGGCCAACATGAGCCACGAGATCCGCACGCCGATGAACGGCATCCTCGGCATGACGGACCTGGTGCTCGATTCCGAGCTCGATGCCCACCAGCGCAAATACCTGGAAATCGTCAAGGCCTCGGCCGACGCCCTGCTGTGCATCATCAACGACATCCTCGATTTCTCGAAGATCGAGGCGGGCATGCTGACCCTGGAAAGCATTCCCTTCGACCTGCGCCAGCTGCTGCAGGAAACCATGCGCGCGCACGCCATGCGGGCGCGGGCCAGCGGCCTGGAACTGGTGCTCGACGTCGATCCCGCGCTGCCGCACACCCTGCTCGGCGACCCGGGCCGGCTGCGCCAGGTGCTGACCAACCTGGCGGGCAACGCCATCAAGTTCACGCCGCAGGGCGAAGTGGTCGTCAGCGCCCGGCTGCGCGCCAGCGGCGATGGCGTGGCCAGCCTGCGCCTGAGCGTGCGCGACACGGGCATCGGCATCGCCGCCGACATGCAGGAGGCCGTCTTCGACGCCTTCCAGCAGGAAGACGGGTCGACCACGCGGCGCTTCGGCGGCACGGGACTGGGCCTGTCGATCACGCGCCGCCTGGTGACGATGATGGACGGCGGCATCGGCCTGACGAGCGAACTGGGCAAGGGCAGCTGTTTCACCGTGGACCTGGCCCTGCCCATCGGCGAGCAGCAGCCCTTGGCGCCGCCGCCCGACGCCTCGCTGGCCGCGCGCAACATCCTGCTGGTGGACGACAATCCCAGCAGCCTGACCATCCTGCGCCGGATCTTCGAGCACAGCGGCGCCACGGTCACCGCCTGCGAGTCGGGCGAGGCGGCGCTGGCGCACTGCCGCGGCGCCTTGCCGGCGGACTGCATCATCATGGACTTCGCCATGCCCGGCATGAACGGCTTCGACACGGCATCGGCGCTGGCCGCCCTGCCCCACTGGAGCCAGGCGCCCATCGTCATGCTGTCGTCCTGCGGCAGCCTGGGCGACGCGGCGCGCTGCCGCGAACTGGGCATCGGCGGCTACCTGCTCAAGCCTGCCAGCTCCGAGGAATTGCTGGCCGTCGCCATGAGCGTGCTGGGCACCTGCCGCGGCATGCCCAGCGCCGAGCCCGTGGCGACGCGCCAGGCCGTACGCGAAAGCATGCCCGGCCTGGACATCCTGCTCGTCGAGGACAACGCCATGAACCGCGAACTGGCCACCGTGCTGCTGTCGAATGCGGGCCACCGCGTCACGCATGCGGCAAACGGCCGCATCGCCCTCGATTGCCAGGCCGCCGGCCATTTCGACATGATACTGATGGACTTGCAAATGCCGGAGATGGGCGGTTTCGAAGCCACCGCGCAGATCCGCGCACGCGAAGCGCAAGGCATGCCGAGGAGCGTCATCATCGCCATGACGGCCAGCGCCCTCGAAGGCGACCGCGAACGCTGCATCGCCGGCGGCATGGACGACTACCTTTCCAAGCCGTTCCGCACGGCCGCCTTCCACAGCCTGATCGAGCGGCATGTGTCGCAGATAAACAAGCAGACGCCGCGCTTCGGCTACGGCGCCGCGCTGGCCCAGGCCGACGCCGACGTGATCGGCATCATCGGCGCATCATTCCTGACCGGCTTGCCGGCGCAGCTGGAGGCCCTGCGCACGGCCCTGCGCGCGGGCGACCGGGCCACCGTCAGCCGGCAGGCGCACACCCTGGCCGGCTTGCTGGCCAACTTCCGCGCCGCGCCGGCCGTCGCCATCGCCGCCGCCATCGAGCGCGAAGCGGCAAAGGCGCCGCAGGGCGCGTTGCTGGCGCGGCTTGATGCGCTGGACGAGCAGCTGCGGCTGTTTGTGCAGGAAACGGACACGGCCATCCAGGCGGCAAGCCACACGCTGCACGCATCCGGCCAAACTTGATGTAGATCATAATTTTTTAAACAAGCTCTTGCTATCCTGTAAAAAAATGACAGGAGCCCTGGATGAGCAAGACGCAGCCGAGCGATGCACAGCAAACAGTGGAACACGAGCGCCTGGGCAGCGCCTGGCAAGGCGGGCCGGCGCCCGGCTATCCGGAAAGCGCGCCGGAGGGCGCCACCCTGGACCTGTTGCTGAACGCCTGGCTGGGCAAGTTCACGGGCGGCATTTCGCCGGCCGCGCTGGGCAACGCCTATGCCGACTGGCTCGGCCACCTGGCGCTGGCGCCGTCGAAGCAGCAAACCCTGCAGGAAGAAGCCTGGAAGAAGATCGGCCGCTGGCAGCAATATGCCTTGCAATCGGCCATGGCCGGCGGCGCCTCAGAGCCGCCATGCATCGCGCCGCTGCCGCAGGACCGGCGCTTCGACGATCCGGCCTGGCGGCGCTGGCCGTACAACCTCGTCTACCAGGGTTTCTTGCTGCAGCAACAATGGTGGCACCGCGCCACCACGGGCGTGCGCGGCGTCGCGCCGCACCACGAGGATGTCGTCACGTTTACCGTGCGCCAGTGGCTCGACATGCTGGCGCCGTCGAACTTCATGCTGACCAATCCCGTGGTGCAGCAAGCGGCCCTCGAGAGCGGCGGCGCCAGCCTGGCGCGCGGCGCGCGGCACCTGGCCGAAGACTGGCGGCGCGCCGCCATGGGGCCGTATGCAGCCGACACGCGCCGCTACAAGGTGGGCGGGAACGTGGCCGTCACGCCGGGCAAGGTGGTCTACCGCAACGACTTGATCGAATTGATACAGTACGCGCCCACGACCGCCAAGGTGCATGCGACGCCCCTGCTGTTCGTGCCCGCGTGGATCATGAAGTTCTACATCCTCGACCTGTCGCCGCACAATTCGCTGGTGCGCTATCTGGTGGGCCAGGGCCACACGGTGTTCATGATTTCCTGGAAAAACCCCACGGAGGCAGACCGCGAGCTGTCGCTGGAAGACTACCGCCAGCTGGGCGTGATGGAGGCGCTCGACGCCGTTGTCCGCATCACGGGCGCGCCGCAGGTGCACGCGGCCGGCTACTGCCTGGGCGGCACCCTGCTGGCGATCGCCGCCGCCACGATGGCGCGCGACGGCGATGCGCGCCTGGCCAGCCTCACCATGCTGGCGTCGCAGGTGGACTTCAAGGAGCCGGGCGAACTGGCGCTGTTCATCGACGAGAGCCAGGTCAGCTTCCTGGAAGCGGCCATGTGGAAGCAGGGCTACCTCGATACGAAGCAAATGGCGGGCGCCTTCCAGCTGCTGCGCTCGAACGACCTGATCTGGTCGCGCCAGCTGCGCCATTATCTGCTGGGACAAGACGAGCAGGACAGCGACCTGATGGCCTGGAATGCGGATGCCACGCGCATGCCCTGCCGCATGCATTCGGAATACCTGCGCCGTCTGTTCCTGCACAACGACCTGGCCGAAGGCCGCTACCGCGCGGCGGGCCGCCACATCGCCCTGCCCGACATCGATGCCCCCATCTTTGCCGTCGGCACCTTGACGGACCACGTGGCGCCGTGGCGCTCCGTGTACAAGCTGCAGCTGCTGACCGACACGGACGTCACCTTCCTGCTCACCTCGGGCGGCCACAATGCGGGCGTCGTCTCGCCGCCGGGCCAGCCGCGCCGCAGCTACCAGCTGGCCACGCACCGCCACGACGCGCCCTACATCGACGCGGACAGCTGGCAGCGCGACGTGCCGCACCACGACGGTTCGTGGTGGCCCGCCTGGCAGGCGTGGCTGGCGCAGCACTCCGACGCGCAAGTGGCGCCGCCGCCCATGGGAGCTGCCCTGGGCGATGCGCCTGGCAGCTACGTGCTGCAAACCTGACCACCGACAACCAAACGACAACCGAGGAAAACGCCATGCCCTACACCACCCTGCTGGTCCACGTAGACAATTCCCGCCACTGCGCCCAGCGCATCCGCCTGGCCGTGCGCCTGGCCGTTGCCGAAGGCGCTCACCTGATCGGCTCGGCCATGAGCGGCATCTCGCGCTACGCGTATGGCGGCGGCGTCAACGCGCTGCAATTTGCGCCGGCGCAGATGCAGGCGCTGCGCTCCCAGGCCAGCGAGGCCTTGCACGACTTCGAGCGCATCGCCCGCGAGGAAGGCCTGGGAACCTACGAAACGCGCTTCGTCGACGACGACGCGCAAGGCGCGCTGCTGCTGCAGGCCCGTTATTGCGACTTGCTGATCCTGGGCCAGACGGATGCGCAGGATACGCCGTCGCGCGTCATCGCCGGCACGCCCGAATACCTGATGCTCCATTGCGGCCGGCCCGTGCTGATGGTGCCGCACGCCCCTTGCGCCGCGCCAGCGGGCATCGCGCAGCATCCGCTGCTGGCCTGGAACGGCAGCGCCGAAGCGCTGCGCGCCATCACCGATGCGCTGCCGCTGCTGCAAGGGGCGCGGCAGGTGACCCTGGCCGTCGTCAATTCGCACGCCCAGCCGGCCGCGCATGGCGAGCAGCCGGGCGCCGATCTGGCCCTGTACCTGGCGCGCCACGGCATCAACGTCGAGGTGGTGCAGCACGACACGCCGCCAGGCCAGGACGTGGGCACGGCCTTGCTGGCCATGGCGTCCCAGCGCAGCTGCGACCTGCTCGTGATGGGCTGCTACGGCCACATGCGCCTGCGCGAAGCGCTGCTGGGCGGCGTCACGCGCACGGTGCTGCAAGAGATGACGTTACCGGTGCTGGTGTCGCACTAGGCGCAGTGCGGTCATTTTTCATCATGATCTGACCATGTAATATGATTGGCAATCAATAACAAACTTGGCGAACGCATGTTCAGACACTATTTGACTTTCCACCTGGCCTTGGCTTTGGCAGCAAGCACTGGCGCCAGTTCTGCAAGCCCCGGCAATCACCTTGATACCGGCTGCTTTGTCAGCGCGGCAAAAGGCGGCGCCATGTGGGAAAACCGCCTTAAAATGGAAGAAAGTGGCCTGTTTCGCGTCGATTCAGGGGTGAAGAATGAAATCGAAGAACTCGCCAGCACATTTGGCGTTCGCGCGGACTTTGGTTTTATTAACGATCTGGATGGTGCGAATGCCTATGCCTCTCCGGGCCATGACGTCTATCGCGTCATGTTCGGGATCCGCATGCTGCACCGCATGAGCGGGACCTTGAACCCGGTCGAGGACAAAAAAATTCCGCAAAAATTCCCTGAAGTGTGGGAAGGGGCAATGGGCGGCGTCATCGCACATGAGTGGGCCCATGTATTGCAATTCAAACAGGGCCTGATATTTCCATCCCCCGTCACGCCATCGGAGCTACACGCGGACTTTCTGGCCGGCTGGTACATGGGGATGAAAGGCCAACGAATGAAAATTGCGTATGAAGAATTAAAGCAGGAATTTTTCGCCATGGGCGATACCAACTTCAACGATCGCGACCATCATGGTACGCCCGAGCAGCGCAGGCACGCCATGTCAAGCGGCTATGAACTGGCGACGTCCGGCATGCACGATGTACAACAAGCTTTTGACAAGGGAATGCGGCTATATGGTCTTTCAAAAAAATAAATGGCAACTGTCGCTGGCACTCATCGGCGCATTGAGCGTCGTTGTGCCGCATACGTATGCGGCGACGACCAGCGCATGTGAAGAAACCACCGTCGGCAGGCCCTTGAAGGGCTTTGAATTGCCGAAAAATGCCAGGAATTCCAATGACATCATTGCCGTGCTCGGAGCGCCGTTCTTCGCGACCTACCTGGCGGAAGAACGCAAAGACGTCCTGGTGTATGTGGACGGCTATTTTCGTGGCGAAAAAAAAGTGATGAACTCGGCCGACCCCACACTATATGAGGGATACTCAAGTTCGCAGGAAGGCTGTGGCGTGGCCTTGATATTCACTTTCTCGCCGGCAGGCATGGTGTTTAAAATGACGGCGTTGAAGATCGCCGACATGACCAAGGCGCATGCCAGCAAATTTGCGGATACGACGTGGGCAACCGCGGCAAAAGAATAGGCCATGTCGACAATCCGGAATGGCTCCGGATTGCCATGCCCGCCGCTCATCCCCGCATCACCGGTTTTTTAAAATCACGCCGCTCATGTATTGATTCAGATCGCGAAAATCCTTCACGCTCCAGGCGTGCGGCGCAATCTTGACGCCATTTTCTTTCAAGGTTTTCGGAATCAGGTCGCCATTCGGACGAAGGATGACCGACGAGACGATCACGCCGGGATAATCATTGAGCCGTTTCTTGAAAGCGGCGGTGGTCAGATCGGGGGTACGGGGATTGCTTTTATTCGCCAACGGCCCTGTTCCTCTGATTTCGGCTCCGTGGCACACGGCGCATCGCTGCATGTAGAGATTTTTTCCATTCACATTCTCCGCGAAGGAGGACGATGTGTGAAGCAGCGATAAAAGGCCCAGCGTAGCGGTGAATACTAATTTCATTGTCATGTAGTTTGTTATTGATATCAATCGGAGCTGCTTCAGGGCAAAACCCGGTGAGTGCCGCTGCAACGCTCCAGATCATATTTTAACCGGGATTGCTCATTCGATAAGCGATGCGTGCAGCCGGGGAACGGCCTACAATAACCAGGCTGGACACTGCGCGGCCGCCTGCTGACGGGCCGCGCGGCCTGTGTCGCACCCCGTCGGCGCCACCGCCACAAGGAGTATTCGCATGAGCAAGCAAGCCACCATCGTCCTCGTCCACGGTTTCTGGGGCGGCGCCGCCCACTGGAGCCGCGTCATTGTCGAATTGCGGCGCCACGGCCACACGGCCATCCGTGCCGTCGAACTGCCGTTGACGTCGCTGGCCGACGACGCCGAGCGCACGCGCAAAATGGTGGCGCAAGTCGATGGCCCGGTCTTGCTGGTAGGACACTCCTACGGCGGCGCCGTCATCAGCGTGGCCGGCAATACGCCGAATGTCGCGGGCCTCGTCTACATCGCCGCCTTCGCGCCCGACGCGGGCGAAAGCCCGGGCAGCATCACGCAGGAACACCCGCCCATCGGCGCGGCCAACCTCGAGGGCGACAGCGACGGCTATCTGTGGGTCAAGCCCGAGCAATACCATAACAGCTTTTGCCAGGACCTCGACGCGGAAGAAGGCGCCGTGCTGGGCGTGGTGCAGAAAGCGCCGCTGGCCAGCACCTTCGGCGACACCGTCAGCGACCCGGCCTGGAAGCACAAACCCAGCTGGTACCAGATTTCCAGCGCCGACCGCATGATTTCCCCCGTCAACCAGGAACGCATGGCGGCGCGCCTGAACGCCAGGAAGATCATCACGCTCAACGCCAGCCACGCCTCGCTGGCTTCGCGCCCCATCGAAGTGGCGGCGCTGATCCTCGAGGCGGCAGGCGCGGTGGCCGGCGGCTAAACCTGCTGGCTACAGCCACCCTTCGCGCTTCAGGCGCCGGTGCAGCCAGAAGCAGCCGGCGATGATGACGGCGATCACGGCCGGATAGCTGCCGCGCCACTTCAGTTCCGGCATGAATTCGAAGTTCATGCCGTACAGGCTGAAGACCATGGTGGGCACGGCCAGGATGGCGGCCCAGGCGGCCAGGCGCTTGACGACCTCGTTCTGGCGGATCGAGATTTGCCCCAGCGCCACCTGCATGGCCGAATTGACCAGTTCGCGCATCTGGCCCGCCGTGTGCGTGACCCGTTTGACGTGGTCGAGAATGTCGCGGTAATAGATGCGGTTTTCCTTGGGCACGATGTCGCCATGGAAACGGATCAGCTGGGTGCAGATATCGTGCAGGGGGTTGACTGCCGCGTCGAGCTTGAGCAGCTCCGTCTTGAGCTGGTAGAAATCCTGCAGCTTGTCTTCGGAGAGGCTGGGCTTGAACAGCTGCAGTTCGTAGTGCTGGAAGCGGGCCTGCAGATGGTCAATGCAGGGCTGGTACTGGTCGACGATGAAATCGATGATGGAATACAGCACGTAGCCGGGACCGCTGGCCAGCTTCTCGGGCACGCTTTCCTTGCGCTCGCGCAGCTTCGCATAACCGGCCGAGGGACCATGGCGCACCGTGATGATGAAACGGGGGCCGAGAAAGACGTGGGTTTCGCCGTAGACGATGGCCTCGCCGTCGAGGGTGGCCGTGTGCATGACCATGAACAGGGTGTCGCCGTACTCTTCCAGCTTGGGCCGCTCGTGCGCACCCTGCGCATCCTCGACGGCCAGTTCGTGCAAGCCGAAGGCCGATTGCAGCGCCTGCATGGCCGTGGCGTCGGGGCCGGCCATGCCGATCCACACGAAACAATCGGGGTCGCCGAGAAAGTCGCCCACCTTGTCGATGTCGAAGTGGGCGATCTTCCTGCCGTCGCGATACGCTTCGCAATTGACGACGGCGGCGTGGGTACTCAAGTCCATGGTGGTTTTCGGCTAGTGGCGGCAATATTGGGGGGCCAGTATAGCGGAAATGCCACGCCATCCATGCCAAAGCAGCTGGCACATTGACATTCAGGCACGCCAATGTAAAATGAGAACCATTCGCATTTAAGAAGAGCCTGCATGCGCCAGCGGCACGGGACTTCCGCGCCAACCTGGAGTGTGCCGTGACGTATGCCGTATCCCCTGCCGCCGATCCTGTCGCACTGCTGTATGGCCAGCATCATCCCTGGCTGCTGCGCTGGTTGCGTGGCAAATTGTCGTGCACCGATCACGCGGCCGATCTGGCGCAGGATACCTTCGTCAAGCTGCTGGCCACGCCCGGCGAACGCGCCGCCACCCTGCGCGAGCCGCGCGCCTACCTGACGACGGTGGCGCGCCGCCTGCTGATCGACCACTACCGCCGCCAGTCGCTGGAGCAAGCCTGGCTGGCCACCCTGGCGCAGCTGCCCGCGCCCGCCGCGCCATCGGCGGAGGAGCGTTTGCTGATCCTGGAAACGCTGCACCAGATCGATGCCATGCTCGACGGCCTCGGCGCGAAGGTGCGCACGGCCTTCCTGCTGTCGCAGCTGGAAGGCATGGCGTATGCGGACATCGCCGCGCGCCTGCATGTCAGCGAGCGCACCGTCAAGCGCTACATGGTGCAGGCGCTGACGCAATGCATCCTGCTGCTGGCCTGACATGGGCGCAACCCTCGATGCGCGCGCCGCGCGCGTGGCGGCGCACTGGATGATGCGTCTGCAAGGCGGCGAACTGGACGCTGATGCGCGGCAGGCACTGGCCCGCTGGCGCGCCGCCCACCCCGACCATGAAACGGCCTGGCAACGGGCCGAGCAGGTATGCCGCACCTTCGGCATGCTGCCACCGCCGCTGGCCATGCCTGTGCTCGACCGCCCGGCCGGCGCGCCGCGCCGCGCCGCCCTGAAAACCCTGGCCCTGCTGATCGCCGCCGGGCCGGCGGGCTGGTCCATGCTGAAAGTGCCGCCATGGCAGGCATGGACGGCGGACCTGCGCACGGCGACGGGCGAAATCCGCCATCTTGCCTTGCCCGACGGCAGCGCCCTGAGCCTGAACACGGCCAGCGCCGCCGACCTCGGTTTCAGCGACGCGCTGCGCCTGGTCCAGCTGCGCGCCGGCGAACTGCACGTGGCGACCAGCCCCGATCCGCTCCAGCGTCCGTTCATCGTGCGCACCAGCAACGGCAGCATCCGTGCCCTCGGCACGCGCTTCACGGTGCGCCAGGAAGACAGCCTGTTCGGCGCGCGCACGCAGGTGGCCGTTTCGCAGGGCGCCGTCGAAGTGCGGCCCGGGAAAAGCCTGCCCGTCATCGTGCAGGCGGGCTGGCAAGCCAGCTTCGACGAAGCGGCGGCCAGCGCGCCGCAGCCGCTGGCGCCGCATGCGTCCGCGTGGACCAAAGGATTGCTGTACGCGGACGACACGCCGCTGGCCGACGTGCTGGCGCAGCTGAGCCGCTACCGCCACGGCGTGGTGCGCTGCGACCCGGCCGTGGCGCGGCTGCGCGTGTCGGGCGTGTACCAATTGCATGATACGGATCAATTATTATCACTATTACAAGCATCGCTGCCCATCCGCGTGCAGCGCCACAGCCGCTGGTGGATTTCCGTCGAACCTGCATAACTATTTTAAAAAATAATGTCCCTTTCGCGCATGTGCCCCGTCAATCCACACAGGACCAACACATGAACGAAGGGAAACAAGCAATGAAGCATTACCGCAACACCAGCATGACCCTGGCCCTGTTGGGCAGCCTGGCCCTGACGCCGCCCGCATTCGCCCAGCATCAGGAAGCGCCCGCGCGCCACTACCAGGTGGCAGCCGGCCCCCTCAGTACCGCCCTGTCCGCCTTTGCGGCCGAGGCGGGCGTCAGCATTTCCGGCGCCGCCAGCCTGTACACGGGCTTGAACAGCCGGGGCTTGAGCGGCAATTACCAGGTGGCCGACGGCTTTGCCCGCCTGCTCGATGGCAGCGGCCTCATTGCCGTCGACCAGGGCGGCGGCAACTACGCCGTGCGCAAGCTGCCGTCCGCCAGCGAGGCAGCCACCCTGCCCGGCATCGCCGTGCGCGCCACGGCCGAGCGCAGCACCAGTACGGAAGGGACGCATTCGTACACGACGCCGGCCACGGCCAGCGCGACGGGACTGGTGCTGTCCTTGCGCGAGACGCCGCAATCGGTCAGCGTCATCACGCGCCAGCGCATGGATGACCAGGACTTGCTGACGGTGCGCGATGTGCTGCGCAACACGCCCGGCATCGCCGTCAACCAGTTCGACACGGAACGCAACACATTTTCCGCGCGCGGTTTCGACGTCGACAATTTCCAGTACGATGGCGTGCCTACCACCTATAAAGTGCAGTATTCGGGCGGCGAATCGGAAATGGATTCGCTGATCTACGACCGCGTGGAAGTGACACGGGGCGCCACGGGCTTGCTGACGGGCGCCGGCTACCCGTCCGCCTCGATCAACCTGGTGCGCAAGCGGGCCAGCGCCAGGCAGTTCGAGGGGCAATGGTCGCTGGCGGCCGGCTCCTGGAGCGATTACCGGGGCACCGTCGACCTGGCCGCGCCGCTGAACGCAGACGGCTCCGTGCGCGGCCGCGTGGCGGGCGCCTGGCAAGACCGCAAGTCGTTTACGAATGGCTATTCGAACCAGCGCCAGCTCGTCTACGCCACCGCCGAGGCGGACCTGGCGCCCGGCAGCGTGATCATGGTGGGCGCCAGCTACCAGAAGAACGATCCGAAAGGCAGCAACTGGGGCGGCTTCCCCCTGTGGTACAGCGACGGTTCGCGCACCGATTTCGACCGTTCCGTCACCACGGCGCCCCGCTGGGCCGCCTGGGCCACGGAGCAGACCAATGTGCACGCCACCTTGGAACACGCGCTGGGCCAGGGCTGGAAGGCGCAGGCGCAAGCCATGTACAGCAAGCACACGGAAGACACGCCGCTGCTGTTCCTGGCCGAGCGGCCCGACCGCATCACGGGCCTGGGCATGCTGGGCTACCCGAACCGCTACATCGGCTCGCGCGACCAGAGCAGCGCCGACGTGAAACTGTCCGGCCCGTTTACCCTGGGCGGACGCGAACATGAAGTCATCGTGGGCGCCAATTACACCGTGCAGCACGCGCAATTCAGCGTCAAGGAAGCGCTCGATCCCGAACCGATCGGCAATTTCCTCGCCTGGGATGGCAGCTACCCGCAGCCGGCCTGGGGCGAGCCCGTGCTGTCGGAAAAATACACGACGAAACAATACGGCGCGTATGGCGCGGCGCGCCTGAACCTGGCAGCGAACACCAAACTGATCGTCGGCGGACGCCTGAGCCGCTGGGACAAGGACCGCATCGGCTATGACGGCAGCGCCCGCTTCGCCTTCGCCAAGAGCAAGTTCGTGCCCTACGCGGGCGTGGTGGTGGACCTGAACGACACGTATTCCGCGTATGCCAGCTACACGGACATCTTTCGGCCGCAGGAAAACCAGGACCGCGCGGGCGCCTGGCTGGACCCGCTGACGGGACAAAGCATGGAAGTGGGCATGAAGGGAGAATGGGCCGGCGGCCAGGCCAACGGCTCCATCGGCCTCTTCGAGATCAAACAGGACAAGCTGGCCCAGCCCGACGGCGCACACCGGGTCCCCGGCACCACCACGCAAGCGTATTACGCGGCGCGCGGCGCCACCAGCCGCGGCATCGAGGGGGAATTGTCGGGCCGTTTGGCGCCGGGCTGGAACGTGACGGCCAGCGCCAGCCACTTCCGCGCCAAGGACCGCGAACAGCAGGATATCAACACCCTGTCGCCCCGCTCGACGGCGCGCCTGTTTACCACCTGGAAAGTACGACCCGACCTCACCGTGGGCGGCGGCGTCAACTGGCAAAGCAAGTTCTACTTTGACGATGCGGGCCCGAGCGGCAAGGAGCGCGTCACGCAGCAAGCCTACAGCACGGTCAGCCTGATGGCCACGTACCAGCTGTCACGCCAGCTGACGGCCCAGCTGAACGTGGAAAACGTGCTCGACAAGAAATACATCAACATCAACACCTATGCGCAAGGCACATATGGCGCGCCGCGCAGCGTGCGAGGGACCTTGACGTACCGGTTCTGATGCAAGCTGTACCGGCATAAACGCCAGGCGAGCGGTGGCAACGGCTGAAAAATTCCGTTGCCACAATTCGTCTTACTGGGTTCTTTCGTACATCACGCGCACTTCCACCCTGCGGTTCAAGGCATTGCACTGTTCCGTTTCATAGGAGGTAGTACTTGCCTCGACAGGGCATTTCACGCGCGGTTCCCGCGCACCCGCACCTTCCGAGGTAAATGTCAGGTTCTTTCCCTCCAGCGTCGTTCTGAGCACATTGACAATCGCCTCTGCACGCAACTCCGAAAGACGCTGGTTATCCACGCCTTTTCCTGTCAGGTTCCTGGAGAAAGGACGGGTGTCGCTGTGACCTCGTACCAGAATGTCACGCGGCGTACCCGATGCCAGAATGGCTGAGGCAAGAGCCCGCAGACGCGGTTGTGCCGTTGGCAACAATTGATCGCTGCCAGTCTTGAACAGCAAGTCGTTGGAAAGGTCGAAACAGGGATTCAGCGCAGGCCGGCTCTTGATGATGCGCATCGTGGCCGCGTCCAGGCGCAAGGTGGCAACCCGGAGAATGGTTGGCTCGGGGCTGAAAATGCCGACCTCCGGCTTCGTGCGTACACTGAACGCGACAAGCGACACGCCGCCAACGCCAGTCCACAAGACATCGGCATGATGTACCAGCAATCGCCCCCCGGCGCCCCTGCGGCAGTCAAGGATGGGGCGGCCGACGACTTCCGTGACGCGCTCGATTTCACCGAGCTCGCTATCGGGCACTTCGATGCTCACGTCGGGAATACGCACACCCAATAGCTGGAAAGCCATATGCACCATCTTCATGAACGGCCCGAAGAACAGCACGAGTACCAGCGGTGCCACGAACACTGCGGCAAGCTGCGCCAATCTGCGCTGCGGCTTCGGCTGCGCGCCTGCGACCGTGATACCCGCTTGCGTACCAGCCGTGCTTATAAAAAGGGTAAGAAAACCGGAACAAAAAAAGATCAGTATCAGCAAAAACAAGGAAGGTAGTGCGCCGGCGAAAGCAAAATGCAAGGACAGCAAAAAAAAGGAAAGCGATACTAGAAAATAGCCAACTCCACGCAGCCCGGCAGGAACGACAAACAGGGTCGCCTGCGCATGGGCGCCGCGCCGTCTGGCAACCCGCATTTCCAGCAAAGAAAGTAGTTTGAGCAACCACAGTGCAGACATGGCGCCGTATAACAAAAAGATACAGTACAGAAAACCGAACATCAGTGCCGCAAAGATAAAGAACACCACTTCGCCTGGCGTCAGGCCACTGGGGAAAAACTGAATGTCAAACAGATAGGTCAGCGTGACGATGGCACCCGCTGCAACGGCCAGTTTATATGTCAAGGTCGTCACGAGATCGAGGATCGCTATTTTCTTGCTCAGCGAATCGCTGCTGTACGTCGGGACAGGTGCTGCTCCTGGCGGGGGTCTTGGTATGATCACAGTATCGCCCTAATTTACGACAACTCGTTTGACGCGCTTGCACAGACAACAGACATTCTCATCACGCCTTTGGCAAAGGCTGGAATGACGGGTCCATCCATGCAAGTCTAGTGAGTCGTCACGCGGCTGTGCGGACATCGCAGTGAAGCTTGATACGGATTAAACAAGGATGATCGGGGTTGAACGACTCGGCGGCGCTACCCCGTCGACATGACCGCATTCAGGGCGCGCCGCAATTCCTTCAGCCGGGGCGGCTTGCCCAGCACGCAGTTGACGTGTTCGGGATAGTCGCTGTCGGCCGCCAGGCGCTGGCCCCAGCCCGTGAGCATGATGATGGGCGTGGCCGGCGAACACTGGTGCACGGCGCTGGCCACCTTGCGCCCGTCCACGTGGGGCATGCCCAGGTCCGTGATGACCACCTCGAAATCCTCGTGCCGGTCGCGCGCGGCCAGGAAACAGTCGATGCCGGCCTGGCCCCCGTCGGCGGACACCACGTCATGGCCATCGATTTCCAGGATGTCGCGCAGGGACTTGAGCACCATCGGGTCGTCGTCCACGACGAGGATGCGCAGGCGCGGCGGCACGGCGTGGGCCGCGTCGGGCACCGGCTCCCCCGCGTCCGCCGCGCAGGCGGGAAACGCCAGGCGCACCGCCGTGCCCTGCCCCGGCGCCGTGACGATATCGATGCTGGCGCCATGGCGCTCCATCATGCCGTACACCATGGCCAGGCCCAGGCCCGTGCCCCGCTCGCCCTTGGTGGTGAAAAACGGTTCCAGACAGCGGCGGCGCGTGTTCTCGTCCATGCCGACGCCCGTGTCGGCCACTTCGATCAGCACCTGGCGCGTCAGCTCGCCGGGCGCGCCCACGCTGGCCGTGCGCACGGTCAGGGTGCCGCCATCGGGCATGGCGTCGACGGCGTTGAAGACGAGGTTCGTCAGCGCTTCGCGCAGTTCGCCCACGCTGCCGGGCAGCATAGGCAGCCCGTCGGCCAGCTCCGTGCGCAGGGCGATGACGATGCCGCGCTGCTGCGGCATGTCGCTCCAGCGCGCGCGCGTCAGGTCCAGCACCTGCTGCACCACCAGGTTGGCATCGATGGGCGAGAGCGCCAGTTGCGGTTCGCGCTGGCGGTAGAATTCGCGCATGCGCGCCACGGTGGCGGCCACGTCGTCGATGGCGCGTTCGATCACTTCCAGGCAATGCCGGCCCTGCGGACTGAGACTGGTTTCCGTCTCCAGCAGCGATTCCGTGTACAGGGCCACGGGGGAAATGGCGTTGTTGATGTCATGCGCGATGCCGCTGGCCATCTGCCCCAGCGCGCGCAGGCGCTCCTGCTGCATCACCGACTGCTGCGTCTGGCGTAAATCGTCATACGCGCGCTGCAGCGCCCCGTAGAGCTGCGCCTGGTTGGCGGCCAGCGCCACGTGTTCGCTCAGCTGGCTGAGGAATTCGCACTCGCCGCTGGTAAAGCTGTTTGCGGCGCGGCGCGCCACGATCAGGATGCCGAAGACCGTGTTTTCGGCCAGCAGCGGCGCCATGACGAGGGCGCGCAGTCCCCCTTGCGCCAGGCGCTGCGGAAACGGAAACGCCACCCCGGCGATGTCGGCTTCATATACGAGCTTGCCGCGCACGCAGCTCGACAGGCCATTCTCGTCGATGGGAATGTGCGCGTGTTCGCTCATCATGAACGACTGCGCCAGCGCCTCGCTGCGCACGCCCACGCACGTCACCTGCAGCGCGTGCTGCGACGGTTCGTACAGGCAGATGCAGCTGAAATCGATGGGCAGCTGCTCTTCCAGGCTGCGCACCACCACCTGGAAGATGCTGCGCAAGTCCTGCCGCTCGCCGATCGAGCGCGTGATCTGCTGCAGCAGATTCAGGCGCTCGAGCTGTTCATGCACCTTGCGCTCGGCCAGCTGGCGTTCGGCGATCTGCGTTTCCAGCGCGGCATTCGTGTGCGCCAGCTCGTCGCGCGAGACGGTGGTGCGGCGCAGCTTTTCCGTCATGCCGTCGAAGGCGCGCGCCAGGTCGCCGATTTCATTCTTGGTGTGCACGCCGAGCGAAAAGTCCAGCTTGCCGGCGCCGACGATCAGGGTACCCTGGCGCAGTTTTTCCAGCGGTCCCGTGACGCTGGTCATGGTGAAGTAAATCAGGCCGGCCACCAGCGCGATGATCATGCCGCCAAACAGCACCACGGCCACGTTGGCCCGCTGCTGCGCCTCCAGCACGCCTTGCCGGCTCAATTCGGACAGCCGCATCGCCTCCGAAATCATGCCCTGCACCTTGCCCATGATCTGGCCGGACAGGCGCGACTCCAGTTCATCCAGCACTTCGCGCCGCTGCGGGTCCTGCCCCAGCTCGCGGTGGTTCGCGACAAACAGGTGGAACAGGCCGCCCACGCCGGCCAGGTCGCCCTGCAATTGCAGCAGCAGCGCGCGCTCCTCGTCCGTGCTGAAGGCGGGCGTGGCAAGCAGGCCCGAAGACAGCGATTCGCTGCGCAGCTGCCACTGGGCCCGCGTGCGCTCGCCATGGTGCAGCGCATATTCGATCGACAGGTAGCGCAGCGACGTGACGGCTTGCAGGATATCGGCCGCCGCCTTGTTCTTCGCCAGTTCGCGCTGCATCGCCATGGTGGTGGAAAACAGCATGGCGACGATAATGGCCACGAGCACCACGCAAAACAGTTCGGCCAGCTTGAAACGCGTTACGATTTTCACGGTGGCCTTCTCAATGAATGACCGTCACGGCCGATGGCGCGACGGCTTCCAGGCCGTCCAGATAGACGGCGTCGAGGAAGTTCGGCATGTCGCCGCGCTCGGCCAGCCGGTTCCTGATGGCCCAGCGCGCCTCGTCTTCCAGCGCCAGCAGCAAGCCCTGGTCGAGCACGACGCCGAAGCGGTAACCGTGCCAGGCCGCCTGCAGGCGCGCCGTCTCGCTGGCCGATGCCTTGGCAAACAGGGCGCGCGCGGCGTCGGGCTCGTCCCGGCAAAAACGGGCGCCGGCGATCAGCGCGCGCAGCACCTTGCGCACCGTGGCCGGGTGGCTGCGCACATAGCCGCCCGTGCCGGCCACGTTGAACAGGCCCGCATAGACATCCTCGCCATAGAAGATGGCCGCCTTGCCGGCGATGGCATGCGTCATGCCCGTCAGGAACGGCTCCCAGCCGGCCGCCGCGTCGACCTCGCCCCGCGCCAGCGCCCCGGCCAGCTGCTCGGGCGCGTAGTTGCGCAAGGTGACTTCGGCGGACTGCAGCTTCTGGCGGTTCAAAAAGGCATCCAGCGTGAATTGGCCGGATGTGCCCAAGGTCACGCCGATGCGCTTGCCCTTCAGGCTGGCGGGCGTGGACACGCCGCGGTCCAGGCGCCCCACGATGCCGTGGTCGCGCTCGGCCTCGAAGATGCTGGCGATGATGACGACGGACTGCTTCTGCAGGCTGGCCAGCACGACGGGAATATCGGAAACCGTGCCCAGGTCGGCCTTGCCCTGCAACACGGCTTCCATCGAGGCCTTGCCCGACGAATACGGCTGCAGCCGCGCATCGATGCCTTCGCGCGCGAAATGCCCCTGCCCGTGCGCGGCCAGGACGGGGCAACTGCCCACGTATTCCGCATTCACGGCCAGGCGCAGCACTTCCACGGGGCCGGGCGGCGCGGCGGGACGGGCATGGAACTGCCAGATGGCCACGGCAACCAGCGCCAGCAACAACGCGATGACCGCCAGCCTGGCCATCCACCGCCGCGGTGCAAGGCCGCTCATGCGCTGCACTGCGCCGTGGCCGGCTCCAGCGCGCTGTTGATGGCTTCGGAAAACGCCGCCACGTCGATCGGCTTGGTGAGATAGCGGTAAAAGCCCGCCGCCAGGCCCTGGCGGATATCACCGGGCCCGGCCAAGGCCGTCAGGGCGATGACGGGGATATGCGCGGTGCGGGCATCGGCACGCAGCAGCTGCATGACTTGCGTGCCGCTGATGTCGGGCAGGTCGCTATCCATCAGTATCAGCTGCGGCACGTGGCGGCGCGCCATGTCCAGGCCCGTCTGCCCGTCGCCGGCCGACAGCAGGTCGAGATCGGGACGAAAATGGATCAAACCCGCCACCAGGGTCACATTCAGGGGATTGTCTTCCACATACAGCAGCGTCTTGCGGTCCGGCAGCCGTACCGCTTCGGCGGGACGGGCGATGACGGGCAGGCGCGCGCTTTCCTGCGGCGGCTGGCGCGCCGGGCAACTGGCGATATCGAGCCAGAAGGTGCTGCCGCGCCCGGGCGTGCTGGCCACGCCCAGCCTGGCCTGCATGGCTTCGGCCAGGCGCTTGCTGACCACCAGCCCCAGTCCCGTGCCCTCCTCGTCGCGCGCATCGCGTCCCAGGCGGTTGAAAGGCTGGAACAGCGTCTCCAGCTGCGTGGCGCTCATGCCGCCGCCCGTATCGCGCACGGACAGGCGCAGCTGGCGCGCGTCGACGGGCTGGCAATCGACGTGGATCTCGCCCTGCTCGCGGTTGTACTTGACGGCGTTCGACAGCAGGTTGATCAGCACCTGCTTGAGGCGCGTGCGGTCGGCCAGCACATGCACGCCGCCCGCTTCGACGAACGTCAGGGTGATGCCGCGCTTGTGCGCCAGCGGTTCCATCATTTGCCAGCATTCGTGGTAGATGTCGGCCAGGCTCACGGGTTCCATCGACAGCGACATCTTGCCCGACTCGATCTTGGCGATGTCGAGGATATCGTTGATCAGGGTCAGCAAATGCCGGCCGGCGCCGAAGATGTGCGAGGCAAAGGTTTTCTTTTCCTGCGCCGTCGAGGGAATGGAATCGGACATCAGCATCTGCGAAAAGCCCATGATGGCGTTGAGCGGCGTGCGCAGCTCGTGGCTCATGCTGGACAGAAAATTGGTCTTTTCCTGGTTCGCCCGCTCGGCCACTTCGCGGGCCAGCTGCAAATCCTTGTTCATGGCGTCAAGTTCGGCCGTATGCTGGCGCAGCAACAGCTCCAGGCGCGCATTGGCGATGCGCAGCTGGCGCGTTTCCAGCGCCCGCGCCAGTATCAGCAGGATGCCCGACACCTTGAACGGCTTGACGACGTAATCGAGCGCGCCCGCCTTCATGGCCTGCACGGCCGAGGCGATCGTGCCTTCGCCCGTCATGACGATGCAGGCCAGGTCGGGATCGATCTTGCGCGCCGCTTCCACCACGGCGATGCCGTTCATGCCCGGCATCATCAGGTCGACCAGCAGCAGGTCGAACGATTCGACGGCCAGCAGCGACAGCGCCGTCTCGCCCGAAGCGAGCCCCGTCGTGTCGTACGCCTGGCCGCGCAAGGTGTCGCACAGCGCGCGCACATGCGCCAGCTCGTCATCGACGATCAGTAACCGCGGCGGCATTGATGAGCTCTTCATGCATTCTCCTGGCGGCATGGCCTTGCGGACCGGAAATTTTCCCGCAACATGCGTTCCGAGCATAGCACTTGGAAATTACCAAAAATACACGCATTGTCACGCGCGCCAGGAAGATGTCAGCCCGTCACGGGCAGCCCCCGCAGCAGCTTGTCGAGCGTCAGCGGATAGTCGCGCACGCGCACCCCCGTCGCGTTGTGGACGGCATTGGCGATGGCCGCCGCCACGCCGCAGATGCCCAGCTCGCCCACGCCCTTGGCTTTCATGGGCGAAGACGTGGGGTCCGTTTCATCGAGGAAGATGACATCCTGGTGCGGAATGTCGGCGTGCACGGGCACTTCGTAGCTGGCCAGGTCGTGGTTGACGAAGAAGCCGCGGCGCTGGTCGACCACCAGTTCTTCCATCAGGGCCGCGCCCACGCCCATGGTCATGGCGCCGATGACCTGGCTGCGCGCCGCTTTCGGGTTCAAAATGCGCCCGGCCGCGCACACGGCCAGCATGCGGCGCACGCGCACTTCGCCCGTGTCGCCGTCCACGCCCACTTCCACGAAATGGGCGCCGAAAGTCGATTGCTGGAATTTTTTATCGAGGTCGCCGTATTCCATATGGTCTTCCGCGACGACGTCGCCATGGTGGGCGGCGGCGGCGAGCGGCACGCTGCGCTCGCCCTGGCTCACTTGCCCATCGGAAAAGCGCGCCTCTTTCTCATCGAAGCCCAGCTTGACGGCGATGGCCTGGCGCAGGCGCACGCAGGCCGCGTAGACGCCGGCCGTGGAACTGTTGCCGCCCCACTGTCCGCCCGAACCGGCCGAGACGGGAAAATCCGAGTCGCCCAGACGCACGTCCACCTTGTTCAAGGTCACGCCCAGCATTTCCGCCGCCGTCTGCGCGATGATGGTGTAACTGCCCGTGCCGATGTCCGTCATGTCCGTTTCCACCGTCACGATGCCGTTGCCGTCGAGGCGCACGCGGGCGGCGGACTGCATGACGAGGTTGTTGCGGAAGGCTGCCGCCACGCCCATGCCCACCAGCCAGCGGCCGTCGCGCCGCGTGCCGGGCTGGCTTTGCCGTTCTTTCCAGCCGAATTCCACGGCGCCCGTGCGCAGGCAGTCGATCAAACGGCGCTGGGAGAATGGACGGCTCGGCTTTTCCGGGTCCACTTTCGTGTCGTTCAGGATGCGGAAGACGATGGGGTCCATTTTCAGCTTGTCCGCCATCTCGTCCATGGCGATTTCCAGCGCCATCATGCCCGGCGCCTCGCCCGGCGCGCGCATGGCGTTGCCTTCCGGCAAGTCGAGCACGGCCAGGCGCATGGCCGTCATGCGGTTTGGCCCCGCATACAGCAGCCGCGTCTGCATCACGGCCGTTTCCGGCTGGCCCCCTTTCAAGTCGCCGGACCACGATTCGTGGCCGATGGCCGTGATCTTGCCGTCGCGCGTGGCGCCGATGCGCAGGCGCTGGATGGTGGCGGGCCGGTGCGTCGTGTTGTTGATCATCAGGGGCCGCGCCAGGGCAACCTTGACGGGACGCTGGGCCGCGCGCGCCCCCAAGGCCGCCAGCAAGGCTTCCGCGCGCACGAACAGCTTGCCGCCGAAACCGCCGCCGATATACGGCGAAACGATGCGCACCTTGTCTTTCGACAGCCCCAGGGTGCGGGCCAGGTCGCCACGGCCCCAGTCCACCATCTGGTTCGCCGTCCACACCGTCACCTTGTCGCCTTCCCAGGCGGCAATCGAGGCGTGCGGCTCCATCATCGCGTGCGACTGGTACGGCGTCGTGTACGTGGCGTCCAGACGCACGGGAGCATGGGCATAGGCGCCGGCGAAGTTGCCCGTCTTGCTGTCGGGCTTGCCATCCTTCGGCTTGGCGGCGCCGCCCTTGGCCTTGGCCAGGTCGAACACGCCCTGTTGCTCGACATATTTGACGTCGAGCAGCTGCGCGGCCGAGCGGGCTTGCTCGAAGGTTTCCGCCACCACCAGCGCGATGGCCTGATGGTAATGCTCGATATCGGGCCCACCCAGCAAGGTGGCCGTGTTCATCTTGCCTTTGCCCAATTTCCCCGCCGATTCGGCCGTCACCACGGCCAGCACGCCCGGCGCGCGCCGCGCCGCGCTCGTGTCGATCGAGGCGATGCGCCCCTTGGCAATCGCCGCGCCGACGACATGGCCGTAGGCCGCATGCGGCGCGGCCTTGTTCTGCTCGTACGCGTACGGCGCCGTGCCCGTGGTCTTCAGGGGGCCGTCGATGCGGTCCGTGGGGCGGCCCACGACTTTCAGCTGGTCGATGGGATTGGTGGTCGCCGGTGTCGAAAATTTCATGGCCCTAGCCTTTCTTCGCTTGTGCTTGCGCCAGCACCGCGGCAATCGTGCGCTGCGCCAGGGTCGCCTTGAAGCCATTGTCGTCAGTGGGATGGGCGCCGGCCAGCAGGCGTTCGCTCACGGCGGCGGCGCCATCGGGCAGCGCCTGCTCGGCGGCGGACACGCGCCACGGCTGCGGCGCGACGCCGCCCAGGGCCAGCCTGCCCGTGCCATTGGGCAAGATGATGGCCGCCACGGACACCAGCGCGAACGCGTACGAGGCGCGGTCGCGCACCTTGCGGTAGACGTGCGTGCCGCCAGCGGGCGGGGGCAAGGTGACGCTGGTAATCAGTTCACCGGGCTGCAGCACGGTTTCCACGTGCGGCGTGTTGCCCGGCAAGCGGTAAAAGTCGGCGATGGGGATGCCGCGCGTGCTGCCGTCGGCCCGCACCGTATCGATGGCCGCGTCGAGCACGCGCATGGCCACGGCCATGTCGCTCGGGTGCGTGGCGATGCAGGCATCGCTGCCGCCCAGAATCGCCAGCGGCCGGCTGAAACCGCCGATGGCCGAGCAGCCGCTGCCCGGCACGCGCTTGTTGCAGGCCTGGTTCGTGTCATAGAAATACGGGCAACGCGTGCGCTGCAGCAGGTTGCCGGCCGTCGTCGCCTTGTTGCGCAATTGCGCCGAGGCGCCGGCCAGCAAGGCGCGCGACAGCACGCCATAATCGCGCCGCACCGTGGCGTGCGCGGCCAGCGCCGTGTTGCGCACGAGGGCGCCGATGCGCAAGCCGCCGTCCTTTGTTGCTTCCACCGTATCCAGCGCGAGGCCATTGACGTCGATCAGATGCGCCGGCGTTTCGATTTCCAGCTTCATCAGGTCGAGCAGATTCGTGCCGCCCGCGATGAAGCGGGCGCCCGGCGTGTTCACGGCGGCGGCCGCCGCTTCGGCCGGTGAAGTGGCCTTCTGGTAGCTGAACACTCTCATGCCGGCCTCCCCGCCACCTCGGTGATGGCCTCGATGATGTTGGAGTAGGCGCCGCAGCGGCAGATGTTGCCGCTCATGCGCTCGCGCAGTTCTTCGGGCGTCACCGAGGGGAGCGCGTTCAAGTCCGCGCTGACGTGGCTGGGGATGCCCTGGCGGATCTCGCCCAGCGCGGCGACGGCCGAGCATATCTGCCCCGGCGTGCAATAGCCGCATTGATAACCGTCATGAGCGATGAAGGCGGCCTGCATCGGATGCAATTTCTCCGGCGTGCCCAGCCCCTCGATGGTGGTGACCTTGGCGCCGTCGTGCATCACGGCAAGAGTCAGGCAGGCATTGATGCGCTGGCCGTCGAGCATGACGGTGCAGGCGCCGCACTGGCCGTGGTCGCAGCCCTTCTTCGTGCCCGTCAGCTGCAGGTGTTCGCGCAAGGCGTCGAGCAAGGTGGTGCGCGTGTCGAGTTCCAGGCTGTGGCGCCGGCCGTTGACGTCGAGGCTGACTTTCATCAGCACGGGTGGCGGAGAAACACGGGCCTGGGCGGCCGTATTCACCACCCCCGCCGCTCCGGCCACACTGGGCACGGCCGCCGCCGTGGCCGACAGCGCGCCGGCGATCAGCAAGCCGCGCCTGCCGGCATTGATGTGATTACAGTCTGTCATCTCGCGCTTCCTCCTGGCTGTGGACTGGCTGGGTGGGCGCATGCAGGCCCGAAGCAGCAGTCTGACGGCCCGATGCCTACGCGTCTGTACGCGAACGAACGTTCAGCCTGAGGCCGCGCCGGGTCGTGCCGACGCCGCCCTGCGCCGCGTAGCCCGTGTGGCGGGCGCAGTGGTCGAGCGCCTGGCGCAAGGCCGTATCGACGTTGCGCAGCGACATGTCATGCCGCTCGGCCACTTCCTGGCGGGTCAGCTCGTCCACGCGCAGCGCTTCGAGCACTTGCCGGTGGCGCCGCGGCAGCAAGTCGACGGCGTGCGCCAGCCGGCGCACGTCGGCCTGCAGCTCGGCCAGGCGCTCCGGCCCCGCCGCCGTATCGGCGAGGAAATCGACCAGGCCGGCGGTGCCGTCCCCGTCGCCCTCGTCCGCATACAGCCAGGCGCGGTTGCGGCGCAGGCTGTCCATGGCCGCATTGCACGCGACGCGGAACACATAGGCGACGGGATTGTGCGCCAGCGCGACGTCTTCCCCGGCCGCCAGCCCGCCCAGGCGCAGCCAGGCGTCGTGCAGGCTGTCGCTGGCCAGCTCGGCGCAACCCAGGTGGCGCGCCAGGCGCCGGTGCAGGGCCGCGTAATTGCCCTCCAGCACAGCCTGCAGGCGGGCGCCCTGCCCTGGCGCCACGTCGTTGGCCGCCTGCTGCCGGGGGCGGATGGCCGGGCGGTACCAAGCCATGCCCGTCATGCGCAAAGACAAGGCAGCGGTCGTATTCACCAGGCCGGCCATCATGGCGACAGCCTGCTGCGCTCTTGCGCCGTCAGCTGGCGCGTGGCCGATTCCGGCAGCGGGCCCAGGCCCAGCACGCGCACGGCGCTGCGCGGGTTGTAGTCGGCCGCCTCGGTGCGCGCGCCATCCTGCGGCGCCGCTTGCGCGCTGTCGGGCGGCGCGTCGTTGCCAAAGCCCAGCACGCGCACCGTGAACACGGATGGCTGCGCCGCGCGGGTGGCGGCGCGCTCGCGCTGCACCACGTCCTGGGCGGCGGCCGTCGCCTGCGTGGCGGCCGCGCTGGCGTTCGTCATGGCGGCCACGTTGACGGAGGCCACCGTCGGCATGCCCTTCGCTTCGCCCTTGACCTGGATGTTCGCCGCGTTCACCACCGTCAGCGCGGCCAGGTTGACGCTGCCCGAGACGCGGATGCCCGCCTCGCCCGCGTCGATGGTGCCCAGCGGCGCCAGCAGGTCGACGTCGCCGGCCGGTACTTCGGCGATCGGCGCCAGGGTGGCGATGCCGGCGCCCGTGCTCGGCACATCGGAGGACAGGGTCACGTTGCCCCAGTTGTCATACACGCGCTTGGGCGGCGTGTAGACGATGGTCGACTTCGAACCGCGGCCCGCGTTGATGTCGCCCTCCGACGACCAGCCGAGGATATCGCCGCCGAACGTCGTCATGACGCGGCTCTGGCCCAGCAGGACGCTGCCGTGCGAGAACAGCTCGATATTGCCGCCGCCCTTGGTGATGACGCCCGAGGTCGACGGCGGCGCCTCGCCTTCGATGCCGAAGATCTGCTTGCCGCCCGGCGTGAGCAACTGGATGCCGCCGCCGAAGTTGGTGTGCACGTAGCCGCTGCGGGGGAAATAGTCCCAGCGCTGCTCGCCGTCATTGCGCACCGCGTACAGCCCGCGGTACATGACGATGTCGCCCGCATAATCGATGGCCTTGCCGCTGGCGTCCGTGGCCGGCGCCAGGGCCGCGATGGCGTTGCGGCTGCGCAGGAAGCTGCCGTAGCGGGCGCTGTCGGCATCGTTGAACTCGCGCCCGCCCGCCTTCAGTTCCGCGAAATACACCTGGCGGGCAAAGACGCGCTGCTGCGGCTCGGGCAAGGCGAGATAAAAGGCCTGCGCCTCGGCGGCCGTGCCCTTGAAGCCGTAGCGCTCGCCGAGCCAGCTCGTCAGTTCGCCTTCGTACGATTTCACCACCTTGCCGGCCTGGTCGGCCAGCGGCACGCCCGCCTGCGCCACGCTGGCCGGGTCAAGATAGGGCTTGACGAAGCGCAGGTAGTCGAGACCGGCCGCGCCCACGCCCGCCTGCATGGCGATGCCGGCGCCCGGGCGTTTATCTCCGGCGACGACGGGACCGAGGCTGACGACGCTGCCCTTGTCCTGCATCAATATGTTGCGTCCGGCGCTGATATCGAGCGTGCCGGGGCCGGCCACGTTGAAGGAGCTGTTCAGGATATCGCGCCCGGCCGAGACCACCGAGACGTCAAACGCATTGTTGTGCACGAACAGATTGCTGTAATTCCTGAATATCATGCCGCTCGTGTTCTCGCTACCGTCTATACCCTCAAGCAATGCCGTGCCGCTGCCGACGATATCGCGGCCCGCCTTCATCCATACCGGTTGCGCCCCCTCATACCAGGTGGTGCCCGCATGCCTGGCGTCGTAGAACGCGACCATGCGGCCGCTATTGACGCCGATCAAATCGCCCTTCACGGCATAGATGCGGGCCGCTTGCGTGCCGCTGTTGGCGGGACCGGCGGCGGAATCGGGGCCGAAGGCGAACAGCGGGAAGTTCGAGCGCGTCGCCGGCGCGCCCGTGCTGGAAATGTTGCCCGTCACGGGATTAGCATCGGCCGCATTCGCGCTCCAGCCCGCGAAGGCCGGCTTGAACGGCGTCGCCATGCTGTCCGCGCCGGCGCCGGACTGGCTGACGGCATAGCCCCCCGCATAGATGGAATCGCCAGCCAGCCATTCCAGCTGGGCATTCGGCGATGGCGCCAGCACCAGCGGGTCGGCATAGCTGTTGGCGCTATTCCAGTTGGCGGTTGCCTTGCCGTAGTACAAGCTGCCATTCGGCGCCGCGACGCGCACGATGGACGGGTAAACGATGGCCAGGTCGGTGGCCGTGCCGACCGGTGCCGTCAGCGGCGTCATGTTGCCGCCGGCGGAGAACAGGTCGAGCGCCGTGCGCGGCGTCCACAGGCTGAACCAGCTGTAGCCGACGCCCGCCTCGCCCGCGGCGCTGATGAACGGGGATGCGCTGAGCAAACGCACGCGGCCGGGGTCGGCCACGTCCTGCAACACCTGGTCGCCCAGGGTCGCCACCGTGAAGGTGGCGTCGCCCGGCACCAGGGTCATGCCGCCCCTCGGCGCGGCGCGCGTCGCGGTGAAGGCATCGTAGGCCCGCGTTTCCAGCGGCACGTGCTGGGTATGCTGCGAGCCGTATTCCAGCGCCACGCTGCCCAGCTGCGCGGCCGACGTTGCCGCGTGGCCGCGCAAGTCGACCAGCGCGCCATTCATGTGGTTGAGGCCTGCCGTGCCGGCCGGATTGAGGACGCCGCCGACGCGCAGATCCAGGTCGCCGCCGCCCGTCAGCAGCAGGCTGCCATCGGCCTGCACGCGGCCCGTGCCGCCCACGGCCAGCAGCAAGCCCTGCGAACGGGTATTGATATTATCGTCAAAACTGCTGCCGGATAGCAGCGCCTGCACGCCCGCGTCGCCGGCCACGTCGGCGCGCACGTTGCCCCCGCCCAGGGTACCGAAGCCCGTAAAGCCCAGCAGCTTGTCGGCACCGTAGTTGCCGGTGGCATCGCCCACATAGCTGCCGAAATTGATCCACCACGCCACCGGCTGCGCCGGGCCGCCCGTGGCGACCGCGCCGCTGCCCTGGCGCCACAGCCAGTTGCCGACGGCCGTGCTGTCGTGGCCGCTGTCCGAACTGACGGGACGCAGATTGATCGCGCCGCTGCCCGTCATCAGCGAGCCCGTCAGGCTGCCCGCCACGTTCAACAGCAGGTTGCCGCCCTGGTCCGGGTACCAGGCGCGGTACACGCTGTCGGCGCCGCCGTCGACCAGGTGTTCGTGCGCACCGTCAGGATTGCTCAGCACCTTGCCGTTGGCATTGCGGCCGCGCGCCTGGTTGTACGGGTCGCCGGCCGACGTCGCCACGGACGACATGCCTGCCGTGTACACGCCATACAGGCTGTCCATGCGCAGGTCGCCGCCGCTGACCAGGTCCAGGTCGCCCGTGCCCGTGCGCAGCACGCTGTGGCGCAGGCTCGAGGCCTTGTAGTCGAACGTGGGGTTGGCCGTGCCGCACCAGGTGGGATTCTCCTCGCAAATCGTCGGCCACTGCAGCGCCACGGGGTCGAGCACGTCGCCCGCCTTCACGTCGGGGGAAGCAAACTCTTCCGCACCTGCCTTGGTCCACACATAAGCCACCTTCAGCACGCACAGGGACGGGTCGTTGGCGCACAGCTCCGCCACGGTCTGGCCGAACTGGCTGGTGAATTCCTCGGTAATGACTTCGCCCGCCACGATGCCTTCGACGCCCAGTTCCGCAGCCGCTTCGCTCCAGTACTGCACGCCCTTCGGCGGCACGAGGATGCCATACATGCCGTAATGGCTGTCGGCCAGGCGCAGGGTGCCGTGGTCCGGATGCGCCTGTACGCCGCGCGTGTCGGCCGCATCCAGGTCGGCACCGGCCACCAGGCGCATGCCCCACGCTTGCGAGCCTTCGGCCAGCATGGGCGCGATGGCCCACAGCTTGCCCTGGCTGCCCGCCACTTCCGGGCGCAGCTGAATCGACTTCACATCGGGCATCAGCTTGACGTCGGTGCCGGACGGGATCAATGCGCCCACGGCCAGCGCCAGCTGGCCATCGAGCGCAAAGACGGAGCGTTCGCCAGCCACGCCGGGCAGCGGCACGCCCTTGGGCCAGGTCATGGCGCGCACCTTGACCGCTTGCGCCAGCACGCTGCCCGCGTCGAGGCGCATGCCGGGCGTAAACACTTGTTCCGTCGCCAGCAGGCTGCCGGCAGGATGGACGATATTGCCCGCGCTGTCGCGCACGGCGGCGGCCAGCACCGTGCCGGCCCGCACCGTCATGGCCTGGTCCAGGACGACGGCCACGGGCAGGCGCGTATTGGCCAGCAGATTGAAACCCTTGACGGGCACGTCGTAATTGAGCGCGATACCGCCCGGGAACAAGGTGCCGTCGGCCAGGGTCACGCCCTGGCCCGGGACGATGACGTCGCCGCCATTGATGTCGCGCCCCGGCAGCAGTACCCAGCCGCCGTCATCCCTGGTGGCGGGCGGCGGCGCGAAGCCGTCGTTGATGCTGCCGTAGATGCTCAAGTCGCCGCCGGCGCGCAGCAGCAGGCTGCCCACTTCGCCCGAACCGCGCACGGCCGTTTGCTGAAAACGCGGATTCAGGCTGGCGTAGCGCATGCCCGACAAGTCCAGGTCGCCCTGCACCACCAGGTCGCCGTCAGGCGTCTTGCTGACGATGTCGACGCCGGGACGCAGATGCAAAGCGTCGGCATACGCGGACGTGGCCAGGCCCGCCAGCTTGCCGTTGCGCAAGTTCGTATTGGCCAGCGCCGCGTCGATGAAGGCCGTGCTGTCCGCATGCTTGCTGTCGAGGTAGGCCTGGTTGATCACCTGGTACGGACGGCCGCTGGCAGACAGGTCCGCGGCGTAGGCCGCATCGTCGTAGCGCCGCATGGCGTTGATGGCGATCGATTTCGCGCCACGGATGGTGAAACCGCCGCCAGCACGGATGCCGATATCGCCAAAGGTGGCGGCATCGACGTCCGTGCTTGTACCGCCGCTGCCCAGGCGCGGCGCCGTCAATTCCACCGTGCCGCGCGCGGCGCCGTCGTATTCGCCCTTGCCCTTGCCGGCCACGGCCGCCGTGGCATGGCGCACGTCGATCTGCGCGCCGCCTGCCAGGTCCAGCACGCCCTCGCCCGCGTTCAGTTCCACCATGGCCCGGTTCGGGCTGTCGATGATCTTGCCGTAGCTGTCGACGCGCAAGAGCGTGCCATGCGCGTCGAGCACGGCGTTGCCGGCCAGGGTGACGCCATGCTTGCCGGCCAGGCGGATGCTGCCCACGCGCTCGCCGCTGGCGTCTATCGTGCCGGCCACCGTCAGGCGGCCGTTGTCGACGGACACCTGCACCTCGCCCGCCTTGAGTTCATTGCCAATGGTCAAGTCGCCCTGTTTCAGCTGGAAGCTGCGCGCACCCGTCACGCCGCCTTCGTTCAGGCGCGTGTTGAGCGACGCGAACTGGCTGTCCGGCGCGCCGCCCGCGCCCAGCGTTTGCGCGCGCACGTCCACGCTGCCCTTCTTGTACGGCACCATGGTGCCGCCCGCGTCGTAGCTGCCGCTGGCGCCGCCGAGTATCTTGCCCTGCAAGTCGACCATGCCGGCCGCGCCATCGAGGGCCACGGCCTTCAGGCTGCCGGCACGGTTGTTCTCGGCCGACAGGTCGATCAGGCTGCCCGCGCCCTGGCGGATATCGCCGGCGCGGCTGTCCAGGCTCACGTCGCCGCCCCAGCTGTATTTATCCACATCGAAGAAGGTAGACTTGCGGCCCGCCATGTCGATGCGCGCACCGTCGGCCAGGCTGATGTCGCGCTGCGCGCTGATCGTCAACTTACCGCTCGGCAACACGACGGCCGTCGCCACGCTCACGCTGTCGCCGTGCAAGGCCAGCTGGGCCCCCAGTGCCGCGTTATTTTTGACCGGGGCAGCGGGCGCCGCGCCGGCCGGCGCCGCAACCTTCAGCGCAGCGCCCGCCGTGTAGCTGTGCGCGGAACCGGCGTCGCCCGTCAGCAGCGGCGTGCTGATATTGAGGTTGCCGCCGCTGTACTGGTAGCCCTTGCCCGCCTCGTAGGCGCCCTGCGCCTGGTAGACGGACAGGCTGCCCTTGTGGTTGGCCGTCACCTGGCCCGATGCCTTCAGGTTGACGTTGCCAAAACCCAGCGCCAGGCGGTCGAACGAGGCGACGCCGGCCGGCTGCGTGAACGGGCCGAAGCCGAAATCGATGCGTTCCGCTTCCAGGTTCAGGGTGCCGCTGCCCGTGCCGGCGCCATGCGTGATGACATTGCCGGCCGGCGACAGGGCCCCGCCCCAGATCAGATTGGCCGTGCGGATGGTCGCCACGGTATCGGCGCCGCCCTGGCCATACATGGCCGGCGTGGTCAGCACGAGGCGCTCCAGGTTCGATTTGCCACTCGCCTTGTCGTAGGTGTCGAGCACCACGTCGCCATAGAAATTGACGCCATCGGCCGCGCTCAGCATCAGCGCCTGCAGCGCAGGCGCGCCCGTGCTGGTGTCGCCGCGCAGCAGGCGGTCCAGCACCTCCTGGTTCATGGCCAGGCCGCTCGAGCGCGTGCCGTTGGCCTGGGCCGCCGCCAGCGCTTCGCTGCTGCCCATATTGATGGCGCCCACGGCCAGGCTCAGGTTGCGCGTGCCGTAGCGGGCCGTGTCGTCCAGCGCGAAACTGCCGTTCGTCGACAGCAGCAAGGTGCCTTCCGAATACAGGCTCGCTGTTCCTTTGTCGGTGCAGGCGTCGCCGCACACGCCGATGCGGATGCCGCCGCGCGCCGTGCCGCTGACGGGCGCCACGTTGAGCAAGCCGTTCGAGGCGGCCAGCATGTGCACGTCCGCGCGGCCCTTTTGGTAGATAAAGCCGTCGTTGGCGTCGTACGCGGCCTTGCCGCGCCCCAGGGTGCTGATGCCGGCGCCGGGCGCGATATCGATCAAGCCATCGCCCAGCTGGTCATTGCCCGGGTCCTGGGCGACGAGGAACACTTCCGGCGCCGACAGGATGGCGCCCGCGCGCAGGTAGACGGCGCGCGCCGAGTTGAAACCGAAGTTCACGTAGTTGCCGCCCTGGCCATATTCCACGGACGGCGCATTGCCCACCACGATACGGGCCGCGCCGATATTGTTCAGGCTCGAGGCACGCACGCTGACCTGCCCGGCGCCGCTGGTGGCCGGCGCGCCGTCGGCGAGGATTTCAATCTCGCCGGCGGACCTGTCGTTCGACATCAGCACCACGGTGCCGCCATAGCCGCCCTCGGCCGTGGAGAATTTGCCCGTGCCCTTGAACTGGAACGTGTCCGGGCCGCCCCCTTGCGCCAGGGTCAGCTTGAGCGTTTTCGCATCGGCAGGCAGCAGCGCGCGGGGAATGCCGCGCGTTTTCGCATCGGCCAGGGCAAACGCCGCATAGCCGGTTTCGTTGTACTGGGAATACGTGCGCAAGACCTTGGCCGGCGTGAGTATCAGCTGGCTGGCCAGCGGCGCGCGGATGTCCGTGCCGGCGATCGACAGGGTGCCCGGTGCGGCCCAGGAACCGTTGCGCAGCGGCTGCGCCAGCGAGCCGGCCCCGCCTTGCCCCGCCAGGCCGTTGAGTTCCACGCGGAAGGCGCCCGGCAGCAAGGCATAGGTCGACGGCATCAGGGTGTAGGTGCCGGCGGGCAGACCCGGCACGCCGCTGCCTATCGTCACCTGCCGGCCCACGGCCGGATCGGAGGCCGCCTTGTCGCCGCCCGACGGCGCCTGCGGCGTTTGCGCGCCCGGAACGATGGCGTACACGGGATTCGTTGCCAGGCCCGGCAGGACGAAGCCGCCATTCGCGCCCACCTGCACCAGCGGATGGGTGCGCGCGTCGGTGGAGCCGCCGCGCCCGGAAATGAAACCTGCACCCGTCAGTTCGCCGCCGCCGGACAGGTCGAGCAGCGCACCCGGCCGCACATCCACGGCCGCGCCCGCCATTTCCACGCCGATGCGCAGGCCGCCCTGCACATTGATGCCGCCCACGCCCATCAAGGTGGCCGGCTTGCCGTTGACGTTCCAGGTCTGGCCATCGACGGTACCGCCATACGGCATGACCAGGCCGGCGCCGCTGACGGAGGTGATGCTACCTGGCAACAAGTTAACGGTCAGGCTCCTGTCGTTCTCATAGCCAGCCGCGCCAACCGACAGGCGCCCCAGCGGCGCGCGCACGACGCCGCCCTGCTCGATATGCGCGGCGGCCAGCTCCAGCGAGCCGAAAGCGGAATACGGCATGGCCGGCACGTCAGCCGTGCTGCGGGCGATGTTCAGGCTGTGGGCCGGATCGTAGCCAATCTTGCCGTCGACGATGCCATAGCCGGCCCGCACGGCGGCGCCGGCGCCCGTCTCCGGATACAGCTGGGCCGCCCTGAGGGTCATGTCGCCCGGCGTGGACAGCACCGTCGTCGGCTGGTTGCCGTCCCAGCCCAGCGGTGACAGCAGGAAGCGCAGGTCGCCGCGGCTGCTCAGGCGCACGTCGTCGGCAACGATATTGACCAGGCCGCGCACGTCGATCAGCTCGCCTTCAAAGCCGATCTGCCTGGCGATGGGCGCCGGTCCCGCCGTGCCTGGCCTGACATAGAAGTCGCGTGCGACCGGCTTGACGCTGGCCAGGCGCACGTACGGCGCCGCCACCTTGACCTTCGCGTCGGGCGAACTGCCGGGCGCCAGCGCCGGCGCGCCATACAGCTGGAAACTCTGTTGCATGTTCAGCGCCACGTCGCCGCCGAAGGTGACGGCGCCCAGCAGGGCCAGGTTGCCGAAACCGCCCGCCGCCACCTGTTCCACCGACAGGCGGCCATGGCCGTACTGGAGCGCCTGCTGGCCTTCCTGCGCACTGCTGCCTGCGGCCAGGTCGCTGGCAAGCTGGCGCTGCGAGAGGATCAGCTGGCGGCCCTGCAGCACCTGCTCCGTCGCCAGCTCCTTGCGGTACTCGGGCGTGCCCGTGGCCACGGACAGGCTGCCGCCCGCCGCGCCCGCGCCGCCCGCCCTGGCCAGCAGCTGGCCATCGAGGTACAAGCCATTGTTCGACGCCAGCGCGATGCTGCCGCCCGCGCTGGCCACGTCGACAGCCGCGCCATTGACGTCGAGCACCGCGTGCGCGCCGGAAGCGTCGAGCACGGCGCCGTCGCGCACGACGACGAACAGGCTGGCCGCCGACGTGCTGCCCTGCGCATGGTCGATCTCGCCGCCGACGACAATGCTGCCGCCATCGATCACCTTGCCGTAGCGCCGGCCCTGCGCATCCGTGGCCGTGACGGCGCGCGACGCGACGTCGAGCACGGCGTTCTCGCCTATCCACAGCGAACGGCCATGGCCGGCCGCTTCCACGGCTTCGGACACACTGACGCCGACGCCCACGCCGCCGAGGCTGATCTTGCCGCCCCACGCGTTCAGGCGCCCGTCCACCGTCAGCTGGCCCACGCTGGACAGTTTGATGGACTGGCCCGCATCGACGCTCACCACGGCGCCCTTGCCGACCAGCAATTCGGCGCTGGCCATGTCGGCCGCGCCGGACTGGATATCGCCCACCTGCAGGGCCAGGCTGGCGCCCTTGCGCTGCGTCAAGGTGCCCTTGAGCGCGTTTTCCGTGACCTGTTCCGGCGTCCACAGCGCCAGTTTCTCGTTGTCCACCACGCGCAGCACGGGCATGCGCACGTCCACCTGCGTGCCGTCCGCCACCGTCAAGCCCTGCTTGCCGACCAGGCTGTAGCTGGAAAAACCCTGCTCAAAAAAGTCGCCGCCCAAGTGCAGTGTGCCGGCCTCGGGTTTTTCAGTTTGGCCGATCAAAATCTTGTTCGCCTGCAATTCGAGCTTGCCGCCGCCTTGCACGCCATGGCCGCGCACTTGCGCGCCCTCGCCCAGCACCAGGTCGGCCTTCGGCCCATAGCTGGCCAGGCTCACGTTGCCGCCCTTGCCGCCCTGCTGTTTCGCCTGCGACAGGATGGCCGCGCCCGAGCTCACGTCGATCAGGCTGCCATTGCCGATGCGCACGTCGCCGCTCGCGCGCAGGGACACATTGCCGCCATTCATGTAGGGCAGGCCGGCGGCGGCCAGCGGGTCGCGCAGCACATTGCTGAGCAAGCCGCTCGTGTCGAGACTCACGCCATCGGCCAGCACCAGCTTGCCCTCTGGCCCGCCCGGGATGACGACCGTGTCGTTCATGCCCAGCGCGCCGACCTGGTTCAGCACATTGCCGGCCGCGATGCTGCCGCCATGGCTGCGCAGGCTGGCATTGATGGCCACGTCATTGCCGAACAAGGTGATGTTGCCGCCATCGGCCACCTGCAGCGCGCTGTCGACGGTGACCGCGCCCTTGGCCGCGATGCGGATGGCGCCCAGCTGCTGGCTGTTCAGCAAGGTGGTGTCGAGCAGCAGCTTGCCCTGGCGTTCAGCGTCCAGCATGCCTGTCACGTCGAGGCCGGCGGCAATGCCGTCCTGCACACGCGTCAGGCGCACCTCGTCCATGACGGCCGACAGCGCATGCTGCAGCACGCCCGTGCGCTTGTCGAACATGGGCTGATACTGGCCAACGATCAATTGTCCCCGCTGCGCGGCCGCGAACTGCGACTGCTGATAGCCGTCGAGCAGCGCCTGCGGCGCCTGGGTCTGGCGCTCGCCCTGGAAAACGTCGCCGGCGATGCCGCCTTCCAGCACGGCCGACTCCGTGGCGACCACCAGCTTGCCCGCGTCGCGCCCCGCCGTGTAGCCGTTTTCCAGACGCAGTTGCGCGGCGATCAATGGATTGGCGTAGAAGGCGCTGGCATCCTTGCCCCAGCGCGCGTGTTCTTCCTCGTAGCCCTTGTAGACGCCCGCATACGCGAGGTCGGCGGGCGCGCTGCCCGCTTCATGCAGCTTGCCGTCCGCGCCTTTGAGCCAGGTCTGGCGCACGGCGCCCGTCTGCACGTCCAGGGTGCCGCCCGACAGGTTGATGCCGGAGCCAAGCTGCGTGACGACATCCTTGCCGCCGAAGCTGACGGTGCCGCCCTGCGCCATCCACTCGCTGACGGAATGGCCCTGCGTGCCCAGGTAGCCGGCCACTTCCAGCAAGCCGCCGGCCGTGTACCAGCGGTCGCTGTCGTAGCCGTTCGTGCCTTTCGGCACGAACACCAGCTTGCGGCGGTCCACCCAGATGCTGCTGTTGATCAGGGCCTTGCCGTCGCGGTTGACGGGCGCGTCGCGCTGTTCGTTGCCCTGCACGTTGATCTCGACATTGTTCGCAGACATCGCCACCTTGACGCCCACGGCGCCGGAAACGTCGAGCTGGGCGCCGTCGCGCACGAGGCTGCGGCTGGCTGCGTTGACGGCGAGCTGGCCGCCCGTGGCCAGGGTCAGCGAGTCGCCGAGAAATTCCACCGTGCCGGTGCTGCCGATCTCGATGCGCGACTGGTCGCGGCGGTCGTTGACGGCGAGGATATTTTCCGTGGACGTCACGGCCGGGCCGCGCATGGCGTCGCGCTGGCTGTCGAGCGCCGTCGTCTTGCCGTCGTCCTCGACGAGGATGGCCGTGGTGGCGCCGCGTCCCAGAGTCACGGCAGCGTCGCCGCCCAGGGCGTTGAGGTGTATCGTGCCGCGCGTGGCCGCCGTGGTGGAGGCGAGCACGACGCCTTCCTGGCGCACGTCGCGTCCGGCCAGGGTGACGTCGCCTTCGCGCGCCTGGATCAGGCCCGTGTTGACGACCTTGCCCGCCGTGCTGCCGGCCGCGAACTGCGGCGTGACTTCGCTGCCGCGCGTGGTCGACAGCGGGTTGCCGTCCGTGCCCACGCCCTTCTTGATGGCAAAACCGTCGCCGGCCGCCAGCAGGGCCTGGCCCTTGGGCGTATTGATCTCGCCCGCATTCTGGACCTCCTTGCCCAGCAACATCACGTAGCCGCCGCCTTCCGTGCTGCCCTTGGGCACGTTGCTGGCCAGGCGCGCGCCGGCCTGCACCAGCACCTTGCCATCCGCCTCCGTGAACGTCGCGGCGCCGGCCGTGCCGGGGCTGTAGATGCCGTTCTTCTGGAATTGCGCATCGCTGATGCGGGCCGCGGCCGCCACCAGGCTGCGCGTGTCGACCTGGCTCGTGCCGCTAAACACGATGCCGTTGCGGTTGGCAATCAGCACCGTGCCGTCGGCCTTGATCTGGCCCTGTATCTGGCTGGGACGCGCTTGCGGATCGTTGACCCGGTTCAGCACGGCCCAGTCCTTTTGCTGCTGGAACGTCAATGTCGTGTCCTTGCCAACGTTAAACGTTTCCCAGTTCAGGACAGCCTTGTCCGCCGTCTGCTGCACCACCACGGCCGTCTTGCCCGCCGCCACCGTCTGCACGGGCGCCTGGGCGTTGAGCCAGCCGGCCGTCAGGCTGTTGGTGTCGACCTGCAAGCCGCCCTGCGCCAGGCCGTTCGGCGCGCTGGCGCCGCCACCAGCTGCCTGGCGCGCCTGCGCCTGGGCCGCTTGCTGCGCGGCGATGGCGCGCGCGGCCAGGTTCAGGTTGTTGAGCGAGCGCTGCAACTGCTGGTTCGCCTGCTGTTGCTGGCCCTCTGGGCGGCTGCCCGGCGGCAGCGGCTGGCCATTCGGCAAGCGGCCCGACGTGGCCGCCGTATTTTGTGCCGCGCCCTTGGCCGCGAACCAGCCGCCGCTGAACGCCTGCTGCGCGCGCGCCGGCGTGCTGAAAGCGCCCGCCATCAGCATGGTGGTCAGTGCGTAAGCGAGCGGCGTGAGCCGCAAGCGGCTGCCCAGCGTGGACGTGGGGACTGGGCGCTGGGCAGTGTGAAGCTTGGTCATGGCAATGGTTTCCTGGCTAGAGAGAAGGGAACGGAGCCTGGCGGTAGCGCAGGCGTCCATGCCTCCATGACGTAGCTGGGCGGCGGAAGGGATAATGTTTTTTGAAAAATATTTGGATTCCCCTGCCGCCGGGGCATCCCTCTTCCGCTGAAATCAGCTCAGCAGCACGATGCCGCCTGGCAGGCTGGTCATTTGCGCGCCCGTCAGGTCGCGTATCATCGCCAGCGCGCCATCGGTTTGCTTGATGGAAAAGCGCATGCGCACGAGGCGCCGGCCCAGCTCGGCATTGCGCAGCACGACCCGTCCCGGCCGGTAGCGGTTGATTTCCTCGACCACGCGGGACAGCGGCTGGCCGGCAAACGACAGCGCGCCCGTGCGCCAGGCGCTGGCCTCCTCGGCCGGTGCGGCCGTGGCCGCCTGCACGTCCCGCTCGTCGTAGACCACTTGCTGCCCCGCATCGAGGGTCAGGCGCCGCTGCTGCCAGACCACGTCCACGGCGCCCGCCAGGCAGGTGACGCACACGGCGTCGTCCGTGTGGCGCACATTGAAGCGGGCCGACTGCGCCAATAAACGCCCGGCGCCCGCCACCACAGATACGGGCTGGCGCGCGCCGCTGGCAACGATTTCCGCTTCGCCGCCCAGCAGTTCGATCGCTTCCGGCGCCCGCACATTGATGCGCGTCTGCGTATTCATCTGCACCGTCATCTGCTGCGACAGGGCCACTTGCCGCTGCTCGCCCGTGCCCGTGCGGTAGTCGGCGCTCAGCTCCTGCAGCGACGGCCAGGCGCCCAAGGGCGGACGCAAGGCCAGCACGGCCACGCCGGCCGCCAGCGCGCCACCAAGAAAAGCACGGCGCCCGGGACGCGCCGGGAACGCCAGCACGGCCGCCTGCCGCGGTGCGGCGGCGCGGATCAAGGCGGGGTCGAGCGCCTGCCACACTTGCTTGAGCTCGCGCCAGGCGCGCGCATGGTCGGGGCTAAGCGCGCACCAGGCGCGCAAGGCGTCGGCGTCGGCTTGCGTAAAATCGTCGGCACGCAGGCGCGCCCACCAGGCAGCGGCTTGCCGGCCGATGGCCGTGTCGGCATGATCTAAAGGGGCGCGTGGATCGCGGTCGGGAGCGGTCATGGGATTCATCAATATTTACGCCGGCCCGACACATCGCTGCGCTGGGCCGCATCGGCGTCGGCCATGCACGTTTTACAGTGTTGCAGGGCGGCCTGCAATTCTTTCTTCACCATCGCCACGGAAATGCCGAAGCGTGCGGCGATTTCCGCATTGAGCATGCCATCGATGCGCGCCGCCGTCAGGATGGCGCGGCGGCGCGGCGACAGGCCCGCCAGCGCCGCGTCGAGCGCCTGCACGTCGAGCCGCGCCGAGACGATGCGCGCGGGGTCGCCGATGTCGTCGCCGGGCTCGTCGGCCATGCCCATCAGCTCCTCGCGTTCGCGCTCGGTGACGATGATGCGGTCGCGGCGGTAGGCATCGGTGGCGATATTGGCCGCCATGCGCAGCAGATAAGCGTCCGGATTGTGGACGGGCGCGGCGGCCGGCCCCGGCGCCACCATCGCTTCGAGGCGCAGCCAGGTTTCCTGCAGCGCATCGGCCGCATGGTGCTTGCAGCCGACGACGCGCTCGAGACGCCAGCGCAGCACGGCGTAGCGCGCACTGAGGTGGCCTTTGAGCTTGGTGCGCAGGTCGGGCATGCTCATGGCGCGGAGATTCCTTGCGCGCCAGCGGCGCAATCGACTTCGCTGCCCGGCCCTTGCGGCAGCAGCAGGATGGAGACGGGCTGCGGCATTGACGGCAGCGGCGCGGCGCCCACGCGCATGCCCAGCACCACGCGCGCAATGGCCGTGTCGCGCGCGCGCAAACCCGTGCTGTCGAGCAGGTGCACGCGGTCGACGACGCCGGCGCGGTTCAGATACAGCTGCAGCGCCAGGCGGTAGCCGCCGGGACGCGTCTGCGCGGCGCGGCACAGCAGCCCCAGCAGAACGTGCTGCAGCCGGCCCACATAGGCCGCATGGTCGCCGCCGCCCTGCGTGGCGCCCGGGATGTCGGCGGCGGCCAGCATGGCGGCCGGCGGCAGGTCCGCGGCGGCGGCCGCCGAAGCCGCAGCCGGGGCATACACGATGACGGCTTGCGCGTCGGACAGGCGCGATAGCAGGCCCGTGCCCTCCAGCAAGGCTTGCAGGGCCGCGCCGGCCGCATACGGGCCGCGCACGGCGGCCGACTGGCGCTGCGCGTAGCGCTGGTCCATCAGCACGGCGACGCCCGTGCGGCGGCTGTACAGGTCCAACGCGTCGCCGAGATTTTGCGCGGCGATATCGAATTGCCAGACGGCACCATCGGCCGGCTGCGCCCGCACGGGCCCCACCGTGGCGAGGAAACCCAGCAGTACCAGGTATCCCGCCAGCGCAAGCACATGGACGGATGCCGGGCTGCCTGTCATATCGCTATCGAGTCGCTATCGTGTGTGGGGAAAACTGCGTGGCAACAAGGCATTGCCAAGTAATAATTCTTGCATCAACTGCAATAGCCTACACACAAAAAATGACGGCTTCGTGACATGCTTGCCATCAATAAATTTCGCCATGCGGGACGTCGGGCGTGGCGCTTATTTCGGCTACACTGGCTGCTACTTTCCCTTTCAGACGCCTGATGATCGAAAAGAATCTGCCCGAGCTGGTCATGCTGAAACGCCTCATCGACGAGGGCGGCAGCCACCTGGAAGTGGCCGCGCCCTGCCGCATCGCCATCGATGGGCGCACATTTCCCGTGTATTCGATCGCCATGGGCAATCCCGGCCCGGACGTGCCCGTGCTGGGCTTTTTCGGCGGCATCCACGGCCTTGAACGCATCGGCACGCAAGTGCTGCTGTCCTTTTTGGAAAGCCTGGTCGCGCGCCTGCGCTGGGACGCCACCTTGCACCAGCAGCTGGAAACCATGCGCCTCGTGTTCATGCCGCTGGTCAATCCCGGCGGCATGTGGCAAGCGACGCGCAGCAATCCGCGCGGCGTCGACCTGATGCGCAACGCACCCTTGAGCGCGCGCGAAAAAGTGCCGTTCATGCTCGGTGGACAGCGCTACAGCCCCCGCTTGCCCTGGTACCGGGGCGCTGCCGGGGGGCCGATGGAGGCGGAAAGCCAGGCCGTGTGCGACCTCGTCGAGCGCGAACTGCTGTCGCGCCAGTTCAGCATCGCCCTCGATTGCCATTCCGGCTTCGGCTTGCGCGACCGCATCTGGTTTCCCCATGCGCATACCAAGGTGCCCATCGAACACCTGGCCGAGATCGGCGCGCTGGAAGAACTGTTCAGCCAGAGCTACCCCAACCACAACTATGTGTTCGAGCCGCAAAGCCGGCAATACCGCACGCATGGCGACCTGTGGGACTATCTGTACCTGAACGGCACCAGCTACAGCGGGCGCGTGTTCCTGCCGCTGACCCTGGAAATGGGCTCGTGGCGCTGGGTCAAGAAAAACCCGCGCCAGCTGTTCAACCGGGTCAGCATCTTCAACCCCACGGCCGCGCACCGCTTGCAGCGCGTGCTGCGCCGGCACCTGGTGTGGTTCGATTTCCTCATGCGCGCCGCCAGCAGCCACGGCCGCTGGATGCCCGAAGGCTTGCTGCGCAAGGCGCAGCGCCGGCGCGCCCTGGCGCAATGGTACGAATCATGAGCGGATCGCCCACCTGGGTCCTGCTGCGCGGCCTGATGCGCGAACAGCGCCACTGGGGCAGCTTCCCCGCCACCCTGGCAGGCGCCCTGCCCGGCGCCCGCATCGTCACGCCCGACTTGCCCGGCAACGGCACGCGTCACGCGCAGGACAGCGCCACCCGCGTGGCCGCCATGGTCGAAAGCTGCCGCCAGGACTTGCTGGCGCGGGGCATCCCCGCGCCCTACCACTTGCTGGCCCTGTCCTTGGGCGGCATGGTGGCCGTCGAATGGGCAAGCCGCTATCCGCAGGAAATCGCCCGCTGCGTACTGATCAACACCAGCATGCGGCCCTATAGCCCGTTTTACCGGCGCCTGCGCTGGCAAAACTATGGCGCCCTGCTGCGCCAGCTGCTGCTGGGCGACGCAGGCAGCCAGGAAGCACTGATCCTGCGCCTGACCAGCCGCAGGCATGCCCATGGCAACCCGGCCCTGCTGGCCGACTGGCTCAGTTACCAGCAGCAATACCCCGTCAGCCGGCGCAACGCGCTGCGCCAGCTGCTGTCGGCCGCCCGCTACCGCGCCCCGGCAAGCCGCCCCCCCATGCCCGTGCTGGTGATGGCCGGCGCGCAAGACCGACTGGTCGACCACCGCTGCTCGCAGCGTCTGGCCCGCGCGTGGCAGGCCGATTGCCTGATCCACGGCGACGCGGGCCACGACTTGCCGCTCGACGAGGGGGTATGGGTGGCGCAGTCGGTGGCGAGGTGGGTGGGTGTGGCGGCGGCAGACGATAACAAGACATCCACGACACAATCAATATGCAGATAAGCGACCATTCCAAGCAACTGGCAGCGCTGGCGGAAGCCGGCGTACACGAACAGATTTTTCCAGGCGCGGCCTGGGCCGTGGGCACCGTCGACCACCACGCAATGGGCGCGGCCGGGCGGCTCACGCCAGATCCTTCCAGCGCCGCGATACAGGTCGACACCTTGTTCGACATCGCCTCGCTGACCAAGATCATCAGCGTCTGGTCGCTCATCGGCAGGCTGGTGAAGCGGAATCGCCTGCGCCTGGACAGCCGGCTGGTCGACGTCTTGCCCGGCACGGCAGGCTACGCGCTGGCACCGGTCACGATTTTCCAGCTGCTCACGCACACGGCCGGCCTGCCGCTGCGCGCCCGCCTGCGCGCCAGCTATGGCGACGTGTACGACGATATCGTGCGCGGCGTGCTGCGCGAGCCGCTGGAAGGCATACCAGGTCGAGCCGTCGAATACACGGACCGCGCGGCCCTGATCCTCGGCCTGGTCATCGAGCGGCTGCTGGGCATGCCGCTGGACGTGGCCCTTGCCGAGCATGTGCTGCGGCCGCTGGGCATGGCCGCCACGGGCTACGGTCCTGTGGCGCCACGGCACGGCCAGCTGGTCGCACCGACCGAATACTGCGACGTAGCAGGCGCCCATCTTGCCGGCACGGTGCATGACTTTTCAACCCGGCTGCTGGGCGGCGTGTGCGGCATTTCCGGCCTGTTTTCCAACGTGCCGGACCTGCGGCGCTTCCTGCGGGCGATGCTGACGCCGGGCAGCCACGGCGAGGTGTTTGACGCCGATTGGGTGAGGGAATCGCTGACGGTGCGGACGGGGTCCTTGAATCCGTCGCGCGGCCTGTTCTGGCATCCGGCGGCAGGCACAGGGGCGCAAGACGACGTCTGGTGCCACCTGGGCTTCACGGGCACGGCCATGTGGCTCAGCCCCCGGCGCGGCCGCTATGCGGTGCTGCTGACGAACAAGCTGTATTACACGCGCGAGTTCGACAGGATCAACGACATCCGGCGCGACTTCATGCGCTGCGCATTCGATCTCTGAGTTTCACAGCCGCAGGCTGACGAGAATCGCCAGCAGCAGCGCGCCTGCGGCGGCCAGCAAGGCGCTGTTGAAGCTGTGCGACTGCGCATACAGGCTGCCGGCCAGCACGGGGCCGATGATCTGTCCGATGCCATACACCACCGTCATGATCGCCATCATGTTGGTCCCTGTCTTGACGGCGACCCGCTGCGCGGCCGGCATGGCGATGGTCACCGTGCCGACAAACGTGCCGCCGACGAGGATGGCGCTGAGCAGGTAGCCGGCGGCCGTGGGCGCCAGCACGGGAAGCGCCACGCCCAGCGCCTGCAGCAGCAAATTCGACCTCAGGGCCTGGCGCGTGCCAAGTCGCTCGTGCAGCCGGTGCCACAGGAAGCACGACGGCGCCGCGCCAAGGCCGAACACGGCCCACACATGGGCGGAGTTCAGCCCCGGCAAGGCGGCGCCGACCAGCACGGGCAAATACGTGGCCGTGACGATATAACCAAATCCTGCCAGTCCGTAGATCAGCACCAGCGGCCACGGCGCTACGGGCGCCAAGGCGATTGCGGCGGCTTGCGCCGGTGCAGCCAGGGTTTCCTGGCCACTGGCGGCAATGGCGGGCGCGGCCGCCAGCCCTGCCAGCACGGTGACGCCGGCCAGCAGCAGCCACATGCCGGCGCTGTGCCAGCCCAGGTGCGAGGCCAGCACCAGCAATTCGGCCGAGACGGCGATGCCCGCGCCCACGCCCGCATACAGCAGCGGCGCGCCGCGGCCATGCCCGCGCTGGACCAGCAGCCACAGCGAGGCCGCCACCATGGCCAGGGCGCTGAAGACGCCCGCCACGCCGCGCACCGCCACGATGAGCCAGACGGGCATCGGCAAGGCCAGCACGCCCAGGCACAGCGCCGTGCCGGCCACCGACCACAGGCACAGCCGGTGCGCGCTGTGGGCCCGCGCGCGCATGGCCAGAATGGCGCCCAGCAAGTAACCGGCATAGTTGGCCGAGGCGGCCAGGCTTCCGTCGCGCAAGCTCAAGACGCCTTCCCTGACCATGTGCGGATAGATGGCCGTGAAGGCAAAGCGGCCAAAGCCCATGCCGATGGCGAGGATGACCGCCGCCGCGATGGCGGCGCGCAGCCTGGCCGGCGCGCTCACAGCGCCGCCTCGCCCACTTGCGCCAGCAAATGCTGGAAAGCGGGCACGTCGAATCCCGCGCGCCACACCAGCACGGTGTCAATCTCCCCTGCGGGCAGCGTTGTCAAGGTAGCCGGCGCGTCCGACAGTGCCAGCACGCTGGCCGGCAGCAAGGTCACGCAAGCGCCGGCCGCCACGCAAGCGATCATGGTGTGATACGAACTCATTTCCTGCACCCGCCACTGCGTGCTGCCGGCCACGCCCAGCACCTCTTCCGCGATGCCGCGGTAAGTGCAGCCCTGCGGGAAGGCCGCCAGCGAGCGCGTGCGCACGTCCATGGCGCTGCGCGCCTGCCCTTCGCTGGCCGGCAGCAGCAGACACAATTCCTCGCGCCACACGGGCATCGATGCCAGGCCCAGCTCCGCCAATGCGGCGGCGCCGCCGAACGCTGGCGGCAAGGCGACAAAAGCGCAGTCGAGCAAGCCCGTGCGCACTTGCTCGATCAGGGGACGCGACGGCCCCGTGCTCAGCGCCAGCCGCGTCGCCGGATAGCGGGCGTGATACGCGGCCAGCAGCGCCGGCAAGCGGCTGGCCGCCGTGCTTTCCATGCTGCCGACGCGCAAGGTGCCGCCTTCGCGCCCGCCTGTGACGACGTGCCGCGCTTCTTCCGCCAGCGCCAGCAAACGCTGCGCATACTCGAGAAAGCGCTCGCCGGCCGCCGTCAGCGCCATGCGTTTATTCGTGCGTACGAACAGTTCCGCGCCGATATCGGCTTCCAGCTGCTGGATGCGCGTGGTGACGCTGGACGGCGCGCGCCCCAGCCTGGCTGCGGCCTGGGTGACGCTCAGTTCACTGGCCACGGCGCAAAAAATCGTCAGCGATTCCATGTCCATCGTATTCTCTATTTGAAAATGATTATGCTATTATATTCTTCAAATACGAACATTGCACAATGTCCTCAACTTTGTGAAGGAAACACCATGACTTCAATCCAGCGCTTCCTCGACCGCCTCGGCTTGCAGTTGCCCATCATCCAGGCGCCGATGGCCGGTATCTCCACGCCGCGCATGGCCGCCGCCGTCTCGAACGCGGGCGGCCTCGGTTCGCTGGCCATCGGCTCTGGCACCGTGGCGCAGGCGCGCCAAATGATCGCCGACACGCGCGCGCTGACGGACCGCCCCTTCAATGTGAATGTGTTTTGCCATGCGCCGGCGGTCAGGGATGCGCGGCGCGAAGCGGCCTGGCTGGCCCACCTGGCGCCCCTGTTTGCGGAACTGGGCGCGGCCGCGCCCGTGGCGCTCGACGAAATCTACGATACGTTTCTCGGCAATGACGCGGCCTTTGCCCTGTTGCTGGAACAGCGCCCGGCCGTCGTCAGCTTCCATTTCGGCTTGCCGACGCATCAGCGGATTGCCGCCTTGCGCCAGGCCGGCATCTACACGCTGGCCACGGCCACGAATCTGCGCGAAGCGGCGCTGATCGAACAGGCCGGTATCGACGCCATCGTGGCGCAAGGCGTGGAAGCGGGCGGACATCGCGGGGCTTTCGATCCGCAAGCGCCGGACGAGCGCCACAGCACCAGCGTCCTGCTGCGCCTGCTGGCAGGCAGCACCGCCCTGCCCCTGATCGCCGCCGGCGGCATCATGGATGGTGCCGGCATCCGCGCCGCGCTGGACCTGGGCGCCGCAGCCGCCCAACTGGGCACGGCGTTCGTGCTATGCCCGGAATCGTCGGCCAATGCCGGCTACCGCGCCAACCTGAAAAGCGAACGTGCCGCAAGCACGCGCCTGACCAGCGTGCTATCGGGCCGCCTGGCGCGCGGCATGGTGAACCGTCTGATCGAACACGGCGAAGCGCCAGGCAGCCCGCCGCCAGCCGACTACCCCGTCGCCTACGATGCCGCCAAACAATTGAACGCGCTGGCCAGCCAGCACGGCAACAGCGAATTCGCCGCGCAGTGGGCCGGCCAGGGGGCGCCGCTGGCGCGGGAGATGGGGGCGGCGCGGTTGGTGGCCACGCTCTCACAGGAAATGGCGCGCTGACTCAGGATGCCGCTGACATGCGTGCGGCCAGATGTCGCCGGCAAACTACGAGAAGCAATACTTTCAGAGGCTGTCGAGCGTCTAGCGAACTCGTGGCGATTCATGGCTTTCATCAAGCGCTCAAAGGCTTTTAAACATTCATTGAGCGCTTCCTTTTCATTTCCGTGGCGATAGTGCTCATGGGCCTTTAAAAATTCGTCCTGAGCCCCGCAAATTCCTTTTTGTTAAGTAGTCTTTGTCTGTTCTTCGTCTGTAAATGGCCCAATCCGGCCGACGGCGTTCAGGATAGCGGCTTGCCCATCTGTAAAACGCACTGATTCTCACTCCAGGCTGGCGCCGCCATGCAGCGAAAGGGCGGCATTTCCGTGCACGCTTGGCCGTTTCGCAGCGGGGAATCAGTACAATTACATAATTGCAATTATTAAATTCCCGCCACCCCTTCTACGGTGTCACGAGCGGCGCAGAAGCGCTGCCTTCGGGGATAATCAGGGCAAAATCGTAGCCGTTGATCAGGTTGAACATTTCAATGTCGCCCCCCGCCAGTTTGCGCGAGCCTGGCCGCAGTGAACGCAGATCAAATAGAGACCAGCTGCCGTCGGTGGCGCCTGCACTGGCCAGCAGTTTAAAGGCCGGGCTGTCAAGTTTGATTTGTGCCGGCTGATATGGCTTGCCCGCTCCCGCAAATGTCAGTTGCGTACCCTTCGCCGCCATCACGATCAGGTGCAGCGTGGTATGGCCCTGGCCTTCGGCGCGTTCAGCCAGAAAGTTGCCAATGTCACGATTGTTGAGTGGATTAATGCCCTTGTATGCGTGATTTGCGCCGACCTTGACCACCAGCTTTTGCTCTTGCATGCCGAGCCGGGTTTCCAGGGTCCGCTTTAACAGCGTCAAACGCAAGCGGTTGGACAGGTCACGATCGCCGGGCACTTGAGAAGCGCTTTTCTGATAGATGGCGCGTGTGGCCAGCAATGCATCGAGCAGGCCTAGCGCGGTTTGCTCTTTGGGGCCGGCAAGTAGCGGGCGCAAGGAGGTCAGTTCCTCGGTTGAGGCCGACAGCATAAAGTACTCTAAGGGATTGCCGGTGGCTACCGCCTTTTGAGACGCGACAGCTTCCATTTGACGCAAGGCTTCCAGCTTCGCGCGGGCGGCCGGATTAACCGGCTGGGCCAGCATCAGGGTGATCAGGTATTTGGCCGCACCCACGAATTCCTGATCGATGCCCCAGTGCTGGAAGCGCGGTCCTGCGGCCAGGGCAAAGCCGGCGAGCATCTCTGCTTCCTGGCGCATGGTGTAGAAAGCAACGGAGTCCGGATAGATGGCGTCGAATCTGGCGATAGCAGCAACCGCGTCGGCACCCTTGAGTATCCCTTCGAGCGCACTCGTCACGGCTGGACCATTTTCAGTGACCAAGGTCGTGAAGCCGGCAGGGGGCAAGGCATTGAAGTAGGCGGATGAGAACTGGGCGATCTCGGCGACACCATGATCCTCGCCGAGGAGGACGTACTGCGCCTGGCGCGAAGCCTGCAGCAGCAGTGCCGCACCGGGTCCCGATAACGTGCCTTTGTCAAGAGTGATAGCGAGCCGGCTAGCTGTGAGTTTTTCCAGGACGGGGGTATCGGCGACAGCCGAATCGGCGAAGCCCAGCGTCAGGGTGGCGGCAAGGAAGGCGAGACGGAAGAACATAGTGGTGTGGGCCGATTAGGGCGGTCAGTGAATGAGTCAACAGTTTAAACTGTCGCCAGGAAGGTCGGCTTCTGGCCAATCTCAGCCATACAGTGTACGGCAACTGTCGTCCCAAGAGTGGCAGAAAGCGCTACATGTTTAATCGTGCAAAACAATCTTGACTTCGATGCTTCGCGTTGTCGCAAGCGCGCGGAAAAAGGTGCGGAGCATTCGAATCTCATCTCCAATCGCGCCACTGGCACTTGGCAGGCCACAGACCAACACCCGCGCAGGTAATGCACACTCGCTGGAATTACAGAGCAGATCTTGAAGGAAGACCCAAGTTATTTCCCTGTCGATTGGCACGCCAAAAGCGACCGCAACGGATTGACGAACGAACAATGCATTCTTCGCGTAGGTAAAATCTATCGTTACTTGCTTGTTGCACATATCTATCGAGTCAATCGCGGCCGGGTGTCGCTCTAACGCGGCATCCGCTTCGGGCCCAGGCTGTGTAAAAACTCAAATATAGCTGCAGGTGGCCGAACTGCGCGTGGTTGCTGCCGTGTCGCGGGTTGACGAGGCGTTAGGAGAGCCGTTTCTGTTTTCTGGATTCGGTGTAACCGCTCCAAACAGGCGCTGTAGATCCAGTATAAGAGCATGCGCCCTGACGATCGCGGTCGTTGCCGATATTGGTTGCCTCGTGCTCCACGATCAGGTGATGCTTCGCATCGACCACGGTCTGGACGTTGTCCCCGACGATGCCTGAGCCTCGCGTCATCATTGAGCGGGCATCTGGATCGGTTAGCGATATCTGAGTTTCGCCAGGCGCTTCCAGCCTCGCTTCGATTTCCTTGGCAGCCATCTGCGATTTCATGGCCACAATCTTGTCATTCAGTCGGGTGCTGCGCGTTTGTCTCGTCGCCGCTTCCTGCCTGTCAGCCGTGTCCAGTTCGCCCAGATAGCGACTGACGTTAGCCTCAATTTCTTCCATCCTGCGCTTGAGCTACGCTTGGGTGAAATTGCGATCACTGCGATGGACGGCCTTGAACTTACTGCCATCAATCGCAACGACCGCGTCCGCGAACAGATCCAATTGCTGGCACAGGACGACGAACTGTCGGCAGACATGACGGATTGCCTTGCCGTTGTCCTTGCGGAAGTGCGCGATCGTCTTGAAGTCCGGCGTCAGGCGTTGTGTCAGCCACATCAGTTCGACGTTGCGCTGCGCTGCGCGCTCAAGCCGACGGCTTGATTGGATACGATTGAGGTAACCGTAGAGGTAGAGCTTGAGCAGCACGGCGGGGTGACAGGCAGGCCGTGCCGTTTTTGCCGGCGGCACACCATCGAAGCCGAGTTCGCCCAGGTCAAGTTGGTCGACAAATACATCGACCACCCGAACCGGATTGTTCTCGGCAACGTAATCGTCCAGCAGTTCAGGCAGCAACGTACCCTGGCCCCGGTATTCACCCTCGATAAGTCGTTTCATCTGGCGCTCGTATTGATGAGATACTGGCATAACGTTTACCCAACGGCATCCGTTTACACAAAACTGCGTTTTTACACAGCCTGGGCCGACAGCTGCCAGCGCCTGCAAGCGCCCCGCTACGGCAACCGGTACCGGAACGTCGGCTCGATGTTGCGCGCATGCAGCCAGCGCACGATGTCTTCCAGGGTGGCGTCCTGCAGCAGCAAGCCTGGCGCGATGGCTGGCGTGACCGAGGGCAATGGGGCTGCGACAGGAGCGGGCTTGGCGTCAGCCAGCCCCACATGCCCCTGCAACTTGGCCAGCGCCTGCGCGAATTGTCCCGGGTTGATGCTGCGCAAGCTTTCCAGGAAGCCCAGCTGGGCAGCCGGGGGCGGCGGCATGTCCAGGCCCGGTTCGTCGACGAAGGCGGCGCCCATGCTGGGGTGGATGAAGGCGGCCCACTTGCCAGATGGCTGCAGACATGGCGGCAGCGCCGCCTGCTCCACGTCGGCCGGCGGCGCGGTGGCGAGGATGTCGGTCGAGGCAGGTAAAAAGGTGGAACGCAGCAGCTGCACGAACTGGCGCGCCTGCGCGACGGGCACGGGCGCGGCCAGGGACAGCCATAACTGGAACGCCGTGCCCGAGATGCTGACGGCGGGCGCCGGCAAGTCCAGCTCGTGCTGCACGGCGTTGGCGATCGTGCACAGCGCGCTCCAGTGCGCTTCGCCGCCGCCCTTGCCGCCAAACTCCAGCACCAGCGCGCGCGTCAGGCCGCTTCCGGTCACGAGTTGCACGGCCACCGTCTGCTCGCCCGACAGATGGCGCGCCAGCACGGCCGGCGTCAGCGGCTGCGCACCGCCCTCCGCATCAATGTATTGTTGCTGTTCCTCGAACAGATACAAGCGGGTGAGTTCGGAAATCAGTTTATGCATGGGCGGCCTCGTAATGACGTTGGACAACACTTGCCAACGTGCCCAGATTATAGCCTCCCCGCCCTTGACGCACCCTCCCGCCCGGCGCCGAACGCCAGCCGGCTGGCCGCGGCAAACAGGCAGGCGGCGACGCCGCCGTACAGCATCACGGCGCCAAATCCTTGTGCCAATGCAAGCTTCGCCACGCCGGCCGGCAGCGCACCGGCACCCTTGCCCGCCGACAAATCCTCGGCCATGGCGCGCAAGGTGACCGCGTCCAGTCCGCCGGGCAGATGCGGCCGCAAGGCGGACTGGATGGTTTCAACTAGGATAAAACCCATCAGCGCGATATTGATGGACAGGCTGACCATGCGGGCGCTGATGTCGATGCTGGACGCCATGCCGGCCCGTTCGCCGGGCACGGCGCCCGTGGTCGTGTTGGTCACGGGCGTATTCGTCAGACCGAGTCCCGTGCCCGCCAGCAGGCAGCCGGGCAGGATCGCCAGCCAGCTGGCGGCGTCCGCCTGGCTGCCCCACAGCATCAGCAGAAAGCCCGCGCCGATGGCCAGCAAGCCGGCAGGGATCACCGCATCGGCCCGGTAGCGCAGCGCCAGCCGCTCGGCCAGCGGCGGCACGAGCAAGGTAGGCAAGGTATAGGCCAGCAAGGTCAGGCCCGTGCCCAGGCTGCCGTAGCCGAGGCCATGTTGCACGTACAGGGGCAGATAAATCATGAGCGGCCAGAAACTGCAGTTCATGCCCGCCGAACCAAGCAAGGCGCCCGAGAAGCGACGGATGCGAAAGACGGCAAAATCGACCATCGGTTCGGCCTGGCGCCGTTCGATCATGACAAACAGCATCAGGCTGGCCAGCGCCACGGCCAGGCTGGCCACCGTGCGCGGGTCCGTGAAACCCAGCGCCGGTCCCTGCGTGATGCACCAGGCAAGGCTGAACACGGCCAGCGACAGAGTGACGATGCCAGCCACGTCCAGCTTGCGCCGCTGCGGATCGCGGGACTCGCTCACGCCCAGCGCCGCCAGCAGCAGGGCCGCCAGCGCCAGCGGCCCGTGCACGAGAAATACCCACTGCCAGCTTGACAGCGCGACGATGGCGGCGCCGATGATGGGCCCGAAACCCAGGCCCAGGCCAAACACGATGCCCCAGGCGCCGAACGCCCGGCCCCGCGCGGCGCCCGCCGGGAACTGCTGCGACAGTACGGCCACCTGGCAAATCAGCATGGCGCCGCCGGCCACGCCCTGCAGCGCCCGCGCCGCGATCAGCACGCCCGTGCCGCCGGCCCAGCCGCACACCAGGGAACTGGCGCCGAACAGGGCCAAGCTGGCGAGCAGCAGGCGCTTGCGGCCATAGCGGTCGGCCAGTGTGCCCGTGGCCATCAGCACGGTGGTGCAGGCCAGGGTGTAGGCGTTCATGATCCACTGCAAGTCCTTGAAGTCGCCATGCAGCACAGTTTCCAGGGTGGGCAGGATGGCGGGCACGCTGGAAATTTCCAGGCCGAACATCAGCGAGGCCAGGCAGACGGCGGCCAGGGTGAGTGCGTTTTGTTGCGAAGTAGTCAGTAGCATCGAAGCCTTGCTTTCGGTAGTCATGGAAGGATGCGTGGTGCCGGGGCACTGCAAGCGGCCATTCTAGAAAAGCTCGACTCATGAGGGAAATGATAAAATTTTGTACAATTCATTCATTTTCATCATGAATCGCAGGAGCCTCACCCCATGGACTTCAATACCGCCCTGCTGCGCGCCTTTGTCGCCGTAGCGGACACGGGCGGCTTTACGCGCGCCGCCGAACGGCTGCACCTGAGCCAGTCCGCCATCAGCCACCAGATCCGCCGCGTGGAAGAGCAAGCGGGCAGCGCGCTGCTGCTGCGCACGACGCGCAGCCTGCGCCTGACGGAAGATGGGGAGGATTTCCTGCGCCACGCGCGGCAGATCCTGGCCGCGCAGGATGCGCTGTCGCGGCGCTTCCAGCGCTCCTCGATCGCCGGCGCCGTGCGCTTTGGCGTGCCGGAAAATTTCATGGGCGCTCGCCTGCCCGCCCTGCTGGCGCAGTTCGCGCACTTGTTTCCCGCCGTGCGACTGGATGTGACGGTGGGCACCTATCTTGACTTGCAGAAACTAGTAGCGGCCGATGCGCTAGACCTGGCCGTCGTCATGGCCCTGGCCGGCGGCCAGGATGAGGCGGCCGTGCTGCGCCGCACGCGCTTCGTCTGGGCGGCGGCGCACGATTTCAGGCACGATGGCGCGCCGCCCCTGCCGCTGGCGTTTTCGCCCGCGCCGTGCATGCACCGGCAAGTCGGCGTCGATGCCCTCGATGCCGCCGGTCTGGACTGGCGCGTGGCGTTCACCTCGCCCAGCCAGCAGGGCTTGCGCGCCGCCGTGCTGGCGGGATTGGCCATCACGGCACTGCCGCAAGGCGACCTGGAGCCGGGCATGGTGGTCATCGATGGCCAGCATGGCTTGCCTGCCCTGCCCGCGGCCCAGTTTCAGCTCGTCTGGCGCACCGCCGGCACCACGGCGGCGGCTGAAGCGCTCGGACAATTGCTGCGCGAATGGTCAGCCGCCGCGGCGGCATGACAGCAACGCCAGGCCACGATACATGCGATCGTGCGCGCCGCCATCCAGGTGACCCAGCAGTTCATGGCGGCGATGAAGCGGCACCGGTAGGACCGGATCGTGGATATTTGCAGCCGCGCCATCCACGGCACCGTGAACCGCACCGCCTAGTCAGGGTGTAGGCGCTTTGCACCCAGGCCAGACCTTTATCCGTAAAGCCCAGTTCCTGGTGGATTTTAGGCAAGCTGCACCATGGACGTGTCGAGCACGATCATCGCCTGGCTGACGAGGATGATGGCAAGAAATGCCAAAGTCCGCATGAACTTGTTAGCCAAACTAATGATTGCGTGGAGCCAGTATCAACGGGCCAGCCGAACCGCCAGCACTGCCGCCCCGGTAGCAAAGCATAGCCAGCAGGCCAGGAAAATGCGCGATGACCTGCGCCTGCAAGTGCACAGCACGCGCAGCGTCTCGCCGACGCAAGCGGGCGAACAGCTGCTGCGCACGGCGGCCCCTCCTACCGCGTTTACCTTGCTGCTCGACACCTTGCGCAATCGTGGGGTTTGAGCCAGCGCAAGGCGACACCGGGCGTCAATGATCACCACACGAACACGCGTTTACCGCGCGGCGGCGCAGGTCTATAGTGGCATCTCCCCACCTTTTCAAGGACAGGACCGCCATGAAACTCTTTTACTCGCCGGGCGCCTGCTCGCTGGCACCGCACATCATCCTGCGCGAAACGGGCACGCCGTTCACACTCGTCAAGGTCGACCTGGGCCAGCACAAGACGCCGGAAGGCGGCAGTTACTATGAGCTCAACCCGAAAGGCCAGGTACCGCTGCTGGCGCTCGACGATGGCAGGACCTTGAGCGAAGGCCCCGTCATCGCCCAGTACATCGCCGAGCAAGCCGGCAAGCGCGACCTGCTGCCGCCCGCGGGCGACTTTGCCCGCTACAAGGTGATGGAATGGCAGAATTACATCACGTCCGAGCTGCACAAATCGTTCAGCCCCCTGTTCGATTCGCGCATCGACGCGGCCACCAAGGCCCTGTTCATCGAGGAACTGGGCAAGAAATATGCGTGGATCAACAGCCGCCTGGAAGGCCAGGCCTACCTGACCGGCGACACCATGACCGTGGCCGATCCCTATCTGTTCGCCGTGACGGGCTGGGCGCCGCAGCTGGGCGTGGACCTGTCGCAGCTGGCCAATCTGCAGGCATTCCTGGGCCGCATGACCGAGCGCGACAGCGTCAAGGCGGCGCTGGCAGCGGAAGGACTGGCCAAGGCCGCCTGAACGCCGTTGCATGGAGTTTCCCTGGGCTGGCGGCGCGCGACAGTCCCGTGCTAAGATCGTGGCGTCGAAAAAGGTGGACCGGCGTGGTGAGCCCCGGTCAGCCGTCCGCCTGCGGACGGTCATATTCCAGCCCTGGGGGCCGCGGACCACGACGAAAAGCGGACGTGCGCCGTTTTTTCGTCGGCGTGCGTTCCGTCACCCTGCTGCCTGAACGGCGTTCCGCCTGCCGCGAAAATTCACCACGTCCTTGACCAAGTGTGCTCTGCACAACCTCCAGGACGACATCATGAACCCAGCTTCAATCCACACCCCTGTACTCATCATCGGCGGCAGCCTCGTCGGGCTTTCAGCCTCGCTCTTCCTCGCATGGCGGGGCGTGCCGCATATCCTCGTTGAAAAACACCACGGCAGCGCCGCGCATCCCCGCGCCACGGGCTTTACGGAACACACGCTGGAATTTTTCCGCGCCGCCGGCATCGCCGAACGCATCCCCCAGGTGCCGCCCGGCGCCACCGTGCGCCGCGCCCGCGTGGAAAGCCTGGCGGGTCAGCACTACGAGGAATTGCCGTGGACGCCAGGCCAGCCGGAAGAGCGCGACGGCAAAGCCTCGCCCATGGCCGGTGCCGCCATCGCCCAGGACTTGCTGGAACCGATCTTGCGCGAGGCCGCCCGCGCGCGCGGCGCGGACCTGCGCACGGGCGTGGAACTGTTGTCCGTGCAGCAGGATGCGCAGCGCGTCACGGCGCAGCTGCGCCAGCGCGACACGGGCGCATGCTATGCCGTCACAGCCGACTACCTGATCGCCGCCGATGGCGCGGCCAGCCCCATCCGCGAACAGCTGGGCATCGCGCGCCAGGGTGCCGGTCCCCTGCGCGTGCTGCGTAGCGTGCTGTTCCGCTGCGCGGAGGCGGAGGCCTTTCTGGAACGGGACATCCGCCAGTTCGACATCGACCAGCCAGGCTTCAAGGGTTTCCTGGGCACGTATTCCGATGGGCGCTGGTTCCTCATGTTTGAAGAGCAAAGCGAGAGCACCGACGAGCAATTGCGGGCGCTGGTCCGCCAGGCCCTGGGCAAGGACATGGCCTTCGAGCTGATCACGACGGGGCGCTGGGAGCTGGCCGGCCTGATCGCGGACAGGTTCAGCGAGGGGCGCATTTTCCTGGCCGGCGATGCGGCCCATCAATTGCCGCCCACGCGCGGCGGCTACGGCGCCAACACGGGCATCGACGACGCCTACAACCTGGCATGGAAGCTGCAAAGGGTCGTGCGGCGGCAGTCGCGCCCCGCCCTGCTCGACACCTATACGGATGAGCGCCGGCCCATCGCCTGGCTGCGGCACCAGCAAACCTTCGCCCGGCCGGACTATGCGAAATGGGTCGGCGACGGCTACCAGGACGCGCCACTGTATGGCAACCTGGCGATGGAACTGGGCCAGTTGACGCGCTCCGGCGCCATCCTCGGCGCGGACGCGGCACTGCCGCCGGCCGCCCACCCGCGCGACTGGAACGGCCAGCCAGGCACGCGCGCACCCCACGCATGGGTACGGCATCGCGGCAACAGCATCTCCAGCATCGACCTGTTGACCGAGGATTTCGTGCTGCTGACAGCCGATCCGCGCTGGTCCGCCGCCGCCGCGCACCTATCGTTGAAAACCTTGCTGGCCGGCGCCGACGTGGTTTTCCCCGCCGACCAGGCCTTCAACGATACTTTCGGCGCAGGCGATGACGGCGCCGTGATCGTCCGGCCGGACGGCATCATCGCCTGGCGCTCGGCCCCGGCGGCAATACCGGATGCCATGCTGCTGCGCGCCGTCATGGAAAAAATCGCCTTGCCGCACGGCTGACGGCAACGGCGCCGCCGCGCTGTGCGAAAATGCCCGCCTTCACCATTGCCGGACATTGCCCATGCCGCACGCTGCCATTGCTACCCTTTCCGAACGCGACGCGCGCCGTATCGCCCGCCACGCCCAGGCGGCCGACGCGGCCCGCTTTTTGCATCCGGTGCAGCAAGCCTTGCTGCACCGGCGCGGCTGGCTGACGATGCTGGCGCCGCGCAGCGCGGGCGGCGCCGAGCTGCCCTTGCCGCAGGTGGTGCGTCTGGAAGAAGCCGTGGCCGCCGTCGACGGCAGCATGGGCTGGGTGCTGACCCTGTGCGCGGGCGCGGGCTGGTTCGCGGGCTTTCTGGCGCCCGGCATGGCGCAGGCCATCATCGGCACACCGCGCGTCTGCCTGGGCGGCAGCGGCGCGGCGACCGGCTACGCGGAGGAAGAAGGCGACGGCTACCGCATCACGGGCAGCTGGGACTACGCCAGCGGCGCGCCCATGGCCACCCACTTCACCCTGAACGCCCGGCTGCGGCGCGATGGCCAGCCCCTGCTAGATGACGAAGGCAAGCCGCGCATCCGCGCCTTCCTCGTGCCCGCCGCGCTGGTGCGGCTGGTGCCCTCGTGGAACAGCATCGGCATGCGCGCCAGCGCCTCGCACAGTTACCGGATCGACGGCCAGTGGCTCGGCAAAGATCATGGCTTCACGATCAGTCCCGACACCGCGACGGCCGGCGCCCCCCTGTACCGCTACCCGTTTTACGCGCTCGCCTACGTGACCCTGGCCGCCAACGTGGCCGGCATGGCCGCGCATTTCATGGAATTGGCCGAAGAATGCATGCGCCACCGCCGCCATGCGCGCGCCGGCTTGCCGCTGCTGGACGCGCCGGAAGTGGCCGCCATGCTGCAAGGAAAAAAGGATGCCTGCACGGCCGCCCGCGCCCGTTTTTATGCCGTGCTGGACGACAGCTGGGCCCAGGTGGCGGGCGGCGCGGCGCTCGACGAGGACGCCATGCAAGCCGTGCAGGAACGTTCGCTGGACATGGTGGCCGCCTGCCGCGCCGCCGTCGATGGCCTGTATCCGTATTGCGGCCTGTACGCGGCCCGCGAAGACAGCACCATCAACCGCGTCTGGCGCGACTTCCACACGGCCAGCCAGCATTCATTGCTGCTGCCCTGATATTGCCAAGCGCGCTTCGCCGCGCGACAACTTGCCCTCCCCTGGCAGCCGCATGACTGAAAAGGCTGGCGGACGCCATGCAGATCGGATTGCCTGATACTATGGGACATTGCTACTTCTCGCTCCCCTATCCATGCACGTCAACACGCTCAGCAGCCTTGCGCAACTTTTGGCCAGCGCCGAAACGGAAACCCTGGCCTTTCCCACCAGCATCAATACGGCTCTGCTCCTGCAAAAGGAACTGGCCAACCCCGACTGCCACTCGGCCGACATCAGCCGGCTGCTGCTGTGCGAACCGACCTTGTCGGCGCGCGCCGTGGCGCTGGCCAATTCGGCCATGTTCGCGTCCGGCCACACGCCCGCCATCACCAGCGTGCGCGCCGCCGTCGAGCGGTTGGGCCACCGCAACCTGTATGCGCTGGCGACGGCAGCCGTCATCCGCCAGCTGAACGCGGGCATCCGCGACGAAGCCTTGCGCGCCCGCGCCACCCAGCTGTGGGCGCACACCGTGCATGTGGCGGCGCTGGCGCATGCGCTGGCGGGCGCCGTCACGCAGACGGATGCCGATACGGCGCTGTTCGCCGGCATCGTGCATGAAGTGGCGGGCTTTTATCTGCTGGCCCAGGCCGACAAGACCCCTGGCCTGTACGCCCACCTGGAAACGCAGATGGCGTCCGCCCTGGAAGTGATCGGCCGCGCGCTGATGCGCCAGCTGGGCGTGCCGCAGGCGGTGGCCGATGCCGTCAATACCTTGCCCGGCTCGACCATCATGCTGCCGCCCGAAGGCTTGCGCGACACCCTGCTGCTGGCCAAGGCGCTGGCGCCCGTGCCTTCGCCGCTGCCGCAGGCCGGCATCACCGTCAGCGCGCCGCTGCAAGCCTACCTGGAAAATGATCCCGTGCTGCAGGCGCTGCGCACGCAGCCGTCGGCCGAAGCGAAGGCCCTGATTGAAGTGCTGCTCAGTTGATGGCCGATCTGCTATGATGGGACGGGCCGGGATGGACCCGGTCCGCTTTCATTGATGTCCACTGGAAAACTGCCTTGACTACCTCCTTACGCATGCTCGGCCTGGCCGCAGCTCTGACCATGGCGTGCAACGCCAACGCCGACAGCTTCGTTTCCTCGGCCTCCAGCGCCGGCTCCCAGTCGAGCGGCAGCATTTCCGATTCGCTCAACGGTTCGAGCAACAGCTCGTCGCGCGACAACAAGGTCGCCAATGGCCCCTACCGCATCATCGACGTGGCCGCCTTGCCGGGCCGCAACGGCATGACGCGCCTGACCATGCAGGCCGACGCCACGGCAACGCCGCTGGTGCTGGACTTGCCGCAAGCGGCGCTCGACAAGCAGCAGCTGGCGCAGGGCGACGTGGTGCATGCGCAAAACCGCGCCTACGGCATCGAATTCTCGCGCAACGACACGCGCGCCGCCTTCTTCCTCGTGCTGGCCGACGACTGGTACGGCGAAATGGCCACGCGTCCCGTCAGCCTTTGATTCGTTTTCTCCCGCGCCGCCCGGCACTGCTGCTGGGCGTTTGCGCCATCTTCAGCGCCGGCGCCGCGCAGGCGGGCACTTCGCTCGCCTCATCACGCTTTTGCGACCGCGCGCAGGAACTCACGACCACGGAACAGGATCGCCTGTTGCGCTTTGCCGCCGTCGTGCGCGAAGAACTGGCCGCCAGCGAAGGCGGCGTGGCCCTGATCAGCCGCTCGGGCCTGGACCTGGCCCGCTTCGGCATCCGCTATTCGCACGCCGCGCTGGCCTGGCGCCACGACAACGACAGCGGCTGGTCCGCGCGCCAGCTGTACTACGCCTGCGACGAAGGCCGCCCGCGCATCTTCGACCAGGGCACGGCCGGTTTCGCCATGGGCACGGAAAATCCATCGCTCGGCTACATCTCGCTCGTGAAACTGCCGGCGGAAACCGTGCCGCCCCTGCGCCGCGCCCTGCTCGACCCCGTGCGCGTGCAGCAGTTGCTGGCGGGCCGCTACAGCGCCAATGCCTATGCTTACAGCCTGAAATACCAGAATTGCAATCAGTGGGTGGTGGAAATGCTGGCCGCCGCCTGGGGCGAACTGGACGCGGGCGGCGACTTGCGCGCCCGCTCCCAGGACTGGCTGCGCGCCGCGCCGTATGCGCCCGCCCCCGTCGACGTGGGTGCGCGCTGGCTGATGCTCGGTTCCATCTTCGTGCCCCTCGTGCACATGGACGACCACCCGCCGGAAGCCATCGGCACGATGCGGCTGGCAGTGAGCCTGCCGGCCAGCCTGGAAGCGTTCGCGCGCCAGCGCCTGCCCGCCAGCGAACGCGTGGAAATCTGCCACGACGGCAAGCAGGTCGTGGTGCACCGGGGCTGGGATGCGATCGCCGACGGCTGCGTGCCCGGCGCGAACGACCGGGTCATCGCCCTCGACGATACGCCGCACGACAGTCCCTGACGACAGTCCCTAAGCAGCGGCCAGCGCCGCTTCGACCTGGTCAAGCAGGCGCGATGGTTCGAGCCCCTGCCCCATCCTGCGAGCCACCTCGCCGCACGCCAGCTGGACCCCGGGCGCGGCAAGCAGGCGAGCCAGCTGCCGCTGCATGCGTCCCGCCGACAGACGCCTGGCCAGCAAGACATCCCCCACGCCGAGCCGTTTGACCCTCCAGCCATTATCGAACTGGTCGTACGCGAACGGCACGATCAGTTGCGGAATGCCCGCGCGGAAAGCATCCGCGCTGGTGCCGATGCCGCCATGGTGCACCACGGCCGCCACGCGCGGCAACAGGGCAGCAAACGGCACGTGCGCCTGCCACATGACGCTGGCCGGCAAATCCTGCGGCACTTGCGCCGCATGCGGCGTGAGGAACAGGCCGCGCCGCCCCAGCCGCCGCAACACTTCCAGGGCGACGCTGAAATAGCGCTGCGCGTGCTGGTGCCCGGTACCGGGCGTAAACACGATGGGCGGCTCGCCCTGGCCCAGAAAGCGTTCCAGCTCCGGCGGCAGGGCCGCAGCGCCATGCGTGGCGGCGCCGGCGAAACCAGTTTGCACGAAATGCGGCGGCCAGTCCGCCTGCGGGGCGGCGAACCAGGCCGGAAACAGCCCCAGCGAGGCATCCGGCGCGGCCAGCATGTGCGCAAAAAAATGCGCTTCGGGCGGCAGTCCGTGCTGCGCGCGCGCCCCGTTCAGGCCAGGCAGCAGCACCGGGTCGACCATGCTGCGGTTGATCAGCCGCCACAGGGCCTGGCGCCAGGCCAGCGGCACCCAGGCGGGAACGCGCAGCGAGCCGGCCGCCAGGAAATCATGGCTGCTGCACAAATTCGATGGCGCCAGATAGGCCGCGACGATGCGCAGACCCGGGCGTGCCGAGCGTGCCAGGGCGGCCATCGGCACGAGGAAGGGGTGGCACAGCACCACGCAATCTTCAGCATCCGGCAAGCCTTGCACGATGCCGCGCACGGCGCCCAGGTGCGGCACGAGGCCGCGCCACACCAAGCCCCAGCCCTTGCGTTCATCCCACAGGCCCGGGTCGCCCAGCATGGCCTGGCCCTCTGCCGCACTGCCAAAGGTGTGATACGGCAGCCTTGACGCCTGCGCTGCCGCTTCCTGCCAGCCCGGCACCAGCAGCAGCACGCGCCGCCCCCGCTGCTGCAAACCCTGCGCCAGCGCGATAAACGGTTGCATGTCGCCGCCGGTGCCGCTGCTGGCGACGATGACGAGCGGCGTGGCGGCGGCCTGGTCCGCCAGCGCGTCAGCTCGGGACAGCATCGAGCGCCTCGCCGATCGCATAGAAGCGCCCGCCGGCGATGTAATGCAGGCTGCGCCAGGAGGGATCGGCGTCTTCGAAATGCCAGTGCCCGTCTCGGAACACGCGCGTGTCGGCCCAGGCGCCCACCACTTCGCCGATGAACAGGTCATATGCGGTCTGGTTGTGCGGCTCGGGGATCAAACGGCAGGCCAGCCAGGCCGAACATCCGGCCACGAACGGCAAATCAAAGCCGTCCATGTGAAACAGCCGCACGCCGGCGCGCGCCAGTTTGTCGGGCTGCGCATCGAGGCTGTGCGTGCCGACGGCGTGGGTCGGTTGCAGCTGCGCCGCCGTCGGCACCTGGATGACGAACGTGCCGCTGCCTTCGACCAGCGCGCGCGTGCGCGTTGCCTTGTCCAGCACCACGGTCAGTTTCGGCGGCGCGAAATCGAGGGCGCAGGCCCAGGCGGCGGCCATCACGTTATCGATGCCGCCATGGCGGGCCGAGACGAGGATGGACGGGCCGTGATTGAGCAGGCGATAGGCTTTTTCCAGCGGCACGGCGGCGACGTGGAGATGGGCATCGTCCCCGTTTTTCAGCGACAGAACCATGTCCCACCGGTCGATGCCGGGCCCGAAGCCGTCCGGCGTCACCTTGACTGTCTCAAAGCCGAAACGCGCATAAAAGGCCTGCGTGTGCTGGCCGGTGTTCATGCTCACCTCGGTCACGCCCGGCACGGCGCGGATGGCGTCCAGGCGCGCCTGCGTCAGCGCGCGGCCCAGGCCCTGGCCGTGCAGATCCTGCGCCACCATGCCCCAGCACAGGCTGGCCACCGTGCCGCCCCCGTCCAGCGCATGGCCGCCGCAGGCGACGATGCGTCCGTCGCGTTCGATGACCAGATACGGATGTGTCGAATTTTCCAGCCAGGCGGCAAAGTCCGCGCGCTCGGACGGGTCGAAAAAGCGCGGCGTATTGCCGTCGAAAAGGGCCAGGCAGGCGTCGCGGTCGCCGGCCTGGTAAGGACGCACTGTTTGCATTTTTTGTACTTAAAAAAACATGAATGGCAATTATAAGGGGCGCGCGCTCAAGCCAGCTGTTCCGGGCCGACGACGTGCACGCCCGGCGTGCCGGCCAGCGCCGCTTCCAGCAAGGCGCTGGCGATACGCGGCGCGGGATTGATGCGCCAGCGGCGCGGCAGCACGGGACCGAGCACGCGCAGGACGCGCAGGGCCGCGCCCTCGCCCGCCCGCACCTCCTCGCGTTCGCCGCCGATCAGTCCCGGCCGCACGTGGGTCAGCGATGCAAAGCCCAGCGCTTCGAGGTCGCCTTCCAAGTCTCCCTTGACGCGGTTGTAGAAAAAGCGCGAGGCCGCGTTGGCGCCGGCGGCGGAATTGAGCGCATACGCGCGCGTGCCGGTCGCCAGCGCCAGCCGCGCCGCGGCCAGCGGATAGTCATGGTCGACGCTGCGGAACGCTTGCCGCGTGCCCGCCGCCTTCATGGTCGTGCCCAGGGTACAGATGACGGCGTCCGCCTGCCACCAGGGCGCGTCCGCCGGCAAGCGGTCGAAATCGACGAGCGGCGCGTCCAATTTGGGATGCGCCGGCAAGGGCTTGCGCACGGGCGCGACGATGGCCGTGACGCGCTTATCCATCAGCGCCAGGCGCAGCACTTCGCGGCCCACCAGGCCCGTGGCGCCTATCAGTATCAGTTTCATTCATTCTCCCCGCATGCCGGACGCCACACGATACAGCATCGGGCGCCCAGGCAGCGCATCAGGCGCCCGCGTGCGTGTGATAGATCTTGCTCACGATGGTCCACTCGCCCTGCACTTTGAGCAGATTGAAAAAGTCGGTGAAGCGGAAACCCGAAATATCATCCGTGTCGACGCGCGCGCTGGCCGCCGTGCCCACGATATCGATCCGCGCGATGGCCGCCTTTGCCTGCGGCGATGGCCGGAACGCGCTGTCGATGATCTCGAACAGGCCTTCGATGGGCCCGCCCGTCAGCTTGTCTTCGCCGTCGACGCCGAACATGGTGGCCTCGCTGCTGAAGGCCGGGCGCATGATGCCGCTGTCGGCCTGCGCCCCGCCCGCATTGTATTGATTCAGCACGGCGACGATGGCCTGGTAGTCCTGCACATAAGTGGTGTTGTTCATGTTGCGCTCCTTGGGTGGGTGAAAAGAAAAATCAGCACTGGCTGGCGGGCCAGTCGGTGTAGCCGACGGCGCCGCCGCCGTAATACGCCGCGCGCGGCGCCACGGCCAGCGCCACGCCATGGCGCAGGCGCGCCACGAGGTCCGGGTTGGCGATGAAGGGACGGCCGAAGGCCACCGCATCGACCTTGCCGGCGGCGCGGCGCGCCAGCGCCAGCTGCAGGTCGTAATGGTTGTTGCCGATGTAGGGGCCATCGAACAGCGCCCGCAACGCGTCGAGGTCGACGCCGTCGGGCACGTCGCGCGAGGTGGCCGTGGCGCCCTCGACGAAGTGCAGATAGGCCAGCCCGTGACGGTTCAACTGTCCGATCAAATAGCCATAGGTGGCCATCACGCCGCTGTCGACGGGCGTGTTGCCCGCGTCGGGCGTGACGGGCGACAAACGGATGCCCACCCTCGCTGCGCCCCAGATGTCCACCACGGCTTGCGTCACTTCCAGCGTCAGCCGCGCGCGGTTGTCGATGCTGCCGCCATAAGCGTCCGTGCGCCGGTTGGTGGAATCGCGCAGGAACTGGTCGAGCAGGTAGCTATTGGCCGAATGCACCTCGACGCCGTCGAAACCGGCGCGCAGCGCGCATGCGGCCGCATGCGCATACTGGGCGACGATGCCGGCGATTTCCTGCGTCTCCAGCGCGCGCGGCATCGACACGGGCTGCATGCCGCTGGCCGTATAGGTGCTGCCCTCGGCGCGGATGGCGGAAGGCGCGACGGGCGCGGCGCCATCTGGCTGCAGGCTCGTATGCGAAAACCGCCCCACATGCCACAGCTGGCAAACGATCTTGCCGCCGGCCGCATGCACGGCATCCGTGACCAGCTTCCAGCCCGCCACCTGCTCGTCCGACCAGATGCCCGGTGTCAGGGCGTAGCCGCGCCCCTGCGGCGAAATATTCGTCGCCTCGCTGATGATCAGGCCGGCGCTGGCGCGCTGGGCGTAGTACTCGGCGTGCATGGCGTTCGGCACGCCATCGTCGCCCATGCGGCTGCGCGTGAGCGGCGCCATGACGATGCGGTTGGCCAGGGCCAGCGCACCCAGCTCGAGGGGAGAAAATAAATCGCTTTCATGCTGTTCGGTCATCGTATTGCTTTCATATTCCATGAGAAAAACCGGAAATAACTGACCGGTCGTCTAGCTAATGATTAAAAAAACGGCTACGCCAGCAGCCGTTGCGTGGTTAACATGGCCGCGTCGAACGGCCCGCCGTTCCTGGCCACCTTGACCATCAGGGAAGCGCCCAGCCACAGCTGATACAGCGATTCGGCCAGCACGCGCGCCGGCGTTGCCGCCGCCACGGAACCGTCGAGGTGACCCGCTTTCACGCACTGCGTCAGGCGATCCAGGATGGCGCCCGTGCCCTGCTGCAGCACGGCGCCCATGTCCACGGACAGGTCGCACACTTCCGCGCCCAGCTTGACCACCAGGCATTTGCCTTCCGGGGCGCTGCCGGCCTGGGTCGCGCTCCAGTAGTCAAAATACGCGAGCAGGCGCTCGCGGGCGGTGCCCGGGCCGTCCAGCAAGGCGTCGACCGTTTGCAGATAGGTGGTGAAATAGTCGTCGAGCAAGGCTTGGCCAAACTCTTCCTTCGACTTGAAGTAATAGTAGAACGAGCCTTTCGGCACGCCGGCCGCCGCCACCAGTTCGGCCAGGCCCACGGCCGTATAGCCCTTCTCGGCCATCAGGGCCTTGGCGATGTCGATCAGGTGCTGGCGCATGTCGGCGGAGGATTTTTTGCTCATGCGGCCAGTATAGCAAAAAATCTGACCGGTCGTCTAGTAAACTATCCCCTACTCCGCCATCACCCGAGGCGCAGCGCCAGCGCGGCCAGGGTCACGAGCAGCACGGGCACGGTCAGCACGATGCCGACGCGGAAATAGTAGCCCCAGGAAATGTGGATATTCTTGCTGTCGAGCACGTGCAGCCACAGCAAGGTAGCCAGGCTGCCAATGGGCGTGATCTTCGGCCCCAGATCGCTGCCGATGACGTTCGCGTAAATCATCGCTTCGCGCACGGCCCCCTGCGCCGTCGTCGGGTCGATGGCCAGCGCGCCCACGAGCACCGTCGGCAAGTTGTTCATCACGGACGACAGCAAGGCCGTCAGCACGCCCGTGCCCATGGCCGCGCCCCACACGCCGTACTGGGCGAAGTGGTTCAGCATGCCCGTCAGGTAAGCCGTCAAGCCCGCATTGCGCAAGCCGTACACGACCAGATACATACCCAGCGAAAAGACGACGATCTGCCACGGCGCATGGCGCAGCACGTGGCGCGTGGAAATCACATGGCCCCTGCCGGCCACCACCAGCAGCAGCGCGGCGCCCACGGCCGCGATCAGGCTGATGGGCACGCCCAGGTGCTCCTGCGAGAAAAATCCCACCAGCAGCAGCGCCAGCACCAGCCAGCCGGCGCGGAAGGTACCCAGGTCGCGGATGGCGGCGTCAGGGCGTTTCAGCTGCGCGACTTCGTAGTCGCGGGGGATATCCTTGCGGAAAAAGAGCAGCAAGGCGGCCAAGGTCGCCAGCACGGCGACGACGTTGACGGGCACCATCACGGCAGCGTACTCGGCAAAGCCGATCTTGAAAAAATCGGCCGACACGATATTCACCAGGTTCGACACCACGAGCGGCAGGCTGGCCGTGTCGGCGATGAAGCCGGCCGCCATCACGTAGGCCAGGGTGGCCCTGGCGGAAAATTTCAGCGCCCGCAGCATGGCGATGACGATGGGCGTCAGGATCAGCGCGGCGCCGTCATTGGCGAACACGGCGGAGACGAGCGCGCCCAGCAAGACCAGCAGCACGAACAGTTTTCTGCCGCTGCCCCCGCCCCAGCGCGCCACATGCAGCGCGGCCCACTCGAAGAAGCCGGCCGCGTCCAGCAGCAGGCTGATGATGATCACGGCAACAAACGTGCCCGTAGCGTTCCACACGATATGCCAGACGACGGGAATGTCGCCCCAGTGGATCACGCCGGCCAGCAAGGCGACACAGGCGCCGATGACGGCGCTCCAGCCAATACCCAGGCCGCGCGGCTGCCAGATGACGAGGATTAAGGTGGCGAGAAAGATGAGGAAAGCGGTGAGCATGGGGCGAGGTCCCGTGTATGCGGCATCGCGGGCACCATGCGCCGCAGCCATTGAATATCAACAATAATTCTATAATACTGGAATTATTGAATCAAAGCAAAGCTGCGGCGTACTTCCTTACTTCAGCGCGATGGCGATATCGACCAGCCCCACCGCCCCATTGCCGATGGCGGAAGCGGCCGGCGTGGCCGCACCGCCGCTCAGCACGGCGACACCCGTCGCCAGGTCGATGCGGTACAGCGAGCTCGGTCCTGTGGCCGACGTGCGCAAGGCCGCCAGGGCCAGGCCGTTGGCGCCACCGGCGATATCGAAGCCCACGTCGCCCGCCACAGCCACGCCCAGCGCGCCGACATTCACCAAAGTGCCGTCGTTGGGGGGATTTTGCAGGGCGAGCGCCGCGCTGGCCGTGTCGATATCGAACAGCATGGTCGCCGTGGTGCCGGCAAAGCTGTTGGTATAGGCGGCGGCCGTCACGCTCGGCGCCGCGCCCGCGCGGTTGACGGCGCCGTCGGTGGTGGTGGCGCCCGTGTCGACATTGATGCGCAGGCTTTGCCCCGCGTTGCCGATCACGCGCAGGCGGTCGGCGACGGGGTTGAAATCGACGCCAAAGGCCGTGCCGGCGATGGCCGTGTACGGCGCGCTCGTGTCCGCCGCATCGGCGGTGAGCGCCGCCTTGACGGCGGCCGCACCCGTCGCCGGGTCGATGGTGACGATGCGCCCCGTCGACGATATCCCGTACAGCAAGCCATCCTTGGGACGGATGTCAAAGCCCAGCAGGCGCTCGCCCGCCGCCAGGCCCGTCACGGCCACGTTGGCGTCCAGGGTGTTCGGCGTGGCCGTCTTGAAGGTGACGATGCGGGCGTCGTCCGTCAAGCCGTAGGCGACGGGCGCGGCCGGCGCTCTCAAGGCGATGCCGCGCAGTTCTTCCGCCACGCCGATGGCCGCCACCAGGGTCGCCGGCGCCGTGGCCGCGGCCAGGTTCAAGGTGTACAGATTGCGCGCGCCGGCCACCGTCATGACGGCGTAGCCCGTATTCGTGCGCGCATCGATGTCGAAGCCGGCCACGCCGGTGGCCGCCACGCCCAGCGGCACGGCGCTGGCCAGGGTGCCGTTATTGGGCGGATTTTGCGTGTACAGGGTGGCATTGGCCCCATCGATGACAAATAAAGTGGTGCTGGCCGTGCCGGCAAAGCTGTTCGTATAGGCGGCCGCCGTGATGGCCGTATTCGCTGCGCCGCCGTTGATATTGCCATCTGTCGTGGTCGCGCCGGTATCGACATTGATGCGCAGGCTCTGCCCCGTGTTGCTGACGATGCGCAGGCGGTCGGCGACGGGGTTGAAATCGACGCCGAACTCCGTGCCGGCCAGCGCCGTGTAAGGCGCCGTCGCATCGCCCGCATCGGCGGCCAGGGTGGCTTTGACGGTGGCGGCGCCCGTCACGCCATTCAGGGTGTAGATGCGGCCCGTGCTGCCGACGCCATACAGCTGGCCATCGGCGGGACGGAAATCGATGCCCAGCAGGTTTTCGCCGGCCTGCAAGCCCGTGACGGTGGCCGTGGTGCGGATGGTGGCCGGCGTGGCGCGGTCGAATGACAGCAGCTTGTTGCTGGCGGTGAGCACGAAGACATCGCCAGCCGCCACCACGGGCGGCGGTGGCGTGACGACAACATCGTCGTGGTCGCTGCCGCCGCCGCAAGCGGACAGGGTCATGGCGACGGCGGAAACAAGCAGCAGCTTGGCGTATGGCAAGGTTGGCAGTGGTGACATGGTCGTGGTCCCGATAGAGTGAGTGGAGGTGCCGCTCATGCCGCCGTTGCGGCGAGCGCACCCCTGTACTACTCGCCGTGCCCGCGTTTGGATGCAGTGATGCAAAATAAATTATTTCGGCGCAATTTATGCTTGTGTTTAGGCAACTTAATCGGTGTATAGTCGCAGGCACGATTGAAACTGGGGTCAGGAAAGTGGCGCGCATCTATCAGACAAACAACATGGGCGAAGCCGACGTGCGGGTGGCCATCGCGCAGCGTGGCAATGCCGACTTGCTGGTGCACCGCGTGGCCAGCTGGGGCCTGGCGCATGGCGACGCACAGTGGTTCATCACCCGTGAGCGCCAGGATGCAACGGCCAGCGTGTATTTCACCTCGCAAGGCTTCGCGCAGCTGACCATCAGTTTTGTCGACCACGCCAGCGAAGCGGGTTGGACCCGGCCACATCGGCTCAAGGGCTGCCTGTCGCACGGCGGCAGCTGACATCAAGCGGAGGAGCTCGTCATGGATTTGATCTTGCTGGAACCCGGCAACGGGGAACTCGTGTTCGGCAAGACGCCGGATGGTGACAATGCCGGCATCGTCGCCATCTGGCGCGACGCCGCTGCGCTGCAGGGCATGGGACCATGCATCGAGCTGGTCTCGCTGCACCAGGGCATGAAGCAGCAAATAACGACGGACGTCAGCAATTCTGCTCGCACGTCGGGGCGGCCCGTGATCACGGAATTTACCTGTGTCAAATATGTCGACCGGACCTCGGTCAACTTGTACGACCTGTGCCTGCGAGCCAAGCCGCTGGGCACGGGCGCGGACCAGCCAACCAAACTGTATATCGCCCGCGACTCGGGCGACAAGACGGCCAGCATCATGACCATTTGGCTGCGCGACGCCATCATCAGCGAAATCCAGCTGCAAACCCATCCCGATGACATGCCGACCGAGCAGTTCAAGCTGAATTTCACGGAAATCCTCTGGAGCCACAGCGTGCAGCAGGCCGACGGCAAGCCCGGCCCACAACACACGACGGGCTGGAGCCTGGCGCGCAACCGGCCCATCGGCGCCTTCACGGGCTAAGCAAGGCGCCTACTCCTCCAGCCCTCCCCCCAGCGCCTTGTACAAGGCCACGGCCGACTTGAACTGGTCGCGCCGTGCGTCAAGCAAGGCTTGCTGCGCCGCATACGACTGACGCTGCGCGTCGAGCAATTCCAGGCGGCTGTCCTGGCCCGCGTCGTAGCGCAGCTGCGACAGGCGCTGGCGCTGCTGCGCCGCCACCACCACGCGCTGTTGCGCATCGATCTGCTGCGCATACGTGGCGCTGCCGGCCAGGCCGTCGCGCACGTCGCGGAAGGCCGCCTGGATCGCCTGCTCGTACTGCAGCACGGCCACGTCCTTGCGCAAGCGCGACAGTTGCAGTTCCGCGCGCAGCTGGCCGCCCTGGAACAGCGGCTGCGTCACTTGCGGCGCGAACGACCAGCTGCGCGCGCTGCCGCGGAACAGGTCACCAAGCTCCGGGCTGGCAAAACCCAGCGACGCCGTCAGGGACAGGCGCGGGAAGAAGGCGGCGCGGGCGGCGCCGATTTCCGCATTCGCCGCCACCAGCGCATATTCCGCCTGCAGGATGTCGGGCCGGCGCGCCAGCAAGTCCGACGGCAGGCCGGGCGGCAGCTGCGTCAGCACGGGCTGCCCATCAAGTGCGCGGCCAGCCGGCAAATCGACGGGCAACGGCGCGCCCAGCAGCAATTCCAGGTTGTTGCGCGAAAGTAGACTGGCCCGTTCGCGCGCCTGCACGTCCGCTTCCGCCGTCGCGGCCTGCCCTTCCGCCTGCGCCACATCCAGGCCGCTGCCCTGCTGCGCGCCGTGCAGGCGCTGCGTCAGGAGCAAGGCCTGGCGCCAGTCGAGCAGGGTTTGCCGCGCCAGCGCCAGCTGCTCTTCCGCCAGCCGCTGCTCCAGATACGCATCGGCCACGGCGCCGATCAGGGCCATGCGCGCGGCGCGCTGGCCCTGCTGCGTGGCCAGGTAGCGCGCAAACGCGGCATCCGACAGGGAACGCAGGCGGCCGAACAAGTCGATCTCGAACGCGCTCATGGCAATGCCGGCCGTGAACTGGTTTTGCGTTACCGCATCGGCGCCGCGCTGGCGCACGCCGCCCGCATTCGCGCCGATGGCCGGATAGCGGCCCGCATCCTGGATCTGGTACTGGGCCCGCACGGCCTCCACGTTGAGGGCCGCCACGCGTAAATCGCGGTTGTTTTCCAGCGCGATGTCGACCAGGCGCTGCAACCGCGCATCGAGCAGCATCTGGCGCCAGCCCAGGTCCGCGGCGCTATCTGACGCGGAGACTTCCCCATAGCTGGCCGGTATCGGCGCCGCCGGCTTGACCAGCGGCGGCGTCAGGGAACACGCCGACAAGGCCAGCGCGGCCAGCGGCGCAATAAAGAATAAACGCATTACAACTCTCCTTCCACCGCCTTGACGGCGATGCGATGACTGCGTTTGTTGAAATAACTACTCATCTTGTCGACGGCGCCCAGCACCACGACAAAGAACACGGGCACGAAAAACACGGCCAGCACGGTGGCGGTGATCATGCCGCCAAACACGCCCGTGCCGATCGCGTGCTGCGTCTCGGCGCTGGCGCCCGTGGCCAGCATCAGCGGCACCACGCCCAGCGCGAACGCCAATGACGTCATCAAAATCGGGCGCAAGCGCAAGCGGGCCGCTTCCACCGTCGCCTCGACCAAGCCCTTGCCTTGCGCCTGCAGCTGGCGCGCATATTCGACGATCAGAATCGCATTCTTCGCCGACAGGCCGATGATCGTGATCATGCCCACCTTGAAGAACACGTCGTTCGGCATGCCGCGCAACATCACGGCCAGCACGGCGCCCAGCAAGCCCAAAGGCACGACCAGCATCACGGAGACGGGAATCGACCAGCTTTCATACAGGGCCGCCAGCACGAGGAAGACCACCAGCATCGACAGCGCCATCAGCATGGGCGCCTGCGAGGCCGATTCCTTCTCTTGCAGCGACTGGCCCGTCCACGCCAGCGCAAAGCCCGGTGGCAGCTGTTTCACGAGCCGTTCCATTTCCAGCATGGCGTCGCCGCTCGATACGCCCGGCGCCGCGCTGCCCGAAATGCGCGCCGCCGGATAACCCTGGTAGCGCACCAGCTGCAGCGGAGATTCGCTCCACACGGGCCGCACCAGTTCACCCAGCGCCACCATGCCGCCCGCGTTATTGCGGATGCGCAGGGCCAGTACGTCGTTCAACTGCATGCGCGACGGCGCATCGGCCTGGATGATCACCTGCTGCATGCGGCCGGCGTTGGGGAAATCGTTGACATAGGTCGAGCCCATGGCCGCCGTCAGCATGTCGGCAATCGCCGTAAACGACACGCCCAGCGCTTCGGCCTTGGTGCGGTCGATGTCGAGGCGCACGCTGGCGCCGGGCGGCAAGCCGTCCGGATACACGCCCGCCACCTTGCTGCTTTGCGCGGCCAGTCCCAGCAACTGGTTCTGCGCCGCCTGCATGGCCGCGATGCCCTGATTGGCGCGGTCTTGCAGGCGCATGGAAAAGCCGGACGAGTTGCCCAGTTCATCGATGGCGGGCGGCATCAGGCTCATGATCATGCCCTCCTTCGCCTGCGACATGGCCGCCTGCGCCAGCGCCACTTCTTCCTGCGCCGTGGCGCCGTTGCGCTCTTTCCAATCCTTCAGCATGGTGAACGCCAGGCCCGCGTTCGGCCCTGCGCCGGAAAAGCTGAAGCCAAGAATAGACTGGTTCACTTCGATGCCGGGCCGCGTGGCCACGTGCTGCTCGTACAATTTGACGACGTCGAGCGTGCGCTCCATCGTCGCGTCGGACGGCAGCTGGATCGAGGTGATGAAGTATCCCTGGTCTTCTTCCGGCAAAAAGGCCGACGGCAACTGCATGAAAGCCACGCCCAGCGCCGCGACGATGGCGCCATACAGCACCATCGAGCGGCCCGCGCGTTTCACCATCGCCACCACGCCCTTTTCATAGCGCGCCGTCATGCGCTCAAAACCGCGGTCGAACCACAGGAAGAAGCCTTTTTTATCATGGTCATGCGGTCCGATGGGTTTCAACATCGTGGCGCACAGGGCCGGCGTCAGGGTCAAGGCCAGGAACGCCGAGAACAGGATGGACACGGCCATGGCCAGCGTGAACTGGCGGTAGATGGCACCGACGGAGCCGCTGGCCAGCGCCATCGGAATGAACACGGCCGTCAGCACCAGGGTGATGCCCACTACCGCCCCGGTGATTTCGCGCATGGCTTTCGACGTCGCTTCCTTCGGCGACAGGCCCTCGGTCGCCATCAGGCGCTCGACGGCTTCCACCACGACGATGGCGTCATCGACGATGATGCCGATGGCCAGCACCATGCCGAACATGGTCAGCACGTTGACGGAATAGCCGGCCATCAGCATGACCGTGAAGGTGCCCATCAGCGCGATTGGCGCGACGATGGCGGGAATCAGGGTGTAGCGTATCTTTTGCAGGAACAGATACATGACGAGGAAGACCAGCACCATCGCTTCCAGCAGGGTGACGACGACCTTTTCAATCGAGATTTTCACGAACGGCGCCGTATCGAACGGCACCGAGTACTTGATCCCGGCCGGCATGGTGTGCGCCAGTTCGGCCATGCGCGCACGCACGGCACTGGCCGTCCGCACGGCGTTGGCACCGGGCGACAGCATGATGGCGGCGCCCGACGCGGCTTGCCCGTTTTCACGGATGCTGAAGTTGAAGCTTTGCGCGCCCAGCGCCACTTTCGCCACGTCGCCGATCGTCACTTTCGAGCCATCCGCATTCGCGCGCAGCACGATGGCGGCAAATTCGGCCGGCGTTTGCAGCTGGCCCTGCACCGTCAGCGGAATCGTCACGCGCTGGCCGTGCACGGCGGGCGAATCGCCCAGGCGGCCCGGGGCGATCTGCGCATTTTGCTGCGCGATGGCGGCCGTCAGCTCGCCCATGGCGATGTTGTACGACACCAGCTTGGCCGGATCGACCCAGATGCGCATGGCCCGCTCGGAGCCGAACAGCTGCACCTTGCCCACGCCGGGAATGCGGCGCAGTTCTTCCGTCACGTTGCGCGCCAGATAGTCGCCCAGCGCCACTTCATCGTGCTGGCCATTGTCGGAGATCAGACTGACGATCATCAGGAAGCCGGACGACGCCGATTCCACCGTCAAGCCATTTTGCCGCACGGCTTGCGGCAGGCGCGGTTCGATGGCTTTCAGGCGGTTTTGCACGTCCACCTGCGCCATTTCCGGATCGGTGCCGGGCTGGAAGGTGACGGTAATCGAGGCCGAGCCCGACGTATCGGTGGACGACTCGAAATACAGCAGGTGCTTGACGCCCGACAGTTCGCGTTCGATCAAGCCGACCACGGAATCGTTCATGGTTTGCGGCGTGGCGCCGGGGTAGTTGGCGCTGATGCTGACGCTGGGCGGCGCCACCGAAGGGAAGCGCGCAATCGGTAATTGCGGTATGGCGATCAGTCCGAACAGGACGATGAAGACCGCCACCACCCACGCAAAGACGGGGCGGTTGATGAAAAATTGAGGCATGTCGTTAAACTTTCAATATGTACGAGTCAGCGCACGGCACTGACGACAGGTGCGGTGGCAACGGCGGCGGCGCGCTTCCATGGCTGCGGTGCGGCCGTGGCGCCCGGCTGCAAGCGTTCCTGGCCTTCGATGACGACGGTTTCTCCCGCTTTCAGGCCGCCGTTGACCACGTACTGGTGGTCGATCACGTCGCCCACGGCGATCGTTTTCAGGCTCGCTTTGTTCGTGCCGTCGAGCACCCAGGCCTGCGCCTGGCCGCCGCTGCTGTGCAAGACGGCCTGCTGCGGCAGCAGCACGCCATTTTCCTGCACGGCGCGGGCGATGCGCGCGCGCACGAACATCCCCGGCAGCAGCTGGCGCTGCGGATTGTCGACCAGCACGCGGACGACGGCGTCGCCCGTGCCCGCATCGACGCTGATGCCGGAGAACAGGATGCGCCCCGTGACGGGATGCGGCTGGCCATCGGCGCCTAAAATGGTCACGGGCAGCTTGTCCGCGCCGCCGTTGCCCGAGGCTTGCAAGGCGGCCAACGCGGCGGCCGGCTGGCGCACGTCGACGTACACCTTGTCGATCTGCTGAATGCGCGCCATCGGCGTGGCGTCGGCCAGGCCCACGAGCGCGCCTTCCGTCACCAGTTCGGAGCCGATGCGCCCGGCAATGGGCGCCTCGATGCTGGCAAAGGCCAGGTCCAGGCGGCGCCGCGCCAGGCTGGCCCGCGCCTGCGCCACGGTGGCCACGGCCTGCTCGCGCTGGGCCACGGCGTCGTCATACGCCTGGCGGCTGATGGCGTCCGCCTCGACCAGCGGTTTTAACCTGTCGGCCTGGCTGCTGGCGCGGTTCGCCGTGGCCACCGCATGCTGCAGGGCGGCGGCGGCCGAATCGACGTCCGCCTGGAATGGCGCCGGGTTCAGCTGGAACAGCTTCTGCCCCGCTTTCACTTCGGCGCCCTGCTCGAACTGGCGGCGCAGCACGATGCCGCCCACTTGCGGGCGGATGTCGGCCGTGCGGAAAGCCGCCACCCTGCCCGGCAATTCGTCGCGGAGGACGACGGGCGCCGCCTGCAGCTTGAGCACAGTGACGGCGGCGGGCGGCGCGGCGCCTTCTTCCGGCGCGGGTTTGGAACAGGCGGCAAGGCTGAACAGTGCCGCGGCGATCAACATGTTTTTCTTGGTGAGGTGGCTCGGATGCATGGTCTTTCTCTATGGCAGATCCCAACCGGCGGTCCGGTCGACAGATAGGCCGCAGCATAAAAGCCTTGCGTGGATGTTCCGTCAAAGAAATGTGGAGATTCGATGGAGACAGCGAAGAATGCTAGACTAATTGCATGAACTATCATCACAGCGCCAGCCAGCCCTCCTTCCTTGCCACCACGCCGCCTTCCGCCCTCGTCCTGATCGCCGAAGATGAACCGCAAATCGCCCGCATCCTCGCCGGTTACCTCGAGCGCGACGGCTACCGCACGGCCTTCGCGCTCGATGGCCAGGAAGCGCTGAACCAGCACCTGGCATTGGCGCCGGACCTGCTGCTGCTCGACGTGCAAATGCCCAGGGTCGACGGCTGGGGCGTGCTGGCCGAAGTACGCCGGCGCGGCGAGACGCCCGTCATCATGCTCACAGCCCGCGACCAGGATGCCGACAAGCTGGCCGCCCTGCGCGTGGGCGCCGACGACTACATCATCAAGCCATTCAATCCGGCCGAAGTGGTGGCGCGCGTGGCCGCCGTGCTGCGCCGCTCGCGCGTGCGCCACCACCCGGTGGGCGGCCAGCGCCTGCGCTGCGGCCCCATCGAAATCGACCAGGAAACGTACGTGGCCAGCGTGCTGCAGGATGGCATGGCCGTGGCGCTCAGCCTGACCTTGACGGAATTTCGCCTGCTGGCGCACCTGGCGCGCACGCCGCGCCGCGTCTGCAGCCGCCTGGAATTGCTCGAGTCGTGCATGCCCGAGAGCAATTCGATGGAACGCACGGTGGACAGCCACGTCAGCAAGCTGCGCAAGAAGCTGGAAGAAGCGGGCGTGATGAACATGCCGGCCAGCCTGCGCGGCGTGGGCTACCGCCTGGAAAGCGAGCTCTGATGCGCTTCACTGGCCTGAACCGGCAGATCATCCTGTCGATGTCCGTGCTGATGGTGTGCAGCATCCTGATCATCTGGATCGGTTCCTGGACCTTCTTCGCCATCGCCTTCAAGATCGATCCCGGCATGCTGTCCGAGCCCGACGACTGGTCGCCCAGCACGGTCGAATGGCTATGGATCTTCGCCATCACCATCTTCGGCCTGGGCCTGGCGGCCTTTTTCGCCCTCAAGCTGGCCGCGCGCATCCTCAAACCGATCAATTCCGTGATGGACAGCGTGCGCCGCGTGGCCCATGGCGACCTGTCCGCGCGCGCGTTTGCCGGCGACCGCAGCCTGGGCGAAACGGCCATGCTGGTCGACAACTTCAACAGCATGGCCGAGCGCCTGCAGCGGGGCGCCAAGGAAAGCGAAACGTGGAATGCGGCCATCGCGCACGAACTGCGCACGCCCGTGACCATCCTGCGCGGCACCTTGCAGGGCGTCGTCGATGGCGTCTTCAAGCCCGAGGAAGTGCCGTTTTCCAGCCTGCTGGCGCAAGTCGAGGACCTGGGCCGCCTGATCGAGGACTTGCGCACCCTGAGCCTGGCCGACAGCGGCCACATGCAGCTGCGCATGGCGTGGACGGACCTGACCCTGGAAATCGAGGAAGTGGGCCGGTTGCTGGCGCAGGAAATGGAAGCGGCCGGTTTTACCTTGCAGCTGCACCTGTCCGACCATCCCGTCTGCTGCGACGCGGCGCGCATCCGGCAAATCGTGCTGGCCCTGCTCGACAACGCGCGCCGCTATGCGCATCCGGGCCTGCTGCGCGTGCGCACCCGCGTGCTGGCCGGCCAGTACTACCTGAGCGTCGAGGACGCGGGCCCCGGCATCGCGGAAGACCTGGCGCCGCACGTGTTCGAAGCATTCCGCCGCGGCGACAGCACCAGGGTCGACCTGAATGCGGGCAGCGGCCTGGGCCTGGCCGTCGTCGAAGCCATCGCGCGCGCGCACGGCGGCAGCGCCGTCTGCACACGCGCCAAGGCGGGTGGCAGCCTGTTCACCATCAAGTGGCCGGTCGAACATGCGGCGCCGCCGCCCGCCGGCTGACTACGCCGGCGCGCGCAGCATGTCGACAAAGGCGCGCAGGACGGCCGGCATCTGCCGCCGGCTCGGGTAGTACAGGAAGTAACGGGGCGGCGGCGGCATGCAGCGCGCCAGCACGCACGCCAGGCGGCCCGCCGCGATATCGGCGCGCGCATCGGCTTCGTACACATACGCCAGCCCCGCGCCATCGCGGGCCGCACGCAGCATCAATTCATCGTCGTCGAACACGAGCGGCCCGCCGACGGCGATGCTGAAGCCCTCGCCTGCCTGCTCGAACTCCCACGCATACTGGCGCCCGCTGGGAAAACGCCGGCCTATGCAGGCGTGGCTCAGCAGCGCGCGCGGCGTGCTTGGTGCGCCATGCACGGCCAGGTAAGCGGGCGAGCCCACCACCACGAACGGTTGCGGCGCGCCGACAGGCACGGCGATCATGTCGGCCGCCACCTGCTCGCCGAAGCGGATGCCCGCGTCAAAACCATCGCGCACGATATCGATCATGCCGTCATCGGTCACCACTTCCACCTGCACGCGCGGATAACGGGCGACAAAACTGGCCAGCATGGGCGCGAGCAGCAGCCGGGCGGCGGGACGGGGCACGTTCAGGCGCAGCTTGCCTGCAGGTACATCCTGCAAGGTGCTCAGGTCCAGCAAGGCATCATCGATTTCGCGCATGGCCGGCGCCAGCCGCGCCAGCAGCATCTGCCCCGCCTCCGTCGGCGTGACGCTGCGCGTGGTGCGGTTCAGCAGGCGCACGCCCAGCCGCTCTTCCAGCGCGCGCAGCGCATGGCTGAGGGCGGAGGCGGACACGCCCCGTTCCAGGGCCGCCTTGCGAAAACTGCGCAGGCGGGCGACGGCGGCAAAGGCCGTCAATTCATTGAGGTCAGCCATTATTCATGAGATTCATTCAGCAATACATGCAGGATAAGCTATCTTATCGCATGCTGTGCGTCCGCCCATACTCTGTGTTCCAACTATTAACGAGGAATGCAATGGACAATCACAGAACACTGGGCAACTCCGGCTTGCGCGTCGCCCCCCTCGGCCTGGGCTGCATGGGCATGAGCTTTGCCTACGGCGGCGCGGACGAGGCCACCTCGCTGCGCGTGCTGCACCGCGCCGTGGAACTGGGCGTGACCCTGATCGATACGGCGGAAGTCTACGGCCCCTACGCCAACGAGGACTTAGTCGGCCGCGCCCTGAAGGAACTGCGCGGCAAGGTCCACATCGCCACCAAGTTCGGCTTCAAGATCTTGCCCCACGGCCAAGGCGTGGAACGCATGGCGGGCGTCGACAGCCGCCCCGAGCACATCGTCCAGGCCGTGGAAGCGTCGCTGTCGAGGCTGGGCATCGAGTGCATCGACTTGCTGTACCAGCACCGCGTGGACCCCGCCGTGCCCATCGAAGACGTGGTGGGCGCCATGGCGGATCTGGTGCGGGCCGGCAAGGTGCGCCACCTGGGCCTGTCGGAAGTGTCGGCCGCCACCCTGCGTCGCGCCCATGCCGTGCACCCGATCGCGGCCGTGCAGTCCGAATATTCGCTGTGGAGCCGCGACGTGGAAGCGGACGTGCTGCCCGCCTGCCGCGCGCTCGGCATCGGTTTCGTGCCCTACAGCCCGCTGGGCCGGGGCTTCCTGACGGGCCAGCTGAACTCCAGCGCCGCGCTGGCGCCAGACGACTACCGCCACAGCCTGCCCCGCTTCCAGCCGCCCGCGATGGCGGCCAACGGGCATCTCGTTGCCGAACTGCAGCGTCTGGCGGCCGCGCGCGGCGCCACGGCGGCGCAATTGGCGCTGGCCTGGCTGCTGGCGCAAGGTACCGACATCGTGCCGATACCGGGCGCCCGCAGCCTGGTGCATCTGGAAGAGAATGTGTCCGCCGCGCAAATCAAACTGAGCGACACCGAGCTGGCCGCCATCGGCGCCGCCATCGCCCCCGCCAGCGTGCAAGGCGCGCGCTACCCGGACGTGGAGCTTGCCATGGTTGGCCTGTAGACAAGGCGTCATGCGTGCGCTAAGTTGAGTACGCTATACCAGTTGTTTTTGGCCCGGCGCACTTGAAATGGCGGAATCCGCTATCATTTCCAGTCTGAACTATTCATTATGAAAGGGATTTACATGTCCGATTTGCTCGAAACACTGCAATGGCGCTACGCCACCAAGAAAATGGACCCGACGAAAACGGTGCCGCAAGACAAGGTCGAGCGCATTCTGGAAGCCGTGCGCCTGACGGCCAGCTCCAGCGGACTGCATCCTTACGAAGTCTTCGTCGTGACGAATCCGGCCCTGCGCGAGCAGATCAAGCCGCATGCGTGGAACCAGTCGCAAGTGACGGACGCCTCGCACCTGCTGGTGTTTGCCGCCTGGGACAATTACACGGTCGAGCGCATCAACAAGATGTTTGACCTGGTCAACACCGTGCGCGGCTTCAAGAATGAAGGCTGGGAAGCGTACCGCCAGCAAATCCTCGCCACGTACCCGCAGCGCGATGCGGAAACCAACTACCAGCACGCGGCGCGCCAGGCCTACATCGGCGTGGGCACGGCCCTGATCGCCGCGGCGCAGGAAAAAGTCGATTCGACGCCGATGGAAGGTTTTGATCCGGCCAAGGTCGACGAGATCCTGGGCTTGCGCGAAAAAGGCCTGCGTTCCGTCGTCATGCTGCCGCTCGGCTACCGCGCCGGCGAAGGCGACTGGCTGGTGGACCTGAAAAAAGTGCGCCCCGCGCGCGCGCAATTCATCACCGAGCTGGCCTAAGCGCTTCGCCCGTGACTGAAAAGCGGATGCCTTGACCGGCATCCGCTTTTTTTCTGTCAGGCCGCCTGCGGAAAACGCACCGTCACCTGCAGTCCCCGTCCCGCCTCGCCTTCGTCCAGCGCGATGTCGGCCTGGTGGTGCTCGGCGATGTGGCGCACGATGGACAGGCCCAGGCCGCAGCCCCAGGCGTCGTTGCCGTCGGGACGGAAGAAGCGGTCGAACAGGCGCGCATGGTGCTGTTGCGGCACGCCCGGGCCGTTGTCGGACACCCGCAGCAGCGGTCTGCCCTCTTCCAGCGCCGCCTGTAAATCGACCCTGCCGCCCTGCTGCGTGTAGCGCAAGGCGTTGTCGATCAGGTTATTCAGCAACACTTGCAGGCCGTCTGGATCGGCTTGCACCAGTACTCTGGCCGGCGGGGCGTCCACCACGCCCAGGTCGATGTCGCGGCTATCGGCCAGAGCGCTGTGGTCGGCCACGGCCGCTTCCAGCAACTGTCCCAGGTCCACCGTGTGCAGCTGGCTGGCCGTCAGTGCCGTTTCATGGCGCGCCAGGCTGAGCAGTTGCCGCACGAGGTGCGTGCTGCGGTCCAGCCGTTCGTGCAGCCGCGCCAGCGCCACGCGGCGTTCTTCCTCGCTGCCGGCCCGCTCGGCCACCTGCAGCTGCAGTTTCAACGCCGTCAGCGGCGAACGCAATTCGTGCGCGGCATCGGCGACAAAGGTACGCTGCGCCGTCAGCGCCGCCTCGAACTGCCCCATCAGACTGTTGAGCGCCAGCGCCACTGGCCGCAGTTCGGGCGGCATGTCGTCGGCCGCCAGCGGCGTCAATGTATCCGGCGAACGTCCCGCCACGGATTCGGCCAGCCGGTGCAGCGGCGCCAGCGCGCGCCCCACGACGACGACGATCAGCAGCGCCAGGATCAGCGCGAACACCAGCAGCGGTGCGCCGGCGCGCATGGTCATCTGCCAGGCCAGCTGGTCGCGCACGGCCTGCGCCTGCGCCACCTGCACGTAGCGGCCGCGCCGCGTTTCGCCGTACAGGCGCCAGTCCTCGCCGTGCAGCGCGACATCGGCAAAGCCGGCCAGCGCATAGCGCGGCAATGCCGGCTGGCCCTGCAGCACGGGCAATGGCTGGCCGTTCTCGTCCCACGCCTGCAGCACGAACGCTTCTTCCGGGTCTTGCGCGGCGACCAGGCCCGCCTGCGGCTCGAACTCGTCTGGCAAGGCCACGGCCAGCTGGCGCAATTGCAAGTCGGCCAGTTCATTGGTTTCTTCCAGCAGCGAGCGGAATAGCGAAATGCCGGCGCCGAGCACGCACAGCAAGGTGGCGGCCAGCAAACCGAGCAGCAACTGGCGGCGGATGGTCAGCATGCCGCCACCCGCATCTTGTAGCCCACGCCGCGCACGGTCTGAATGCAGTCCGCGCCGAATTTCTTGCGCAGCTGGTACACGTACACGTCGACGGTATTGCTTTCCACTTCGCAATCCCATCCATACAGTTTTTCGCTCAGCTGGCGCTTCGACACCACCTTGCCCGGATGGTCGAGCAAGGCGCGCAGCACGGAAAACTCGCGCGGCGGCAATTTGATCAGTTCCCCCTCGAACGTCACGTCGTGGCTGGCCAAATCGAGGATCAGCGCGCCATGCTCGATGACGGAGCGCGAACGGCTGACCCGGCGCCGCAGCAGCGCACGTATGCGCGCCAGCAACTCGTCGAGGTCGAACGGCTTGACCAGGTAATCGTCGGCGCCGCTGTCGAGCCCTTCCACGCGGGCCGGCGTGCCGTCGCGCGCCGTGATGATCAGCACGGGCAACTCGGCGCCCCGCGCACGCATGGCGCGCAGCACATCCATGCCCTGCTTGCCGGGCAAGCCCAGGTCCAGCAGCATCAAATCGTAGGCGAAACCGGCCAGCGCCAGCTCCGCATCGTGGCCGTCGCGCACCCAGTCCACGGCATAGCACTCGCCGCGCAAGCCCTCGACCAGGCTTTCCCCGATCATCGGATCGTCTTCCACCAGCAACACGCGCACCTGGGCCTCTCGCAGTCTTGAAAATACCGTTATCTTAACGTGGCTGGGGAAAGTGGGCTGGGGCCAGTCGAAGTCTCACAGGCCCCGCGGACTGCGGGCTGCGTCATGTCGGGGTGCGCATCGCGCAGGCCGGTCGGGATGTGATGATCGTGGACGAACGGTTCGGCGCTGCCAGGCATGCCTTTCGACACGGGCCTGGCAGGCGTGCGACAGGCCCTGGCGGATGCAGGGCCTGTGCGGGTGCGGCAGGACGCTTACTGCGCCAGGTAGCGTTCCGAACGAGGACCGTACAGCAGGCCGTTCGGCACGCCGGCCGACAGCAGCCGCGCATTCGCCGTGCCGGCGATAGGATGGCTGGCATCGGTGCTGGTGTTGATGATCTGCTTGACCGCCGCCGTCACCAGGGCGCCGATCAGGCCGCCACCGCTGTTATTGTTGCCTTCATTGCTAGATGCGCTGGCGGCGCCCTGCCACAGCAAGGCGCCCGTTTTCAGATCGACCAGCTTGGCATCGACCGACACCACCGTCACGCTGTCGATCACGGCGTACGTCGTGCCGTACTTGGAGATCGTCACGTACAGGCCCGCATCGGCGCCAAAGATCTCATTGAGCTTTTTCGCATCGACGCCGTGGATATCGGCGGCGTTCGTCAAGCCGTTCTGCTTGAAGGTTTCACCGACCACGGCCACCGGCAGCACGTAGTAGCCCGCTTCGGCCAGCGGATACGTCACTTGCGCGTAGACGCTGTTGCCGGCATTGACTTCCGGCGAGTTGTTCAACGGTGGCAAGACCACGATCGAGCGGGGCTTGGCCGCCTTGAAGGCCGTATAGTCATACGCGGCCTGCTTGGTGGCACAGCCCACCATGAAGATGGCGGGGCCCAGGCACAGGGCCATTTTCAACATGCGCGACATCATAATTTCTCGCCTTTTTTCAATTTACCCAACAGGAAGTCCATGTACGGCGTCGATTCCGGGAAAAGTTTTTTCTCGTCTTCGAATTGCGCGGCAACCTGCTCCGGCTTGCCGGCGATCGAGTACAGCATGCCCAGGTGGGCATGGAAGCCCGGCGGCGCATGATTGCCTTTCGCAGCGATCACTTGCAAGTCTTTTTCCATGGCGGCCATCTGCTGCTCCGGACTTTCGCCCTTCAGGTATTCGTACACTTGCGGCTGGTAGCCTTCCCATTGGTACAGGGTCTTCGATTGCGTGGCGCAACCGGTCAGGGCGGCACAGGCGAGCAGGGCCAGCAGGGCTGCGCCCTTGTTCATCATTGTTTTCATGGGATACCTTATTGTTTGCGCAATGCGCCCGCTTCGACGCCGGCCACCAGGCGCTCGACAGCTTCGCGCATGGCCAGGTCCAGGACTTTGCCGTTGAGGGTGGCGTCATAGCTGGCGGTGCCGCCAAAACCCAGCACTTCACGGTTCGACAGGCTGTATTCGCCGGCGCCGCCGGCCGAAAACACGACTTCAGACGTAGCGATGTTGACAAGGTTCAAGGTGACCTTGGCATACGCCACTTGCGTCTTGCCGCGGCCCATGATGCCGAACAATTGCTTGTCGCCCACTTCCTTGCGGCCGAATTCGGTCACGTCGCCCGTGACGACGAAGTCCGCGCCCTTGATGTTCTGGCCTTGTTTCTTGAAGTCGGCTTCCTGCTTGAGCTCGGCCATGTTGTCGCGGTCGAGGACGTTGAAACGGTTGGACGTCTGCAGGTGCGCAATCAGGATCGTTTTCGACTGGCTGCCCAGGCGATCGACGCCATCGGAAAAGATGCCGCGCATGAAGCTGGAACGGTTGTCGAACTTGCCGACAGCGATCAGGGTACGTGGGCCAACGTAAGGTCGGGCCGCGCTGGCGACTGTGGGAACAGCCACGGCTTGCGACGATTCGGAAGCGCAGCCAGCCAACGCCGCACCAATCAGCGCTGCAATCAACAACGCGCCAGGTTTATTCTTGTTCATAGTGCCCTTAAGATATGGAGGATCAGGAGCAACCCGCAAAATTGAATTTTGGCAAGTTAATTTCCTAATTGCAATTATATGGGATTGCATGTCTCACAATTCTCTCCAAAAGTAACGATGATAAAGATTGCATTGTTGCCTGCCACATACAAGTGCGGCCCGGCTTGACTTCCCACGCCCAATTCATTAACTTGGTAGCAAAAAAGCGTGCCGCCAGCGCCACTGCCACCGTACGCTTTCCCCAACCAGGATGGGTCTCAGGCCATGCCGACACACGATCACTCCCCGTCCCATCCGCTGTTCACCGCGCTGGCGCTGTCGCTGGGCGCCGCCATCGCCCTGGGCCTGTCGCGCTTTTCCTATGGCTTGCTGCTGCCGCCCATGCGTGACGACCTGGGCTGGTCCTACCTGCTGGCCGGGGCCATGAACACATTCAATGCGCTCGGCTATTTTCTCGGCGCCCTGGCCACGCCGGCGCTGATGCGCCGCCTGGGCGTGTGGCGCCTGCTGATCGCCGGTTCCGTGTTGGCCAGCATCTTCATGCTGATGTCGGGCCTGGTCAGCGGTACGGCTACCCTGTTCCTGCAGCGCGTATGCGCGGGCGTGGCCAGCGCCTTCATTTTCATCGCCGGCGGCGTGCTGGCGGCGCGGCTCGGTTCCATGCACAGCCAGCGCGCCGGCTTCTACATCGGCCTGTATTACGGCGGCACGGGCTTCGGCATCGCGCTGTCGGCCCTGCTGGTGCCGGCAGCATTGGCCGCCGCGCAAGACCACGGCGCCGCACATGCCTGGCAATGGCCATGGCTGGCGCTCGGCATCGCCTGCCTGGCCGCCACCGCCATCATGGCCGTGCCGGCGAAGGCGATCGGCGAAGCGCCGCGCGCCGTCGACACGCCGCGGCGCTTCGCCTGGCGCGACTTTTCACCCAGCCTGGCCGGCTACTTCATGTTTGGCGTCGGCTACATCGGCTACATGACCTTCGTCATCGCCCTGCTCAAGCAGCAAGGCATGACGCCCACGCTCATCACCGTGTTCTACACCTTGCTGGGACTGGCGGTGGTGGCGTCGTCCCGCATCTGGGCGCGCATGCTCGACCGCTACAAGGGCGGCGAATCGCTGGCGATATTGAATGGCGTGCTGGGCGCGGTGACCATCCTGCCCGCACTGACGAGCTTTGTGCCCGTCGTGTTCATCTCCGGCCTGGTCTTCGGCGCCGTGTTCCTGTCGGTGGTGGCCTCGACCACGGCCCTGGTGCGGCATAATTTGCCGCAGCAATCCTGGACGGCCGGCATCAGCGCCTATACGACGGTGTTCGCGCTGGGCCAGATCGTCGGCCCCATCGTCGTCGGCTGGATCGCCGACGGCCCCGCCGGACTGGAACGGGGCTTGATCGCCTCGGCCATCGCCCTCTTCATCGGCGCCGCATTGGCATCGCGGCAAAAGGCGCTGGCGGCGGGCGCGTGAGCGGCTGTCTTCAGTTGCCGCCCTTATTGCGGTTTGGCATATCTTGCGACACCGGTGACATCGAACAGGACACAACGCTGGTTTCCAACCACCCAGGCATCATGTCCCGGTGGCATATAGAAGACGTCACCCGGTCCATACTCCATTTCGGCGCCATCATTCATCCGTACCACCATCCGCCCCTCGAGGACCATGCCGGTATGCGCCGCCTGGCACGAATCGGTTCCCGCAATCGGTTTGACATGCAGGCTCCAGCGCCAGCCAGGCTCAAATTCGCCGCGCCCCATGGTCTGCTCGCCTAGCGTAAAGACAGCCATCCGGCCTGCCCCGTCCTTGAATGGGCGCACTTCGTCCGGCGTATCGATGGATTTCTTTTCTAACATTGCACTCATGACTCGTCCCCCCTTTGGATTTTCTGGAAGTATTCAATTCCGAATCGGAATAACTGACATGATATAAAAATCACATCATTTTCCAATATAGATTAATAATGGAAATTTACAAGCGAGGCACCTTGTTGCATTTACCTCAAGTGAGAAGCCGGACTCGTACAATTGACACTTCCCGACCACTACTTCAATATCCACTTAACCTTCGCAGAAAGAACACGATGAACACCGATCCACGAAAACTCCCGCCAACGATGGATGCCGAAACCCTGGAATTCATCCAGGGCCTGTTTGCCCTCGTGCGCGAAGGCGATACGCAGCAACTGGGCGCCATGCTTGCCCAAGGCGTGCCGGTCAACTTCCGCAACGAAAAAGGCGACAGCCTGATCATGCTGGCCAGCTACCATGGCCACTTGGAAACGTCACGCCTGCTGCTCGCAGCGGGCGCCGACGCCAACGTCCCCAACGACCAGGGCCAGACGCCGCTGGCCGGCGTGGCCTACAAGGGCTACCTGGAAATCGCCGAACTGCTGCTCAAGCACGGCGCGAATGTGGAAGGCGCCAGCCCGGATGGCAAGACACCGTTGATGATGGCCGCCATGTTCAACCGCCTCGCCATCCTCGACCTGCTGCTGCAACACGGCGCCCGCATCGATACCGTGGACAGCCGGGGCATGACCGCCGTCAAGCTGGCCAAGAGCATGAATGCGCAGGAAACCTTGGCCCGGCTGATCAGCTTGGGGCAGACGGCTTAGGCTTCGCGCCCCGCTGGCAACCTGGCATTATTGCCGTGGCATGGCCCTGATCGGTCTTACTGCGCGGCGGTGCATGCCGCCGCACCACAGTGCAAGTGCGAGCATGCCATAGCCTCCTATAAACTGATTATGTCTGCAACTTGTTCATGTCATGCGCGCAACGATTCCCCGCTGAACATATTGTCCAAATACCCCAATTGCATGGAGAATTTTCCAGTTGCAACTGCGACCGTGAAATCGCAGCGCTTCCGCGCGGGTTGACTCTGGCTGACCATCAACGGCTGATGCGAGCTCAGCAATTTATACATATTCATCATCTCCTCATCCCTCGTAAAAAATTGCTCTTCCTTGACAACGTCGTGTAAATACGATTCCTGCTGACCGACATCCCCTACCGGCGAAAGTGCCACGATCAGCAAAATGATCTTGGCCTTGCCTGGCGCGATACTGTACCAATACAGGGCAAGTTCCTTGCATATTTCAATGTCTTTCGATTCCACGCTTCGTCCTCCGGTTCGCTGTTCAATCTTGCAACAATGCGCCAATATGTATTTCAGAAGCGGATGCGTCCATACCCTTGCTCTGTTTGAAATTCTGCAGCGCATTAAAAGTGCCGGCGACTTCCAAGAGGCGCCGCAGGCATTTAAAAACCTGCAATGCCCGGGCTTTGGCGGGTAGTCAATGTAGCGACATTCCTGGCTCAGCTATTTTCTTGCGCCAGAGCATGGCCAGCATCAGGTCCTGCATGCCGTCGCGCGCCTGCATCAATAGTGCATCACCGACAGCGCATAGGGAACGCCCGCGGCTCTTATCGCTCCACGCCTGGCCTTGGCCAAAGCGTCCACTGGCCGTGCGGCTGCGCGAACGGGCCGTCAGCCATGCCGTGAAAACGATGTGCAGCCGCCACCATCCCCACGATGATGGCCACATCCTCGTGTGCGACCGTACTCATGCTGCAATTACTGGGCCACAATGTAGGCATAGCCCCCCCCGTTGCCTGCAGCGCCTCATCCGGGGTCAACGTGGCCTGCTGCGCGGTGGCGACGGTGTTATCTCGAACTGCTGAAAGCTGGTCTGCCAGACGGATGCGGCCACGCCGAGGCCAGCGATGGGAAAGCCGTCGATATCGGACACGGGCGCCACCACCACACACACGCCGGAAGCGTCTTCCGGATCCGACACTGGTAGCCAACTCCGCGCACTGTTGCGAGGCACAGCAGCAGCGCATCCACGTGCATCAGGGTGGTGGCCGTGCGCTCGATCAGCGGCTGGCCGTGCAGAATGCGCGCTCGCGATTCGCGCGGCGGCCAGGCGAAGATGGCCTGCCGCAAGGCGCTCATTGAAAGGTTGGAAGGCAAAAGCGAAGCGTAATCCGTATGCTCATGGATGCCACATGGCCTGGCCCTGCGCCGGCCTGTTAGTCCCAGCCCTGACTTGCGCACCGCGTGCACCGCAAAGAAAGAACTGGACAATCAAGCGCCAGGCTAAGGCTTTGAAGACCTATAAAATTCGATACAGCGCCACCGGCCCGTCCTGATACACCAGCGCAAACGACTGGCCGAAGCCCGCCTGGGTGGTAATGCCCGGCCAGCGCGTGACATGCACCAGCATGCTGTCGTTGCCGCGCTCGCGCAAAGCTGCCGCCAAGGCCGCGGGTGCCAGCGTGGCGAAATCGCGGTAGCGGCCCGGCCCGAAATGGTCACCCGACGTCTGCAGTGGCGCGTAGTACAGCGCATCTTCCAGACCGAACTGGTAAGTTTTCAGCATCGGATGCTGGCGCAAATACGCCAGCACAGGATAGCCGGTGATCTTGCGCTCCAGGATCGCCTCGCGCGACGCAGGGGTCGGTGCGATCAGAGCCCAGTTGCCCGCCCATTTGTTGGCGACATTCGGCAGCAACACCAGCAGCGTCAACACCGCCAGGGTCGCAGCCGCGCGGCGCTGAATATTAGCGATGCGCGCAGGTGCCGGCGATCTTGCCAGCCCGCCGATCTTCTCAAGTCCGGCCATGAACAGCCAGCGCCACACGGCCGCCGCGAGCAATGCAAGGATCGGGAAATACGACATCAGATAGCGCGCATAATGCGATGTCAGATACCAGACCACCATCGCATATGCGCTCAGCATCATTGCCGCGCGCGCCGCAGGCAATTGCCGCAGGCCGGGAATCAGGGGCGCGAGCAAGGCTGACCAGAGCACGAAGTGCGGCCAGTTCGCATGCATCTTGAGGTCGTTGAATTGTCCGGCATAATCCCCCGGGTTCCAGTCCGTGAAGCCGAACAATTTGCCGCCGACAGGCGCGAACGGATCGCCCGTCATCAGATAATTGCGGACGTACCAGTAAATGCAAGGTAGCAGCAGGCTGATGCTGACAACCATCCAGGCCCCGGGCTTGCGGGTCCGCAACAGCAAGGCCACGGCCAGCGGCAGCAGCACCATCAGCGACTGATATTTTGCGCCCACTGCGACGCCGAACAGAAATGCCGCGCTGGCCAGCCAGCCAAGTTGCCGCTGCTGTTCCATCCAGCGCACAAAGCCTAGGCAGCCGGCAAACATGAAGGCTGTCACGCCGAGGTCGATCATCGCGCTGTCATAGTCCCAGCGCGTCAGTAACAGGAAAATGATGGTTGCCAGGCAAGCCAGTCCGGCGCCACCATGACGCTTGCCGGTCTGGTACACCAGGAAGGTGGTCAGCCAGCCCATCAGCGCGTTGAGCATGTGTGGTATCACGTCGTCCTGCATCAGCATGCCGCCGGCATACAGCACATCGATATTGTAGGGAAACCATGGATAGCGCAGCCACGCGTTGACCGTGAGTTTGCCGTTGAGTACCCACTGCTGGGCATGCGGCAAGTGATACATCACTTCGTCCCACTCCAGTGGCGGGCACAGGGGGGCGATCAGCGTGGGCAACAGCAGCAATGCGATGATCAGTCCGGCGCCACGCAAGGGCCAACTGGCGTCGCGCCAGCGCTTGCCCCATGACGGCCAGGCCAATGGGCGTAGCGCACTTAGCTGCACGGCACCCATCAACGCGCCAGTCAGTACGATGCCGAGCGCTGGCACTTGGCGAAATTGACCGGCAATTGCCAGCCATTGCAAGAAGCAGATCGAAATGCCGATGCCGATCATAGCGCTGTACGCGTGCAGGAAGGGGGCATCAGAAACGGTTGATTCGGAGGCCGGTATCGATGGCGATGACGGTCGCGTGAAACGCCGCAGCAGGAAATGGCCATAACCCCAGCTTGAGAACAGGAAGGCCAGCAGCGTCAGGTAATGCAGGGCGGCATAGCCGATTTTGTCCATCATGAATGTGCCACAACTAGATGGGTCATCGTATGCTCACCAATACACTAAAATTATCAACTATAATTATTGATGATGCGTATCATCGCGTCAAGCTCGGTGCACGATGCCCTCGCACACTGGCCGGCTTCCCTCGGTACGCTTTCGCCCCATGGCTATCCCCCACAGGAACAACTTAATGATCCACCAGCAGCAAATCGCAGTACTCATTCCCTGTTACAACGAAGAAGTCGCCATCGGTGCCGTGGTCCGTGATTTTGTTGCGGCCCTCCCCAGCGCTACCGTGTATGTTTTCGACAATAACTCCAGCGACCGCACCAGCGAAATTGCCAGGGAAAATGGTGCGGTGGTGTATAGCGTGCCCCTGCAAGGCAAGGGCAACGTGGTGCGGCGCATGTTTGCCGACATCGAAGCGGACGCCTACGTACTGGTCGACGGCGACGACACCTACGCGGCCGCGAGCGCACCGGCAATGCTGCACAGCCTGTTCGCCAATCAGCTCGACATGGTGGTGGCGCGCCGCATCACCAAAGAAACTGCGGCGTACCGGGCCGGACACCGGCTCGGCAACTGGCTGCTGACCGAGTGCGTGGCGCGCCTGTTTGGCCGTTCCTTCAGCGACATCCTGTCCGGCTACCGCGTGTTTTCACGGCGCTACGTGAAGTCCTTCCCTGCCCTCGCCAACGGTTTTGAAATCGAGACCGAACTGACGGTGCACGCGCTTGAACTGCGCATGTCGGTAGATGAGATCGCCTCCGCGTACAAATCGCGCCCCCTTGGCTCGCACAGCAAATTGAACACCTATCGCGACGGCGTGCGCATCCTGCTGATGATCGTCAAGCTGTTCCGTATAGAGCGCCCACTGGCATTCTTTGGCGGCATCGCCGCGCTGTTGGCAGTACTGGCGACCATGCTGGCCATACCCTTGTTCGTCACCTACGCGGAAACGGGCCTGGTGCCGCGCTTCCCAACCGCCGTGCTGGTAACGGGCATGGGTATCACGGCAGCGCTATCGGTCGCCTGTGGACTCATACTCGATACCGTCACCCGTGGCCGCCAGGAAATCAAACGTCTGATCTACCTGCAAATCGCCCCACCACAACGCCCGCGATGAGCCAATTCGTCCGCTTTTGCCTGATCGGTGCGCTGGGCTTCGTCATCGATGCGGGCGTGCTGCAATTATTGCTGCAGACGGTTGCCACTAATCCATACAAGGCGCGCATTTTCTCGTTCCTGGCGGCCGCCAGTTTCACCTGGTTTTGCAACCGGCACTACACCTTCCGCACCGCCAGCCTAGCCAGCCCCGCCGAATGGCTGCATTATATCTGCCTGATGGCGTTGGGCGCACTGGTCAACTACGCGATATATGCCCTGTGCATCACCACAGTGGCGTACGCACGGGCGCAGCCATGGGCCGCGGTAGCGGCAGGTTCCATTGCCGCCCTGGGAGTTAATTTTACGCTATCTCGTTTGCTGTACCGGCCGAAATCGTCCGGCAACTGATGCAGACGGGACGAAGCTGCCTGATGCGGTCCAATGCCCGCCACTTTACCGCAGGACATGCCGGACAAAAAAGCCTCTGAAAAAAATATCAGGAGCTTGGTTGCTTCTTAGCCCGGCGCCACGTTTGGTGCCGGACGGGAAATTATTCCCACTCGATGGTCAACGAGGTGGCTAAGCGGTTGATTTTTCGGTGATTTCCAAACTATTCAGTTACCGATACCCTCAAAAAATACCCTCACCTACAAAATCCGCTACTGCCGGTTTGTCGCGGTCGGGATAGGAGACACCAGTCCGCTTGCTCGCACCTGTCATCCGATTCTTCTGGGCGAGAACGCATTCATTTCAGCACAGCAGCAATCGAAGCGCTCCGATAAATTTAAGGATACGCCGATCTTCAGCGCCACGCTGTCACACCGTCACTCGCGTAATATCACGCCCGCTATAGCGACAAAGTCGAAACAATGGGACGCACTTATCTATCTACCGCTTTACCATGCCCCACATTACCGCCGCTTTTCACGTCTCGAGCTAGACAGTCAGTCGAGCCGTATCAGCATTTAATAAAGGGCACCTTGCTGCAGATCGCAACGGCCAAGGCTGAGATCGTATCCAAATGGCGGATCGGAACCCGCTCCTGAGTACGGCGGCTTGAGGTGCCCCGGTGTTGCGGTACCCAGGATCAGTAACAATTTCACGGACGGAATGAGGCTTCGCCATTTCGACGAAACCTCACCATACCGATGAAAAATCACCTATCGATTATCGCAACGAACCTTCTTTAAATAAATCCCCCTCATAACCCAGATCCATAGAGAATTTACCGGCATCAACATTTACCGTAAATTCGCAACGTGTCCATGCAGGCTGATTATTGCTGACCATGAATTGCTGATGTTCACCAACCAAATCAAGAAGTTTCTGATTCTCCAAATCACTGATGGAGAAATTGCTTTCGGCGACTCCGTTATTTGAATAAAACTCAAATCGACCAACATCACCTTCAGGAGAAAGGACTGCAATCATCAAAATTATTTTTGCATCTTCCGGAGCGATATTATATAAATATTTTCCAACTTCTTTAGATATTTCAATATCTTTCGATTCCATTTTTTATCCTTAAGCCTTATTATTAAAAATAACTTTACACCTCACATTATCCACCTTATATTCTACCATAAACGAGGTGAGTCTAGCGTCAGCACCCACATACGTAGGCCGAATATCAACACTTACTTTCTTTCCGTCTTTTAACGCAACAGCCCATGTCTGCTCCATGGCTTTCCATTGACCTTGATTCAAACTCGAGTTCATTGGCACAAGGTTAATTTTCTCCCCTGCGCCATCGAATTGTGCGCCAATCAGATGCCCGCCTTCATCACCAGCAACGCCACACTTGCCTGCCTTGCACTGCTGATATCCATTCCTATCATGTTTGTTCAGGGTAAGTTCACCCTCGACATGGACAACGCGTGAAAATTCATCCGTACGATAGGTATGATTTGAATCCACCACATAAACGGTATTTGGCTGAGGCTTATTCAACTCCTTGTTCCACTCACCTTTTTTTCCTGATTCTATATCCTTGACCGGCCTGGCATCAATCTCCAAATTCTTATTGGGATTTTCCGAATTATTTGCATTCGGATTCCCAGCCTTTTCATTGACTACTTTATTTTCATGTGGCTTTTCGCTGCCCCCTTATGTGGCGCCGGGACATCTGGGGCCCCATCTTTCAGATTTACATGGGTATTGGGGAAAACTTTGGCTATCTTCCCGGCATTTTTTATCATGCCAGCAAATCCGCCCAGCCCAACCATCGAAATCGACGTACCACCAACTGCACCGTTATCAATCCCCGACTGGCCATATCCCGCGTCTTTGAAACCTTCACCGAAGAAAGAGCTAACCAGATCCGCAGCTTGATTTTTCAATTTCTCCACTGCTGGTATTTTATTGACGCCATAAATGATCGCCCCAGACGCAAAATCAAGCGCTTCAAGGGTATACTTTGCACCGATATTGCTATCGATCAACTTCCCAATTTTGGTGACCACCTCGCCGACGCCCTGCGTCCCCTTATCAATGACCTTGGTCCCCAGGAAAACATTCGGCTGAGCATTGTCTGGCGAATAGTCATACTCCCCCACGTCGCCTGGTGACGCCACCGCCCCCAAAAGAGTTTGCTCCACACGGGGGATGGGGTCGGGGGATGGGGTCAGGTCCAGTATTCAGACACGACCTCAGCCATGCCAATGTCCAAACCTCTGCGCAATCTCAGCGCCAATGCACATAGCTCAGGTATCGTCTACCGCATGACGCGACCACTAAGACTTGAGTTCGCCGGTGCCCTCTACCACGTTACTTCGCGCGGTGACCGGCGTGGCGCAATTTATCGGGACGATACTGATCGCTTTGTTTGGCAAGAAGTATTAGAACATGTGTGTGAACGGCACCATTTTGTCGTGCACAGTTTCTGCCAGATGAGCAATCATTATCATCTACTCGTTGAAACGGCGGAAGCGAATCTGTCGCAGGGCATGCGCCAACTGAATGGCGTTTATACCCAGCATTTCAATCGGCGCCACAAGCTTGTCGGGCACGTATTGCAAGGCCGCTATCAAGCCATCTTGGTGCAGCAAGAAAAGTATCTGTTGGAATTGGCCCGCTACAGCGTCTTGAATCCAGTCCGGGCGCACATGGTGGCATCACCCGACGACTGGCACTGGAGCAGCCATCACTACGTTTTGGACGAAGCAGTGCCTCCATGCTGGTTGGCGCGTGACTGGCTCTTGAGCCAATTTGGCGCCACGCGCGACGAGGCGGTCGCCAACTATGCTCGGTTTGTCGCGGCCGGGATGGGCGAAACTAGTCCGCTCGCCCATACCTGCCACCAAGTGCTACTGGGCGATGACACCTTCGTTTCGGCACATCAGCAATCGCAGCGTTCCAATGCATTCAAAGATACGCCAAGGCAGCAGCGCCGCGCAGTCACACTGTCACTCGCGCAATATCAGGCCCGCTATGCAGACAGAGACGAGGCAATGGCACGCGCGTATCTGTCTACCGCTTTTACCATGTCCCATATCGCCGCCGCTTTTCACGTCTCGAGCAAGACAGTCAGTCGAGCCGTATCGGCATTTAATAAGGCGCAACTTGCTGCAAATCGATACGGTCAAGGCTGAGATCGTGTACAAATAGCGGACCTGACCCCGGCCCCACATGACCCCGGCTCCACGATCCTGCCCAACGGACATGGGAAAAAAGCCGTGATTGGCGCGCTCACGCACAAACTAACACATCTGATCTAAAGCGTGATCCATACTGACAAGCCCTTTGATGCGCATTATTTTGAAAAAGGACTTTCCATTCAAGACGGTATCTGGCCCTAGACTCCCTAGCTAGACAGTCACTATATAAAATTACTCAGATATTAGTAACAACCCGAATTAAACCATTATGTTTTCATTCCATATATCTAAAATCCTTAACAATCAAAGGTTCAATATCACTCACCCATATTTCCGCCGCTATTTCTCTAGCACCTCCCCCGCCCTCAAGCTTGGAAAAATAATCACGCATAATTTCGACCAACAAAATAAAGTCATCCCGATCAAGCATCTGAAATGAATAAGCCTCCTGATAAATAAACTCTTCACTCTTCACGTTAGACAATATCCGATTATTGAAAATCAAAACCTCATCAAAAATATCACCAAAAACACTCCAGATAGAATCATTTATACTAGCCCAAGATAAATTCTCTACCGACACCGGCTTCTCCGGGTCAACAAAACCAACAATAATAACACCCATAAATCACCTCACTATAATAATTTTTTTACGCGAATCAATAGGTAAAGTCTTAGCGTAATCCATAAATATCTTTTGATTTTCAGAATTCAAAATTCTAAAATCAATAGGAACAAAATCCGCCTTCGACAAATGTTCCATAATTCCAATTTGCGCACTACCTGATTTAAAAGATTTTTCATAAAACTTATTCAGGCCATCGATCTCCTTGGCCGTCAACCTGTCAGTCGTATACATTGCATCAACAGTTTTTCCTGCATTAGGACCATCTAAAATGACAAAATCTGGAGACTTTCCTCCCCTTCCCCCTGCTGGAACCGGATAGCGATCCATTGTACCCAACACAGACTCTAACTGGGCAGCCATCGCTGCCTCGGTTGGCTTAAACCCACCATTCCCCAAAACATCCTTGGTATTAAGTTTTTTCTGGGCATCTAACGGCGTAACTCTAACCTCTGTCTCCAAAAAACCATCTGCATTTCGCAGTAGAGTCTGCTCATATTTTCCAGCCGATTTCAACGTATCATCAAGTGCCTTCTCTACCTTACCTGCCTTCCCTACCGATCCAACGAAGAGCCCGACAAAATCACCTGCCTTCCCGCCTCCAATTCTTCCAATTGTCTCGACATCCCCCCGTTCATAAGCCAATGCAAGTTCATTATTTCGTGCCCGAATGGATTTCCCCAATTCTGAGAACGTTTTCTCTGGATTGGTTGCCGCCTCAAAAATTCCAGATGCTGAATCCATAACCCTCTTTTGAGCATCAACATCAAAAGTTAAGGCATTGAGTGTCGTAAGAAAAGTTTTAAACGAATATATAGCACCATCCAGAATATTATCAGCGAATCCAGAATTTCTTGCCCTCAACAAGTCCAATCGTCCGAATGTCGAATTAGCCTGATTTTGAGTATTTCCTGCCTCAATAGAATACGTAAGTCTCGGCACGCCAAACGTTCCAAATACATCATCAGATTTTCGAATGATTTCTGAGTATGCAAAACGTACCTCCTGCCTTTTTCCATTGCAATAGGCACTTGCATTTCCTCGACAGTCATCCAGGATACGGTCTCGCTGCTCACTCTCTGCTTGCAACTCATCTCGTTCAGTACACGAAGAAGCTTTTCCTGCCATACACTCAGAATTTTTCTTTTCTAGTTTTAATATTTCTTCATGTTTAAGGTAATTATTCGCCACTTCATTCGCTGCACTAGCCGCTCCCGTCGCACCGCCAGCTGCGCCCCCCACCGCTGCACCCGCTGCCAATGTCAGCGCACTACGCAGCGTTTCCGGCATGTCCAATTCCTTAAGTTGCTTGGCAATAGTATCCGTCGACAACGCCGCGGCACCTGCGCCCAAAGCACCGTCGGTACCGCCGGCAAGCCCACCAACCGCTGCATGCAAGGCCACTCGCGCTAGCCCATCCTCTTTCCAGTTATTCCTGATCTCGTCACTTTGACGCTTTAACTCTTTGCTTCTCTCAGGATCAGATTGACTAAGCTCACCCGATTTACGCTCTAACAGTGCCGCCTCTTTCAGCTTAGCGGAGGCATAGTCTCCTACCTCCTTTGCCGCCGCTGCCGCAAACGCCGCCGTCACATCCATTGACGCCTGCAGCGCAGCCTTGTCAAAATTATTGCCAATCTTACCGCTGGAATCCACTCCAGTCGTCACATCGCGGTTCAGATCGGCGATAGCTTCATCCGCTCCCTTGCCCGTCGCCGCGCGCTGAGCCGCATCATCTGTGATGACGATTGTGCCGCCGCTGATGCCGCTGCGGGTCGTGCTGGTGGAATTTTCACTGAGGGAAACGATAGCTGGCAGGCCCACTGTCGTAGCATCTTTTTTGCCAGCGACATCCGTCAGGTTCTCATTTCGTGTTCCCGTGCCAGCAAAGGACATGCCACCCGACACCCCCACACTGCTCCCCTTCGATATCGCATGATTCGCGATATCGCTATGCGTCAAGGTGGCCGTGACCAAGCTGCTGTCAAGCTTACCCGCCTCGGTGGCACTGATGACGGCGCCCTTCAAGTCCGTATTGCCGCCCACCTTGATCTGGAAGCCGCCGTCGCCCGCCTTGATGCCGCTTTGCTCCTGCACGCTGGCATAGTCGTTGTGCATGTTGCTCTGGCTATAGCTGGCGCTGAAACTGGCGCCATAGCCGACCGTGCCGCTGGCGGAGAAACTCTGGCTCTTGCTGTCGAACTTGGCCGTGTCCTGCAGGCTTTCCAGGTTCAGGTTGCCCTTGATGTCGGCAATTACCTGGTTGGCGCTGGCTACGGCGCCCTTGATGTTGGTATCGCCGCCACTGCTGATCACCAGCTTGTCGCCCGCATTCACATGCGTGTTGAGCTGCGTCGTGCCATCTCCGTCCTCATGCCCCTTGCTGCCGCTGACGCTGGCCGTGAAGCCGAAAGACATGCCCTTGCTGCTGACACTGGCCGCCACGCCTGCCGACGCACTCAGGCTCGAACTCTTGCTGTGCTGGCTTTCCGTGTCCTGCGCGGCCAGCAGATTGACGTTGTTATCGGCATGCAGGCGAATATCATTTTTCGCGTTCAGGTCGCTGCCCAGGATATTGATGTTGCTATCCCTGCCGCCGCCCATGGCCGTGATATTGATATTATTGCCTGTCAATACGCTGCCGCTATGCGTGGTGCTGGCCGTCGTTTGCGTCTGGATGCTTTCCGAATGGCCCGCCGTCAGGCTGATGCTGATGCTTGGACCGCCTTCCTTCATCATGTCCTTGGCAGCGTCCTTGGCGGCCATGGCCGTGGTCGCCGCCGCCATGGCTGTGACGCGGCCATCCTTGGCCGTACTGGCCGCAGAACTCATGGTTTGCAGGGTCTGGAAGGCACTGACCACACTTCCACCCAAGGCCGCCGTAAAGCCATCCTGCGTCATCTTGGACTCAAACTTGCCTTTGACATCGTCCTTGCCCGGATCTACCGTTACGCTACGGCCGATCAAATTCATGTCCTGGCCTGCCATCACCTCGCTACCACTTATCTTGATCGCATTGCCTGCGCTCAATACGAGGTCGCCGCCGATCGCTCCCACTTTACTGACTGCCAAACCACTCTGGGTCTGCGCATCACGCTCCTGGTCTGTAGTGGTCGTGCGCTTACCGTAAGTGAAGCCAAATCCCGCCCCTCCCAGAAGACCGTTTTCGTCAACTTTTCTATAATGCGTCTCACGGCTGGTATTGACAGCGGCATCAATAGTCAAGTTATTACCAGCCAGTATGCTGACCGTTTGATCGGCAAGCACATCCGATCCCGTCACATGCACATCATTATTAGCCTTTATCACCACCGTCTTCCCGCCTACACTGGTGCCTATAGTTCCGCTTGACTCTAGCGTGTCGCGCGTCGTCGTGGTGACGCTATAAAGAAGACCTCTCGATTCGTGCTTGACGGCATTATCGTAACTTGACGTCGATACACCGTTGATCAGACTAACATCATGACCCGCCGTTAGTGTCAAGGTCTCGCTGGCCTGGATACTGGCGGCCTTGGCTACCAAGTTGTTGCCCGCCTGAACAGTGATATGGCCTTCGCCCACAATCTGGCTACCTACTTCATTAGTGCTGTTCTTCTTGAAAAAATTATCGGTGTCGTACAGCGTATTTTCGCTGCTGCCCACTGCAAGCGTCCCGAGCTGTATATCGCGACCGGTCTGAACAAGCGTTGCACCACCGCTGGCAGCATTTCCGATGACCCCCGCAACCATAGTCAAATCTCGTCCAGCAGTGACCAACAGCGTGCCACCGCCACTTGCCCCGTCGCCGGTGACATAAAGTCCTGCAACACGATCGACTGCAGTGCTTGATGAATTCGTATAGTTATATTGCGAGGATGTCGTTGCGGTGGTGCTCTTTATATTGATATCGCGGCCAGCGGAAACCAACAATGTACTATTTGCCGAAATCGTGCCTGTCACGTTATTCAGGTCATTTTTAGCCGCCACCGAAACTGCATCACCGTGAATGCGGCCTTGCAGGTTCTCGACGTTCTCCGCATTGAGCCTGACAAGCTCGCGGCCGGCGATCGTGCCGCCATTGATCAAGTCACCAGACAGGCTGATATCAATTTCTTTACCGGAAAGTAAACTGCCCGATCCATCAAGGTCGTCCTCCCGCACACGCACATATACTTGCGGCACGAGTACCTTCTGCGTGCTACCGTCGGCCAGTGCCACCTCCCGCTCCACCAGCCAGACGATGTCGCTGGTCAATGCTGCCATCTGCTCCGGGGTCAATGCAACGCCAGGCCGAATATCCCACGTCTTGGCATACGCCGCCCCGGCATCCATCAGACCCCGATACTGTTGATCATCATTGCTGTAGTCGCCGACAAACCGCTGGCCAGTCAGCTCGGCAATCTGCTCCCGCACCAGGCGTTGCTCATAGAAGCCGTCACCCAAGCGCTTCTGTGTCACTGCCGGGTCCAACTGAACCTTGCTGGTCAGGTAGTCCGAGCCTGTCCAATCACGGTAGCTGGCAAACCGGGGGTCGGTTTCAACGAGAAAGCGCGACGAAGGAGCTGGACTGGTGCGAAACAGGCTGGCGTTGGGCAACTGCATTGAAGGCGACGCCGTACGCACAACTTGTGCACGGCCACCAGGATTACTCAGTGCCACTTGAGCAAACTCGTTCATCTTGGCCTGCGATGCACCACCTGCACTGGTAACGCGCGACGCTTTGCCCATGGCCTGCGAGACAGACGTGCTGCCTGGCGCTGCCATGTCTGCTGGCGCCATGGCACCTGGACCGCTTGCATTCCCCACAGTCACATTTGCCACGTCCCAAAGATTGACAGCCTGGCCCGCATTCCCTGCACGGTCGCTGCCTTGCAAGCCTCCGCTACCGCCCACTGTCCGTGAAACTCCTTGCAGGTTGGTAGCCAGCGAGCCCGCATCGACCTTACCCGCAGCGCCGGTTCCATTGACAGCGCCAACCGCATCGCCCTGCACGGCCTGATGCCATGCCGTTTGAGCCGCTCCGCCAAGCCGGCTACTGTCTGATACGCCATCACCGCCGACGACTAACTGAGAATGTCCCTGCAAGTCCGTGGCCAGCAACCCCGCATCGATTCCATTTGCAGTACCGTCCCTATGAATGGTATCGATGGCGCCGCCTTGCACACCATCGTGCGCTGCCATCTTGCCCGCATTTCCAAGGCGAGCACTGCCACTCTGTTCCGTTCCGCCAGAAACCGCAGTGACACTTTGACCATTAACGCCAACCTTAACGCCATTGCCGCCGACGCCAGGCGACGATGTTTTAACGCCGTTGCCGCTGGCAGCGACAAGCGCTGTCCCGATAACTGCATCAACGCGGCCGGCCGGTCCTACGCCAGCGATACCGCTGGCACCATCAAGCGGGCCGGTTCCACTCGCCGTCTTCGCGCCGTTCCCACCGGCTGCATGCACCCCAGCAATCTCGCCGGGGGTCTTGCTTACCGAGGTCTGCAGCATGTCGACACTTGCGCCCCCAGCAGCGCTGGTGCCGACCTTGACTCCGCCTGCTCCAGTTGCCGAGGGCAAAGTATAGGTCTTTCTTTCATAAACCTGGTTGACAAGGTCTTTGGAACGCTTCTCAACTGGTTCGTATCTCATCGTGACTGGTTTGTTGATAAAGCCGCCGGATGGCCCCGAAGGCACATACAGGTAGTTCGTGACCGTTCCCGTTTCTTGGAAGTAGGTTTCCAGCTCCAGTACCGGATTGACGAGGGTCGTTCCTAGCACTGTTAGCTTGCCTCCCGTAATAACGTGACTTTGCTGATTAAGAGCATCATATGAATGTATTGTCAAATTACCACCCGCGACCAGCTTTGCTGCATCGGAGGCAACAACAGTATCTTTGCGGAAAGTACGAGTAATTTCGTATTTTTTATATTCTTTCTGCGCAAACCCATTAATGACGGGATAACCGTTGCTAAAGGAGAAATTGGGATCATCAGAACGATAACGCTTATCCGCGTCCCCTGCCCCCAATACAGAATACTCAACCACTGTTTCAGATCCGCTATCGAGCTTCTCGATACGGAATGGCACATTCAAGTTCCGGAACTGCCCCGCAGCCAAATCCAAATTTCCCAACGCCTCGATCGTCGCGCTGGCATTCGTCACCGAGCCAGCCCAGCCCGTGGCGATGCGGTTGCCGTCCAGGTAGCCGCCGATGGCCAGGTCGCCGCCGCTGAAGATCAGGCCGTGTTCGCGGTTATTGAGTGTCGTGACGCCGATATCGAGCCGCTCGCGCGCCGCGATGGTGGCCGCCACGCCGCCTTCCACGTCGTTGTTGACGGTGCCGCCACCGATACTCAGATGGTCGCCATAGATGCGGCCCGTGCCCATGTTGTTCAGCGTCCCCACGTTCAGTTCCGTGTTGATGCCATCGATCACGCCACGGTTGTTCAATACTCCGCCGACGTTGACGCGCGTCGTACCCGCGTTGATGTCGCCCGTGAGCGTATTTTCAAAATTCGCGGCGCCCAGAGTCAGGGTGCTGCGCGCCTGGATCTTGCCAGCATTGGTCAGCAATCCGCCGATAGTGATACCGGCATTGCCATTGGCCATAATCTCGGCGCCCGCGTTCAGCGTAAAGTTGCCGGCCAGGTCCAGCGCCATATCTTGTTGTGACAGCACCTTGCCGTCGCCGCTCAGGCTGCCTGCGCGGATGTCGGTGCGCTGGCCGCCGATGATGGTGCCGCCCGTGTTGGTGATGGCCAGGCCACGGCCGGGGCCGGTGTCCTGCAGCGCCAGCGCGCCGCCGGCGCTGAGCATGCCCAGTGTGTTGTTGATAATACCTGCGCTGTTGATCGCCAGGTTGCCATCGGCGCGCACCGCGCCCTGCACATTGCTGACATTGGCGCTGTTCAGGGTCACATGGATGCCTTCGATGCCCTGGTTGGCGCCCATGGTGCTGGCATTGTCGATCGCGCCGCCGCTCACGGTGACGGCCGCGCCGGAGCGGATCAAGCCTTGCTGGTTGTTGATACTGCCGCCACCGGCGTTCAAGCCGATATTGCCCAGCACCTGGATTTGCCCGCCCTGGTTCTGCAAGCCGCTCAGGGCCAGGTCCAGCGCCGACTTGCCGACGACCTGGCCGCCACGGTTATCCAGCTGGCCGACGCTGCCCGTGATGTTGCCGGCAGCGCCCAGGTAACCGCCTGCATTGTTCCAGCTGCCCGTTTGCAGGGTCAATCCGGCACCGCTGCTGATGCCGCCAGCGCTGCCCGGATGGCGCACCGCATACGCGCCCGCATTGGTGTTGAGCAAGGCGTTGCCGTGCGTATCGATGGTCATGGCGCCGCCCGACTGCAGCAAGCCGCCATCGTTGTCCAGGATGCCTGTCTGCAAGTTGACGCTTCCCGTGCCCGCCAAGGTGCCCTGGGTGTTGTTGAAGACTTGGCCGTGCGTGTCGAGCGTGACGTTCGCGCCCGCAATGGTGCCTTGCCCGTTCCACAGGCCGCCATTGCGCAGGATGATGTCGCCACCCGCTTGCAGGGTGCCGCCATTGTTGATGGTCGCACCCGTGGAGATCACTTGCAACTGGCCCTGTACCGAGGCCAGCTTGCCGCCGGCGCTGTTGTCGACGCTGGCTGCGTTCACGGTCATATTGTCTGTGGCCGCCAGCAAGCCGCCCGCATTGCTCAATGCCTGCGCCACGTTCGCTGTCAGCTGCCCGCCCGCCGTGGCGCTGCCGCCCTGGTTCAGCAGATTTCCTGCGCTCAGCACGACATTGCCGCCGCCGGCGATGGCGCCGCCATGGCGGTTGTCGAGCACATTGCTTGCCGTCACCGTCAGGTTGGCCGTGCCAGCCGCCTGCAGCTTGCCCCCCTGGTTGTTCAGGCTCGGGGCGACAATCGTCGTGTTGCCATTGCTGGCGATCGTGCCGCCACGGTTATCCAGGCTGGTCGTCAATTGAATGTTGGTATCACCTTTACCCAGCTGCGTCAGGTTGCCTCCCCCATTGTCCAGGGTAGCGGCCGTCACGCTCAATTGTTGCGCGATGGTACTGGCGTTGCGGTGGTCGATGACATTGGCTGTGACGACCAGGGCGCCATTGCCCGTGATTTGTCCGCGCAAGTCGTTGAGCTGCGTGGTTTGCAGGCTCAAGGTGCCGCTGCCCGCGTGTTCGATCTTGCCATCCGTATTCGTCAGCGTGGCTGCCTTCAGGGTCAAGTTGGCGCTGTTGACGGCGATGCGTCCACCCGTGTTGTCCAGCACGCCCGCTGGCACCGTCAGTTCGATGGCCGTATTGCCGGCACCCGTCTGCACGATGCTGCCTTGCTGGTTGTTCAGGTTGCCCACGCCAACATTCAGCTGGCCGGCACTGATATCGCCGCGCTGGTTGTTCCAGGTCTGGCTATTCGCACCGGCCGTGATCGTCAGGACGCCCGGCGTGGTGACCACGGCGCCGCTAGTGCTGACATCGCCTGTCGTCGCCGTGAGGCTGATATTGCCGGCGCTGCTGCGGCTGCCGCCAAGGTCGACGCTGCCACCGCGCACGACGGCATTGCCTGCCGCCAGCACTTGCCCATGCGCTCCCAATGCCTGCTGCGCCGTGACTTGCAGGTTGCCGCTCGCCTGCAGGCTGCCGTCGGCTTTCACGCCCGCGCCGATCAGGCTGGCCGCGCCGCTATCGATACTCTTGGCACTGATCGTGTTGTTGCCCTGGGCCAGGATCACGCCGGCATTCTCCAGCGCCCCCGTCACGGTCAGTACCTGTTCTGTGCCGGCAAACAGGCTGCCGCTGTTGCGCACGCTGCCCACCGTCGTCGTCAGATTGCCGCTGGCAACGATGCTGCCCTGCTCATTGAGCAGCTCGTCCATAGTCAATTGCGCATTGCCGCCCGCTGCCTGCAACTGGCCCAAGGTGTTGTCTACCTTGCCGCCGGCCACGGTCAAATCGCGGCCGGCAATGAGCACGCCGCTGGTATTGTCCAGCTTGCCCGTCGCTGCCACGCTGACATCTTGCGCGGACGCGATACGGCCATGGTCGTTCAGCAAGGCGCCCGTTTCCACGCGCACATTGCCATTTGCCTCGATCTTGCCGCCGCTATTGTCCAGGCGCGTGCTGGCCAGCACGGTTGCCGCGCTCGTGCCCAACTGCGTGATCTGTCCCTGGCGATTGTCGAGGATGCCGGCGGAGACGTTCACCTGCTGCGCCAGCAGGCTGGCGTTGCGATGATCGATGTAATTGGCCGCCGCCTGCAGCGCGCCATTGCCCGTCAGCTGGCCACGTTGGCCATACAGATTCGTGGCGCGGATGTCCAGCACACCCTTGCCCGCATGTTCGATCTTGCCATCGATATTCGTCAAGTCGCCCGCCTGCAGGCGCAGGTTGGCGCTGTTGACGGCGATGCGCCCGCCCGTATTGTCCAGCTTGCCCGTTTCGATGACGGTGTCGCCCGTGCCCGTCTGGATCACGGTGCCTTTGGCGTTGTCCAGGTTAGCCACGCGCAGGGCCAGTTGCCCCGCGCTCAGGCTGCCGCCCTGGTTCACCAGTGCCTGGCCATTGGCGGCATTGGCCGTAATGGAGAGCAAGCCGTTGGTCGACACGACGGCCTTGCTGGTCGTCACATTGCCCGCCATGGCCGTCAAGCCGATATTCGCCGCGCTGGTCTGGCTGCCGGTCACGTCGACCGATGCGCCCGTCAATTGCAACTGGCCCGCCGCCATGTTCTGGCCACCAGCTTGCAAGGCGCCGGCCGTTTTCACCGTCAGGTCGCCAGCCGAGGCAAAGCTGCCATCGGCGCGCATGCCCGCTGCCAGCAGGCCGTTGCCGCTCAGACTGCCCGCCGTGATCGTCGTATTGCCCAGCGCGGCCAGCGAGCCTGTATTGCTGAGCAAGCCGCCGATCTCCAGGCTCTGGTTGCGCCCCGCATACAGCACGCCAGCGTTGAGCACGTCGCCGGCGACCTTGGCCGTGATATCCGTACCCGCGCTGAGCGTGCCCTGCGCATTGCGCAGGCTGGCCGCATCTAGGCTCAAGGCGCCCGTGCCTGCCTGCAGCAAGCCGCGCGTATTGTCGATGGCCCCGCCCAAGTGCAGATCCGTCGCCGCCGCGATCACGCCGTCGGTATTGACGAGTGCGCCGGTGCTGACGATGTCGGCGGAAGTGGCCGAGGTGATCTTGCCCTTGGTATTGTCCAGGCTGCCGGTCTGCACCGACAACACGCCGTTGCCAGCGATTTCCCCACTCGTATTATCGAGCTGGCCGGTAACGGCGACCGTCATGCCACCCGCGCCCGTCTGCAGCAAATGGCCGCCCCGGTTGCTCAGGCTGTCAGCCTGCACGTTCAGGGACCGTCCCGTGGTGGTCGCGTTGGCGTGGTCAAGCATGCCGGCCTTGAGATCAACGGCGCCGTTGCCGATGATGTTGCCGCCTGCGCCCTGTAAGCTCGCAGCCGTGATGGACAGGGTGCCGGCCCCCGCATGCTCGATCTTGCCACCCGCATTCGTCAAGATGGCCGCGCCCAGGGTCAGGTGATTGCTATTGACGGCGATGCGTCCGGCGCTGTTGTCCAGTTTGCCTGTCTCGATGACGGTATCGCCCGTGCCCGTCTGTATCACGGTGCCTTTGCTGTTGTCCAGGTTGCCCACGTGCAGATCGAGCTGGCCTGCCTGCAAAGTACCTTCCGTGTTGTGCAAGGCGGCATTGGTCGTGATGTTGAGCGCGCCTGGCGTCGTTACGACCGCCTTGTTCGTACTGACGTCACCTTGTGTTGCCGTCAGGCCGATATTCGCCGCGCTGGTCTGGCTACCGGCCAGATCCACGCTGGCTCCTGTCAGGGTCGCCTTGCCCGCCGCCAGGTTCTGGCCATGCGCGGCCAGCGTTTGTGTAGTGCTGATCGTCAGGTCGCCGGCCGCCCCCAGCTTCCCATCAGCCTGCATGCCGGCGCCGAGCAAGCTGCTTGCGCTGCTGTCGAGGGTTTTCGCCGTCAGGCTGGTGTTGCCCTGCGCCGCGATGACACCCGTGTTCACAATGGCGCCGCTGGCGGTCAAGGTCTGGTTGCCGGCCGCATACAGACTGCCCGTATTGTTCAGACTGGCCAATGTCGCGTTCAGGTTGGCGCCGGCAAACACGTTGCCTGCGGTGTTGTTCAAGTTCGCCACGGTCAAGCTGGCATTGCCGGTCACGGCTTGCAATTGACCCTTGGTATTGTTGATATCGCCACTGCTCAATGCCAGGTTGCGCCCTGCCGCCACCGTGCCTTGCGTATTATCCAGGCTGCCCCCTGTAAGCTCGGCATCCTGCGCCGCCACGATACGGCCCGCATTGTTCAGCAAAGTGTTTGCCTTCACCAGCGCATCGCCGTTACCTTCGATCTTGCCGCCCGTATTGTCCAGCTGGCCGGTAGCCGCCACCGTCATCAAGCCAGTGCCCGTCTGCGCCAGACTGCCGCTGCGGTTATCCAGCGTGCCGGCGTTGACCGTCAGCTGATTCGCCACCGTCGTCGCATTGCGGTGGTCGAAGGCGACTGCCGTGATGTCCAGCTTGCCATTGCCCGTGATCTTGCCGAACTGGTTGTTGAACCGGCCCGCGTTGATGGCCAAGATGCCGGCACCCGCGTGTTCCAGTTTGCCATTCATGTTCGTCAAGACGGTCGCGTTCAGGGCAAGGTTATTGCTGTTGACGGCGATGCGGCCGGCCGTGTTGTCCAACTTGCCTGTCGTGATGACGGTGTCGCCGGTGCCCGTCTGCACGATGTCGCCGCTGGCGTTGTTCAGGTTGGCCACGTTCAGCTGCAACTGCCCCGCCACCAGTTGGCCCTGGTTGTTCACCAGTGACTGGGCGTTGTTTGCATTCGCCGTGATGGCCAGCAAATTGCTGGCGGAAATCACTGCCTTGTTGGTGATGACATCGCCGCTGCGCGCGGTGATGGCGATATTGCCAGCGCCCGTCTGACTGCCAGACAGGTCCGCGTTGGCCCCCGTCAGCATGGCACTGCCCGCCGCCAGGTTCTGCCCGCTCGCTTGCAGCACGCCATCGCTATTGATGGTCAGATCGCCCGCCGTGCCCAGGCTGCCATCGGCTTTCACGCCGGCACCCAGCAAACCGCTGCTGGTCACTTTGCCGGCCGTAACATGGGTGTTGTTGACGGAGGCAATCGACCCCGTGTTGTTCAGCAAGCCGCCGACCGTCAATTGCTGGTTGCGGCCCGCATACAGCAGGCCGGAATTGTTCAGGTCACCACTGATTTTGGCCGTCAGGTCCGTGCCGGCGCTGAGCGTGCCCTGCTGGTTCAGCAAGGTAACGGCATCCAGACGTAAATTGCCTGCCTGCAACACGCCTCGGGTATTGTCGAGCCCAATACCCGTCAACTGCAGCGCCTGCGTGGCGGCAATCACGCCTTCGGTGTTATTCAGTACACCCTTGCTGACGATATCGGCCGAGGCAGCGGACGTGATGCGGCCCTTGCTGTTGTCCAACACGCCTGCTTGCAGATTCAACGTACCCGCACCCGCGTGCTCGATCTTGCCGTCCTGGTTCGTGACCTTGACGGCATCGATGTTCAAGTTTGTGCTGTTGACAGCGATGCGCCCAGCTGTATTGTCCAGATTGCCGGTAACGATGCTCGTATCGCCCGTGCCCGTCTGCAGCACCGTGCCCTTGGCATTGTCCAGATTTTCCACGTGCAGGTCGAGCTGGCCTGCCTGCAAAGTGCCATCCGTGTTATGCAGGGTCGCGGCGCTCGTCACAGTCAACGTGCCTGGCGTCGTGACGACCGCCTTGTTCGTGCTGACATCGCCCTGTGTTGCCATCAGGCCGATGTTGGCGGCGCTGGTCTGGCTGCCGCCGATGTCGAGCGTGGCACCCGTCAGCTTGGCATTGCCAGCCGCCAGAACCTGGCCGTGCGCGGCCAGCGTTTGCGCAGTATTGACCGTCAAGTTGCCAGCCGTGCCCAGCTTGCCATCGGCCTGCATGCCCGCAGCAATCAGGCTGCTTGCGCTGCTGTCGAGGGTCTTCGCCGTGATGTTGTTGTTGCCTTGCGCCGCGATGACGCCCGTGTTGGTAATGGCGCCTTTTGCCGTCACGGATTGATTCCCGGCCGCATACAGGCTGCCCGTATTGTTCAGGCTAGCCAGCGTCGCATGCAGGTTGCCGCCGGCAAACACGCTGCCTGCGGTGTTGTTCAGGTCAGCCACGTTCAAGGTGGCGTTGCCGGACACAGCTTGCAATTGCCCCTTGGTATTGTCGATGTCGCCACCGTTCAATGCCAGGTTGCGGCCTGCCGCGATCATGCCCTCGGTATTGTCCAGGCTGCCGACGTTCAACTCGGCATCCTGCGCCGCCACGATGCGGCCGGTTTTGTTCAGCAACGTGCCCGCTTTCACCAGCGTGTCGCCATTGCCCTCAATCTTGCCACTCGTGTTATCCAGCTGGCCGGTGGCGTTCACCGTCATCAGTCCGGTGCCGGTCTGCGCCAGGCTGCCGGCGCGGTTGTCCAGGCTGCCGGCGTTGATGGTCAGTTGATTCGCCACCGTCGTCGCACTGCGATGATCCAGGGTGGTCGCCGTGATGTCCAGCTTGCCATTTCCCGTGATCTTGCCGAACTGGTTGTTGAATTGCCCCGCGTGGATGGCCAGCACGCCGGCACCTGCGTGCTCCAGCTTGCCATTGACGTTCTTCAGCACCGTCGCGTTCAAGGCCAGGTTGGCGCTGTTGACTGCGATACGACCGGCCGTGTTGTCGAGTTTGCCCGTGGTAATGATGGTATCGCCTGTGCCCGTCTGCACGATGTCGCCGCTGGTGTTGTTCAGGTTCGCCACGTTCAGTTGCAACTGACCGCCTACCAGTTGCCCCTGGCTGTTCACCAGAGCTTGGCCATTGGCAGCATTGGCGGTAATAGACAGCAGATTGCTGGCGGAAATCACCGCCTTGTTCGTTTGCACATCACCAGTAGTTGCCGTGATGGCGATGTTTGCCGCACCCGTCTGGCTGTTCGACATATCCACGCTGGAACCCGTCAGCGTCGCACTGCCCGCCGCCAGGTTCTGTCCGCTCGCTTGCAACACGCCATCGGCATTAATCGTCAGATCGCCCGCCGTACCCAGGCTACCATCGGCTTTCAGGCCGGCGCCCAGCAAGCCGCTGCTGGTCACTTTTCCAGCGGTAATATGGGTGTTGTTGACGGAGGCAATCGACCCCGTGTTGTTCAGCAATCCGCCGACCGTCAGCTGCTGGTTGCGGCCTGCGTACAGCAGACCGGCGTTGTTCAGGTCACCGCTCACTTTCGCCGTCAGGTCCGTGCCGGCGCTCACAGTCCCTTGCTGGTTCAGCAAGGATGCCGCATCGAGACGCAAATTATCCGCCTGCAAGACGCCGCGCGTGTTGTCGATAGTGATGCCGCCGACGTGCAAGTCGCTTGCCGCAGCCATCACGCCATCGGTATTATTCAGCGCATCTTTGCTGACGACAGAAGCAGCTGCCGCCGAGGTGATACGGCCCTTGCTGTTGTCCAGCAAGCCGGCCTGGACCGACAAGATGCCCATGCCCGCATGTTCGATCTTGCCATCGCGGTTGTTCAGCGTGATGGCATCGAGAGTCAGATTGCCACTGTTAACGGCGATGCGCCCTGCCGTGTTATCCAGATTGTCGGCCTCGATGATGGTGCCGCCCGTGCCCGTCTGCAGCACCGTTCCCTTGGCGTTGTCCAGGTTTGCCACGTGCAGGTCGAGCTGGCCTGCCTGCAAAGTGCCTTCCGTGTTGTGCAAGGTGGCATTGGTCGTAACACTCAACGTACCTGGCGTCGTGACCACAGCCTTGCTGGTGTTGACATCGCCCTGTGTCGCCGTCAGCCCGATGTTGGCGGCGCCAGTCTGGCTGCCGCTGATATCGAGCGTGGCGCCACTCAGATTGGCATTGCCTGCCGCCAGAATCTGGCCATGCGCGGCGAGATTCTGCGCAGTGCTGATCGTCAAGTCACCCGACGTGCCCAGCTTGCCATCGGCCTGGATACCGGCGCCGATCAAGCTGCTCGCGCTGCTGTCGATAGACTTTGCCGTAAGGTTGTTATTACCCTGTGCCGCGATCACGCCTGTATTCGTGATGGTAGCGCTGGCGTTCAGGGTCTGGTTGCCGGTCGCATACAGGCTACCCGTGTTGTTCAAGGTATCGAGCGTAGTGCTCAGGTTGACACCGGCAAATACGCTGCCGGCCGCATTGTTCACGTTCGCCACGTTCAGGGTGGCGTTGCCGGCCACGGCCTGCAACTGGCCCTTGGTATTGTCGATGTCGCCGCCGGTCAATGCCAAGTTGCGCCCTGCCGCCACCGTCCCTTCCGTATTGTCCAGGCTGCCCACGTTCAATACCGCATCCTGCGCCGCCACGATGCGGCCCGTGCTGTTCAGCAAGGTTGCGGCTTTTACCAGCGCATCGCCATTGCCCTCGATCTTGCCGCCCGTGTTGTCCAGCTGACCCGTGGTCGCGACCGTCATCAGTCCGCTCCCCGTCTGGGCCAGACTGCCGCCGCGATTGTCCAGGCTGTCAACTTTCACCGTCAGCTGGTTCGCCACGGTCATCGCATTGCGGTGATCCAGCGTCGCAGCGGTGATGTCGAGTTTGCCATTACCCGTGATCTTGCCGTACTGGTTGTTGAACTGGCCCGCGTTGATGGCCAGCAGGCCGCTGCCCGCGTGCTCCAGCTTGCCATTGATGTTCGTTAGCACCGTGGCGTTCAGGGCAAGATTATTGCTGTTGACGGCGATGCGGCCGGCCGTGTTGTCGAGTTTGCCCGTGGTAATGATGGTATCGCCTGTGCCCGTCTGCACGATGTCGCCGCTGGTGTTGTTCAGGTTCGCCACGTTCAGCTGCAACTGACCGCCCACCAGTTGCCCCTGGCTGTTCACCAGCGACTGGGCGTTGTTCGCATTGGCGGTAATCGCCAGCAGATTGCTGGCCGAGATGACGGCTTTATTCGTCAGTACGTCGCCGCTGCGCGCGGTGATGGCAAGGTTGCTTGCCCCCGTCTGGCTGCCCGACAGATCAATAACCTCGCCCGACAGCACGGCGCTGCCCGCCGCCAGGTTCTGCCCGCTCGCCTGCAACACGCCATCAGCGTTGATGGTCAAGTCGCCCGCCATGCCCAGGCTGCCGTCCGCCTTGACGCCGGCGCCCAGCAAACCGCTGCTGGTCACCTTGCCAGCAGATATATTGGTATTACCAACAGAGGCGATGGAACCTCTGTTGTTCAACACGTCGCCCACCGTCAGTTGCTGGTTGCGGCCCGCATACAGCAGGCCGGTATTGCCCAGGTCGCCGCTGACGCGCGCAGTCAGGTCCATGCCAGCGCTTACCGTCCCCTGCTGGTTCAGCAAGGTCGCCGCATCCAGACGTAAATTGTCCGCCTGCAATACGCCGCGCGTGTTATCAAACCCGATACCCGTCAATTGCAGCGCCTGCGTGGCCGCGATCACGCCGTCCGTGTTGGTCAGCGCGCCCTTGCTGGCGATATCCGCCGAGGCAGCGGACGTGATGCGGCCCTTGCTGTTGTCCAGCACGCCAGCCTGCACCTGCACGCCGCCATTGCCGGCGATGCTGCCGCGCGTATTGTCCAGGGTCTGCGCCACATCCACGCGCATCTGCCCTGGCCCCGTCTGCTGCAGGGTGCCGTCGCTGTTATCGAGCTGGCTGGCCCGCACTTGTAGCTGCTGTCCGGAGGTGGCTGCCTGCCGGTGATCGACCGTTTCCGCCTGGATATCGACTAGCCCATTGCCCGTCACCTTGCCCCGTTCGTCGTCGAAACGGGCCGCCTCAATGTGCAAGCTGCCGGTGCCCGCGTGCTCGATGCTGCCGTCGCGGTTAGTCACCTTATCCGCAAGCACTGTCAAGTTGGCGCTGTTGACGGCGATGCGCCCGCCCGTGTTGTCCAGGGTGCTGCCTTGCAATGCCGTGTCGCCATTGCCCGTCTGGATGATGGTGCCGCTGCGGTTGTCGAGCGCTCCCGTTTTCAAATCCAATTGCCCCGCGCTCAGGGTACCGCGCACGTTCGACAGGATCTGGCTGCTGCCGGCCGCCGCCACGGACAGCAAACCCGTGGTCGTCACCAGTGCGCCGTCGGTAACGACATGGCCGGTGCTGGCGTTCAGGGTAATCGCCGCGCCGCCCGTCTGGCTGCCGCTCAGGTCGATGCCGGCAGCGTGCAGGCTGGTCTTGCCGGCGGCCAGGTTCTGGCCATGCGCACTGATTGCTTGCGCAGCCGTCAGCTGCAACTGGCCGCTGCCGGCCAGGCTGCCATCGGCGCGGATGCCGGCACCCAGCAGGCTGCCGGCCGTGCTGTCGATACGGCTGGCATCGATGCGGTTGTCGCCCTGGGCGGCGATCACGCCGCTGTTGCTGACAGCGCCGCTCACCTGCAGCGCCTGGCTGCCGGCCGCGTACACATTGCCGCTGTTGATCACCTCGCTGGCCTGCGTGGCCAGGTTGCCGCCGGCAAACACGCTGCCGGCCGTATTGTTCAGTTTTGCGACCGTCAATGCTGCATCGCCCGCCAGCGCCTGGATCTGGCCGCGCGTATTGTCGATGTCGCCACTATCCAGGCGCAGCTTGCCGCCGGCTGCCAGGGTCGCCTCCGTGTTGTCCAGCGCGCCTGTCGACAGCGCCAGATCCGTGCTTGAGACAATGCGGCCCTTCTGGTTTTGCACATTGCTTGCCTGTACAGTCAACGCGCCATTGCTTTCCAGTGCACCGCCGCGATTGTCCAGCGCACCGCGCACCTGCACGCCGGTCGCGCCCTGGCCGCTCTGCGCCAGACTGCCGCCCCGGTTATCCAGGCTGCCGGCGTCGATGCTGAGCTGCCCTGCCACCATGCGGGCATCGCGGTGGTCGATCTGTTCGCCGCTTAGCGCCATGGCGCCGTTGCTGACGATGCTGCCGCGCTGCAAGTTGATGTGCGCCGCGCCGATCTGCAGCGCGCCCGTGCCCGCATGCTGGATGGTTCCGTCCTGGTTGCTCAGGCTGGCGGCTTGCAGGCGCAAGGCCTGGCTGTTCGTGGCGATGACGCCGCGCGTATTGTCCAGGCTACCCGGCAATTGAATCGCCAGGTCGCCGGCGCCCAGTTGCATGATCTGGCCGCCCACGTTCGACAGGTCATGCGCCTGCACGCCCAGTTGCTGTCCCGTCAGTTGCGCCGCATCGCTGCGCACGGTCCGCGCCGCGTCCAGCTGCAGGCGTTCGCGCGCACTGACCTGTGCCCGGCTGGCGTCGAGATCGCCGGCACTGGCACCCAGGCTGACGTTTCCGCCCGACACTTGCGCCCCAGCAATATCCAGCTGGCGTGCCGCCAGGCTGCTGTCGCCGCCCGCCACGGCCGTGCCATGCACGGCAACGGTATCGCCGGCAGAAACGTTCAGCTTGCCGCTGGCGGCCAAGGTATTGTCCAGATTCAGGCCGGCCGCCAGCACCGAGCCAGCCGTGGCATCGACACGCGCAGTGGCGCCCGTGGCGTGCACACTGACATTATTCTGCGCGCCGATCACGCCGCTGTTGGCGATATTGCCCTGCGCCTGCATCTGGCTGTCGCCGCCCGCATACACGGTGCCGCTGTTGGCCACGTCGCCCGCGACGGCAATACTCGTCTGGCTGCCCGCGCCGGCGGACTGGATATTGCCGCTGTTGCTCAGCCAGCCGTTCGATTGCAGCACCAGGTTGCCGGCCGTGGCCGCCAACACGCCCGCGTTGCGCACGCCCAGGCCCGCTTCCGTGCCGATCAGGGTAATCTTGCCCGCGTACATGCCGCCCAGCTGCGCCACGTCCAGCGCATACGCCGGGGCCGGGCCCGCGCCAGCAATGCCGCCCGCCACGCCATGCGCCGCATCGATCTGGTTAGTTCCCGTCACCACTTTCAATTCCTGCGCCCAGATGCCGCCGTTGATCTGCGCGGCGCGCGCCAGGATGGCCGTGTAGTCGCTCAGCGAGGTATCCAGTCCCCTTCCATTGATGCTGACCATGCCGCGCTGCACCATATAGCCGTCCAGGTTGCCGCCGTTGAGGATAGGCGTGCCCGTCGTCAACACCACCCGGCTGGCGTTAATAAAACCGCCGCCGTCGACGGCCACGCCGGCCGGGTTGGCGATGACGACCTCGGCCCGTTGGCCCGCCACCTCGACATAGCCGCGCAGCTGGCTCGGGTTGGCAGAATTGACTTCGTTGAGGATCACGCGCGCGCTGCCGCCCGCCAGCCACGGATTGCCTTGTACCCAGCCGCCCGTCTGCGTCTGCACGTTGCCGCGGCTGTTGTTGAGGATGGCGCCATTGGCCGTCACGTCGAACTGGCTGTAGGTATTGCGCGATACGCCCGCCGCGCTCGGCGTCTGGATATTGACTTGCGTCACGCCATTGGCGCTTTGCACCACGGTCGGACGCTGCCTGCCCGGCGCGTTCGGATCGGCCACGATCTGCCCCATGGCCGGACCGGACACAAAAGCCACCATGCCCAGCGCGCCGAATATGGCCAAGGCCAGCGGCCGCAACTTGCCATTGATCCCGCCACCGCCATCACCCTCAAATACGCCGCTGTCCAGGCCGCCTTCCCCTTTGGCTGCCTTGCCTTGCGAGGAAGCGTTTTCAGCGACGACCATCAGTTGGCCACGGCGTTTATTGAAGATGATGCGGTACAGGTTCTTGTTCATGACATGTCCTAATGACAATCAATTAATGCAATAGAGGGAGAAGAGAACGGCTGGCGGATGGCGGCGTCTCACATCGTTAATTTTTAATAGCTGGCGTTCAGGCTGAAGCCGGCCGTATGGCTGGCCGTACGGAACAGCTCGGGTTTGCGCACGGGCCAGCCGACAAAGGCGTCGTACTGCACGCCCAGCCACTGCCCGCGCAAGCCGACGAAGGCGCCCGTCAGGTTGCGCGCGATCAGCCAGGCGGCGGACGGTCCGGCCACTTCGCCGTGGTCGAGGCCCGCATACGCTTCCTGGCCGCTGCCGCCGAGCGGCACGCCGACTTCGTTGCGCAGCAGCCAGCCGCGTTCGGCCGACAGGCTGCTTTCGCCGTCGTAGCCGCGCACCGTGTAGCGCCCGCCGATGGCGAGGCGGTCCTGCGGCACCAGCGGCGTGCGGTTGTGCTGCATGCGCCAGCTGCCCGCGTAGCGCAGCGGCTGGCCGGCCAGCTTGAACGGCGCCGACAGGGCCGCGTCGGCCAGGATCAGTTTGAAACGCGACGTACCCTCGCCAAACGCTTCCTCGGGCGCCGCCATCGCATGCATCGCGCCCGTGCCGCGCCGGTATTGCAGGTTCAGGTCCAGCGTCGCCTGGCCCAGGAATTCGCGGTGGCCGAGACCCAGCTCCCAGCCCGCCATGCGGCGGCGCTGCACTTCCACTTCCGTGTCGTCGATGAAATTTTGCGCGGCGCGCTGCCAGCCGCGCAGGGACAGCGTCGTCTTGCGCGACGCGTCGCGGTACACCAGGCGCGACAGTTTCACTTCCTTGTTTTGGCTGGCGCCGCTATAGTTGTAGTCCTGGCTGATGCCGGCCACGGACTGGTGGTAATGGCTGTCGCTCACCGTGAAGGCCAGCAGCCAGTAGGCGTAGGGAATCGAATAGTGGGCCACCATGCCGCCCGTGCCGCGCGGGCCGTTGCGGTCGCCGTCGACGTTCTGGTTCAGGCTCAGGTAAAACAGGTCATTCAGGGTCAGCCAGTGGTCGTACGACAAGGTCACGCTGCCCTGCAGCTTGCCTGTCGAACGCGAGCCGCCATCGTCGAGGCCCAGCGCCAGCCGAAACGGCAGGCCCTGCTTCCACTGGATCTGCAGGTCGCTCTCGCCCGGCTTGGCGTTGCCGCCTTCGGCCGGCATGATCTGGATATCGGCCTCGGCCGTCGGCACGCGCTTGAAATTCTCCAGCGCCTGCTCCGTATCGCGCACATTGAGCAAGTCGCCCGGCCGCGCCGGCACGGCATTCCACCAGGTACCGCGGGGATTGGTGCCGGGCGCGAAACCGATCTGGCGGATACGCCCCGGTATCACGCTCAAGGCCAGCGTCCCCTTGCTCAAATCCTGCGGCTCGGCCAGCACGCGCGTGGTGACGTAGCCGCGCGCGATCACGGCGTTCTGCATGCGGCCCATCAGCACGTTGATGGCCTGCGTGCCCAGGCAGCGCCCCAGCGCAGAATCCGGCGCGCCCAGGTCGTCACGGCTGGCGGCATCCAATGCCCACTGGAACCGGGCGGCATCCTCACCCCGCAATTCCAGGTGGTTGATCGTAAAACACGGCGACTCGCCTGCCGGCAAGCGGTTGGCGGACACGGCCGCCGGCGTCTCGAGCAGGCGCACGTCGGGAGCGCGCTCCTGCTGCTGGCGCAGGAGGCGCTCACGTTCTTGCTGGCGGATTAATTCTTGGCTGGCATCGTCGCGCTGGCTCGTGCCAGGCGGATTGGAAAGGGGCGGCGCGATTTCGGGACGGGTCTGCGCGGACACGGCGGCACACAAGGTGCCGCTGAACAAAAATACACCGCACCATGGCGTCAAGCGCAGGTGCATATGTTGCCTTAAATAATTATTTACATAAGGAAATTATAAATTAATTATTTCTATCGGGCAACTTTATTTATTTCTTGAGAACTTTACTTCTTTGGTAACTGCCTTTCAACTATCCAATTACCACTAGTAAAACAGGTGGACAGGCGATGGTGATGCGTACCGTATTCACTAAGATCGCGTCAGAATGCCCCAGCCTTCCCACCGTCTTGATCGGCAAGCTACGCACCCTGCGCATGCAGCGGGACAAGGCCAAGGTCGTGTAAGATTTACGAAGCTGACCACGCCCCACTTTCGCCAGTCAGGCCATCCACCTTACCGCCCTCCTGGTGGGTCCACCGGCATGGCCTATCAACCGGCGACGGATGGCTGGCAGAAGGATTGCTTAGGCCACGCACAGGAGTCGGGTGGCACGGTCAGCATCATGTTCAAACTCGCAGGGATTCTCTCAGGCTTCAATCAAGGTAACAATGCAAGATGATCAGCACCCAACATCAGCCTTCCCTGAACGTCAGATCAGGGCCACCTACGATGAATCGACCATCCGTGTCTATCAAGCCTATCCGGATGCGATCGCGGATGGAGCATTAACGAATGGCACATTTACTTCGCCCCCATTCAAAATGGAACGCATGACCTGGATTAAACCGTCTTTCTTATGGATGATGTATCGCGCGGGCTGGGGATTCAAAGACGCTGGTCAGCAACGCATACTGGCGATCGATATCAGCAGAGCGGGATTTGAATGGGCACTGGAGCACGGTTGCCTGAGCCACGCGGATGCATCCATGAGCAAGGACGAATGGTTGGCGAAGAAAGCGGCATCGCCTGTGCGCATCCAATGGGACCCAGAGCGGGATCTGCTGTTGCGGCCGCAAGCTCACAGAGCCATTCAGATCGGCCTCAGCAAAAAGGCGGTAGAACTTTACGTAAATCAATGGATAACCAGGGTGGTGGATGTGACGCCGCTGGCCCATGCAATCCATGCGTTGCTCACCCAAGAGAAATTTGAAGAAGCAAAGCCCATGCTCCCGCAAGAAAAGCCGTATTCGTCAGTATTTCATCCATCCTGAGCGCTGACATCCAGGTCCTGAGAGCGAGGTTAAACAAGGAAGCTCATGCAACGCAGGCCACCTATTGGCAAGCTCAACTGCGCCCAACGCCCTCCCCTGCGCGGGCAGGGTCAGCTCCGGCACTCGTACACGATCTCGACATTGGCCAGGCCGACCGGAAGGAATATGAAACAAGGGATGCCGCCTTGCCGCTCCCGGGCGGTAAAATCATTTCTGTTGACCAGGCTGTGGCTGGCAAGATGCTCTCGTTCCTTCCGTCATTGTGGAGACAGCCCCGTCACAGCCGGTCATTCACGAACGATGTATTTTGAAAGGCAATATGTATGTCTGGCAACACCCATGTTTCTGAGCGCCTCAAAAGCTGCCGCGAGAATCTTCGCATGTCACAAGTGCTACTTGCCGAACTGGCGGGCATCAATCCCACGCAACTGTATCGCTATGAATCAGGCAAAGCCAAACTGCCTATGGAAGCGGCGGAGAAAATTGCCGCTGCCCTTGGCGTCAGCACCGCCTGGCTGGTGCATGGGACGTTGCCCATCGCCAGAGGGACGCAAATCGACCCACCAGTGCCAGCCGGAGGAGCCGGAGGGACGCTAATCCTGAATTTTCTGAAACTTCCCCCTGTTCTTGCCTCTGCCGTGAAGCGCCTGTCCGTGCAAAATGGCAGCACCGTAGAAATAGAGTTGCTGAACCTCGCGCATCGAGGCCTCGAGGCCCTGCACAAAAAAACCTTGGCTTGCGCCGAGTCCGCAAGCAAGAGCGAGAAATAGCCGGATCACTACCCTGCTCACCGACCTTCGCGCTTGGTGGGTGGTGCAGCGCACGAGGGACAATACACGGAGCGTGATCCATGCGCTGACCGGTGAAATCAGAAAGCCACTTGACGGCTAGATGAAGTCGTTGACCTGGAATCACGGTGTGGACGTCAATGCAAGTATTTACTTGGCGCGAACGATCAACCGAACGCACATCAAAAAATGGCCATTGATCATTCTTTTGAAATGATCAATGGCCATATATTTTTACTTTAAAATCAATCAGTTAAAGCGAACTCATCATTCCCACTCAATGGTCGCCGGCGGCTTGCCCGAAATATCGTAGACGACGCGGTTGATGCCGCGCACTTCATTGATAATGCGGTTCGAGACCTTGCCCAGCAGGCTGTGCGGCAGGTGCGCCCAGTGGGCCGTCATGAAGTCCTGCGTTTGCACGGCGCGCAGGGCCACCACGTATTCGTAGGTGCGACCATCGCCCATCACGCCCACCGATTTGACTGGCAGGAAGACGGCAAACGCCTGGCTCGTCGCTTCGTACCAGTTGGTCGGAACGCTATCCTGGTCGAAGCCAGGAACCACGACCGGCTCATACGGCGTGTTGCGCAGTTCTTCGATGAAGATGGCATCGGCGCGGCGCAGCAGGTCGGCGTAGTCTTTCTTGACTTCGCCAAGGATGCGCACACCCAGGCCAGGGCCCGGGAATGGGTGACGGTAGACCATGTCATGCGGCAAGCCCAAGGCCACGCCGAGTTTACGCACTTCGTCCTTGAACAGTTCGCGCAAAGGTTCGAGCAATTTCAGCTTCATGGTGTCCGGCAAGCCGCCCACGTTGTGGTGGCTCTTGATGGTCTGGCCTTTTTTACCTTTGCCGGCCGATTCGATCACGTCCGGGTAAATCGTTCCTTGCGCCAGCCATTTGGCGTTGACCAGCTTGCCAGATTCCACCTGGAACACTTCGACGAATTCGCGGCCGATGATCTTGCGCTTCTGCTCAGGATCGGTGACGCCGGCCAGGTGGCCCATGAACTGGTCTTCCGCATCGACGCGGATGACTTTCACGCCCAGGTTCTTGGCGAACATGTCCATCACCATCTTGCCTTCGTCCAGGCGCAGCAGACCGTGGTCGACGAAGACGCAGGTCAGCTGGTCGCCGATGGCGCGGTGGATCAGGGCTGCCGCGACGGAGGAGTCGACGCCGCCGGACAGGCCCAGGATGACGTCGTCGGTGCCCACTTGCGCGCGGATTTTTTCCACCGCTTCGCTGATGTAGTCGGGCATGTTCCAGTCCGATTTGCAGCCGCAGATTTCATGCACGAAACGGCCGAGCATGGCCTTGCCCTGCACCGTGTGCGTCACTTCCGGGTGGAATTGCACGCCGTAGAACTGGCGCTCTTCATCGGCCATGGCGGCGATCGGGCAGCTCGGGGTGTTGCCCATCAGCTTGAAGCCTGGCGGCATTTCCAGCACCTTGTCGCCATGGCTCATCCACACTTTCAGCATGCCGTGGCCTTCGTCGGTAACGAAGTCGGCGATACCGTTGAGCAACTTGGTGTGGCTGCGGGCGCGCACTTCGGCGTAGCCGAATTCGCGTACCAGGCCGTTTTCCACCTTGCCACCCAGCTGGGCCGCCATGGTTTGCATGCCGTAGCAGATGCCCAGCACGGGCACGCCCAGCTCGAACACGGCTTGCGGCGCGCGCGGCGAGTCGCCGTCCAGGGTGGAATTGTGGCTGCCCGACAGGATCACGCCGGCGGCGCCATAGTTGCGCACGAACTCGTCGCTGACGTCATACGGGAAGACTTCGGAAAACACGCCGGAATCGCGCACGCGGCGGGCGATCAACTGGGTGACTTGGGAACCGAAATCGAGAATGAGGATTTTAGAATGCATGATGGGGACTTTATCTGAGGTCATTACAAAACCGGCGCACTAGGCGCCGGTCTGGTGTGTCGCTATTTACTCGGAACGGTAATTCGGCGCTTCCTTGGTAATCTGCACATCATGGACATGCGACTCGCGCATGCCGGCCGAAGTGATTTCCACGAATTCCGCTTTTTCGCGCAGTTCGTCGATGGTGGCGCAACCGCAGTAACCCATCGATTGACGCACGCCGCCCACCAGCTGGAAGATGATCGCCAGCACGCTGCCCTTGTAGGCGACGCGGCCTTCGATACCTTCAGGCACGAACTTGTCGGCCTTCATGGTGGCGTCCTGGAAATAACGGTCAGCCGAACCATCGGACATCGCGCCCAGCGAACCCATGCCGCGGTACGACTTGTAGCTGCGGCCCTGGTACAGGATCACTTCGCCTGGCGCTTCTTCCGTACCGGCAAACATGGAACCCATCATGACGGTCGAAGCGCCAGCGGCCAGCGCTTTGGAAATGTCGCCCGAGAAGCGGATACCGCCGTCGGCGATACATGGCACGCCCGTGCCTTCCAGTGCTTCGGCCACATTCGAGATGGCCGTGATTTGCGGCACGCCCACACCGGCGACGATACGCGTGGTGCAGATCGAGCCAGGACCGATGCCGACCTTGACCGCATCGGCGCCGTATTCCACCAGCGCCTTGGCGGCGGCGGCGGTAGCGATGTTGCCGCCAATCACTTCGACTTGCGGATACTTGGTCTTGATCCAGCGTACGCGGTCGAGGATGCCTTGCGAGTGGCCGTGGGCCGTATCGACCACCAGCACGTCGACGCCGGCGGCGACCAGCAGGTCGATGCGCTCTTCATCCTTGGCGCCCACGCCGACGGCAGCGCCGACCAGCAGTTTGCCCTGGCTGTCTTTCGATGCGAACGGGTGCGAAGTCGATTTCTGGATATCCTTGACAGTGATCAGGCCGCGCAGTTCGAATGCGTCGTTGACGACCAGCACGCGTTCAAGACGGTGCTTGTTCATCAGGCGCTTGGCTTCGGCCGTATCGGCGTCTTCCTTGACGACCACCAGCTTTTCGCGCGGGGTCATCTTGGCGGAAGCTTCCGCGTCGAGTTCCTGCTCAAAACGCAAATCGCGGTTGGTGATGATGCCGACGACTTCCTTGCCCTTGACGACAGGGAAACCGCTGATGCCGTATTGTTCCGTCAACGCGATCACATCGCGGATTTTCATTTCCGGCGGAATCGTGATCGGATCACGCAGCACACCTGCTTCGAAACGCTTTACGCGGGCCACTTCACGTGCCTGGTCCTTCGGATTCAAATTCTTGTGGATGATGCCGATGCCGCCTTCCTGGGCCATCGCGATCGCCAGACGGGCTTCCGTCACCGTATCCATGGCTGCGGACAGCAAGGGAATATTCAAGGTGATATTGCGGGTCAGGCGAGTTTTGAGGGACGTATCGGCGGGCAGAACGTTGGAGTAGGCTGGGACGAGCAGCACGTCATCGAATGTGAGTGCTTTTTGAAGTAGACGCATAGCATTTCCTATTGGCGCAAAAGCAGATTATACAGAAAAAAGCGCCCTCCGTCCTTGCAGCATAGAAAAGATATTTGAAAATAGCCAAAAATGGCGCGCGCCAGGCAGCGGTCGCGCGGTCCTCGCCCTGCCCGCTCAGCCCTTGGCAGGCTTGTTGCCGGCCCTGCGCCGGCGCGCTTCTTTCGGGTCCGCCTGCAAGGGACGGTACACTTCCACGCGGTCATGTTCGCGCAAGACGGTATCGAGCGGCTTCTTCTTGCCATAGATACCGACCATGTTCACGGCCAGGTCGATGCCGGGGATGGCCTGCAGCAAGCCGCTCTGCGCCACCGCCTGCTCGATGGTGGTGCCTGCAGGCACCGTCAAGGCGCGCAGGAAGCTGCTATCCGGCAAGGCATGGCAGACTTGCACGTGGATGCTGGCGTCAGCCATACACGGTCTCCGCGCGCTTGCAGAAGGAATCGACCATGCTGTTGGCGATCATGCCGAAGACGGGGCCGATGATCTGTTCCAGTACACGGCTGGAAAACTCGTAGTGCAGGTCCAGTTCGATCTTGCAGGCGTCTTCGCGCAGGGCCTTGAAGGTCCACACGCCATCGAGGGTCTTGAAAGGACCGTCCACCAGCTTCATCTTGATGGATGACGGCGGCACGTTCTCGTTGGACGTGGTGAAGCTTTGGCGCACGCCGTGGTAATGTATGCCCACGCTGGCGACCACCGTGTTCTCGCCCCGCTCGCGAATCTCGACCGCACCGCACCAGGGCAGGAATTTGGGATAATCCTCCACCGCCGCCACCAGCGCGAACATTTGTTCGGCGCTATAGCCGAGAAAAACTGATTTATGTACTACTGCCATTGAAGAACCATTTGCTATGATGTTGGATACATTTGATTTTATCGCGCTTGCGCGAGACAGTAGTTTAACCGACCCGCGCACATTTACCATCTCATGACCATAGCAGACAACAGAAAAGCCTTCCACGACTACTTTATCGAGGATCGCTACGAAGCGGGCATCGTGCTGGAAGGCTGGGAAGTCAAAGCCATCCGCGACGCCCGCGTACAAATCAAGGAAGCCTACGTCGTCGTCCGCGGCGATGAACTCTTCCTGTTCGGCGCGCATATCAGCGCCCTGCCGACCGCCTCTACCCATATCCATCCGGAAGCCGTACGCACGCGCAAGCTGCTGCTGCACCGCACGGAAATGGATAAACTGATCGGCAAGGTGGAACGCTCCGGCTACACCCTCGTGCCGCTCAACCTGCACTACAAGGGCGGCCGCGTGAAATGCGAAATCGGCTTGGCCAAAGGCAAGAAGCAGCACGACAAACGGGCGGCGGAACGCGACCGCGATGGCGCGCGCGAAGTGCAGGCGGCAATGAAGTCGCACCGCCGCTGATCCGGCACTGCGCGCAGCGTACTGCGCCAATACCAACAAGCCCGGCTATATGCCGGGTTTTATTTTGCCGATTGCCTGCGGCAAGCGGAAAAAAACTCGGCGCGATGGAATAAAACAAAGAAGAAAAGAGATAAGGCGGGAATAGACTGGTATTGGAGAAAATACCATGGAGATAAGCAATGTACGTCAGCTTGACCTGTCTGGCCAACGACAATAAACGAGGAAAGTTCCGGATGCTTGCATACCGCCTTGTATCACACCTGCCCTACCGCACAGGACAAGCATCCGAATGAATGGCGTATTACATTACACCTTCAGCAGATCACGCGACTTGCCCGAATCGGTCCACTCTTTGACCCATTTCGGTTGACGGCCACGGCCAGTCCATTGTTGCGTCGCATCATCCGGATTGCGATAGCGTACCGCAACCGTGCCGGTTTTAGCGCGGATACCCGTGCCCACCAGATCTTTTACGGAAACGCCGACGCTCTGGGCGATCGCCAGGATTTGTTCGCGCGCTTTGGACAGATCGTCCTGTTCGCGTTTTTTCATTTGCTTCTTGATGTCGTCCTGCAAGGTGCGCAGTTCGGACAGGGATAAGCTGGACAGATCCATGATATTTCCTTGTGTGAGTTGAAAAATATAACTGAACAGTTAAATTCTATCCAATTGTAACGCGACTGAGGTGATTTTTCTGAAGATTTGATTGTTTTTTACAATTCTTTTACTCAAAGCCCCACTTCCCCGGCTTTCAAGCGATGCGAGTCTTCAATCAAGGGGGCGGACATCGCACATGGGCCGTCCGCGCAAGTAGCCCTGCTTTGTGCGGCACCGATTCAATACAACGTCATCGGCCGCATTTATTTTGCAATATTTTTTGTTTCATTGCAATTTATAGTAATTAAAAATAGCAATTCAAAATATACACGGGGCCAATACTATCGCCTATCACGCATCACCTCCAAGCGCCGCGCGACAGCACATAATCGCGAAAGTGCGCATAGCATAGCATGAAGAAAATATTTTCAGCGTTACACACTCAACCACAGATACTCCCCACTCCGCTGCTGCCAGATAATCAGGGCGACGCAAATGCAAACTGCCCGCTATACAGCGGGCAGTATTGACAACCAACTTGCTATTGACCCGGTCAGCAGACAATCAGGGAATAGCCACGCCGCCTTTCGGCTTCTGGGTTTTCACCACCTGCATCGCCGTGGCGATCAAACCGCTCATATCACCGAGATTGGCCGGCACGATAATCGAGTTATTCGTTTTCGCCAATTGCGCGAAGGCGCCCACATACTGCTCGGCTACTTTCAGATTGACGGCATCTTCGCCGCCCGGCTCGCGGATGGCGGCCCCCACCTGGCGCAGCGCCTCGGCGCTGGCCTGCGCCAGCGCGACGATGGCCGTGGCCTGGCCCTCGGCGCGGTTGATCGATGCCTGCTTTTCGCCTTCGGAGCGGGCGATGGCCGCTTCGCGCTCGCCGCTGGCGATATTGATCTGCTCCTGCTTGCGCCCTTCCGAGGCGGCAATCAGCGCGCGCTTTTCGCGCTCGGCCGTAATCTGCGCCTGCATCGCATGCAAGATTTCCTTGGGCGGCGTCAAATCCTTGATTTCATAGCGTAATACCTTGACGCCCCAATTCGCCGCCGATTCATCGATGGCATTCACGATGGCCGTATTGATATGGTCGCGTTCTTCAAATGTCTTGTCGAGCTCCATTTTACCGATCACCGAGCGCAAGGTCGTTTGCGCCAATTGCGTAATGGCCGCAATATAATTCGACGAACCATACGAAGCACGCATGGCATCGGTTATCTGGAAATACAGAATGCCATCGACCTGCAATTGCGTATTGTCGCGCGTGATGCATACCTGCGGCGGCACGTCGAGCGGAATTTCCTTGAGCACATGCTTGTAAGCGATACGGTCAACAAAAGGCACGACAATATTCAGGCCAGGACCCAATACCGCATGGAACTTGCCCAGGCGTTCCACCACCCAGGCATGCTGCTGCGGCACGACATTGACCGTCTTGAAGACAAATACCAACGCCAGCAATAACAAGATCAGCGACACGCTTCCGATGCTTACTTCCATAATCTATTCTCCAGGTTATCCAACTATCAAACGGCTGCCACGCACGGCACGTATGGTGTAATGACCGGCCTGCGTATCGCTGCCGGGAATCAGTTCCACATCCCACAAGGCGCCGCGATACATGACGCGCGCCGCGCCATCGACCCAATGCGCGACCGCCACGCTTTGGCCGATATCGAGATTCACATTCGGATCCTGCGCCGCATCGCGCCGCGCCGCCTTGCCAAAACGGCTGCGCCGCAATAACAGGGTGGCCGCCACGCCGACAATGGCGGCCGTCAGGGCCTGCCAGCCGCCATTTCCGCCCGCCAGCGCCACCAATCCTCCGGCACTGACGCCGATGGCGATCATCAGCAGATAAAACGTGCCTGTAAACAGCTCCAGAATCAATACCGCGCCAGCCGCTACAAACCAGCCTACCCATTCAGCCATGATGCCTCCATCCTTGTGAATCCAAAAATAAAAAACCCCGCAGCCTATATAAGCGACGGGGTTTAATGCGCTGTACTGCCTGATATTATTCTTGCCTAACACCTATATACAAGCAGTCTAACGCAATTCCGGATGGCGTCAATAGCCAGGGGCGAATTAGCGCCGCCATAGGGGATTTATTCCTCGAGCAGGCTGCGCAGCATCCACGCCGTCTTCTCATGCAAATCGAGGCGCTGCGTAATCAGGTCGGCCGTCGGCTGGTCATTGGCTTTTTCCAGCAGCGGGAACAGGCGGCGCGCCGTGCGTGCGGTCGCTTCCTGTGCCGCCACCAGGTGGCTGACCATGTCCAGCGCCGGCGGCACGCCGTCGATTTCCTTGATCGAGGCCAGCTTGACGAATTCCTTGTAGGTGCCCGGCGCCGGGTAGCCGAGGGCGCGGATGCGCTCGGCGATCAGGTCCAGCGCGGCCCACTGTTCCGTGTATTGCGTCATGAACATCAGGTGCAGGGTGTTGAACATCGGTCCCTTGACGTTCCAGTGAAAATTATGGGTCATCAGGTACAAGGTGTAGCTGTCGGCCAGCAGGCCGGACAGGCCTTCCGCAATCTTCGCGCGGTCCGCCTCGGAAATGCCGATGTCGATCTTTGCAACTTTGCTCGGTTTCTTGCTTGCCATGTGAACTCCCGTTTCAATGTATTGGTGGAATCATTTTAGCTGATCTGGAGCAAGCCCATCGGATACTGCCGTGCGCCGCATGCCAAGCATAAAAAAACCCGCTGCCGGGTGAGCGGCAGCGGGTTTTCAGACGGCGATAAAGATGCTTACGCTTTCAGCGCAGCGAGCTTTTGCCAGGTGTCGATCACCGAGTCGGGATTCAGGGACATCGATTCGATGCCCTGCTCCATCAGCCAGACGGCGAAGTCCGGGTGGTCCGAAGGACCCTGGCCGCAAATACCGATGTACTTGCCGCGTGCCAGGCAAGCCTTGATGGCCAGGGCCAGCAGGGCTTTCACGGCAGGATCGCGCTCGTCGAAATCGGCGGCCAGCAATTCCATGCCGGAATCGCGGTCCAGGCCCAGGGTCAGCTGGGTCAGGTCGTTCGAACCGATCGAGAAGCCGTCGAAATGGTCGAGGAACTGGTCGGCCAGGATGGCGTTCGACGGCACTTCGCACATCATGATGACGCGCAGGTCGTTCTCGCCGCGCTTCAGGCCATTCTTTGCCAGCAGGTCGATGACTTTCTCGGCCTGGCCCAGCGTACGCACGAATGGCACCATGATTTCCACGTTCGTCAGGCCCATGTCGTTACGCACGCGCTTCATCGCTTCGCATTCCATGTTGAACGCTTCGGAGAAGTCGGCCGACAGGTAGCGCGCCGCGCCGCGGAAGCCCAGCATCGGGTTTTCCTCGTCCGGCTCGTAGCGCGAACCGCCGATCAGCTTCTTGTACTCGTTCGACTTGAAGTCGGACAGGCGCACGATGACTTTTTTCGGCCAGAATGCGGCGGCGATCGTGGCGATGCCTTCGGCCAGCTTGTCGATGTAGAACGCTTTCGGCGAAGCGTGGCCGCGCGCCACCGATTCCACGGCCTTTTTCAGGTCGGCATCGATGTTCGGGTACTCGAGGATCGCGCGCGGATGCACACCAATATTGTTATTGATGATGAATTCCAGGCGCGCCAGGCCCACGCCGGCATTCGGCACGGACTGGAAGTCGAACGCCAGTTGCGGATTGCCCACGTTGAGCATGATCTTGGTGTCGAGCTTCGGCAATTCGCCGCGCGACACTTCCGACACTTCCGTTTCCAGCAAGCCATCGTAGATCTTGCCTTCGTCGCCTTCGGAGCACACGACGGTGACGAACGTGCCGTCTTTCAGCACGTCGGTCGCGTCGCCGCAGCCGACGACGGCCGGCACGCCGAGTTCGCGGGCGATAATTGCAGCGTGGCAAGTACGACCGCCGCGGTTGGTGACGATGGCCGATGCGCGCTTCATGACCGGCTCCCAGTTCGGGTCCGTCATGTCGGCAACGAGCACGTCGCCTGGCTGCACGCGCTCCATGTCGGCCGGGTCGTGAATCACGCGCACGGGGCCGGCGCCGATCTTCTGGCCGATGGCGCGGCCGGACGTCAGCACGGTACCCGTGCTTTTCAGCTTGAAGCGCTCTTGCACGTCGGTCGCCTTTTGCTGCGACTTGACGGTCTCGGGACGCGCTTGCAGGATGTACAGCTTGCCGTCGCGGCCATCCTTGCCCCACTCGATGTCCATCGGACGGCCATAGTGGTTCTCGATGATGACGGCGTACTTCGCCAGCTCCACCACTTCGCTGTCGTTCAGCGAGTAGCGGTTGCGCATTTCGACGGGCACGTCGACGGTTTTCACGGAACGGCCAGCTTTCGCTTCGTTCGTAAATTCCATCTTCAGCAGCTTCGAGCCGATATTGCGGCGGATCACAGGCGACTTGCCTTTTTCCAGCATCGGCTTGTGCACATAGAACTCGTCGGGGTTGACGGCGCCCTGCACCACGGTTTCACCGAGGCCATAGCTGGAGGTGACGAAGACCACGTCCTTGAAGCCCGATTCCGTATCGATGGTGAACATCACGCCAGCCGCGCCCAGGTCGGAACGCACCATGCGCTGCACGCCGGCCGACAAGGCCACTTCCGCGTGCGTAAAGCCTTTATGTACGCGGTACGAGATGGCGCGGTCGTTGTACAGCGAGGCGAACACCTGTTTCATGGCCTCGAGCACGTTGTCGATGCCGACCACGTTCAGGAAGGTTTCTTGCTGACCAGCAAAAGACGCGTCGGGCAAGTCTTCCGCCGTGGCGGAGGAACGCACGGCAAACGACATTTCCGTGTCGGAATCGGCCACCAGCTTGGCGTAGAACTGGTCGATTTCGGCGGCCAGGCGTGGCTGGAATGGCGTTTCCACGATCCATTGACGGATCTCGGCACCGGCTTGCGCCAGCGAGCGCACGTCATCGATGTTCAGCCCTTCGAGGCGCTGGGCGATGCGTTCGGCCAGCGGCAAGCCGCCATTGGCGCTATACGACAGGAAATCACGGAATGCCTGCGCCGTGGTGGCAAAGCCACCGGGCACGCGCACGCCGGCTTCCGCCAGCTGGCTGATCATTTCGCCCAGGGAGGCGTTCTTGCCGCCGACGGATTCGACATCCGTCATGCGCAAATGCTCGAACGAGGCAACATACACCGCGTCCTTGTCTTCCTGCTGTTGCGATACTGCGTTGGTCATAATGACACCCTTACTGATGATAGAAATCTTTACGCGCGGCGCACAGACAGTCTTCTTGTTATTCTTGGCGTCGTGCAGCACAATCATACCGTTGCAGCCATTTTACCTTGTGCGGCGCAAATTGACGACGCACAATCTTGATCCGAAAACCCATGACACAAGATCCACGCCCTCCTCTGCCCTCCGCGGCCCGCACCGTTTTCTTCGTTTCCGACGGCACCGGCATCACCGCCGAGACGTTCGGCCACTCGGTGCTCACGCAGTTCGATCTGCGCTTCCGCCAGATCCGCCTGCCCTTCATCGATACCATGGACAAGGCCTACGAGGCGGCGCGCAAGATCAACGAAGCCTTCGCCAGCGACGGCCAGCGCCCGATCATTTTCTCCACCCTGGTGAAGAACGACCTGTCGGCCGTGATCCGCAAGTCCAGCGGCATGCACATGGACCTGATTCAGACCTTTGTCGCCCCGCTGGAGCAGGAACTGGGCGTGATGTCGACCCATACCATCGGCCGCTCGCACAACATCGTCGACAGCGAGGAGTACAAGAACCGCATCGAGGCGATCAACTATTCGCTGGCGCACGATGATGGCCAGTCGCACAAGAACCTGTCTTCGGCCGATGTCATTCTGGTGGGTGTTTCACGCTCTGGCAAGACCCCGACCAGCCTGTATCTGGCCATGCAATACGGGATCAAGGCGGCCAATTATCCGCTGATTCCCGACGATTTCGAGCGCGACAAGCTGCCTTCCGCCTTGCTGGAATTTAAGAATAAAATTTTCGGATTGAGCATTACGCCCGAACGTTTGTCGGAAATACGCAACGAAAGACGCGCTGGCAGCAAGTATGCGGCCATCGAAAATTGCCGTTACGAGGTCAACGAGGCGGAAAAAATGATGAAACGCGAAGGTATCCGCTGGCTGTCGTCGACCACCAAGTCGATCGAGGAAATCTCCACGACCATCTTGCAAGAGATTAAGCCGAACCGCCGCGAGTACTAGTACACCTGGCCAAACCTGCTGCGCGCCGGTTTTGTCAGGTGGTCGTTTCTGTAGACAGCACCGTCAGCGCGGCCACCAGCTGATCGAGTTCACTGGTGGTGGTCGTGATGGCGACCGTGGCGCGCACCACATCGGTATCGCCGATATTGCGCTGGACTGTAAAGACGCCGAAGCGCTGCAGCAAGGCTTGCTGCAGATCGCGCGCGCTCATGCCGTCGACGGCAAAGGCGACCAGCGCCGTGCCGCGCCTGGCATCGAGCGGAGACAACATGCGCACGCCGGGCAGTTGCGCGGCGCGGCTGACCCAGTAATTGCGCAGCCAGGCCAGGCGTTCGTTCTTGGCCGGCGTGCCGCCCAGGCGCGCATGAAAATCCAACGCGGCGGGCGCGGCCAGGATGGCGCCGATCGGGGGCATGCCCATGTGCAGGCGGCTGCGGATATCGTCCAGCGGATAATCATCGTCGCCACAATGCGGCTCGATCTTGTGCAGCTGCGATGCGCGGATATACACGACACCGAGTCCCCCCGGCGCCCCCAGCCATTTGTGCAGATTGAAACCGGCGAAATCAACGCCCATGGCCTGCACGTCCACGTCGACCTGCCCCAGCGCGTGGGCGCTGTCGAGCAGCACGTCGATGCCGTGTTCGCGCGCCAGCGCCATGATGTCCTTCAGCGGCAGTTGCTGGCCATTGGCTGGCGCCACCTGCGACAGCAGCAGCAACCTGGGCTTGACGGCCTGGCGCATGGCTTGCGCGTAACGGGCGATGATCTCGTCATCGCTGACGGGCAAACTCAGTGTGACTTGCGTGCTGGTGACGCCACGGCGCTGCGCCAGCCAGCGCATGGCCGTGCGCATCGCCGGATAATCGAGATTACTCCATAGAACCGTATCGCCGGGCGCCAGGCCGTGGTATTGCGTGATCAGCACCTGCATGGACTCGGTGCCGCTGCGGGTCAGCAGGATCTCGTGCGGCTGCGCGCCAATCAGCGCGGCGACGCGCTGGCGCAGAATATCCACATGCGTGCGCGTGAACTCGCCGCGCACGAAGGGACTCAGTTGCTCGTTGGTGTAGCGCACGGCCTGTTCGAACGCCGCTTGCACGGGCGCGGCCATGGCGCCGAAATAGCCATGTTCGAGATTGACGATGGCGTCCGGCGGCGCGGGATAAAACGCGGCCACCTGGCGCCACCAGGCCTCGTCACGTGCGGCATCATCGGCAAGCAGAGGAAAGGACATGGCTACCCTGTTCAGGTCCGGCCCTGGCGCAGCTGCTCGAAGAAGCAGACGGCGGCGCAGGCGGCCACGTTCAGCGATTCGATCTGGCCCAGGTGGGGAATGACCACCTGGTGCGTCGCCATCGACAGCAGGTCGTCGGCCACGCCCTGCCCTTCATGGCCGAACAGCCAGGCGACGGGCTGGCGCAGGTCGACGTCGTACAGCTGCTTCGTGGCGTAGCCGCTGGTGGCCAGGGTCGCCACCTTGGCGCCCGCAACCAGCGCGGCCAGATCGACGCTTTCAAAGATGTCGAGCACAAAGTGCGCGCCCATCGCCGCGCGCAGCACCTTCGGCGACCAGCAGAAGGCCGTGCCGGCGCTGCAGTACACCTGTGTGATGCCGGCGGCGGCGGCGCTGCGCAAAATCGACCCCACGTTACCCGGGTCCTGCAGATTATCGAGCAGCACGGCCGACACGCTCAGCGGTTGCGTAACGGCCCGTTCCGGCGTCTCGATGAGGAACATCACGCCCACGCCATGTTCGACCTGGCTCACTGCGTTGTACAGCGCGTCGGGCAAACCCAGTACATGTGCGCGCTGGCTTTCCAGCTGGCCCACGATGTCCGCCACTTCCGGATTCTGCAAGGCGCTTTCGCTGACGATGCACTGCTCCGGCATGCCGCGCAGCTGCAGATACGACTGGCACAGGTGCACGCCGTCGAGCAGGGTGCGGCCCGACTTGCGGCGTGCCTGCGAACTGCCCGCCAGTTTCAGCAAATCCTTGTATTGCGCATTGTCGCGCGAAGTGACCGTCTTCATGCCGCCACCTCCTGTCCGCCGAACAGGGCGATCACGTTGCGCACGGGCGCGAACGAGCGGCGGTGCACGGGCGAAGCGCCGTGCAGGTGCAGGCGCTCCAGGTGCAATTTGGTGCCATAACCCTTGTGCTGGTCGAAGCAGTATTCGGGATAGGCCGCATGCAGGTGCACGAGGGCCGCGTCGCGCGCCGTCTTGGCCAGGATGGAGGCGGCGGAAATGGAATCGACCTTGTCGTCGCCACCGATGATGGCCATGCCGCGTATCGGCATCACGGGACAGCGGTTGCCGTCGATCAGGGCCAGGGTCGGCACGGTCGCCAGGGCCTCGACGGCGCGGCGCATGGCCAGCATCGACGCCTGCAGGATGTTCAGGTTGTCGATCTCTTCTTCCGACGCTTCGGCGATGGCCCAGGCCAGGGCCTTGGCCTTGATCTGCGGCGCCAGCAGGTCGCGTTTTGCTTCGCTGAGTTTTTTCGAATCGCGCAAGCCGTCGATGGGCTGGTGCGGATCGAGGATCACGGCGGCGGCGAACACGGGGCCGGCCAGCGGACCGCGGCCTGCCTCGTCGACGCCGCAGATGATTTCATCGAGCGAGAATGGCAAGTCGTCAAACAGGCCGGGATAGATATTTTTCACGTTGAATCTTTGGTAGGAACTGCGATTGAAACGGTGCTTACTTGCGCTTGGCGGCGATGACTTGCATGACCGCGTTGGCGCTTTCCTGCGCGCTGTCGCGCAGCAGGCTGTGGTGCATGTCCGTGAAGCGCTGCACCAGGCGCAAACGGCCCGGTACGTCGCTCAGCTGCCGCCACATGGCCTCGGCCAGCGCTTGCGGGCTGGCCGCGTTTTGCAGCAGCTCGGGCACCAGATAGTCGCGCGCCAGGATGTTGGGCAAACCGATCCACGGCTGGTAGCCCATGTGGCGCATGATTTCCCACGAGGCGCGCATCATCTTGTAGGCGATGACCATGGGCTTCTTGTACAGCGCCACTTCCAGCGACGCCGTGCCGGATGCCACCAGCACCGCATCGGCGGCGCAGATGGCCGTGTGCGAGCCGCCGTCCGTGAGCAATATCTCGACGTCCTGCAAGCCCGCTTCCGCTATCAATTGCAGGAAATACTGGCGCTGCTTTTCGCCGGCCATGGGCGCGACGAAACGCAAGGAGCGGTCGCGCGCCAGCAGCAATTTGCACGCGGTCACGAAAGCCACCGTATTGTATTTGAGTTCGCCCATGCGGCTGCCCGGCATCAGGGTCACGACATTCGCGTCTTCCGGCAAACCCAGGACACGCCGCGCGGCCGCTTCGTCAGGCTGCAAGGGAATCATCTCGGCCAGCGGATGGCCGACATAGGTGACGGGCACGCCCGCCTTGCGGTAGATCTCTTCCTCGAACGGGAAGATCACCAGCATGTGCGAGACGGCCTTGATGATTTTCTTGATGCGTCCACCGCGCCAGGCCCAGATCTGCGGCCCGATGTAGTGCACGGTGGGAATGCCGCCTTCCTTGAGCTGCTGTTCCAGTCCCAGGTTAAAACCCGGATAGTCGGCGCCGATGAAGACGGCGGGACGCTCGGCCAGCAGCTGGTCGCGCAGCGCGTTCTGGATGCCCTTGATCTCGCGGTAGCGGGGAATGATCTCGAACAGGCCGCGCACGGTCAGCTTGTCGAGCGGCCAGTCGGAAACAAAACCCTGCCTGGCCATGTGCTCGCCGCCGATGCCGTGGAAGCGCGCGCCGGGCAGCTGCGGCACAAGGCCTGACAGCAGCCGGCTGGCCAGCAGGTCGCCCGACACCTCGCCGGCGACGATGGCGACCGACAGGCCGCTGGAATGGTCAGCGGACGATGCCACGCGACGCCACGCCAAGGAATTCGCGCATGGCGCGAATGTGTTCCGCCACCTCGGGCGCCGCTGCCGCCTCTTCTTCGAACAGGGCTGCCTTGGATTCTTCCAGGGTCAGTCCCGAGCGGTAGATGAGTTTATACGCGGTGCGGATGCCGTTGATCTGCTCGCGCGTAAAGCCGCGGCGTTTCAAGCCTTCGATATTGACGCCATGGGCCTGCGCCGGGTTGCCGTTCAACAGGACGAACGGTGGCACGTCCTGCGTCAGGCTGGTGCTCATGCCGACAAAGGCGTGCGCGCCGATCTTGCAAAACTGGTGCACATTGGCGAAGCCGCTCATGATGACCCAGTCGCCGATTTCCACGTGGCCCGCCAGCTGCGCGTTGTTCGAAAAAATCGTGTTGTTGCCCACCAGACAGTCGTGCGCCAGGTGCACATACGCCGAGATCCAGTTGTCGTTGCCCAGGCGCGTGACGCCGCCGCCTTGCACGGTGCCCGTGTTGAAGGTGCAGAATTCGCGGATGGTGTTGCGGTCGCCGATTTCCAGGCGCGTCGCCTCGCCCGCCCATTTTTTATCCTGCGGCTGCGCGCCGATGGAGGAAAACTGGAACAGGTGGTTGTCGCTGCCGATCGTCGTGTGGCCATCGATGACCACGTGCGGGCCAACCTTGGTGCCAGCGCCGATGCGCACGTGCGGACCGATGATGGTGTACGGACCCACCTCGACCGAGCTGTCGAGCTCGGCCTTCGGATCGATGACTGCCGTGGAGTGGATGGCCGCCATGTTACTGCCCCGCTGGCTGGCTCGCAGACTGGCTGGCATCTTGCGCGCTGCGGATGGTGCACATCAGTTCCGCTTCCACCGCCAGCTTGCCGTCGACCGTACCGACGGCCTTGTATTTCCAGATGCCGCGCGAGACGCGCAGGATTTCCACATCCATCTTCAGCTGGTCGCCCGGTTCGACAGGACGCTTGAAGCGCGCATTGTCGATGCCGACGAAGTACACGACCGAATTTTCATCCGGTTTCACGCCCATCGACAGAAACGACAGCAGGGCCGCCGTCTGCGCCAGCGCTTCGATCATCAGCACGCCAGGCATGACCGGCTTGTGCGGGAAATGGCCCTGGAAGAACTCTTCGTTGACCGTCACGTTCTTGATGGCGGTGATGGTTTTATCCGCTTCCCAGTCCAGCACGCGGTCGACCAGCAGCAGCGGGTAGCGGTGCGGCAGCAGCGATTTGATGGCGAGGATGTCGAGGGTCTTTTTTTCAGTAGTCATTTTTCGTCTTGCGTGGTCAGTGTTTTAATTGTTTTTTCAAGCGCGCGGATTTTCTCGCGCATGCTTGACAGGTTGCGCACGATGGCGGCGCTCTTTTCCCAGTCGGCGTTCTTGGCCAGCGGATAGAAGCCCGTGTACTGGCCCGGCTCCGCGATCGAACGCGAGACCATGCTGCCCGAGCCCACGTGGACGCGGTCGGCAATGGTCAGGTGGCCCAGCACCATGGCGGCGCCGCCAAAGGTGCAGTACTTGCCGATGATGGCGCTGCCGGCCACGCCGACGCAGCCGGCCATGGCCGTATGCGCGCCGATATGGCAGTTGTGGCCGATCTGGATCTGGTTATCGAGCTTGACGCCATCTTCGATGATGGTGTCGGCCAGTGCGCCGCGGTCGATGGTGGTGTTGGCGCCGATATCGACATCGTCACCGATCACCACCCTGCCCGTCTGCGGAATCTTGATATACACGCCGCCTTCGTTGGCGAAGCCGAATCCGTCGGTGCCGATCACGGCGCCCGAATGGATGATGCCGCGCTGGCCGATCACGCAGCGCGCGTGGAAAGTCACGTTGGCGAACAGCTGGGTACCGGCGCCGATGACGGCGTCGCGCCCCACCACGCAGCCAGCGCCGATCACGCAGCCGGCGCCGATCACGGCGCCCGCTTCGATCACGGCGCGCGGCCCGACCGAGGCAGTGGCGTCGACCTGCGCGCTGGCATCGACGATGGCGCTGGCGTGGATACCCACGGGCGCCTTGATCTCTGCCAGGGCGGCGAAGTACTGCGCCGCGCGCGCGAAATACACATAGGGGTTCGGTGTGACGATGCGCGCGCCGGCGTAGTCGTCGCCGATCAGCGCGTCGTCGGCCGGCGTGAGTATCAGCGCGCAAGCGCCGCTCTGGGCCGCCTGTGCGCGGAATTTGCTATTGCTGAGAAAGCTGATGTGCGAAGCGCCGGCGTCGGCCAGCGGCGCGATCCCTGAAACTTCCAGGTTCGGATCGCCCGCCAATTGCCCGCCGAAGCGTTCGACCAATTCACCTAGTCGAGTGCCCATCGATATACCTTTTCTTTATTGCTATTTATTTGTCCAGCGCCTTCAAAACCTTGTCGGTGATGTCGATGCGCGGGCTGGCCCACAGGGCTTCCTGCAGCACGATGTCATATCCTTCGATATGCGCCATCTGCTGGATGATGGTGTTGGCTTTTTCCGCGATGGCGCTGCGTTCTTCGTTCGTGCGCTGGCTCAGGTCTTCGCGGAACTCGCGCTGGCGGCGCTGCAATTCCTTGTCCAGCTCGAAAAACTCGCGCTGGCGCTTGGCGCGCTCCGCCTCGCTCAGGGTCGGCATGTCCTTTTCCAGGGCTTCATTGGCCACCTTGAAACGGGCCGCCAGTTCCTGCACGGCTTTTTCGCGCGAGCGGAACTCTTCGGCCAGCTTGGCGCTGGCCAGCTTGGCCAGCCTCGATTCGTTATAAATACGTTCGCTGCTGATCCAGGCGATCTTCGACTCCTGAGCCTGCGCCTGCACCGGCAACAGCGAACTCCAGCACAATGCGATCACGGCAAGGGTCTTGGGCAGGGTAGCGGATGCGGTGTTCATGATACTCCATGGTCAAAAAGTAAAAGCTGTCGCCCCGGTTCAGATGACCCGGTCAGAAACCGGTGCCCATCTGGAACTGGAAGCGCTCCAGGCGGTCCGTCGGCTTGGCGTTCAAAGGCTTGGCGTAGCTCAGCTTGAGCGGGCCCACCGGTGAAATCCAGCTGATGCCCAGGCCAGCAGAATAGCGCAATTGCGACAGGCGCATTTTTTCGCCTTCCTGGTAGACCTGGCCGCCGTCAAGGAAACCGAACCAGCGCAAGCTGCGGTCATTGCCCGAACCGGGGAATGGCATCTGCAGTTCCGCGTTAGCGATCAGGCGCGAAGCGCCGCCCAAGGCATCGTTGGTGCTCGGTTCGACCGCGCCCAGCGAAGAACTCAGGTAGCCGCGCACCGAACCGATGCCGCCGCCGTAGAAGTTCTTGAAGACCGGATATACGTGCTTGCCGATGCCGTGGCCGTAATCGAGCTCGCCCTTCAGCGCCAGGGTGACCTTGCTGAACAGCGGACGGAAATACTGGTGTTCATAAATGGCACGGAAGTATTTCTGGTCGCCGATCAGGTCAGCCTCGAGGTTGACGCGCTGGTAGCGGCCGATCGATGGCGTCAGGGCGCTGTCGCGGCTGTCGCGCTGCCATGCCGCCGTCAGCGGAATGGAATTCGTCGTGGCCGAACCGATACCGTCGGACGGGCCGCCATTGTCGACCACATACTGCTTGAAGCGGATCGGGCTGGTGACGTCGGTTTCGATGCGCGAACGCTCGGCGCCGATGCCGAAGAAGACGGTGTCGACTTCCGAGAACGGCACGCCGAAACTGACGCGGCCACCGGTCTGCTTGATCTTGTAGCTGCCGATGTTCAGCGCCGGCGGTTCCGTCGTACGCAGGTAGACTTCAAAGCTGCGCGAAATGCCATCGTCCGTGTAGTACGGATTGGTCTGCGAAAACGCGATCGTGCGGCTGTAATGGCTGGTATTGAGTTCGATGCCGACCGTGTTGCCGCTACCGGCGAAGTTGGCCTGCGAAATCGATGCCGACAGGGTGAACTTCTCCGATTGCGAGAAGGCGCCGCCGATCAGGAAGTTACCGGTTGGCTTTTCCACCACCGTCACGTTGACGTCGACCTGGTCGGTCGTGCCCTGCGCTTCCGGCGTGTCGATGGTCACGTCCTTGAAGTAGCCGAGGCGGTCGACACGGTCGCGCGACAGCTTGATCTTGTTGCTGTCGTACCAGGACGATTCGAACTGGCGGAATTCGCGGCGGATGACTTCATCGCGCGTGGTGGTGTTGCCGGCGATATTCATGTGGCGCACGTACACGCGCTTGCCCGGATCGATGAAGAAGGTGAAGCCGACTTCGTGTTTTTCGCGGTTGATTTCGGGATTGGCGTTGACGTTGGCAAACGCGTAGCCGAACGTGGCCAGGCGGTCCTGGATACGCTTGTTCGTGGCAGTCAGGCGGGCGCCCGAGTAAATTTCGCCTTCGCGCATCAGGTTCAGCGCTTTGAGCTCCTCTTCGCGGCCGAACATCTCGCCTTCGAACTTGGTGCCGGCGATCTTGTACTTTTCACCTTCGGTGATGTTGATCGTCAGGTAGATATCTTTTTTATCGGGCGTGATCGACACTTGCGTCGAGTCGACCTGCATCTCGATATAGCCGCGGTCCAAGTAGTAGGACTTGAGCGACTCGATGTCGCCCGTCAGCTTGGTCTTCGAATATTGATCGGCCTTGGTGTACCAGCTGAACCAGCCGCCCGTGTTCAGGGCCAGCTGCTCGCGCAGTTCCTTGTCCGTGAAGGCCTTGTTGCCGACGATGTTGATCTGCTTGATGCGGGCCACGTCGCCCTCGTCGACGGCGAACACCACGTTGACGCGGTTACGCTCAATCGGCGTGACGGTGGTGGTGATCTTCACGCCGTACAGGCCATGCGACAGGTACTGGCGCTTGAGTTCCTGTTCCGCGCGGTCGACGGACGCCTTGTCGAAAATCTTGGCTTCACCGACGCCGATTTCCTTCAGCGCCTTGACCAGCACGTCCTTTTCAAATTCCTTGGTCCCGGTAAATGCCACGGACGCGATGGCCGGGCGTTCCTCGACCAGCACCACCAGCACGTCGCCATCGGCTTCCAGGCGCACGTCCTTGAACATGCCCGTCGCATACAGGGCCTTGATGGCGGCAACGCTCTTCTCGTCGGAGAACGTTTCGCCGACCCGCACCGGCAGGTAGGCAAACACGGTGCCCGCTTCAGTACGCTGGATCCCTTCGACCCGGATGTCCTTGACAGTAAATGGCTGGACGGCCAGCGCGTGGCCGGAACAGAAGGCCATGACGGCGGCGCCGATCAGGCTGCGGCGAAAGGAAGGCAAGGCAAAACGAGCAGAATGTAATTTCATTGGGGTTATTCAATGGGTAAATCAATGGACAACATACACAAAAGATTGCTTGTGCGACTCACGCAATGGCATCAACCACCGCCCTAATTCAGCAATCGCAACACGTCATTAAAGACGGCAAGCACCATCAAGGTCAGCAACAAACCGATCCCCAGGCGCTGGGCAATCTCGCCTACGCGCTCCGGCAAGGGGCGTCCGGTCAAAACTTCCAGCGAATAATACAGCAAATGCCCGCCATCCAGAACAGGAATGGGTAGCAAATTCATCACGCCCAGACTGATACTGATGAAGGCGATGAAGCTCAGGTAGCTTACCAGGCCGATGCGCGCCGTCTGGCCCGCGTAATCGGCGATGGTAATGGGCCCCGTCACATTCTTCAGCGACACCTGGCCGGTGACCATTTTGCCCAGCATTTTCAGGCTCATGACACTGGTATCCCAGACCTTGGCGGACGCCTTGCCCACGGCAGAGAACGGTCCCGATGCCACGGTGATCATATCCGGCACCTGTCCCAGCTTTGCCTGTATCTTACCAACTGTTACAGCTCCCTCCGCCCCGGCGCCCGGCACGGCGTCCGGCGTAATGGACAGGGTCAGGTCCTGGCCCTGGCGCAAGAGTTGCAATTGCAAGGTCCGGCCCGGCGCCTGGCTCAGGGTGGCGATGACGGCAGCCACGTCGTGCACGGGCTGGTCGTCGATGGCGATAATCTGGTCGTTTTTCCGCAGGCCGGCGCGCGCGGCGGCGCCATCGGGCATGATTTCCATCAGCGTGGGCGCGGAACGGGCCAGGGTCAGGCCCAGTTTGCCCAGCACGTCGCCTTCCAGGTCCGCCTCCGTCAGGCTGGCCGTCGGCAACGTCGCTTCCTGCTGGCCACGGTCTGGACGGCGCACTTCGATGCGCGCCGGCTGTTTGTCGAGAGTGGCCTGAATCAGTTCCCAGCGCAGCTCGGACCAGCTGGCCACGGCCTTGCCGTTGACCGTTTCAACGGTATCGCCGCTGCGCAGGCCGGCCGCATAGGCGGCAGTCTGTTCGGCCACGGGGCCGAGCTTGCTCGACGGCTCTTCGATGCCATACATGAACAGGCCCGCGTACAGCACGATGGCGACGAGGAAATTGGCCAGCGGGCCGGCGGCCACGATGGCGATGCGGCGCCACACGCTCTGGCGCGTGAATTCGCGGCGCAATTCGCTTTCCGGCAAGTCGCTGAGGTCTTGCGCGCGGCTGTCGAGCATGCTGACATAACCGCCCAGCGGCAGCGCGGAAATCGCCCATTCCGTCTGGTCTTTGCCAAACTTGCGCGAATACACCACTTTTCCCATGCCGATCGAGAAACGCAGCACCTTCACGCCGCACCAGCGCGCCACCAGGTAGTGGCCCAGCTCGTGCAAGGTAATCAGCGAGCCCAGCGCAACAATGAACGCCAGCAATGTCGTAATCAAGGTCATGCGGCCAGCCTTTGCGCGATGTACGCTTGCGCGGCCGCTCTGGCCAGGCGGTCCTGCTCCATCACGGCTTCGATGCTGGAAGCGGCGCCGTGCGGCACCGTCTCGATCACGTGCGCGATGACCCGGTCGATCTGGCGGAAGCCGATCTGCTCGTCAAGAAACGCTTGCACGGCCACTTCATTGGCTGCATTCAGCAAAGCCGGCGCCGTGCCGCCCGCGCGCAAGGCGTCGAAGGCGAGCGCCAGGCAAGGGAAACGGCGGAAATCGGGACGTTCGAACTGCAGGGTGGCCACTTGGGCCAGGTCCAGCTGCGCCACGCCCGAAGCGATGCGCTGCGGATACGCCAGCGCATGGGCGATCGGCGTGCGCATGTCCGGATTGCCCAGCTGGGCCAACACGGAACCGTCGATGTAGGAGACCATCGAATGGATCACGCTTTGCGGGTGGATCAGCACTTCGATCTGCTCCGCTGGCGCGCCGAACAGCCAGTGCGCCTCGATCACTTCCAGGCCCTTGTTCATCATGGTGGCCGAATCGACGGAAATCTTGCGCCCCATGGCCCAGGTCGGATGCTTGCACGCCTGGTCCGGCGTGACCGTGTCGAGCGTCTCGACGTCGCGCGTGAGGAAAGGGCCGCCGGACGCCGTCAGCACGATTTTCGCCACGCCCGCGGCGCCTGGCGCGCGGCCATGGGCGTGCGGCATGCATTGGAAGATGGCGTTGTGTTCGCTGTCGATCGGCAGCAGCACGGCGCCGTTGTCATGCACGGCATCGATGAACAGCTGGCCGGACATGACCAGCGCCTCTTTATTGGCCAGCAATACTTTCTTGCCAGCACGCGCCGCCGCCAAGGTCGGCGCCAGGCCGGCCGCGCCGACGATGGCCGCCATCACGCCCGTCACTTGCGGCGCGCTGGCGATAGCGCACAGGGCTTCCACGCCATACTCGACCTCGGTAGACACGCCCTGCCCGCGCAGCAAGCGCGTCAATTCAAGGGCCGCGTCCGCCGTGCCGACGACGGCGCGCTGGGGACGAAATTGCAAACACTGGGCGGCCAGTTCGGCCACGCGGCTGTGCGCGCTCAGCGCATACACGCTGTATTGTTCGGGATGACGCGCGAGCACGTCCAGGGTGGACACGCCGATCGAGCCGGTCGCGCCAAGGATAGTGATGTATTGCATGTGTTTCCTTAAAGCCAGCTGGCCACGAGGGCGGCAAATGGCAGGACCGGGATCAACGCGTCGATACGGTCAAGTACGCCGCCATGGCCAGGCAGCAGATTGCTGCTGTCCTTGATGCCGGCGCGGCGCTTCAATTGGGATTCGAACAGGTCGCCGACGATGCTGGCGGCAACGACCAGCAGCAGCACCAGCAAGGCCACGAGCCAGCCGCGGCGCAATTGCAGCTGCACGGCGAAGGTGTCTTGCAGGACCGGCAGCGATGGCGCGGCGATAATCGTGATGGCGGCGATGAGCAGCACGGCGATGCCGCCGCCGATGGCGCCTTCCCAGGACTTACCTGGGGAAATACTTGGCGCCAGCTTGCGCTTGCCGAACGCCTTGCCCGAGAAATAGGCGCCGATATCGGCGATCCACACGAGGGCCATGACGGACAGCAGATACAAAGGGCTATGCAGGAACAAGGCGATGATGGCAACGAAGCAGCCGACGATGGTCACCGGGTACACGAGGCTGAGCAAGGTATTGCCCAGGCCTTCGGTCGGCGGCAAGCCCGTCGCCAGCGAAGGCACGAAGCGGATCAGCCAGATGGCCACGCACAGGGCGAACCAGAAATTGAGCTGCGCCATGCCGTTACCGACAAAAAACGTATACGCGAAGGCGGCAGTCCAGACGGCGGCAATCACGAGCGCATGGCGATTTTTAAAGATGCGGAAGCTTTCCCAGACGGCGGCGCCGAAGAACGCCGTGGCGATCACGGCTAAGGCGGGGAAATAATTCAGATACAGAACGGGCAGCAAGACCGCCAGGAGGACCAGGGCGGTGATTATCCGTGTTTTCAGCATCAGTTTGTCTTTTCAGTTAATTGCGCGCTGGTACGGCCAAAGCGCCGTTCGCGCTGCTGGTAAGACGCGATTGCCGCGTCGAGGCACTCGTCATTGAAGTCGGGCCAGAAAGTCTCGGTGAAAAACAACTCAGTGTACGCCAGTTGCCACAGGAGGAAATTGGAAATGCGCTGCTCGCCGCCCGTGCGGATGAACAGGTCGGGCTCGGGCGCGTACGCCATGGCCAGGTGCGGCGCCAGTTGCTCTTCCGTGTAAGCGTGCCCGGCAGACTGGCCATTGACTGCGGCCTCGGCCGTCATTTTATTGACTGCCTGCATGATGTCCCAACGGCCGCCGTAATTGGCGCAGATGGACACCGTCAGGCGCGTGTTGCGCGCCGTCTTGCGTTCGGCATCGGCAATCAGCGTTTGCAGTTGTTCATTAAAGCGCGACAAGTCGCCCACCACTTTCAGGCGGATATCGTTCGCATGCATCTTCACCACTTCGCGTTCCAGCATCGTGACGAACAGGCGCATCAGCATCGACACCTCTTCTTCCGGGCGGCGCCAGTTTTCCGAGCTGAAGGCAAACAGGGTCAGGTATTCGACGCCGCGCTCGAGGCAAGTCTCGACGATGCCGCGTACGGCGTCCGCGCCCTTGACGTGGCCAGCCACGCGCGGCAGGAAGCGCTTGGTTGCCCAGCGACCATTGCCATCCATAATGATTGCCACATGGCGCGGCACCGTACCCACTTCAGGCACTGCCGTTGTCGAACTCGAATAGATCATGAAAACACGAATACCAAAAATAAAAGATAACTATTATGCTCCAAATAGCACTGCCCGGAAAAGCCATGCTTTCCCGGGCAGCGTCAAAAGGACTGAAAACTAGACGGTCAGCACTTCTTTTTCTTTATCGACAACCATCTTGTCGATATCGGCAATAAACTTGTCCGTCAGCTTCTGCACTTCTTCCGACGAGCGGCGCTCATCGTCCTCGGAGCAGGCTTTTTCCTTGACCAGCTTCTTCAGCGACTCGTTCGCATCGCGGCGAATGTTACGCACGGCAATCTTCGCGTCTTCCGCTTCGCTCTTGACCAGCTTGACCATTTCCTTGCGGCGCTCTTCCGTCAGCGGCGGTGTCGGAACGCGGATCAGGTCGCCCTGTGCCGACGGGTTCAAGCCCAGGTCGGCGTCGCGGATGGCTTTCTCGATGGTCGAGGCCATTTTCTTTTCATACGGCTGCACACCGATGGTGCGCGCGTCGATCAAGGTCACGTTGGCGACCTGGGTCAGCGCCGTCGGCGAACCGTAGTAATCGACCATCACGTGGTCCAGGATGCCCGTATGGGCGCGGCCGGTACGCACTTTGGCCAGGTCGGCACGCAGTGTTTCCAGCGATTTCGTCATACGTTCCTGGGCGTTCTTTTTAACGTCAGCTAAGGACATTACTGTACTCCTGTAGTGACGCCTGTCAAAACCTGCTGCGCGTCGGTATTTGCGGCCTGCGATGCTCACCGTACCTTCGTACGGTTGCGCTTCTCAGCCACAACTCCCTTCCGCTCGCGACGGTTTTGTCAGGCGTTATTAATGATAACTACTATTAAAATTGCGTCTGTTACACGTGAACCAAGGTACCTTCGTCTTCACCGAGAATGACGCGCATCAGCGCGCCTGGCTTGGTGATCGAAAACACCTTGATTGGCAGTTTCTGGTCGCGGCACAGGGCGAATGCGGTGGCGTCCATCACTTGCAGGTGCTTGGCGATGGCGTCGTCGAACGTAATCGTGTGGAACAGGGTGGCGTTCGGATCCTTCTTCGGATCGGCCGTGTAGACGCCGTCGACCTTGGTGGCCTTCAGGACGATCTCGGCGCTGATCTCGGAACCGCGCAGGGCCGCTGCCGTGTCGGTGGTGAAGAACGGATTGCCGGTACCGGCGGCGAAGACGACCACTTTACCTTCTTCCAGGTATTGCAGGGCTTTCGGGCGGACATACGGCTCGACCACTTGTTCGATGCCGATGGCCGACATGACGCGCGCGGTAATGCCGACGTGGCGCATGGCATCGGCCAGGGCCAGTGCGTTCATCACGGTGGCGAGCATGCCCATGTAGTCGGCGGTGGCACGGTCCATGCCTTGCGCGCCAGGCGCGACGCCGCGGAAGATATTGCCGCCGCCAATCACGATTGCCAGTTCCACGCCCAACTTCGCCACCTCGGCCACATCGGCCACCATGCGCTCGATCGTGGCGCGGTTGATGCCGTAGGGATCATCGCCCATCAGGGCTTCGCCGGACAACTTGAGGAGGACGCGCTTGTAGGCTGGTTTTGACATGAGCTGGGGCTCCATAAATGAGGTTATTCGAGTATGACATGGCGCAGCGCCTTGCAGCGCCGGATAGGCGGGAGGAAGCTGCCCATGCCGCCGCCCGGCACGACAGGTGCGGGCGGGCCAAAAAAACGGGCCTCTCGGCCCGCTTTACTTACGCTCCCTGGGAGGCAGCCATCTGTGCTGCGACTTCTGCTGCGAAGTCGTCTTGCTTCTTCTCGATGCCCTCGCCCACTACGTACATGGCGAAACCTTTGACGCTGGTGTTAGCCGCCTTCAGCATTTGCTCAACCGACAGCTTGTCGTTTTTCACGAAAGCTTGGTTCAGCAGGGAAACTTCTTTCAGGAACTTCTGTACGGAACCTTCCAGGCGCTTGGCCAGGATTTCCGGCGATTGCGCTGGCTTGCCTTCGGCGGCCGCTTTGGCTGCGTCTTCTTCGGCTTTCAGTTGTGCAACCGAACGCTCTTTTTCGATCAGTTCCGCTGGCACTTCGTTCGACGACAGCGACACTGGCTTCATGGCAGCGATGTGCATGGCCACGTCTTTGCCCACTTGCTCATCGGCGCCGTCGAATTCGACGATCACGCCAATGCGCGAACCGTGCAGGTACGAAGCCAGCTTGGCGCTGGTTTCGAAACGCTGGAAGCGGCGGATGGTCATGTTTTCGCCGATTTTGCCGATCAGGGCAGCGCGCACGTCTTCCAGGGTCTTGCCGTCGAGTGGCAGGGCCAGCAGGGCAGCTACGTCAGCCGGGTTGTGTTCCGCTACCAGACGGGCAGCGTTGTTGGCCAGTGCCAGGAAATCGTCGTTTTTCGCAACGAAGTCGGTTTCCGAGTTCACTTCGACCAGGGCGCCTACGCCATTGGCGATGTAGGTTGCCACGACGCCTTCAGCGGTGATGCGTGCCGATGCTTTCGATGCCTTGCCGCCCAGTTTGACGCGCAGGATCTCTTCCGCACGCGCCATGTCGCCTTCGGCTTCGGTCAGTGCTTTTTTGCATTCCATCATTGGTGCGTCGGTTTTGCCGCGCAATTCGCCTACCATCGCTGCTGTAATCGCTGCCATGTGTTTCTCCTGATTCGGTGAGTCGATAGTCGCGGCCGGGCATGCATGCCTCGCCAGCGGTCACTATCGTTTTTTTGTTAAAAAAAAGGGGGAGCTGCTGCCACCCCTTTTCCCTTACTGCTGTGCTTACAAACGGCTATCCTGCGATAGCCTGGCCATTAAGCCTGTTCGTTAACTTCGACGAATTCGTCGCCAGCGGCTGCTTTAACCATTTCAACAACTTCGTTACCGGCAGCTGCACGGCCTTCGATGATTGCATCGGCAACACCGCGAGCGTACAACATGATGGCTTTCGAGGAGTCATCGTTACCTGGGATCACGAAGTTCACGCCTTCCGGGGAGTGGTTGGTATCGACAACGCCGATGACCGGGATACCCAGTTTAGCCGCTTCGGTGATCGCACCTTTGTGGTAGCCGACGTCGACGACGAAGATTGCGTCAGGAACGCCGCCCATGTCCTTGATGCCGCCGATCGATTTTTGCAGCTTGATCATTTCGCGGGAGAACATCAGCGCTTCTTTTTTCGACAGCTTCTCGATCGAACCGTCTTCGATCATCACTTCCATGTCTTTCAGACGCTTGATCGAGGTTTTGATCGTTTTGAAGTTGGTCAGCATGCCGCCCAACCAACGTTGATCAACGAAAGGCACGCCAGCGCGTTGTGCTTCAGCAGCGATGATTTCGCGCGCTTGACGCTTGGTGCCAACCATCAGGATGGTGCCACGGTTTGCAGCCAGTTGACGCACGTGCTTCATTGCGTCCTGGTACATCGCCATGGTTTTTTCCAAGTTGATGATGTGGATCTTGTTGCGATGGCCGAAGATGAACGGTGCCATTTTTGGATTCCAAAAACGGGTTTGGTGACCAAAGTGGACACCGGCTTCCAGCATTTCGCGCATTGTTACGGACATTATTAACTCCAGGGTTGGGTCTGGAATCCGATCAGTCACCATACAGGCACCCTTGTCGACCGGATTCGCGTGTTTATATAAATTAAAGACACTGTTTTACTGCATTGCTTAAAAGAGAATTCAAGCAACCCGGGATTCTACACTGAAATGCCTGCCGCATCAAGTCCGCGCCGCAAATCGCGCGCCCTGCGGAAACACCCGCCGCACCACAATGGTGCAAGGCGTGGCCGCACCGCCTTTTCATCCGCTTTCTCCCCACAAATCCCCTTCCGGCCATAGGAAGGAGGCGGCGGATTGAGGGCGCCTCGTTTATAATTTCGACATATTTGCAGACTTTTCCCATACAGCAGGAATCGTCTGTGCTTTTCACCTGAATTCTTGCAGATTGCGAATTACACCATGTCCACCATCCGTATCAATACCGCCGCCGACATCGAAGGCATGCGCGTTGCCGGCAAGCTCGGCGCCGAAGTACTCGACTACATCACCCCCTTCGTCAAGGTCGGCGTCACGACGGGCGAATTGGACCGCCTGTGCCATGAATACATGGTCAACGTGCAAGGCACCATCCCTGCCCCGCTGAACTATTGCCCCCCCGGCTATACGCCCTATCCGAAAGCCATCTGCACCTCCGTCAACGACGTCATCTGCCATGGCATTCCCGGCGACAAGGTCCTGAAAAGCGGCGACTCCGTCAACCTCGACATCACCGTCATCAAGGATGGCTACCATGGCGACAACAGCCGCATGTTCCTCGTCGGCACGCCGACCATCCTGGCCAAGCGCCTGTCGGAAATCACCTATGAGTGCATGTGGCTGGGGATCGACCAGATCAAGCCGGGCGCCCACCTCGGCGATATCGGCCACGCCATCCAGCAGCACGCCGAGAAAGCCGGCTACAGCGTGGTGCGCGAATTCTGCGGCCACGGCATCGGCAAGGTCTTCCATGAAGAACCGCAGGTCTTGCACTACGGCAAACCAGGCACCCTGGAGCGTCTGGAAGCGGGCATGATTTTCACCGTCGAACCGATGATCAACTCGGGCCGCCGCGAAATCCGCGAAATGAACGATGGCTGGACCATCAAAACCAAGGACCGCAGCCTGTCGGCGCAATGGGAACACACGGTGCTGGTAACGGAAACGGGCTATGAAGTGCTGACCATTTCGCCCGGCATGCCGCCACCGCCCGCCTTTATCCTGAACAAAGCTTGATCCTTCCATCCCACGCACCGCCACCCCAGGGCCCAGATGAAAAAGCAAGTTCGGGAACAGCTGAAACAGCAACTGAAAGCCGACCGCCAGGTCGTCATTGCGGCCTTCCAGGCCGACGGCAAGCCTGAAAAACTGCTGCGCAGCCTGCGCCACAGCGTCGATGGCGTGCTGGCGCGTGCCTGGCAGGAAGCGGGTTTGCCGCCCGGCACGGCCCTGGTGGGCGTGGGCGGCTATGGCCGGGGCGAACTGTTTCCGTATTCCGACGTCGACCTGCTGATCCTGCTGCAACAGACGCCCGATGCGGCCACGCAGGAAAAGCTCGAGGAACTGGTGCAACTGCTGTGGGACCTGGGCCTGGAAATCGGCCACAGCATCCGAACGGTCGATGAATGCCTGGTCGAATCGAAGGCCGACATCACCGTGCAAACGAGCTTGCTCGAAGCGCGCCTCGTGTGCGGCAACGCGGACCTGTTCGCGCAATTGCAGCAACGCTATGACGCGGCCATGGACCCGCAAGCCTTCTTCCAGGCAAAAACGGCGGAGATGCGCCAGCGCCATGCCAAGTACGAAGACACGGCCTTCAGCCTGGAACCGAATTGCAAGGAAAGCCCGGGCGGCTTGCGCGACTTGCAGGTCATCCTGTGGGTGGCCAAGGCGGCCGGCCTGGCGAACTCGTGGCGCACCCTGGCCACGAGCGGCCTGATCACCCTGACGGAAGCGCGCCAGCTGATGGAAAAGGAGCGCGCCTTCAAGGATATCCGCGTGCGCCTGCACCTGCACGCGGGACGGCGCGAAGACCGCCTCGTGTTCGACGTGCAGACGGCGATCGCCGAATCGCTGGGCCTGCAAGCGACGGGCAGCGGGCCGCACATGCGCCGCGCCAGCGAATTCCTCATGCAGCGCTACTACTGGGCCGCCAAGACGGTGACCCAGCTCAACACGATTTTGCTGCAAAACATCGAGGCACGGCTGTTTCCGCAAGACGACGTGGCCGTGCCCATCAACGAGCGCTTCAATGAAGTCAACAGCCTGATCGACATCAGCGCCGACGACACGTTCGAACAATATCCGTCGGCCATGCTGGAAATTTTTGTCCTGATGACGGAGCGCCCGGCCCTGAAGGGCATGACGTCGCGCGCCACGCGGGCCCTGTGGCATGCGCGCTTCAAGATCGATGCCGCCTTCCGCCAGGACCCCGTCAACCGCGCCCTCTTCCTGCGCATCATGCAGGCGCCTGTCGGCATCATCCACGCGCTGCGGCGCATGAACGAGATGAGCATCCTGGGGCGCTACCTGCCGAATTTCCGCCGCATCGTGGGCCAGATGCAGCACGACCTGTTCCACGTGTACACGGTCGACCAGCACATTCTGATGGTGGTGCGCAATATGCGCCGCTTCACCATGAGCGAACACGCACACGAATATCCGTTCTGCAGCCAGCTGATGGCCGACTTCTCGCAGTCGTGGCTGCTGTACGTGGCGGCCCTGTTCCACGACATCGCCAAGGGCCGCGGCGGCGACCACTCGAAGCTGGGCGTGGCCGACGCCACCCAGTTCTGCCAGGACCATGGCCTGTCGCAAGAAGACACGGAACTCGTGGCATTCCTTGTGGAAAATCACCTGACCATGTCGCAAGTGGCGCAAAAGCAGGACTTGTCCGATCCCGACGTCATTGCCGCCTTTGCGAAAGTGGTCAAGGACGAGCGCCACCTGACGGGTTTGTATCTGCTGACGGTGGCCGACATCCGCGGCACCAGCCCGAAAGTGTGGAATGCCTGGAAGGGCAAGTTGCTGGAAGACCTGTACAAGATCACCCTGCGCGTGCTCGGTGGCGAGCCGCACACGGCCGACCGCGAGCTGAAAAATCGCCAGCAGGAAGCGCTGGCCACCCTGCGCCTGTACGGCTTGCCGCCGGATGCCCACCTGAAACTGTGGCAGCAGCTGGACGTGGCATATTTCCTGCGCCACGACGCGTCCGACATCGCCTGGCAGACGCGCTCGCTGTATGACAAGCTCGACAGCAAGTTGCCGGTGGTAAAATGCCGGCTGGCGCCCATCGGCGAAGGCTTGCAGGTGGCCGTGTACATTCCCGACCAGCCCGACCTGTTCGCGCGCATCTGCAGCTATTTCGACCGCAAGAATTTCAGCATCCTCGACGCGAAAATCCACACGACGAAAAACGGCTATGCGCTCGACACCTTCCTTGTCACCGAGCAGAATTTTGCCAAGAGCTACCGCGACATCATCAGCCTGATCGAGCATGAGCTGGGCGAGCTGCTGCAGTCGCAAACGCCGCTGCCACCGCCAGGCAAGGGACGGCTGTCGCGCCTGTCGCGCACCTTCCCCTTCCAGCCGACCGTGGATTTGCGTCCCGATGAAAAGGGCCAATACTATTTGCTGTCGGTGGCGGCCAACGACCGCACGGGCCTGCTGTATGCGATCGCCAACGTGCTGACCAAGTACCGCATCAACCTGCACACGGCCAAAATCATGACCCTGGGCGAGCGGGTCGAAGACGTCTTCCTCGTCGACGGCCCCGCGCTCAACAATGCCCGCAACCAGATATTGCTGGAAACCGACTTACTCGATGCGCTGAAGGTGTAATGCCTTCCGCGCAGCGCCTACCCTTACTGAAACTGAAACAACATGACCGAAGAATTATTACGCTTGTCCAAACGCATGTCGGAACTGGGCCTGTGCTCGCGCCGCGAAGCCGATGAATGGATCGCCCGCGGCTGGGTCCGCGTGGATGGCAAGGTGGTGTCCGAGCTGGGCAGCAAGGTCTACCCAAGCCAGAGAGTCACCGTGGAACGCCAGGCGGCGGCCGAGCAATCGAAGCGGGTCACCGTGCTGATCAACAAACCGGTCGGCTACGTCAGCGGCCAGGCCGAAGACGGCTACACGCCCGCCGTGGCCCTGATCAAGGCGGAAAACCGCTGGGCCGAAGACCGCAGTCCGGAACAGTTCCATCCGACCCAGCTGCGCAGCCTGGTGGCCGCCGGCCGCCTGGACATCGATTCCGTCGGCTTGCTGGTCTTGACGCAGGATGGCCGCGTGGCCAAGCAGTTGATCGGCCACGATACCGATATCGACAAGGAATACCTGGTGCGCGTGAGCTACACCAAGGGCGGCACCCTGCCCGACAGCGAGCTGAAAAAGCTCAACCACGGCCTGTGGCTCGATGGCAAACCGCTGCTGCCGGCCAAAGTGCGCTGGCAAAACGAGGACCAGCTGAGCTTTACCCTGCGTGAAGGCAAGAAACGCCAGATCCGCCGCATGTGCGAAGCCGTGGGGCTGAAAGTGCTGGGATTGAAACGCGTACGCATAGGCAAGGTCAAACTCGGTGACTTGCCGACGGGCCAATGGCGTTACTTGAGTGCGGACGAACAATTTTAAGCGGCGGCGTCCAGGTGGCATGCCACGCCAGGACACATAAGCAACAGGAATATAGTGATATAAAATCAATTATTGTGATTTACTTAGTAAATATTGCCTTAAACCTATACACTATTCCCCATCAGAACAAAAGAGATACGCTGTCGTGAACGATCCCATCCCCAATCCCCTGCGCAAGGGCGCGCCCAGTCTGGCTGACGTGGCCGAACCGATGGCCCCCGGCACCAAGCCGCACCATATGAGCGATCCGTGGGATATCGGCGAAACCCTGTGCAGCCTGGCTGACAACGGCGACGCCATTTCCATCTACCCGACGGGCGGCGAAGACGTCATCCTGGGGCGCATCCTGTCCGTCGACGATGACCTGCCGCAGTTCGTGCTGGAACTCAATGAAGGCGCGACCCTGCCGCCTGGTGGCGCCACGTTCGTGTCGTGGGTGCAAAGCGCCAAGCTGCAATTTACCATCAATGGCGAATGGCAAGCGTATCCCGACCGCCCCAACATCTACCTGACGAACTTCCCCAGCCATTGCCTGGTACTGGAACGGCGTGAATCGACACGCCTGGAAACACCGCTGGGCGTGTACTATCTGGCCGCCTTCGTGCTTGAGGGGCGGCCATATGAATTGCAGCTGTATGATTTCTCGGCCGGCGGCATCGGCATGCGCGCCCACCCGCGCGACACGGTCGGGCTATACGTGGGCCGCAAGCTGTCGCGCGTGCGCCTGGAACTGGGGCCAAACAAGGTCATGATCGCCGACCTGGAAATCCGCCTGTCGCGCACCTTCCGCTCCTTCCTGCTGGGCGAGCAGGTGCAGATCGGCTGCCGCTTCCTGAACCTGACGGATGCCATGCAGGATGAGTTGAAGAACTTGCTCGATAACCTGGGCAGCAACCGCAAGGTGCGCTAGTTTAGTACTGGGGTCAGACCCTCAACACCGCCAACACATAGCTTTGCGCTAACGCATCCGGGGGTCTGACCCCGGACGTCCAGGTTAAGCGGCAATTAATCGTCGTCGTTCGGATCCAGGTCGGGGAACATGACCTCGGTATAGCCGAACTGCGTGAAGTCGACGATGCGCATCGGATACAGAATGCCGTGCAGGTGGTCCACTTCATGCTGCACCACGCGCGCATGGAAACCGTCGCAGTCGCGGCTGATGGGCTGGCCGAACTGGTCGACGCCTTCATAGTGCAGCTCGCTCCAGCGCGGCACGCTGCCGCGCAGGCCCGGCACCGACAGGCAGCCTTCAACCCCCTCTTCCTTGCGTTCCGACAAAGGCGTCAGCACCGGGTTGATCAGCACGGTTTCCGGCACTTGCGGCGCGTCCGGATAGCGCAGATTCTGCTTGAAGCCGTAGATCACCAGCTGCAGGTTGACGCCGATCTGCGGCGCCGCCAGACCCGCGCCATTGGCCGCATGCATGGTGTCGAACATGTCGGCGATCAGGGCATGCAATTCGGGCGTATCGAATTCGCGCACGGGTTCGGCCATCCGCAACAAACGCGGATCGCCCATCTTGAGGATTTCACGTACGGTCATTTTGCTTCCAGTGCCGATTGCAGTTCTTGCAGGTAAGCGCGGAAGGCCGCGCCCGTTTCCGGATGTTTCATGCCCATCGCCGTCGTTGCCTTCAGATAGCCAAGCTTGGAGCCGCAATCATAACGCTGCCCCTTGTAACGGTAAGCCAGCACGCGCTCTTCGCGCATCAGGGCGGCGATACCGTCCGTCAGCTGGATTTCGCCGCCGGCGCCCGTACCGATGTTTTCCAGGTGCTCGAAAATGCGGCTGGTCAGCACATAGCGGCCCACCACGGCCAAGGTCGACGGCGCCTCTTCCGGCACGGGCTTTTCCACGATACCCGAAACCAGCTCCAGGTCCGGCTGATAATGTTGCGCGCTGACAATACCGTATTGCCTGGTTTCCGCGCGCGGCACATCCTGCACCGCCAGCAGCGAGCAATTTTCGTACTGGAAGACATCGGCCATCTGCGCCAGCACGGGGCGCACACCCTCTTCCACATCCATGAAATCGTCGGCCAGCAAGACGGCAAACGGCTCGTCGCCAATCACGGGACGGGCGCACAGCACGGCATGCCCCAGGCCCAGCGGTGCCGACTGGCGAATGTAAATGCAATTGATGTGCTTGGGAATGACGTTTTGCACCATCTCGAGCAACTGGCGCTTGCCGGCCGCTTCGAGTTCCGACTCGAGCTCATAGGCCGTATCGAAATGGTCTTCGATGGCGCGCTTGTTGCGGCCCGTGATAAAGATCATTTCCGTGACGCCCGCCGCCACGGCTTCTTCCACCGCGTACTGGATCAACGGCTTGTCAACGATGGGTAACATTTCCTTCGGTTGCGCCTTGGTCGCGGGCAAGAAACGGCTGCCCAGGCCGGCGACGGGAAAGACTGCTTTTCTGATTTTTTTCATGGGCCTCTGCAATATTTTGAATGATTAGTCTTGCGCCAGCAGGGCCAGCAAACCCGCTTCGTCGAGTATGGCCACGCCCAGTTCCTGGGCCTTGACCAGCTTGCTGCCAGCGTCCGAACCAGCCACGACGCAAGCGGTTTTCTTCGACACGGAACCGCTGACCTTGCCACCGGCCGCCTCGATCAACTCCGCAGCCTCGTCGCGGCTCATGTTGGGCAAAGTGCCCGTCAAAACAAAGGTCTTGCCGTCCAGTTTGCCGCCAGCGGCTGGCATTTCAGGCAATTGTGACAGTAATTCATTTCGTAGCGCGTCCAGTTGACCAAGCAGCTTGACATTGCTCTCATCGGCCAGCCATTGCGCCAGCGCTTCGGCCACGGCGGCGGGCAAGCCCGCGTGGAAGCTGGCGCCCTGCGCGGCCAGGCTGGCCAGGGTCACGCCCCGCTCCACCAATTGCTTGCTGCGCGGCTCAGTCAGTTTCGGGATGCCGATGGCCGCCAGCAATTTGGTTTCCTCAAGCTGCGTGCGCAGCTTGGCGCTGGGCGCGTGTTCGCCCTGCGGCGTGACGCCAGCGTCCAGCAATGCCTGCAACGCCTGCTGGTTTTTTTCTTCGGCAAAGAAATCGGCAATCGATTCCGCCACCGTGCCGCCGATATCGGGCAGCACGCGCAGCAAGGCCGCCGGCGCCTTCCGCACATAGGCCAGGCTGCCCAACCACTCGGCCAGGGTCTTCGCCGTCGATTCGCCCACGTGACGGATGCCCAGCGCGAACAGGAAACGTTCGAGCGGCGGGCGCTTGCTCGCCTCGATGCCGGCCAGCAGGTTTTCCGCCCATTTCGTGGGAATCTTGCCTTGTTGCACAGTCTCTGGCGTCGAACCGTCGCGCTCGTCCGCACGCAGCTTCATTTCCAGCAATTTGTCGAGCGTCAGGCTGTACAGGTCAGCCAAGCCATGCACGTATTCGAGTTCGACCAGGGTATCGATATAACGTTCCCCCAGGCCTTCGATATCCATCATGCGGCGGCCCGCGAAATGACGGAACGCTTCCTTGCGCTGCGCCGAGCAGAACAGGCCGCCCGAGCAGCGGGCGATCGCCTCGCCCTCTTCGCGCACCACGTGCGAGCCGCAGACGGGGCACGCTTCGAGCATCTTGAACGGCAGCGGCGCAGGTTCCGGGCGTTTTTCCAGCACCACGCTCAGCACTTCGGGAATCACGTCGCCGGCGCGGCGCACGACGACGGTATCGCCCACGCGCACATCCTTGCGCAGCACTTCGTCTTCATTGTGCAAGGTGGCGTTGGTCACCGTCACGCCGCCCACGGAGACGGGCGCCAGGCGCGCCACGGGCGTCATGGCGCCCGTGCGGCCCACCTGGATATCGATGCCCAGCACTTGCGTCAGCGCCTCTTCGGCGGGAAACTTGTGCGCCAGCGCAAAACGGGGCGCACGCGAGACAAAGCCCAGCTCCAGCTGGTCTTCCGTCGCATTCACCTTGTAGACGACGCCGTCGATTTCGTAGGGCAAGGCGGGACGGCGCGCGCCGATATCGGCGTAGTAGGCAAGCAAGCCCTGCGCGCCCTGCACCACCTTGCGCTCTTTTGACACGGGGACGCCCAGGGTCTCGTACCAGTCCAGCAAGGCCGAATGCGAGGCCGGCATGGGGGCGCCATCGAGGGCGCCGATGCCATACGCATAGAAACGCAGCTTGCGCTGCGCCGTGATGCGCGAATCGAGCTGGCGCAGGCTGCCGGCCGCCGCATTGCGCGGGTTGGCGAATTCCTTCTGCCCCGCTTCGCGCTGGCGTTCATTCAGGCGGGCAAAATCGCCCTTGAACATCATCACTTCGCCGCGCACGTCGAGCACGGCCGGAATCTTGTCTCCGTGCAGGCGCAAAGGGATGCCGGAAATGGTGCGGATATTCGCCGTCACGTCTTCGCCCGTGGCGCCGTCGCCGCGCGTGGCCGCCTGCACGAACAGGCCATGTTCATAGCGCAAGTTAATGGCCAGGCCATCGAATTTCACTTCGGCCGCATACGCGACGTCCTGTCCATCGAGGCCCAGGCCTTCGCGCACGCGGCGGTCGAAATTGACGATATCGTCATCGGAGAAACCATTATTCAACGACAACATCGGCACCGTGTGCGTGACTTGCTCGAATTGCGGCAACGGTGCCGCGCCCACGCGCAAGGTAGGCGAGTCGGGCGTGCGCAAGTCGGGATGGGTCGCTTCCAGCACCTGCAGTTCGACAAACAGCTTGTCATACTCGGCGTCGGGGATGGTGGGATTGTCGAGCACGTGGTAGGCGTGCAGATGCCGATTGAGTTCGGCCGTGAGTGCCAGGACGCGTTGGGCGGCACTCCGTGCGGCGGCGTCCTGGTTGATCGGATCAGTCATTGTTGCGGGATTCTTCAGCTAAATAAACGCAGGGCGCGGGTGGAACCGGCCGGAATGTCGGCCGCGTCCATTTCCTGGTAAAACTCTTGCACCTGGCCGGCGATCTCGGCCAGCGCCGCATCGGACAGGGCCTGGTTGTAATCGTCGACGATGGTGGCGTCCAGGCGGCCCACCAATGCCTTGGCGCAAGCGACCATGGCGCCGAAGCCGTCGCGCGCGGGCGCCACGCAGGGCACGTCCAGCAGCAGGGTCAGGCGCGGCGTCGTTTCCTCGGCCAGGGTGACATTCGTCGACAGCGAGAACAGATAACCGCCTTCGCCGTCCGGCATGACGAAGCGGCCGTCCGGACGCACGTCAAAGCCCTGTTTTTCCAGCGCGAACAGCAAGGTGGAAATGGCCCATGGCGCGCCATTCGTGTGCAGGTTCACGCCCAGCTGGGCGTCGTGGCCGGCAACGAAACGGTGCAGATTGCGCGCTTCGGCCATCACTTCCATCATGTCGGGCACTTCCGGCTCGGCGCCGATTTCGTCCGCCACACCGCGCAGGCGCGTGACCAGTTCCGAGTATTCGAGTTCATTCAAGGCCGTGCTGCGGCTGGCCAGCTGCACGCCGCCCTGCATCTTGGTATAGACACCGCCATGCGTGATCGGTTCCCAGTCGCCATTCACGTGCAAACCAATGAAGTGCACGGGCTTGTTGCCCACCAGGCGCAGGGTTTGCAGCACGGGCAGGATCTTGTCGCCGCGCACGGGCGCTTCCAAAGACAAAGGCAGCAGGCAATCGATGAGCGGATCGACCAGGCTGGTCGCCTGTTCGCTGGCGGCGCTGACTTCCTGCCGCGCCGGCGCGGCAGGGGCGGCGGGAGGCGCTTCCATGCCGGCACCACCCAATGACGGTTCCGCATGCACGGGGGCGTCGGGCACGGCGCTAGCCGGCGGCGCGCCGAACGACGGTTCGGCCTTGGCGACGGGCGCGGCGTCAAAGCGCGGTTCCTGGCGCAGCACGGGCTCCTGGGCTTCCACTGCGGGCGCATCGCCTTCGCGCATCAGCACGTCGTCGTGATCGGTGGAAAAGGCCCGTTCCACGCTTTTCTTGGCCTTGTATTCCTGCCATTTGTTGTACGAGAAAACGCCGACGATAAAGACGCCGCCGGCGCCGAACAAGGTAATTTGAAGGTCTGTCATGCTGCTTGTGCCTCGGTTGCAAAATTTGCGGCGGACTCCATGTCCACCGCCACGATGCGCGATACGCCCTGCTCCTGCATCGTCACACCGATCAATTGATGGGCCATTTCCATCGCAATCTTGTTATGCGAAATGAAAAGGAATTGGGTCTGGTCGGACATGCGCTTGACCATGCGGCAGAAGCGTTCCGTGTTCGAATCGTCCAGCGGTGCATCGACTTCGTCGAGCAGGCAGAACGGCGCCGGATTCAGGCGGAACATGGAGAACACCAATGCGGTCGCGGTCAGCGCCTTCTCTCCACCTGACAACAGGTGGATGGTGGCATTTTTCTTGCCGGGAGGCTGCGCCATGACTTGTACACCGGAATCGAGAATCTCGTCGCCCGTCATGGTCAGCCTGGCCTGGCCGCCACCGAACAGAATCGGGAACAGCTCTGAAAAGTGATGGTTGACCTTGTCGAACGTGTCTTGCAGCAAGTCGCGCGTTTCCTTGTCGATCTTGTGGATCGCGTCTTCCAGGGTGTTGATCGCTTCCGTCAGGTCGGCATTCTGGGCGTCGAGGAAATTCTTGCGCTCGGATGCCTGCGCCAGTTCGTCCAGCGCGGCCAGGTTGACGGCGCCCAGGGCCGTGATGGCGTTGGTCAAGCGCGTGACTTCGCCCTGCAGATACGACGGGCGCATGTCCGGATGCAGCTTTTCCGTCAGGGCCGCTTCATCGGCGCCCGATTCCAGCAGTTGCTGGGCGAATTGTTCCTGGTTCAGGCGCGCGGCCTGTTCCTTGAGCTGCATTTCCATGATCTTGTCGCGCTGCGGCTGCAAGCTGCGTTCCGATTGCGTGCGCGCATCTTCGGACAGGCGCAGCTGCTGCGTAATCTGATCGAGTTCGTGGCGCGCATCGGCCAGCGCCCGCTCCTGCGTGGTGCGGCGCTCGAGCAGATCCTGCAAGCCGTCGGCGGCCGCGCCGCTTTCCAGGTTGGCCAGCTCCAGTTCGCCCGCCTGCAGGCTGGCCGTCACTTGCTGGGCCTGCGTACTGGCCGTGGCGATATTGCGGCGCAACTCCTCGATCTTCGCGCGGTGGGCTTTTTCCGCGTATTCCGTATCCTTGGCGGCCCGCTCCAGGTCGCGCAAGGCTTCGCGCGCCTCGGCCAGGCGCTGTTCCTTTTGCAGGAAGTCCGTGTGGCCGTCTTCGTGCGCTTCCTGCAAGTTGCCCAGTTCCATGTCCAGCTGTTCGAATTTCTCTTCCGACTCGGCCTTGATCTGCTGCTGCTCCGCTTCCTGTGCGGCGATTTCGGCCAGATCCGCGCCGATCTGCGTGCTGCGCTGATTGAAGCGCGCTTCCACTTCCGACAATTTGACCACGTCGAGCTGCAAAGTGTGCACGGAGGAAGTGAGCTGCTGTATGCGCAGGCGCAAGTCGGACAGGTTGCGCGTCAAGGTGGCGACGGCCGCGTCGGCCCGCACGGAACGGGCGCGCGCCTCTTCGGCCAGCAATTGCTGCGCGCGCAACTGTTTGCCGATATTCTCGATTTCCTGCTGGCGGCCCAGCATGCCTTCCTGCTCCGAATCGGCCGCATAGAAGCGTACGCTGGTGGCCGTGACGACGTGACCGGCGCGCGTGACGAAATAGCCGCCCGGCGGCAACTTGCTCCGTTCGGCCAGCGCTTCAGCCGCGTCTTCCACGGCGTAGGCGTTGTACAGCCAATCCTGCAGCAAGCCGCGCAAGCCCGGATCGTTCAGTTTGAGCAAGTTCAGGAAAGGCTTCAGGCCCGGCACTTCCGGCAAGGGCAGCGGCGCCACGGTCGATGGCGCGTACAGGGCCAGCTTGGCCGGTGGCGCATCGGCAAAGAAAGCCTTGGCCCAGTCGATGTTCGACAGTTGCAGAGCCGACGTGCGCTCGCGCAAGATCGATTCCATGGCCGCTTCCCAGCCCGCTTCGATCTGCAGCTTTTGCCACAGGCGCGGCAAGGTGTCGAGCTCGTGCTTTTTCAGCCATGGCTGGACCTTGCCCTGGGTTTGCACCCGTTCCTGCAATTGTTTCAAGGCGGAAAGACGCGCTTCCAGCTGGGCGTTGGCAGCCGTTTCGGCATTCACCTGCGCCTGGGCTTCGGCCCGTTCCTGCTCCAGCTTCGGCTGCTGCTCCAGCGCTTCTTCCAGGTAGAAACCCTGCTCTTCCAGGGTTTGCTGCTTTTCTTCCAGCTGCAGTTTCAGGTTTTCCAGATGGCTGCTGTCGGGCAAACTCAGGCTGTTCTTTTCCTGCTGCAGGCGCTCGCGGCGCGTCAACAGGCTGGCCAGGATGTTCGAGGCGTTGCGCTGATGCGCCGATTCCAGTTCCAGCTGCTGCTGGGCCTGCATGATCCGCGCGCGCGATTCCGTGCTCTTGTTTTGCGCGGCGCGCCAGGCGGCGTCCAGTTCGGGCAATTGCTCGCCCTTCTGCTCTGCCATCATTTGCGATTGCTCGACCTTCGCGGCCAGCTCTTCGAGGTGGAATTCCGCCTCTTCGATCTGTTCCTGGTATTCGCCGCCTTGGCTGTTCCACTGGTCGCGCTGGGCCGTCAGGGTCGCCAGCTGCGCCTGCAGGCGCGCGCGCGATTCGATGACGAACTTGATCTGCGCTTCCAGGCTGCCGATTTCCGCATTCGTCTGGTACAGATGGCCTTGCGCCGTATGCAGGCGGTCGCCCACGGCAAAGTGCGCCTGGCGCATCTGCTCGAGGGTCAGCTCCACGTTGCGCAGCTTGGCCGTCTGCTCTTCCAGGTCCGTCTGCGCCTGTTCCACTTCGCGGAAATAGCGCGTCTGCTCGTTTTGCGCCTCGTTCTTGCGCAGCAGCCACAACAGTTTCTGCTTTTCTTCCTGGTCCGCCTGCAAGGCGTGGAAACGCGTGGCCACGGCCGCCTGCGCTTCCAGCTTTTCCAGGTTGGCGTTGAGTTCGCGCAAGATGTCTTCCACGCGCAGCAAATTCTCGCGCGTGTCCTGCAGACGGTTTTCCGTCTCGCGGCGGCGTTCCTTGTATTTCGACACACCGGCCGCTTCTTCGAGGAAAACGCGCAATTCTTCGGGGCGCGATTCGATGATGCGCGAAATCATGCCCTGGCCGATGATGGCGTAGGCGCGCGGACCGAGGCCCGTGCCGAGGAAGATATCCTGGATGTCGCGCCGGCGCACGGGCTGGCCATTGATGTAATAGGTGGAGGTGCCGTCGCGCGTCAGGGTGCGCTTGACGGCGATCTCGGCGTACTGGCCCCACTGGCCGGACGCCTTGCCATCGTTATTGTCGAACACCAGTTCCACGGAAGCGCGCCCGGCTGGTTTACGGTGGGTGGAGCCATTGAAAATGACGTCCTGCATCGATTCGCCGCGCAATTCCGACGCTTTCGATTCGCCCAGTACCCAGCGCACGGCGTCGATGATGTTCGACTTGCCGCAGCCGTTCGGCCCGACCACGCCCACGAGCTGGCCTGGCACCTGGAAATTGGTGGGATCGACGAAAGACTTAAATCCCGACAACTTGATGGAAGAGAGACGCACGTGTTTTAGAGTTCCTGCCCTATGCTGGCGGTTATATTATGGGTGAACCCGGTTCATATTCAGTTCGGATGCAGCATCGCGACGGCTGTCTGGCCATGCACCGCAAAAAAAGTGGTTCATCATACCATTTCCTGATGCTTTTCTGGCCAAAAAACAGCAGCGTCAAGCACCAGCGGACGCCATCTTAACGGGCCGGACGGCCATCCTGCGCCAGTTTCCAGTCCGCGCGGGAAAAAACGCGCTCATGGCCGGACAGCACTATGGCCAGTTTTTGCAGCCATTGCTCGGTCGGCATGGGTTCGGCCTTGAAGCTCAGCACCACCATCAGCGCCAGGCTAACCAGTGCCAGCGCATGGCTGACGGCGAAATTGACGGCGCTGCGGGCATTCCACAGGAAGCCCAGCGCCACCGCCAGGCCCAGCACGCAACCGCTGACGGCTTCCGACACGCTGTGCGCATGCACGACCACGCGGGAAATGGCCACCAGCACGGCAAAGGCCACGCCGACGAGCACGCCGGCATGGCGCCAGCGCGGCGCGGCCCGCTGCAACAGCACATACATCAGCACGGGAAACACGGCGCCGGCGCGCATGGCGTGGCCGCTGAAACCCGTAAAATCGAGCGCGCTGCTGCCCACGCCCCAACTCATGAACGCCAGCTTCGACAACACCACGAGGGCCAGGCCGCCGCCGTACCACAAGCTCCAGCTGAGCACCAAACGCCACTGGCGTGACACCAGCAGCCACAAGGCAATCGCCACGCCAGCCGGCCCCATCACGGACATGTCGGCCGCAAAAGAAATCCCGTTCCACCAAGTCATCGTGCATGCGCTTATTTCATGATCAGCTTGCACTATGCCACGACTCTGCCCTGTTCCGCGCGGCTTTTGCTGTGCTGCAGCGAAGAATTACATTCCATTACAAATTTCCGCGCAAAACCATCGGGCTGGCCAGCTCCCAGGGCGTCAGATATTCGTCAGGCGCTTGCCCTTGGGCGGCGCAAAGTCGCGTATCGATTCGATCAGGCCCACTTCCAGTGCCTGGTCGGCCGTCAGGTGCAGGTCGGAATACGCATGCACCTGCCACTGCTCTTCCGTCAGGTTGACGTGGCCGCGCAGGATACGCTCGGTACGCATGTCGTCGGCGCGCAAGCCCTCGACGATGATGCTGAGCGCATCGGGACGCGAACCGGGCGAGGCCGTCGCATGCGATTTGTGCACCATGAAGCGGGCCGTGTCGCTGGCGTGGCGCTGCCGCCCCGCCAGGAACAGGGTGACGGCGATGGATGCCACGGCGCCCGCGTTATAGGTAATGATGTCGAGCGGCAACTTGCTGAGAAAGTTGTACAGGCAGATGCCGTCGCTGACATAGCCGCCGTTGGACTGGATCAAAATGTGCGCAGTGGTGAGCTTGTCTTCCGTGATGTCTGCCACGGCGTTGAAGACGCGCCGCACCATGTCACTGTTGACATCGCCCGAGAGGGTAAAGTAACCGTGCTGCTCGGTGTTGTTTTGTGTCTCGCTTTGTGTCGTGTTCATGGCAGGCACCCGCAAGAAAGCCAGGATTTCATCATAGCGCATTCCCGCGCGGCCGGGCGCCCTTTTGCAACGGGCCAGCACCGCTCCCAGCCCCGCAAACTGCGGCTTTTGCTGCAATTTGGCAACGTCTTTACAGATTGACAGAAACACCCCGCTGGCATATATTCCTCCCACTTGATCGGGAGAGGGCAACCCAGCGTTGCCGCCGAAGGGGCACTACCCAAAAACTCTCAGGCAAAAGGACCGATCAGGCGGACTGAAGTTGTTGCTTTGGCGACATCTTTAGCTCAACTCTGGAGAGCGGCCGCGGCTATTGCCGGCGGCCCACCGAAGGGGCGCACGGGGCAATCCCCCGTAATCTCTCAGGTACAAAGGACAGGGGGGTCAGTGATCACGCTGGAAAGCCGTGTTTGGCTATTCTATGTTTTGTTAACTCCCCTATTACCTTCGTCCCGAGGAATCCATGACGCTCAAAGCGACCCCACTCAACAACGCCCACCGTGCCCTCGGCGCCCGCATGGTCGATTTCGGCGGCTGGGACATGCCTGTCAACTACGGCTCGCAAATCGAAGAACACAACGCCGTGCGCGGCGATGCCGGCATGTTCGACGTGTCCCATATGTGCGTGGTCGATATCGAGGGCCCGAACGTGCGTGCCTTCCTGCGCGGCTTGCTGGCCAATAACGTCGACAAGCTGCAAGTGTCGGGCAAGGCCCTGTACTCGTGCATGCTGAATGCCGAAGGTACCGTCATCGATGACCTGATCGTCTACTTCTTCAACGAAAACTGGTTCCGCCTCGTCGTCAACGCGGGCACGGCTGAAAAAGACGTGGCCTGGATGCAGCAGCAAAATACCAGCACCAACAGCGGCCTGACGATCACGCAGCGCCGCGACGGCAATGACGCCATGGCCCTGGTGGCCGTGCAAGGCCCGAACGCGCGCGCCAAGGTGTGGCAAGTGCTGCCGCAAACGCAAGCCGCGTCCGAAGCCATCAAGCCCTTCAACGTCGTCATCGTCAAGGACACGCCATTTGGCGAAGTCATGCTGGCGCGCACCGGCTACACGGGCGAAGACGGTTTTGAAATCGGCGTGGCCGCCACCCAGGTGGAAGCGCTGTGGAACGCCTTGGCAGCGGCGGGCGTCAAGCCGGCCGGCCTCGGTGCGCGCGACACCTTGCGCCTGGAAGCGGGCATGAATCTGTACGGCCAGGACATGGACGAAACCGTCAACCCGCTCGACGCGGGCCTGGCGTGGACGATCGATCTGGTCAGCGAGCGTGACTTCGTCGGCAAGGCCGCCCTGCTGGCCAAAGGCCAGAACGCGCAATTCGTCGGTCTGATCCTGCGCGAAAAAGGCGGCGTGCTGCGCGCCCATCAAAAAGTCATCATCGCCGGTAACGAGCAAACAGGCGAAATCACCAGCGGCACCTTCAGCCCGACGATGCAGGAAGCAATCGCCCTCGCGCGCGTGCCCAACGGCGTAGCTGTAGGCGACACCGTGCACGTGGAAATCCGCGGCAAGCAGCTGGCCGCCTCGGTAGTCAAGCTGCCTTTCGTGCGTAACGGTAAAATCCTGGCTGCGTAAGCGATGAGAGCCGCCCGCAAGACCGAACAACCATAATCAATAACGAACATTTACCATCTGGAGCCACACATGAACATTCCTGCAGACCTGAAGTACACCGCTTCCCACGAATGGGTACGCCTGGAAGCCGACGGCACGATCACCGTCGGCATCACCGAGTACGCGCAGGACGCGCTGGGCGACATCGTCTTCGTCGAATTGCCTGACGTCGGCGCCACCTTCACCGCCGGCGACGACGCCGCCGTGGTGGAATCGGTCAAGGCAGCGAGCGACATCTATGCGCCGCTGTCGGGCGAAGTTGTGGCAGTCAACGACGACGTGGTCAACGCGCCTGAATCGATCAACGCCGACGCCTACGCCAACTGGCTGTTCAAGATCAAGCCAGCCGACGTGTCGGCCCTGGACGGCTTGCTCGATGCTGCCGCCTATGGCGCCACCACCAGCGCGTAATCGCGTTTGACTCACGGGCCGCGTTTGCGGCCCGTTTGCATTTGATTTTGTAGCTATGCCCCGGCGCCGCGCCCGCGCGCCGCATCCCGGTTTTTCAGTCTTTTTTGGCCTCTATATCATGACCCGCACCAGCCTGACCCAACTCGAAGCACGCGATGCCTTCATCGCCCGCCACATCGGCCCTTCCGCCACCGAACAGCAAGCCATGCTGGCGACCCTCGGCTATCCATCGCGCGCCGCGCTGATCGATGCGCTGGTACCAGCCAACATCCGCAACAAGGGCGCCCTGCCCCTGGGTGCGTACTCGCAGCCGATGCCGGAACAGGAAGCCCTGTCGCGCCTGAAAGCCATCGCCGGCAAGAACCAGGTACTGAAATCCCTGATCGGCCAGGGCTACTACAACACGTTTACGCCTGGCGTCGTGTTGCGCAACATCTTTGAAAACCCGGCCTGGTACACGGCGTACACGCCTTACCAGCCAGAGATTTCGCAAGGCCGCCTGGAAGCGATTTTGAACTTCCAGCAAGTGATCACGGACCTGACCGGCATGGGCATCTCGAACGCCTCGATGCTGGACGAAGGCACGGCCGCCGCCGAAGCGATGACCCTGATCCAGCGCGTGGGCAAGTCGAAGTCGAACGTGCTGTACGTCGCCAACGACGTGCTGCCGCAAACCCTGGAAGTGGTGCAAACGCGCGCCCAGCCGATCGGCATCGAAGTACGTACGTTCGACCCGGCTGAAATCGAGTCGCTGGACGCCTGCTTCGGCGTGCTGCTGCAATACCCTGGCGTGAACGGTGTCGTGCGCGACTACCGCGCCGGCGTGGAAAAACTGCACGCGAATGGCGCCATGGTCATCGTCGCGGCCGACCTGCTGGCCCTGACCATGCTCACGCCACCGGGCGAATGGGGCGCCGACGTCGTCGTCGGCAACAGCCAGCGCTTCGGCGTGCCGCTCGGTTTCGGCGGCCCGCACGCGGGCTATCTGTCCACGCGCGATGAATTCAAGCGCAATATGTCGGGCCGCCTGGTGGGCGTGACCGTCGATGCGCAAGGCAACAAGGCCTATCGTCTGGCCCTGCAAACGCGCGAACAGCATATCCGCCGCGAAAAAGCGACGTCCAACATCTGCACGGCGCAAGTGCTGCTGGCCGTGATGGCCTCGATGTACGCGGTCTACCATGGCCCTGCGGGCCTGCTGCAGATCGCCCAGCGCGTGCACCGTTACACGGGCGTGCTGGCCGCCAACCTGAAGACCCTCGGCTATGGCGTCGTCAACGCGAGCTACTTCGACACCCTGACCATCAACGTCGCCGATGCGGCGCAGCTGCACGCGACGGCCATGCACCACGGCGTCAACCTGCGCAAGATCGACAACACCCATGTCGGCGTGTCGCTCGACGAAACCACCACGCGCGACGATATCGCGCTGCTGTGGAAGGTGTTCGCGCACGGCCTGGCCAACGCGCCTGCCGCCCCGGACCTGGACGCCGTTGAAGCAACTGTGACCAGCGCGCTGCCGGCCAACTTGGCGCGCGAAAGCGCCTACCTGACCCACCCGGTCTTCAACAGCTACCATTCGGAACACGAAATGCTGCGCTACCTGCGCAGCCTGGCCGACAAGGACCTGGCGCTGGACCGCACCATGATCCCGCTCGGTTCGTGCACCATGAAGCTGAACGCGACGAGCGAAATGATTCCCGTCACCTGGCCAGAGTTCTCGAACATCCACCCGTTCGCGCCGGACGCGCAAACGGTGGGCTACCGCGAAATGATCGCGCAGCTGGAAGAAATGCTGTGCGCGCTGACGGGCTACGCGGCAGTCTCGCTGCAGCCGAACGCCGGCTCGCAGGGCGAATACGCGGGCCTGCTGGTGATCAAGGCCTACCACGAATCGCGCGGCGAAGGCCACCGCAACATCTGTCTGATTCCATCGTCGGCGCACGGCACCAACCCCGCATCGGCCAACATGGTCGGCATGCAGGTCGTCGTCACCAGCTGCGACGCCAACGGCAACGTGGACCTGGCCGACCTGAAAGCGAAAGCGGAAAAGCACAGCGCCAACCTGGCTTGCGTGATGGTCACCTACCCATCGACCCACGGCGTGTTTGAAGAAGGCATCCAGGAACTGTGCGAGATCATCCACTCGCACGGCGGCCAGGTCTACATCGACGGCGCCAACATGAACGCGCTGGTCGGCGTGGCCGCTCCCGGCTCGTTCGGCGGCGACGTGTCGCACCTGAACCTGCACAAGACCTTCTGCATCCCGCACGGCGGTGGCGGACCAGGCGTCGGCCCGATCGGTGTCGGCGCCCACCTGGCGAAGTTCCTGCCGAACCAGCGTTCGTCGGGCTACCAGCGCGATGCCGCCGGCATCGGCGCCGTCAGCGCCGCGCCATTCGGCTCGGCCAGCATCCTGCCGATTTCGTGGATGTACATCGCCATGATGGGCGCGGAAGGCTTGACGGCGGCGACCGAGACGGCGATCCTGGCGGCGAACTACATCGCGCGCCGCCTGGCGCCGCACTACCCCGTGCTGTACTCGGGCCACGACGGCCTGGTCGCGCACGAGTGCATCCTGGACCTGCGCCCGATCACGGACGCCACCGGCATCAGCAACGAAGACGTGGCCAAGCGCCTGATGGACTTCGGTTTCCATGCGCCGACCATGAGCTTCCCCGTGCCGGGCACCCTGATGATCGAGCCGACGGAAAGCGAATCGAAAGTGGAGATCGACCGCTTCATCGACGCCATGATCGCCATCCGCGCGGAAATCGCCAAGGTCGCCAGCGGTGAATTCGACCACGACGACAACCCCTTGAAAAACGCGCCGCACACGGCGCAAGTCTTGATGTCGGACAGCTGGGAGCGCAAGTACAGCCGTGAAATCGCGGCCTATCCTGTCGCTTCCCTGCGCCAGCGCAAATACTGGCCACCGGTCGGCCGCGCCGACAACGTGTACGGCGACCGCAACCTGTTCTGCGGCTGCGCACCGATCAGTTCGTACGAAGAAGAGTAAGCGCCACGCGCCCGCTTAGGCGGGCGTGCCAGCGATAGAAAGGCAGGCCGCGCGGCCTGCTTTTTTTTAAGCTATGTCACCGTCAGGTGTGGGAATGCGCCTAAAGTTGCTTTCAATAATGTTTCCGGTGAGCGGATGCGCCTGGCGTCGAGTATCCAGCGCCATCCCAGGTAGTTCGGCAGGTAGCGCGTAGCCACGCCATGAAACGGCCGTAGCCAATCCCGCAAGCGGCTGTGATAGGCGTTGACGTTCTGCACGTGGGCGGCGCCCCGCACGCGGATGCCGGCACGCAAGTTGACGGCTTGGTGGCTGATCCCCGCTTCACTGGCGAAGGCGCGGTAGGCGGCATGACCATCGGTGACCAGCAAGACATCCTTGTCGATGAAGGGCAACAAACAATGGTGCAGCTGCGCCTTGGTCAGCGCTCCTTTTCCTGTGACGAAATCGAGGGTCTGTCCCGTGCGATCGCGCGCCACCAGGATGCAGACCTGTTCGTTCGATATGCCGCGTTTATGGGCATGGCCGCCCCGGCGGCGGGGCGGACGCGTCATCTGCCGCGCTCCCTTTTCCGATTCCAGTACATACAGTTCGTCCGCTTCGGCAATGCCATGCAGGCCATGCGGCCGGTCCGTCTTGGCCAGCGATAAAAACCGGTGGCGCCAGCGAAACGTGGTGTTGCGGTGTACGCCCAGCTGTAACGCCGCCTTGCGCACGGAATCCGATGCCAGCAGACAATCGGCGTAATCGAGCCACAGCGATTTATGGCGCAAGCGCGCCAGCGGCGTGCCGGTGAGCGCATTGAAGGTGCGCCCGCAGGGCACGCAGCGGTAGCGCTGTAAGCCGTGCGCATGGCCATGCCGGTGCAGGTGAGGCGAGTGGCAGGCGGGACAGACCAATCGCGGCTGCGCCACACTTTCCAGCAGCGCGACGGTCGCGTCGTGTGGCGCGTTGCCACGCAGCAGGGCAATGCCTGCCTGCCGCTGGCGTCGGTTCAACTGCGCAAACTGCGCAATCAAGGTGATCCATTCGGCTCGCCGCATGATTTGCTCCTGTAGGTAAGTATGCAGAGTCAGACAGCACGGCCAAGGGAAGATTCCGGCATTTCCCCTATTTGCCGATGACAGAGCCTTTTTTTATCGTAGGTCGGATTAGGTGGGGCCGCCGGGGCCCGAAGGGCCGTAATCCGACAACATGGTTGGCGTATATGGTGACGTCGGATTACGCTCCGCTAATCCGACTTATGCGATCGGCAACGCCAGCAAGGCCGCGCCCGGCAGCCCCAGCACCGCACCCAGTACCGCCAAACACACGACATCGCGCCGCTCGCAGCGGGCGCGGTGCGAACTCCAGGCGGCAAACAGCAGCGCCACGGCCACGCCGCTGAGCGAGATTCCCACTTCCGTCATGCCAGTTCTCCCGCCATTGCCGCTTCTTTCATCGCTCTCACCCTTTTCATTGATTGAACAAGCTACCTACCGGTAGGCAGTAAGTGTACAATAAAAAACACGGCGGCGTCCACGCCCCGTTTTTTTTGACGATAAAAGGAATCGCAATGCAGCAGCAAACCACTGTTCCCGCCGCCGGTCTCGGGCTGGCGGCTTCCCTGGCTCTCGTGGCCGTGCTTGGTCCGGCAGGCATCGACATGTACCTGGCCTCGATGCCGGCCATGGCGCGCGAGCTGCACACCTCGTATGCGAACGTGCAGCTGAGCCTGACGGTCTTCCTGCTGGCCCTGGGCGGCGGGCAACTGCTGTGCGGGCCGCTCACCGACATGCTGGGCCGGCGCCGTCCGCTCTTGGCCGGTATCGCCGTCTACATCGTGGCGGCCGTGTGGGCGTCGCAGGCGGATCAATTGAGCACCCTGCTGCTGGCGCGCACCTTGCAGGGCCTGGGCGCGGCGCTGACCCTGGTCGTGGTGATGAGCATGGTGCGCGACGTGGCCGATGGGGTCAAGGCGGCGCAGCTGTTTGCCCTGTTGATGACCATCGTGGGCCTGGCGCCCGTGCTGGCGCCCGCCGTCGGTGGTTTGCTCGACGCGCACCACGGCTGGCGCGCCGTGATGCTGGCGCTGGCCGCGCTGGGCGCCTTGACCCTGCTCAACAGCGCGCTGTTCCTGCCGGAAACCTTGCCGCCTGCGCGCCGCGTTTCGCCACGCGGCCTGCACCGCACGTATGCGCGCATCGCGCTGGACCGCGCCTTCCTGCTGCCCGCGCTGGCCCTGTCCGCCACTTTCTTTTTCCTGTTCGCGTATATCGGCGGCGCGTCGCTCGTGTACCAGCGCGATTTCGGCCTGTCCGCCAGCAGTTTCGGCCTCGTGTTCGGCGCGACGGGCGTGGCCGTGCTGCTGGGGGCCATGGCCAGCGGCCGGATGGTGGAAAAGCACGGCGTGGCGCGCCTGAGCGTGGCGGGTGCTTGCGCCATGCTGGGCGGCGCGGCACTGGCCCTGCTCGGCGCCTGGGCGGGAGCAGGCATCGCCGCCGTCGTGCCGGGCATGTTCATGGCCCTGTTTGGCCTGGGCATCGCGGAAGCGGCCCTGATGGCCATGGCCATGGGTTCGCAACAGCGTGCGCTCGGCTCCACGGCCGCCCTGCTGGGCGCCATCCAGATGACCTTGTCGTCGCTGGCCACGCCGCTGGCGGCCAGCCTGTCCGAATGGGGGCCATTGCCCTGGCTGCTGTTCTTGACCGCGGCTGGCCTGCTGGTATCATGGCTGACCCTGGCCACTGCGCGCGTCCATCCGGCACACGCCACCGGTCTGGGAGCGCACTGACGCTTCACTCAACCACTACCCTCATATGAAGAAACGCTCGGCCTCGGCCGATAACATCTGCGCCGTCGCCGTCGTCCATTTTTCCGAACACGGCTACGACGCCTCGTCGCTGAGCGACATCGCCGGGCAGGCGGGCATGCGCAAGGCTTCGCTGTATTCGCACTTCGCTGGCAAGGATGCCCTGTTTCTCGACGTCTTTGCCGACGCCCTGGCCGAAGAGCAAGCGTTCATGGACGCCTGCTTCGCCGACGAGGCGGCGCTGACGGCGCCCGGCGGCCAGCTGGCCGGCGCCCTGTACTGCGACCGCATGGCGCAGCGCTACGCCGATTCCGCCCACCTGCGCTTTTTGCTGCGCACGGCGTATTTGCCACCCGCGCCCTTGCGCATCGAAGTCGGCACGGGCTACGAAGCCTTGCTGGCGCAATTGCAGCAGCATTACGTGACCAGCCTGGGCCGCATGGCGCCCGCCCTGGCGCCGCAGCGCATCGAGCTGTATGCGCAAGCCTACCTGGGCATCGTCGACAGCCTGCACGTGGAACTGATCTATGCAGGCGGCGCCGCGCTGCAGCAGCGCCATGCAGCGCTGTGGCACATCCTGTCCGATTCGCTGGCAATGGCGCAAACGGCTACGCCTTCCTCATGACATCCTTCATTTCCTTCCTGCACACGTCTCCCGTGCATGTGGCCAGCTTCGCACGCCTTCTCGACACGCAGGCGCCAGGCATGGTCGCCGAACACCATGTAGATGAAGCGTTGCTGGCGGCGGCGCAGCAAGCCGGCGCCGACGAGGCCGCGCTGGAACGGCGCATCCAAGCCGCCATGGCGGCTGCAGCTGCCAACGGGGCGGCAGTCGTGGTCTGCACGTGCTCCACCATCGGAGCCGCCGCCGAACGCACGCCGACCGGCGGACGCTACACCGCCATGCGCATCGACCGCGCCATGGCCGATGCCGCCGTGCTGGCAGGCCCGCGCATCCTGGTCGTGGCGGCCCTGGCCAGCACGCTGGCGCCCACCACGCGCCTGTTGCAGGAATCGGCTGCCGCGCTGGACAGGCCTATCCAACTGCAGTCGCTGCTGGCCGAAGGCGCGTGGACGCACTTCCAGGCGGGTCATCACGCAGCATACATCGGCGCCGTCGCCGGCTGCATAACAGCCACACTGGCAACCGCACCGGCAACCGATGTGATCGTGCTGGCACAGGCGTCGATGGCGCCGGCGGCACCGGCACTGCAGGAACTGGGCGTGCCGGTACTGTCGAGTCCATCGCTCGGTGTCACGCGGGCGCTCGCGCAATTGCAGGCACCTTGACGTCAACATTACACTTTGGAAACCTAAGATTTCTTCAGTTGACACCCTGGCAGCCCATCCATAAGATGCCCTCATTATTCATTTACGGAGTCCCACGTGGGTACTTGTTCTAGTGACAGTAGCCGATCTTGTATCGGCGATTGCCTCGGCAGCTAAACAGCAAGCAACGCGGAATTCCCTTTCCTCCGTGCCTTGCTGAGCAAGGTGCGGTGTCTCGCGCGGCCAGTCCGGCTGCGCGCCTCTCCCCCCTCTTTCCGATCGAGACCGGCTACTGACCCGGATTGCCCGCCAGCGTCATGCTTTGTCATGCGCGTTGGCGGCACGCAAGTCTTGCCTGCGGCTGCGCCGCCCGTCAACACCTCGCCGTGAAAGGAAGAGCCATGAATCTCTTCACCCGCTTATTCGAATCGTTCCTGCGCAAGCGCCATACGGCCGGCCATTTCCGCCGCCGCGCCATGCCGCTGGAAAACAGCACGGCCCGCCCCGTGCCCGACCACCTGGCGCGCCAGCTGCTGGCCGCCGCCCATGAAGACCTGGACAGCGCCCTGAACCGCCTGCACACGCGCCTGGAAGGCTTGCGCGATGCCGAGGCGCAAGTCATCGGCGCACAAACGGGACCGAACGAGGTCGAACATGAAAAACCGCTGGCCTGGTACCAGCACTTGTGGCTGTGCTACAAGAATCCGTTCAACCTGCTGCTCACCGTGCTGGCCGTCGTGTCCTACCTGACGGAAGACCCGAAGGCGACCATCGTCATCGGCACCATGGTGATTTTATCGACCCTGCTGCGCTTCGTGCAGGAAGGCCGCTCGAACCGCGCCGCCGAGCGCCTGAAAGCCATGGTCAGCAATACGGCCACCGTGCTGCGCAATGGTCAGCAAAGCGAGCTGCCGATCCGCCAGCTGGTGCAGGGCGACATCATCGTGCTGTCGGCCGGCGACATGATCCCCGCGGATTGCCGTTTGCTGTCCGCCAAAGACCTGTTCGTCAGCCAGGCCGCCATGACGGGCGAATCCTTGCCCGTGGAAAAGATGGCCGATCTGGCCGACAGCGCGGGCCGCGACCCGATGGACCTGGCCAACTTGCTGTTCATGGGCACGAACGTGATCTCGGGCGCGGCCACGGCGCTGGTCTTGGCGACCGGCAACCGCACCTATTTCGGCACCATCGCCACGAGAGTGACGGCCACCGAGCGCACGCCGACGGCGTTTGAAGCGGGCGTCAACAGCGTCAGCTGGCTCTTGATCCGCTTCGCGCTCGTGATGGCGCCGCTCGTGTTCCTCATCAATGGCTGGACCAAGGGCGACTGGATGGAAGCGTTTTTGTTCGCCCTGTCCGTGGCCGTGGGCCTGACGCCGGAAATGCTGCCCATGATCGTCACCAGCACCCTGGCCAAGGGCGCCGTGAAACTGTCGAAAAAGAAAGTCGTCGTGAAGCGCCTCGATGCGATCCAGAACTTCGGCGCCATGGACGTGCTGTGCACGGACAAGACGGGCACCTTGACGCAAGACAAGATCGTGCTCGAGCGCCACACGGACGTGTTCGGCCAGCCTTCCGATGAGGTGCTGCAATTCGCCTACCTGAACAGCCACTACCAGACGGGCCTGAAAAACCTGCTCGACCGCGCCGTGCTCGACCATGTGGAATTGCAGACGGAAATGCAGCTGGCGCGCGATTACGTCAAGGTCGATGAAATCCCGTTCGATTTCGTGCGCCGCCGCATGTCCGTCGTCGTCTCCGAACGCGACGACCACCATGAACTGATCTGCAAGGGCGCCGTCGAGGAAATCCTTGCCGCCTGCAGCCATCTGCGCCTCGGTGGCGTGAGCATTCCGCTCGATCCTGCCCTGCTGGACAAGGTGCTGGAAACCACGCATGGCCTCAATGCGGAAGGCTTGCGCGTCGTGGCAGTGGCCGTCAAGGAAGTGCCGCCGCACAAAACCGTGTATGGCGTGGCCGATGAAACGGCGCTGACCCTGATCGGCTATGTGGCATTTCTGGACCCGCCAAAGGAATCGACGGCGCCCGCCCTGCGCGCGCTGGCGGAACACGGCGTGACCGTGAAAGTCTTGACGGGCGACAACCACCTCGTGACGGCGAAGATTTGCCGCGAAGTGGGCCTGGCCGTGCATGGCGTGCTGCAAGGCCCGCAGCTCGACGACATGGACGACGCCACTTTGGCCCGCGCGGCCGAAGACAATACCGTGTTTGCCAAGCTCAGCCCCCTGCACAAGGAGCGCCTCGTGCGCGCCCTGCGCGGCAATGGCCATATCGTCGGCTTCATGGGCGACGGCATCAACGACGCGCCCGCCCTGCGCGCGGCCGACATCGGCATTTCCGTCGATTCGGCCGTCGATATCGCCAAGGAAGCGGCCGACATCATCCTGCTGGAAAAAAGCCTGATGGTGCTGGAAGAAGGCGTGCTGGAAGGCCGGCGCACCTTCAGCAACATGCTCAAGTACATCCGCATGACGGCCAGCTCGAACTTCGGCAATGTGTTTTCCGTGCTGGTGGCCAGCGCCTTTTTACCGTTTTTGCCCATGCTGCCGCTGCACTTGCTGGTGCAAAACTTGCTGTATGACGTGTCGCAGATCGCCATCCCCTTCGACAATGTCGATGCCGAACTGATCCAGCAGCCTTTGACTTGGAACCCGCGCGATATCGGCCGCTTCATGGTCTTCTTCGGGCCCATCAGCTCAATCTTCGACATCAGCACGTTTATCCTGATGTGGCATGTGTTTGGCGCGAATACGCCCGAGCAGCAAACGCTGTTCCAGTCCGGCTGGTTCGTCGTGGGCCTCTTGACGCAAACCCTGATCGTGCACCTGATCCGCACGCCCAAGCTGCCGTTCATCGACAGCATCGCTTCCGTCCCCCTGCTGGTTGCCACCACCGCCATCATGGCCGTGGGCGTGTTCCTGCCGATGGGACCGCTGGCGAGCTACTTCAAGCTGCAAGCCTTGCCATTGGAATATTTCCCATGGCTACTGGGCATCCTCGTCTGCTACACGGTGCTGACAACGTTCATGAAGCGCGTGTATCTGCGCAAATTCGGCTGGCAATAGTATGATGGGCCGCTCTTTCTCCTACAAAAGGCACGCATGAGCGGCTCCTCCCTTTCCAAACGTCATCTCGCCCTGCTGCTGTCGGCCCTCGTCTTCCCCGGCAGCGGGCATTTTGTCTTGCAACGCAAGGCGCGCGGCTGTCTCTTCCTCGTGCCGGCCCTGGTCGCGCTCGTGCTCGTAGTGCGCCAGATCATGGCACGTTTGGACCAGGTAATGGCACAGATCGACAGCGGCGCCTTGCCCCTCGACGTGCAGCTGATCGTGGAAAAAGTCGATGCGCTGTCCGCTAATGACGGGCCCGCCATGACGGTGGCCGTTGGTGTGCTGGTGGCGTGCTGGGTAGGCAGTCTCATCGACACCTTCCTGATCAAGCCATGACGGTGGAGGCGCAGGCGCGCAAAGCACGCAAGGAAGCCAGGATGCAGGCGCGCCGCGCCCAGCTGGCGCTCAGCCGCCAGGACCACGGCGGCCCGCTGGCCTGGCGCGGCTGGTTCGACGGTTCCGCCCACCCGAATCCGGGCAAACTGGGCATAGGCGCACTGCTGCTGGGGCCGAATGGCGAGCGCATCGAAGTGAGCGAGTCGGCCGGCCATGGCAGCAGCAGCGACGCGGAATATGCGGCCCTGACGGCCGTGCTGCAAGCGGCACTCAAGGTGCGCCCGCCGCCCGTGCAACTGCTGCTGTTCGGCGACAGCCAGGTGGTGATCAATGACGTGCTGGGAACGACGCCGGCCGGCGCCAAGGGACTGGAAACGCAGAGGGCCACCGTGGTGGCCTTGCTGGAACAATTCAATGAGGTCAGCTTGCGCTGGCTGCCGCGCCACAGGAATGGCGAGGCGGACCGGCTGTCGCAGCTGGCGATCGCAAGCTTCACCCCAGAGGCTTAAATACCGGGGTCGTATCCTCAGGGTACGACCCCAGCCGTTACTGGGTAAGCAACTTAAGCGGCGCGGCCGATCCGCAATGCTTCTTGCGGCGCCTTGGCTGCCGGGCGCTTGGCACCCTTCAAGCCGCTGACACTGGCCTGCTGGCCATTGAGTTTAAAGACGCTGACGACTTGCGCCAGGTTGTGCGCCTGGTGCTGCATCGATTCGGCGGCGGCCGCCGACTCTTCCACCAGCGCCGCATTTTGCTGCGTGACGGCATCCATCTGGCCGATGGCCCGGTTGATCTCGTCGATGCCCACGCTTTGCTCGCTGCTGGCGGCCGTGATTTCCGTGATGATGTCGCTCACGCGCTGCACGCTGTCGACGATGTCGTTCATGGTCGAACCGGCTTGCGCCACCAGCATGCTGCCCGCATTGACTTGCTCCACGGAGGCGCCGATCAGGGTCTTGATCTCTTTCGCCGCCGACGCCGAGCGCTGCGCCAGGTTGCGCACTTCCGACGCCACGACGGCAAAGCCGCGGCCCTGCTCGCCGGCGCGCGCCGCTTCCACGGCCGCGTTCAAGGCCAGAATATTCGTCTGGAAAGCGATGCCGTCGATGACGGAAATGATGTCGACGATCTTGTTCGACGAGGCATTGATCGATTCCATCGTGCCCACCACCTGCGCCACGACTTCGCCGCCCTTGACGGCCACTTGCGCCGCCGACGCCGCCAACTGGTTCGCCTGGCGCGCATTGTCCGCATTCTGTTTCACGGTGCTGGTCAGCTCTTCCATCGACGACGCCGTTTCTTCCAAGGAACCTGCCTGCTCTTCCGTGCGGGAAGACAGGTCCTGGTTGCCGGCGGCGATTTGCGTCGACGACGTCGCGATGCTGTCCGTGCCCGTACGCACTTCGCTGACGATGTTGAGCAGGCTCGTGTTCATGTCCTTCAACGCTTGCAGCAATTGCCCGGTTTCATCCTTGGCGCTGGCGTCGATCTGCGCCGTCAAGTCGCCAGCGGCCACCTTGCGGGCAATCTCCACGGCCGTGCGCAGGGGGCGCACGATGCCCATCGTCAACAACCAGGCGCACACGACGCCAAAGCCCAGCGCCAGCACGGCCAGGGTCAGCAGCAAGTTGCGGCTCGTCTTGGCGACCTCGTCGATCTCGCGCGCCGTCTTGTCGATGCTGGCGCGCTGGTGCTGCAGCATGTCGTTGACCACTTTCAGGTATTTCGTCGAACCGGGCACGAAGATCCCACTGAAAGCTTGCTCCGCTTCCGCTTCCTGCCCATCCGCCTTCAGCTTCGACACTTGCGCGCGCGAATCGAGGTAGACCTTGCGCTGTTCGCTCACCAGGCGGAACAGTTCCTTTTCTTCCGGGCTGGAAATCAAGGCTTCGATCTTCTTTTGCAATTCGCCCGAGACTACCGACGATTGCTTGGCCTCTTCCGCAAAATACGCGCCCAAGCTCGTGTCGCTGCTGCGCGCGATGGCCGTGGTGCGGCGCACGCCGCTGTCGATTTTCGCGTACCAGTCGGAAATATAGCGTTCCTTCGTCAGCGGCAATTCCATCATGGAACGCGTGGCCGTGGCCACATCATGCAAGCGCCACACGCTGATGCCCGTGATGAGCATGGAAAACAGCAAGATCACGGCAAAACCCAGGCCGAGGCGCACACCAATACTGACGTTTCTTAACAAATTCATGTGAATATCCTAAAAAAGCGGAACCAGACTATATAAAAGGGGAACAGCAGAAAGCGGCTGCACGGGACAGCCGCGGCCACATCAGCGTGTGCCGATGCGCAAGGCGGTTTGCGGCGCTGCCGGGCGTTTCAGCGCCTGCTGGCCATTGAGTTTAAAGACGCTCACCACGTGCGCCAGGTTGTGCGCCTGGTGCTGCATCGATTCGGCGGCGGCGGCCGACTCTTCCACCAGCGCCGCATTTTGCTGCGTGACGGCATCCATCTGGCCGATGGCCCGGTTGATCTCGTCGATGCCCACGCTTTGCTCGCTGCTGGCGGCCGTGATTTCCGTGATGATGTCGCTCACGCGCTGCACGCTGTCGACGATGTCGTTCATGGTCGAACCGGCTTGCGCCACCAGCATGCTGCCCGCATTGACTTGCTCCACGGAGGCGCCGATCAGGGTCTTGATCTCTTTCGCCGCCGACGCCGAGCGCTGCGCCAGGTTGCGCACTTCCGACGCGACGACGGCAAAGCCGCGGCCCTGCTCGCCCGCGCGTGCCGCTTCCACGGCCGCGTTCAAGGCCAGAATATTCGTCTGGAAAGCGATGCCATCGATGACACTGATAATGTCGACGATCTTGTTCGACGAGGCATTGATCGATTCCATCGTCCCCACCACCTGCGCCACGACTTCGCCGCCCTTGACGGCCACTTGCGCCGCCGAAGCCGCCAACTGGTTCGCCTGGCGCGCATTGTCCGCATTCTGTTTCACGGTGCTGGTCAGCTCTTCCATCGACGACGCCGTTTCTTCCAGGGAACCTGCCTGCTCTTCCGTGCGGGAAGACAGGTCCTGGTTGCCGGCGGCGATTTGCGTCGACGAGGTCGCGATGCTGTCCGTGCCCGTACGCACTTCGCTGACGATGTTGAGCAGGCTCGTGTTCATGTCCTTCAACGCTTGCAGCAATTGCCCAGTTTCATCCTTGGCGCTGGCGTCGATTTGCGCCGTCAAGTCGCCATCGGCCACCTTGCGGGCAATCTCCACGGCCGTGCGCAGGGGGCGCACGATGCCCATCGTCAACAACCAGGCGCACACGACGCCAAAGCCCAGCGCCAGCACGGCCAGGGTCAGCAGCAAGTTGCGGCTGGTAGTGGCGACGGCGTCGATCTCGCGCGCCGTCTTGTCGATGCTGGCGCGCTGGTGTTCCAGCAAGTCCAGCACCATCTTCTGGTACTTGGCGGCGGCCGGCACGAAGGTCTTTTCAAACACTTCATTGGCGGCGTCGACCTGCGCTTCGCCCTTCAGCTTGTAGACCTGGTCGCGCGAACTGATGTACACCTTGCGCTGTTCCAGCAAGCCCGCGAACATGGCTTTTTCGGCGGGCAAATCGATCAGTGCCTCGATCTTCTTTTGCAGTTCGGCCGAGCTGGACGACGAGACTTTCGATTCTTCGGCGAAATAGCCGCTGAGCGAAGTATCGCTGCTGCGGGCAATGGCGATGGTGCGGCGCACGGCGCTGTCGATGCGGCCATACCAGTCGGAAATATAGCGCTCCTTGGCCAGCGGCTGCTCCATCATGACGCGCGTGGCGCTGGCCACGTCGTGCAGGCGCCAGACGCTGATGCCCGTAATGAGCATGGAAAACAGCAAAATCCCGGCAAAACCGAGTCCGAGGCGGACACCGATGCTGACGTTGCGTAATACATTCATGTGACTATCCTAAAAAGCCCTGATGCCAACGCGCCGAATGGCTGGCGGCATCCGTTTGGAGCGCTGAGTGGCTGCGGTATCAAAGCGGGCATGAAAAGTGAAACCAAAGTGAAACTGGCGCACGGTTCGATTGAACCGTGCGCCAGGAAAGGCGCTAGGGTGCGCCCTGCAGAAAAAGCAAACAATGCTTGGGGTCAATTGTTTCTAAAAAACCCTCTCAACACTAGGGTGTCAGGAAATGTTCAGGGCAAGGCGCGTTGCCGAAGACAGTACGAATGTACGGCGAGGCAATGCAACGCCGTCCTGGACTTTTCCTGGCGGCCTAGGCTGCCAATTTTTCGATGAGGCCCATGTCGGCGCTGGACATCAGCTGGTCGATATCAACCAGTATCAGCATGCGCTCGTCAATGGTCCCAAGGCCGATCACGTATTCCGTGTTGATCGAACGGCCCATGTCCGGCGCCGGCTTGATCTGTTCCGGCATCAGGGTGGTGACATCGGAGACGCGGTCGACGACCATGCCGACGACGCGGTTGCCGATGTTGAGGATGATGACGACGGTGAACTGATCATAACTGGGCGTGCCCAGGTTGAACTTGATGCGCATGTCGACGATCGGCACGATGATGCCGCGCAGATTGACCACGCCCTTGACGAACTCGGGGGCGTTGGCGATACGGGTCGGCGTTTCATAGCTGCGGATTTCGCTGACTTTCTGGATGTCGATGCCATATTCTTCCTGGCCCAGGGTAAAGGCCAGGTATTCGGCAGCCTTGGCAACGGTTGCGCCAGTATCGCTGGAATTGGTGTTCATGATGATCCTTTAGAAATGTCGCAGGGCGCGCCTGTCACCGGCCTTGGACGCCCATATGGAATTTATTAAATAATGCACTGAAATTGCAATACAGCAATGTTACCGCATGTAAATTTTCGGTGCACTAAAAAAGAGCATCGTTCTTTCCGCTGGATAGCGATTACCTGACTTTGTCGCAAAAGCATCACGCCCGCACGCCAGCCCTTATTGTGCCGCGTTCTCCCCGCCTGCCTCGTTCGACGGCAGGTTGAACGTCACCGTGTACACAAAATCCATGGTGCATGGCACGCCTCCGCACACACCCGGCTTGTAGCGCTGCTTGATGGCGGCAGCGGCGGCAAAGTTCGCCATCTTGTCGTCCGGCGACTCGAAGATGGACACTTCCTTGCCTTCCCCCTTGCTGTTCACCTGCACCGCCAGCACCAGCTTGCCCCGCACTTGCAAGATGCGCTGCGCCGCATATACCTCGCGCAAGAACGGTGCCAGCCCCTTGAGCGGATAGGGAGGCTCGTCCGTCGCGGGCATGCCCTCGTACTGGTCCCGTACGGCAAGCTTCTGCTCATCACTCAGTTGCGCATAGCTGTAATTCAAGGGAATAGCGGCTTTCACACCCTTGTGTTTAATGACAGTGCCCGTTTGCGCCATATCCTCCGTCAAGGTATAGCGGGGAGCTTCCTGGGCCCGGGCGGCTGTGTGACCGCAGGCAACTAACAAACCGAATATCAGCCAATGGCGGCGCATGGGTATCCTTTGCAAGGTGGACTAATTATTTTTGAAAATATCTGATAGGCAATAAAACAGCAAGGCGCGCATTCTGCTCAGGAGTAAACAAAAAAGCAAGTACTTTAAAGCAATGAATGCCTGCGTAGACGCGTTTTATGCCACACTGGCGGCCCCTGCTTTTTACGACTTTGAACCATGCATTCCTTGCTTTCTCAATGGCAGCCACGCCTGCTGGCGCTGGCCACGACCGGTCTGGGCGATGACAGCGCTCACGACATCAACCATCTGCACCGCGTCTGGCGCAATGCCAGCGTCCTGCTGGAAGAATATGCGCAGGCCGACGCCCTCACCGTGATGGCAGCGTGCTACCTGCACGACCTGGTCAACTTGCCGAAAAACCATCCCGAGCGCCATCTGGCCTCGCGCCAGGCGGCCGCGCTGGCTTGCCGCCAGCTGGCGAAACTGGATTTCCCGGCAGAAAAATTGGCCGGCGTGGCCCACGCCATCGAGACGCACAGTTTTTCCGCCAACCTGCCGCCGCACACGATCGAAGCGCAGATCGTGCAGGATGCCGACCGCATCGACGCGCTGGGCGCCGTGGGACTGGCGCGCCTGTTCTATACGGCCGCGCGCATGGATAGCGCGCTCGCGCATGGCACGGATCCGCTGGCCGCGCATCGCCCGCTCGACGACAAGGCCTACGCGCTCGACCATATCGTCACCAAGCTCGACAAGCTGCCCGGCAAGATGCAGACGGCGGCGGGCCGCGCGCTGGCCGAACAGCGGCTGGCCGTGCTGACGGATTTCCGCGCCGCCTTTGCGGACGAGTGGGGAATGAGCGCATAAGCCTGGTGGCGATAGCCAGCAGCGCGCATGCTATCTATAATGCAAGCCTCAGCTATCGCGCCGCGCGCCAGCAGAAACCTGCAATGCGCCGGCGCAACGCCAACAATTGAACCCCGCTAGCCGCACGGCGGCGCGGGGTGCGCGCCGAAAGCATGCATGTCAGATAAAACCAGCCCCGACAGTCATTCCCCGTCCTCGCCCGCCGCGCCCGCGCGCGCCGGCAATCTCAATTTCATCCTCGTCTGCGTCTTCATCGATATGCTGGGCATCGGCCTGGTGGTGCCCGTCCTGCCCATCCTGATCGGCAACTTTGTCGACGGCAAGGATGCCCAGGCATTCTGGTACGGCATCATGGCGGCCCTCTTCGGCTTGCTGCAATTCATTTTCATGCCCATGCTGGGCGCCATCAGCGACCGCGTGGGACGCCGTCCCGTGCTGCTGTATTCGATGGCCGGCATGGGCATCAATTTTCTCGCCATAGGCTGGGCGCCGAACCTGGCCTGCCTGTTCATCGGCAGGGTCATCGGCGGCGTCTCGTCAGCCAGCATGTCGGTCGCGTCCGCCTACGCCTCCGACGTTTCCACGCCCGACAACCGGGCCAAGAGCTTCGGCAAGATTGGCGCCGCCTTCGGCCTGGGCTTCATTTGCGGCCCCATGCTGGGCGGCCTGCTGGGCGAAATCGATCTGCGCCTGCCGTTTTACGTGGCGGCGGGCCTGTCGGCGGCCAATTTCATCTACGGCTATTTCTGCGTGCCCGAATCGCTGCGGCCGGGTCCGCGCGCACCGTTTACCCTGGCGCGCATCAATCCGTTTGCCGCCCTGCTGAAACTGGTGCGCCGCGTGGAAATTCGCGGCCTGGTGCTGGCCTTCGGCCTGATGACGTTTGCGCAAATGATGCTCAACACCACGTGGGTGCTGTACACGCACTTCCGCTTCGACTGGACGCCGCGCCAGAACGGCATCGCCCTGTTCTGCGTGGGCCTGTGCGCGGCCGTCGTGCAGGCGGGCTTGCTGGGCATACTGATCAAGCGCTTTGGCGAAGTGCGTTTATCCCTGCTGGGCATGGCCTCGGGCGCCCTCACCTATTTGCTGTACGGGCTGGCGACGCAGGGCTGGATGATGTATGCGCTGATCCTGTGCAACCTGCTGGCCTTTGCCGCCGGCCCGGCCCTGCAAGGCATCATCTCGAAGTCATCGAATGCCGGCGAACAGGGAGAATTGATGGGCTCCCTGCAATCGATCAGCAGCCTGGGCATCATCCTCATGCCTTTGCTCGGCAGCATGATCCTCGGCGAAGTGAGCCATTTGCCGCCGCAGGACTGGCGCATCGGCAGCACTTTCTACCTGTGCGCCATCATGCAAACCCTGGGCATCGTGGTGGCTTGGCGTTACTTCCAGGCGCAGCGCCTGGCCAGACTTGCGGTTTCCACCACAAAGTAGTCGACGGCGTAATATTGCATTTGAGAAATAAATAGGCGAGAATGGGATACTCAGCGGGGCGTTACCGACGTCCGGCATTCGTTGGCAAGCAAGGATGGGTATGACTGACTTTTATTCCAGCGCCTGGCGCCGAAGCATTGCCATACTGGCGCTGGCGTTGCCGACGCTGGCGGGCGCGCAATGCTCGCGCGACATCCAGGTGCCCGTCTCGGCGGTCGGCGCTAGCGTGGTGGTCAATGGCGCCACGATCAGCGGCATCTATCCCGACTTGCTGCGCGGCATGGGCGCCAAGCTCGGCTGCAATTTCATCTTCACGGCCGTGCCCCGCGCGCGCCTGGAAGCGATGTTCGAGGCGGGCAAGGCCGACTTGCTGATTCCGGCCAGCAGCACGCCGCGGCGCGACCAGCATGGCCTGTTCATCCCCATGCTGGGCAGCCGTCCCCTGCTGATCTCGCTGCAAGGCGCGCGCGCGCCCATCAACACCATGCAGGAACTGATTGAGCGGCGCGAATTGCGCGTGGCGCTCGTGCGCGGCTATGACTATGGCGCACCGTACCAGGCGCTGGCGAAGGAACTGAGCAGCCAAGGACGGCTGTTCTACGAAGTCGACGCGCTCTCCGTCGCGCGCCTGATGCAAAGCGGCTTCATCGATGCCACTATCATGGCCCCCACCATCCTCGCCGGCGTGGCGCAAAACGATGCGCGCGTGTATGGCCTGGCCGACCGCCTGCGCCTGGAAGCGCTGCCGGAATTGCCGTGGGGCATGAGCGGCGTCTACCTGTCGCGCAAGTCGCTGACGGCGGAAGACCAGGCCGCCTTGCGCGAATTGCTGGACAAGGCGGGCCGCTCGGGCACCCTGATGGAAGGCTTCCAGCGCCACCACCGCCAGGAATTGCTGTCGCTGAGCATACGTCCCCGCTAAAGCCACATGTCCGGTCTGGTCGTCGCCGTCGTCCTGTTTGCCGCCTTGCTGCATGCCAGCTGGAACGCCATCGTCAAGTCGGGCAAGGATACCTTTCTCAGCACCGTGCTCGTCTCCGTGGGCGCGGCCCTGATTTCGCTGGCCGTGCTGCCCTTCGTCAATAGTCCCGCGCCCGCCAGCTGGCCCTGGCTGGCCGCCTCGGCCGTGGCACAGCTAGCCTACTATTCTCTGCTGGCGGCCGCCTACAAGGCGGGCGACATGAGCCATGCCTATCCCTTGATGCGCGGCAGCGCGCCGCTCATCGTGGCGCTGGCCAGCTGGCCGCTGATCGGCGAGCGGCTTTCTCCCATGCAAATAAGCGCCGTCGCCTGCATCTGCGCGGGCATTCTCGGTCTGTATGTTGCCGCGCGATTACCCGCCACGCCTGGGACCGCGAAACACACGGGGCGCGCCACGGCCTTTGCGCTGGGCAACGCCTGCGTCATCGCCAGCTATACCCTGATCGACGGCATCGGCGTGCGCCTGTCCGGCGCGCCGGCCTCCTACACGATGTGGATTTTTGTCTTGAACGGAACGGGACTGCTGCTGTGGACGGCGTTGCGCCGCCCTGCCGACTTGCTCGCCTATGCGCAAACGCAATGGCGCCTGGCCGCCTTCGGCGGTTTCGGCACGCTCGCTTCGTACGGCCTGGCCCTGTGGGCCATGACGCAGGCGCCCGTGGCCGCCATCGCGGCCCTGCGCGAAACGTCGATCCTGTTCGCCATCGCCATCGCTGCGCTGTTCCTGCGCGAAAAAATCAACCCCCGCCGCTACCTGGCCATCGGCCTGATCGCGGCGGGCGCCATCCTCATGCGCATGGGCTAGCGGGCGTCGAGCGGCGCGATCGGCAACTCGATGGCGCTGGCAGCCCCTGCCGCATGGTACACGCGCTGCGTCGCTTTTTTATAATCGCCTGGCCGGGCCAGGAAGATGTTCGGCACGAAGGTTTGCGGATTGCGGTCGTACAGGGGGAACCAGCTCGACTGCACTTGCACGGCAATGCGGTGGCCGGGCAGGAAGACGTGATTCGCGTTCGGCAAGGCGAAACGGTAGCGCTCAACCTTACCCGCAGGAATGGCCGTCGGGTGTTCGAGGCTGTCGCGGTAGCGCCCGCGGAAGATGTCCATCGCCACGCCCAATTGATACCCGCCCATGGCCGGCTGCGACGGCACTTCGTCCGGATACACGTCGAGCAGCTTCACCACCCAGTCGGCATCCGTGCCGCTGGTGGCGGCGAACAGGTTGACCATCGGTGCGCCGGCGATGCGCACGGCTGTCTTCAACGGTTCGGAGACATAGCTGAGCACGTCCGTGCGGTCCGCATAGCCGCGCTGGTCGCTGACCAGCCATGGCTTCCACACGTCGGCATCGGCGAGGCGCACGGGACGCGCCACGAACGGCACGGGTTTCGCCGGATCGGCCACGTATTCATCGAACGCGCCGCTGGCTGCATCGGCTGCGGCCGGTGATGCGGCAAAGCCCAGCTTGTAGCCATCCTGCAGATAGATCGGCGTCAGCTTCGTGTCGCACGTCTCGCAGGCCAGCGGCCACTGCCGCAAGCGCTGCCACTGGTTCGTGCCGCTCTGGTACGACACGACGGGTGCCGTGTTCGCTTCCGGCGCGCCATCCTTCAGGTATTGATTGAGGAATGGCTGCATGACTTTTTCACGGAACTGGCGCGCCGTGTCGCCGTCAAACTTCAGTGCGCCCAGGCTGGAACCTTCATAGTTGACGCCGCTGTGGCGCCACGGGCCGATGGCCAGGTAATTGAGGTTGTTGCGCGTGTCGCGCCCTTCCATCGCCGTATAGGTGGCGTAAGGGCCATAGATGTCTTCCTGGTCCCACTGTCCTACCACGTGCATGGTGGGCACGATCAACGGACGCTTCGCGAGGATCTTGTCGAGCGCCTGTTCCTGCCAGTAGCTGTCGTAGGCCGGGTGCTCGAACAGCTTTTTCGTGTAGGTCAGCTTGTCGATGCCGAATTTCTTTGCAAAGTCGCCAGCCGAGCCGATGCGCAGATACGCATCGTAATCGTCGTAGGCGCCCAGTACGGGCGCCTCGCCGCTGCCGCGCACGCTCGTTTGCCACGCCAGGTAGGACAAGCTGGGCATGCGGAAGGCGCCGTTATGGAACCAGTCGTCGCCGCGCCAGCCATCGACCATGGCGCTCATGGGAATGGCCACCTTCAACGCCGGATGCGGGTCGACCAGCGCCATCAGCACCGTATGCCCTTCATACGAGGAACCGAGCATGCCCACCTTGCCATTGCTTTCCGGAATATTCTTCGACAACCAATCGATGGTGTCCCACGCATCGGTGACGTTGTCCACCCTGGTATTGTTCAGCGGGCCGCGCACGGGGCGCGTCATCACGTAATCGCCTTCGGAGCCATGCTTGCCGCGCACGTCCTGGAATACGCGGATGTAGCCGTTTTCCACCAGGGTATCGTCGCCTTGCGGCAAGGTGGCCAGCATGCTGGCGCTGGTGGCGCGCTGGGCGCGGCGGGCAGCGTTATAGGGCGTGCGCGTGAGCATGATCGGCGCTCTCTTGGCGTCTTTCGGCACGACGATCACCGTGTACAGCTTGACGCCGTCGCGCATGGGGATCATCACCACGCGCTTGACGTAATCATTAACGTCGGGCATCACCAGCTTGGCGCCGATATCGGGTGTCATGGGCGGCGTTTTCGGCGTTTGCGCCAGCACGGGCGCAGCAAACAGGGAACTGATAACAAAGGCCAGGCCGGTGAGCCGGACGGGGGACGACACGCGCATACTGTTCTCCAATGATTCATGCCACGCAAAAGTGGCCGAATAGCAATAGTACCCGGAAAGCAAGTTCCGCAGTAGGCTGACCTCTGACGCGGCGCAGCAGATAAATCGGGCCGCAAACTTGACAGAACGCGCCCGAACTGCAACCATAACGCCATGAAATTTATCCCGTCACAACACGCCTGCTTGAATTGGTGGTCCCGCTCACTTTCGCGCGGCCACTGTATAGTGATGTGAATTAGATCCACGCCGCCTCGATCGGTGGCGTAACAGGCTCAGCCTGGATCATCCCCGATGCAGGCGGCTCAAAAGGAAACTTGATGAGCTTGCCTAACACCCCAGATACCCAAGACCAGAACGACGCACCGGCCGCGCCGCTGTCCGCTGCCGCCATCGCTTCGCAATCCGTGATCCTGACAGGCGACCGCCCGACCGGTCCCTTGCACCTGGGCCACTACGTGGGCAGCCTGCGCGACAGGGTCCGCTACCAGAACAGCTACAAGCAATTCATCATGCTGGCCGATGCGCAGGCGCTGACGGACAATATGGAAGACATCGACAAGGTGCACCGCAATGTCGTCGAAGTGGCGCTCGACTACCTGGCCGTCGGCATCGACCCGACGAAAACCACGGTGTTCATCCAGTCGCAGATCCCGGAACTGGCCGAGCTCACCTTTTACTATCTGAATATCGTCACCGTGGCGCGCCTCGAGCGCAACCCCACCGTCAAGGAAGAAATCCGCCTGCGCGGCTTCGAGCGCGACATTCCAGCCGGCTTTTTGACCTACCCTGCCAGCCAGGCGGCCGACATCACGGCCTTCAAGGCGGGCGTGGTGCCCGTGGGCGAAGACCAGATCCCGATGATCGAGCAAACGAATGAAATCGTGCGCCGCTTCAACCGCATGTACAACCGCGAAGTGCTGATGGAATGCAAGGCGCTGGTACCGGACATCGGCCGCCTGCCCGGCATCGACGGCAAGGCGAAGATGAGCAAGTCGCTGGGCAATACCATCAACCTGGGCGCGACCTCGGCCGAAATCACGGCCGCCGTGAAAAAAGTCTATACCGACCCGCTGCACTTGCGCGTGGAAGACCCGGGCCACCTGGAAGGCAATATCGCCTTTACGTATCTGGACGCCTTCGATCCGGAAAAAGCGGCGCTGGCCGAAATGAAAGCCCATTACGTGCGCGGCGGCCTGGGCGACAGCATCGTCAAGAAACGCCTGGACGTGGTCTTGCAGGAAATGCTGGCGCCGATCCGCGCCCGCCGCGAAGAGTTCGCCAAGGACAAAGGGCAAGTCATCCAGATGCTGAAAGAAGGCACCTTCAAGGCGCGCGAAGTGGCGGCCCGCACGGCCGATGAAGTCAAGTCGGCGCTGGGCCTCAACTACTTCTGATCACAGACAGTAATAGCAAACTGATGCGCTCAGGCGGAGTCGGGTAAAATCCCGCTTCCGCCTGGGCGCGATGCATTTGTGTCACCGTGGCACCAGCAATCCGTAGAGAAGACAACGCGCCATGACCGATACCCCTATCGAACAGCTGCTGCAGCAGCATTTTTCCATCGATGCGCTGCAGCAGGCACCCGCGCCCCTGCGGCAGGCGCTGGGCATGCTGGGCGGCTGGCTGGCCGCCGAACGCGACACGCCCTATCCGCACACGCCGTATGCGGAACTGCTGACGCAATTGTCCGACACCTGCCTGCCCGCGCACGGCATGCCCGTGGCGGATTTCCTGCAAGAACTCGACACCACCGTGCTGGCCAATACGGCCCAGCTGAACCACCCGCAATACATCGGCCACATGACGCAGGCCCTGCCCTGGATCAGCGTGCTGGCCGAAACGTTTACGGCCACCCTGAACCAGAACCAGGTCAAGATCGAGACGGCATATGTGTCGACCCTGATCGAAAAGCAGATCCTCGGCTGGCTGCACCGCCAGGTCTACCAGCAGCCGGACACCGTCTACACGCAGGCCATGGCCGCCACCAGCGGCGCGCTGGGCAATGTCGTCAATGGCGGCACCATGGGCAACTTGACGGCGCTGGCCGTGGCGCTGGAAAAACAATTGCCGGGCACGCGCAAGCGGGGCCTGTTTGCCGCCATGCAGGAATCAGGCTACGCGGGGCTGGCCGTGATCGGCTCGGCCCGCAGCCATTACTCCGTGAAAAAGGCCTTGGCAACCCTGGGCCTCGGCGAAAACGCCTTGCAGCTGGTGGCCGTCGACCGCGACAACCGCATCGACGTCGCCGCGCTGGAAGACACAATTGCCGATTTGAAATTGCGCAAGATCAAGGTCGTCGCCATGATCGGCATCGCCGGCACGACGGAAACGGGCGCCATCGACCCGCTGGCCGCCATGGCGGCGATTGCGGCACGGGAAAACATCTGGTTCCACGTGGATGCGGCCTGGGGCGGCGCGCTCTTGATCGCGGAACAGTACCGCGCGCTGTACGACGGGATTGCCCTGGCCGACTCCGTCGTCATCGACGGGCATAAATTGCTGTGGGTGCCGATGGCGCAAAGCATGGTGCTGTTCAAGGATGGCGCCAGCCTGAACCTGTTGAAGCACAACGCCAACTACATCCTGCGCGACAACTCGGGCGACCTGGGCCAGACTTCGCTGGAAGGCTCGCGCCGCTTCGATGCCTTGAAACTGTGGACCTCGTTCAAGGTGCTGGGCGTGTCCGGCTACACGACCTTGCTGCAGCAGGCGGCCACTCTGTCCGGCCAGTTGCAGGATTTATTGGCCGACCAGCAGGATTTCGAACTGGTCACGCGCTCGGACACGTTCATTCTCACCTACCGCTACGTGCCCGCGCACTTGCGCCAGCGCATGGTGGCCTTGCTGGCCGGCGGCCAGGTGGACGCTGCCACCGAACTGAACAAGCAACTGAACACCTTGAACGCCAAGCTCCAAAACCGGCAAAAAGCGCAGGGCCACAGCTTTGTCTCGCGCACGGTGCTCGAATCGACGCGCTACCCTGGCCCGACCAACGTGCTGCGCGTGGTCATGACCAACGTCAAGACACGCCCCCACCACTTGCGCGCCATCTTGGCCGAGCAGCGCGCCATCGGCCAGGCGCTGGTGGCGGAACTGGGCCTGTAAGGAAGCACCAACCCATCAGTTTTGAATGGATGCACTATGCACCGCCTTGGCGCCCTCACCGATCTGTTGCAGCATCTGTTGAAATGGCTGCTGCTGGCCTTGGTCGTGGCCGTGCTGGCGGGCACGGCTTCGGCCGGTTTCCTGTTCGCCCTCGACTGGGCCACGCGCACGCGCCTGGCGCACGCCTGGCTGATCTGGCTGCTGCCCGTGGCCGGCTTTGCCGTCGGCTGGCTGTATTTGCGCTACGGCAGCAGCGTCGAAGGCGGCGCGAATCTCCTGATCGATGAAATCCACGACCCGAAAAAAATCATTCCGCTGCGCATGGCGCCGCTGGTGCTGGGCGCCACCGTCATCTCGCACCTGTTCGGCGCCTCCGTCGGACGCGAGGGCACGGCCGTGCAGATGGGCGGCGCGCTGGCCGACCAGCTCACGCGCCTGTTCCGCCTGAACAACGAAGACCGCCGCATCATCCTGATGGCCGGCATCAGCGCCGGCTTTGCCTCCGTCTTCGGCACGCCGCTGGCGGGCGCCATCTTCGGCCTGGAGGTACTGGCCATCGGCCGCCTGCGTTACGAAGCCATGCTGCCCTGCCTGCTAGCCGCCATCATCGCCGACCAGGTGGGCTTGCTGTGGGGAGTCCACCATACGCATTACGCCGTGCCGTTGATCCCCGCCCTCTCCGCCTGGACCTTGTGCGCCATGGTGTCCGCGGGCGTGCTGTTCGGCGTGACCGGTAAACTGTTTGCGCAAGCCACGCACGGTTTGAGCGGCCTGATGAAGCGCTGGATCGCCTACGCCCCGCTGCGTCCGCTGGCCGGCGGCCTCGTCGTCGCCATCGCCGTGTGGCTGATCGGCACGGACAAGTATATCGGCCTGGGCATTCCCACCATCGTCGACGCGCTCAAGGAACCGCTGCCCGCATACGACTTCCTCGGCAAGATGGCATTTACCATTGTTTCATTGGGCACAGGTTTCAAGGGCGGCGAAGTGACGCCCTTGTTCTTCATCGGCGCGACCCTGGGCAATGCGCTGGGCCCGCTGCTGCACCAGCCCGCCACCCTGCTGGCCGCCATCGGCTTCGTTGCCGTCTTTGCGGGCGCGGCCAACACGCCGATCGCCTCGACCCTGATGGCCATGGAACTGTTCGGCGCCGAAATCGGCGTGTACGCGGCCATCGCCTGTGTCGTCGCCTACCTGTTTTCCGGCCACGCGGGCATCTACCGGGCGCAACGGGGCGGGCATGCCAAGCGCATGCCCCGCAAGGACATCGACGCATGACACAGAATATCTACGACAACGACAGCTTCTTCACGGCCTATAGCCAGCTGCCGCGCTCCATCGGCGGTCTCGACAGCGCCCCGGAATGGCCTGCCCTGCGCGCCCTGCTGCCCGAGTTGCAAGGAAAAAGCGTGCTGGACCTGGGCTGCGGCTATGGCTGGTTCTGCCGCTGGGCTGCCGAGGCGGGCGCGGCATCAGTGCTGGGTGTGGACGTGTCGGAAAAAATGCTGGCGCAGGCACGCAGCATGGGGGAGCACGCGGCGGTCCGCTATGCGCGGCTTGACTTGGAACAACTGGCCTTGCCGCCAGCCAGCTACGACCTCGTCTACAGTTCGCTGGCGTTCCACTACATCGAAGGTTTCGACACCTTGCTGGCCGCCATCCGCCACGGCTTGACGCCTGGCGGCAAGCTGGTATTTTCCATCGAGCACCCGATCTTCATGGCACCGCGCCAGCCCGGCTGGCTGACGGATGCGCAGGGCCGCAAGACCTGGCCCGTCGACAGCTACCAACTACAAGGCCCGCGCATGTCGGACTGGCTGGCGCCCGGCGTGATCAAGCAGCACCGCACCCTCGGCACGACCTTGAATGCTTTGCTACGCGCCGGCTTCCAGCTGGAACACGTGGCAGAATGGGGGCCCACTGACGAACAGGTGGCGCAACAGCCGGCCCTGGCAGAAGAGCGCGAGCGGCCGATGCTGTTGCTGGTGGGGTGTGGCCTCAAGTAACCACGCTGTCAGCTGACCACATTGCGCGTAAAGCGCAATGTGGACTCGCCCGCATTCACGTAGGCATACGCTTGCGCGCTGCTGAACACAAAAAATTCGCCCGTGGCCAACTGCCTGGTTTCCGCCGCCAGCACGAGCTGCAGCGTCCCTTCGAGCACGTAGAGCATTTCGCTGAAGCCGGCCGGATCGGCTTGCGCATCGTAGCGCTCGCCTGGCGCCAGAGCCCACGACCACAGTTCCACCTGGCGGCTGGCGGGCGCCGCGCCCAGCAGTACTGCCTGGCTGGCCTGCGATTCGCTTTGCCACATCAGCACCCGCAGGCTGTCGTGCGGTTGCTGCGGCGGCTGGACGAGGTCGACAAAGGCCACATTCAAGGCGGCGGCCACGTGGTCGAGGTTCGCCAGGCTGATATTGGTGCTGCCCGCCTCGACGCCGTTGACCATGCGCCGGCTCAGGCCAGACTGGCGCGCCAGCTCCTCCTGGCTGAGGCCGGCGGCAAGGCGCAAGCGCCGCAGATTGGTGGCCAGGTGTGCCAGCACGCCACCGGCCTCGGCTTGACTGCGCAATATATTGCTCCTATTATGATGGGAAATATTTTGCTCATAGCATAGCGCCCCATGAAAACACACGCAAGTCCCCCGCCCGCCCTCGGCCTGCCCGAACTGGCCCTGATCGCCATCACCTTCATCTGGGGCGGGACGTTTCTCGTCGTGCAGCATGCCGTGACGGTCAGCGGCCCGCTGGCCTTCGTGGCCGCCCGCTTTGCCGTGGCCGCCAGCATCGGCGCCCTGATTTGCCGGGGCCAGTTGCGGCACTTGACGAAGGCAGAGTTGTTGACGGGCATGACCATCGGCGTCAGCATCTTTGGCGGCTACGCGCTGCAGACCTATGGCTTGATGCATATCACGAGCAGCAAATCGGCCTTCATCACGGCCTTTTATGTGCCCATCGTGCCGCTGGTGCAGTGGCTGGTCTTCAAGCAGCGGCCCCACCCTGCCGTGTGGGCGGCCGTGGTGCTGGCGTTCGTCGGCTTGCTGCTGCTTACCGGCACGGATGGCTTGAGCATGGCCTTCGGCACGGGCGAGCTGATCACGGCCGTGGGCGCCATCGCCATCGCCCTGGAAATCATCCTCATCAGCCGCGTCTCGCCGCAGATGAATATCCTGCGCGTGACCATCGTGCAACTGGCGACGGCATCATTGATCGCCTTGCTGCTGATGCCCGTCATGGGCGAAGCGCCACCGGTTCTCAGCAAGACCTTCATCCTCAGCGTGCTGGCCCTGGGCTGCGCCAGCGCGCTGATCCAGTATGTGATGAACTGGGCGCAAAAGCGCATCTCCGCCACGAAGGCGACCCTGATCTATGCGGGCGAGCCTGTCTGGGCGGGCGTGATCGGGCGCATCGCCGGCGAACGGCTGCCGGCCCTGGCCATCGTCGGCGCGCTATTGATTATTTGTGCGGGCATCCTCAGCGAGTGGCGGCCCAGACGCTTGCGTGCCGACGGCAAGGCCGTCATGCCATCAGATTAATTCGGTACGCCGCAGCGCCAGATCCCCATGCAAGGCCAGCGGCACGGCCCTGGCCCAGCGGTTCGAGGACAGCGAAAACGTCAGCGCCCGCACCTGGTGGTACCAGCCGGCGGGCACGTACAGCATGTCGCCCGGCTCGACGATGCATTCGATCATCGTCGCCTGACGCGCCAGGGGAAAACGCTGGAAATCGGGCGCTTCCGGGTCGAAAGGCGAACCGAACAGGATGGCGTTCGCTTCGCTCGGATACAGGAAGGCATCGTGGTGCGGCGGCGATAAAAAGATGCGCTTGCGGCCCCACACCTGGGCGAAGATATTGTCATCGTAATCGCAGTGCAAGGGCGTCACCGTGCCGGCCGGCCCCACCCAGAAGCGCGGCGGGCCCATCTTGTCGAAATACGTGGGCCAGTGGCACAGACGGTTCAGCTCGCGCAATTCCAGGTTGCCCAGATACGGCGGCAGCACGTACTTGCCCTCTGCCACCAGATCCAGATATTGCCCCATCGACATGTCCTGCATGGCGCGGTCGGCCGCAAAGGCCGTGTTGATGTAGTCGCCCACCCGTGCGCGCACGGGCACGTGGCTGAACTGCTCGCGCAAAACGTCAGGCTCCAGCGTGGATAAGGGCCAGCGCCGCACCAGTCCGCGCATCAGGAAAGGCAAGCCCTGCGCGGCGCGCGCGCGGAAGGCGGCGGCGTCCAGCATGACCAGGCGCGGCACCTCGGTGATGGCAGGCAAGTCGCGCGCCGCCAGCTTGATGGCCTCGCGCATGGCGTCGATAGAGGTAACGCCGCGCACCTGCGCATCCTTGTCTTCGCGCGCCTGCTTGCGGGCCAGGGCCGCTTCAGGCGAACTGAATTCAGCTGGCGGCCTGGGCGGCAGTGCACGCGGCAATACGGGGGCTGCCGCAAGCGGGAGCGGCTCTTTTTTTTCTGCGGACATAATCCTTCTTTGCGATCAGGCGCCGCGCGGCATGGCGCGACAGTGCGCTATTTTAAGCCAGCAAGGCCCGTTTCAGCATCTCGGCCTGCTCGCCTGCCTGGCGTGCCTTGGCCGCATACTCGCTGGCCGTACCCGGATACAACCAGGCCTGGGCTTTGGCGGCCAGGTTCAGGTACAGCTTTTCTTTTTCCTGCAGCGCCCTGACGGCGGCCCAGATGGCGTCTTCCGCCTTTTCATGCTGCAACTCGCCAAGCGTCTGCGCCGTGAAACTGTGGCCAGTATGGCAGCGAAAACGCTGCGGCTTCCGGCCATGCAGCTCCCACAGCGTGCCCTGACATTCGGGGCAAGTGAACGTCGATGGCGTGGCAATTTTTTCCAATTGCTCCATATTTCCCACTCCCCGGGCAAAACGGTTTTCCACGGCAACCCACTGGGGCACGGGCGGCAAGGACTGCGCGGCGCCTGCTGGCGCTGGCGCGGCGCTGGCCAGCGCCAGCAGGGCCGGCCCGATCTCGGCGCACGGCAGGCGCCAGTCCACTCCGGCATGGTCGATCGCGCTTTGCGGCATCGACGGCGCCACCGCGTCCTGCGGCTCCTGCACCAGCGCCTTGCCGCCGCAGGCTTTGATGGCCTGCAAGCCCGCCGTGCCATCGTCGAGGTAGCCGCTGAGAATCACGCCCACCACCTTCGGCCCAAAAGCGGCGGCCGCGGTGCGAAACAGGGGGTCGATGGCGGGACGCGTATGGTTTTCCTTCGGCCCCCGGGTCAGCTCGACCATCGCCTGGCCGGCCAGGTTGGCAACGAGCATGTGCCGGTCCGGCGGCGCCAGCAGGATGCGCCCCGCGCGTACGGGTTCGCGCTCTTCGGCAAAGCGCACGGGCAAGGCGGAGGTTTTGCCGAGGATCTCGGGCAGCACGCTGTTGCGCGCCCCCACGTGCATGACGGCCAGTATCGCTGCGGGCAAATTCGCCGGCAAGGCGGCGAAGATGGTGGACAGCGCGCTCACGCCGCCCACCGAGGCCCCCATGACGATCAGCGTTTCCATGCCTGCCCCTTTCGCGCCCGGATCACTGAACTATTTTGGCGCGCTTAATGACACAATTCAGTGCGCCGACTAACACTGTGCGCAGCGCCAGAAAAGAGACGCAGCGACGCCTGACAAAACCGTAGCGAGCGGAAGGGAGCGGCGGCCGAGAAGCGCAACCGTACTCTAGTACGGTGAGCATCGCAAGCCGCCCATACCGACGCGCAGCAGGTTTGGTCAGGCGTCCTCAGACAGGCGTTTTGAATATCGGATCGACGATGAACTGCTGCGCCTTGATGCGCAAGGTGCGCTCCTCGTCCAGCTCGGCGCGCGTTTCGCCCAGCTCTTCGCGTTCCGCCTCCAGTTCCAGGCGCGCTGCCGCCAGTTCCGTTTCCACGCGCGTCAGGCTTTCCAGCTTCAGCTGGGCCTGGATCAGTTCCGCGCGCGCCGCTTCGGCGGCCTCTTCCAGGCGGGGGATGCCTTCGAGCTTGAACTGCGCCTTGGCCAGGTCCATGCGCGCCTGCTCGGCCGCCTCTTCCAGGCGCGGCAAGCCTTCCAGGCGCAGCTGGGCCTTGGCCAGATCCGTGCGGGCCTGGTTCGCCACTTGCCGCTCGCGTTCAAGCTCCTCGCGCAAGGTTTCCAGCTCGCCCGCCTGCAGGTCGAGCAGTTCTTGCTGGCGCTCGTTCTCGCTGGCCAGGTCCATCAATTCCTGTTGATTGTCGTTCATCTCGGCTTCATGCGCGCTGTGGCTGGCGCTTAATTCCTGTCCTACATAATCGAGGATGGCTTGCTGCAGCACGGGCGACAGTTCGGCGGCGGCAGCGATCTGGCGCTGCGCACCGGCCTTGCGGCGCTGCAATAGCTTGCTGATCGTGCCCAAACAGGCGCCGTTGCCCAGCCGTTCGCGCAAGGCGCGCACCGTGATGGACTGGCCTTCGCCCGCCATCGCTTCCATTGCCGCATTGATCTGTTCCGCGCTTACTTTTGCCATGTCGTGTGCTCTTGAATGTTGCCCAGGGCAATCTTGCCCAGGGGCATTATCTTATGCCAGCGGCGGCAAAGCGTAAAGTATTTCTCAATAGTGATTGCAATTGCACAACAGAACGTTGTGCAAACATGCGGCTTGGGATGTTTTACTCTTCGAGCAGACCATTTTCCGTGAGCATATCCTGCACCAGTTCCAGGCGCAACACGGGATTGTCCTGACTCAGCAATAGTTGTTTTTGCATGGCGCTCAGGGACAGCAGCTCGCACCAGCGGTTCGCCACCCAGCCGCACTCGTCGAGGCGGTATGGCGGCTGCAGGGGCATTTGCTCGGGCGGGATCTTTTGCTCCTGCAAGGTGCGGATCAGGGCGCCGAGCGCGTCGGCCACGTTCTGCTGCTCTTGCGGGATGGGGATGGCTTTATCGGGCGGCAAGGTGTCGACTTGCGCCACCCACAAGCCATGCTTCAGCTGTTCACTGGAAACGATGTGAAAGCGTTGCATGCCCATGCATTTGATTTGCAGCAAACCCGACAGGGGCGCGGCCCAGTCGACGACGCGCGCCAACGTGCCCACGGGAGCCAGGGTTTCCAGCTGGCCCGGCTTGCGCACTTCCGTGCCGTCCAGCAGTTGCACCACGCCGAACGGCTGCTCGCCCATGATGCACTGACGTATCATGTCCAGATAGCGTACCTCGAAGATCTGCAGGGGCAGATAGCCATCGGGATACAGCACCGTATTGAGCGGGAACAAAGGTATCGAGGTCATGGCGCATGATGGCACGAATGCGATATCCGTGCTGCGCGCCTTGCGCCCCGATTATTTGTAGAAGCGGCGCTTCTTGGCCCGCTCTGCGGCTTTGGGCGCCAGCACTTTCACGGCCTTTTTCTGGATCGTGCCGCCGGCGGACGTGCCCGGCACGCGGTGCTCGGCCTCGAAACCGGGCTCCTCATTGCGTTTCAGGGTTTGCCGCGTCAGCGCTTCGACGGCCGACAGCAACTCCACCTCGTCGGCGCAGACGAGGGAAATGGCTTCGCCCGAAGCGCCCGCGCGGCCCGTGCGGCCGATGCGGTGGATATAGTCTTCCGCCACGGTCGGCAAGTCGAAATTGACGACGACGGGCAATTGGTCGATGTCGAGGCCGCGAGCGGCCACGTCGGTAGCCACCAGCACCTGCACTTCGGCGGATTTGAATCGGGCCAGCGCGCGCAGGCGGTTCGGCTGCGTCTTGTCGCCGTGAATCGAATCGGCGCGCACGCCCTGCTCCAGCAAGGTGTTCACCAGCAGCTCGACACCCTTGCGCGTCTTGACGAAAACTAATACCTGGCCCCAGCGCTTTTTCTTCAGCAGGTGCAAAAACAGCTCCGGCTTGCGTTTCTTGTCGCATACGATGACCGACTGCTTGACGGCCTTGACCGTGCTGTTGCGCGCGCTCACTTCCACCGAGACGGGATCCTTCAGCATGGTTTTCGCCATGACGCGAATCGCGTCCGAGAAGGTGGCCGAGAACAGCAGGGTCTGGCGCTGCTTGGGCATGGTCATCAGCAATATATCGAGCTCGCGCTCGAAGCCCAGGTCCAGCATGCGGTCGGCCTCGTCCAGCACCAGGGTTTGCACCTGCTCGAACTTGACGGCGCCCTGCGTCTGCAAGTCCAGCAAACGGCCCGGCGTGGCCACCAGTACGTCGAGGCCCTTGCGCAATTTGCTGATCTGCGGCTCGATGGGCACGCCGCCATACGCGACAAAGCTGCGCAGCGGCAAGTTACCGCCATAGCTGCGGAAGCTGGCAAAGACTTGCTCGGCCAGTTCGCGCGTGGGCACGAGCACGAGCACGCGCACGCACTGCGGCGCCACCACGCCTTCCAGGGTCAGGCGCTGCAGCAGCGGCACGGCGAAACCGGCCGTCTTGCCCGTGCCCGTCTGGGCGGCGGCCATCAGGTCGCGCCCGGCCAGCACGGCAGGAATCGCTTGCGCCTGCACGGGCGTGGGCTTGGCATAGCCGAGCTCGTCAAGTTTGCGGACCAGGGGATCGATCAGGCCGAGGGAGGAAAACGTCATGGGGAAAGCAATCTTGGCAAAGTAAAAGGTGGCGCGCACGGACTGGCCGTGCGCGCAATTGCCGAGATTATAGGCCAGCGGGGATGCCGGCCGGGGTTTTCAGTATAGAAACAGCGCGCTCAGAACTTCATTTCCAGGGTCGCGCGCGCCTGCGGCGAACTCGGCGAAATGCTGTTGCGGGCTATCGTCCCGCTGGCGTCCGCATACGTGGTGGTGCTTTCGAAGTCTTGCGCCAGCAAGTTCGACACGGCCAGACGCAGCTGGTTCTTCGCATCGAATTTCCACAGCGCATATATGTCGACGTCGCGCCGCGGCGAGGTGTAGGCGCTCTGGCGCTCGGTGATGCGCACGGGGCCGCCATTGCGGAAGTTGAAGCTGCCGCCCGTCGTCAGCACGCCGTCCGGCGTCTTGTAGTCGAGACCGAAGTTGCCGCTGACGGGGGTTTGCTGGTCGAGCCGGTTGTGCGGTCCCGGCACCTGGTCCACCTGCGACCAGTTGCGGCTGATACTGGCGCGCAAGTCGATGGCCGGCACGGGCGCGGCCAGCACGGCGCGCAGCGGGAACTTCGCTTCCAGTTCCAATGTCTGAGTATTGGCGCGGCCATCGTTGACGGGCGTCGATACCCAGCGGTCATTGATGAACAGCAAGCCTTGGCGCGTATAGCCATCGATACGGCGGGCCGAGGCGCGCGCGCTGAGCAAGGCGCCTTCGGCCCAGTAGTGCTCGTACGAGGCGTCGATGCCCAGCGCCAGCTCCGGTTTCAGATACGGATTGCCTTCGCGGTCAGGGTCCGTCTGGCTATTGTTGGTCGAGGTATTGCGGCGCGGTATCAGGCTCGCCGTGGGCTGCGCTTTATAGGTGCGCGTCAGGGCCAGACGTAGCTGGTCGCCCTTGGTATCGGGCAACTTCCACAGGGTTTGCAACAGCGGGCTCCACACACTGGTGCGCTGGTTTACTTCGTCATAGGTATCGCCCGCGCTGCGCGTATCGATGCCTTCCCAGCGTACGCCCGCATACATCGACCAGCGCGGCGTGATTTCCCAGTCGTCCTGCACAAACAGGGCCAGGCGCTTGATGGTGGCATCGAAACCTTCGTCGCTGTTGACGGGGGGACGCGCACCCAAGGCAGCCAGCGCCGCTTCGCGCTGCCGGCGCGTTTCGTCGCGCTCCGTGTAGGCGCCATCCCAGCCCATCGACAGGGCATGGCCGGGCAGCAAGGGCGACGAATATTTGCCCGTCGAACTGACGCCGTTTTCCGTCGCCTTCACGCCCACCTTGCGTTCGAGCGCCAGGCCGCCGCCATCGATAAAGCCTTGCTGCAGGCTATCGGACGTATTGCGGGCGGCCGAGGCGCCGATTTTCAGTTCCAGTTTGGCGCCGCCGGCCAGCTTGTGCATCCACGTCAAGTCGCTGCGGCCAAAGGCATTGTGGTTGCTTGAGCTGCCCGTGTTGGTATCGTAGTCGGGGCGCACGCCCTGCTCCGTTTCCGCGCGGCTGAAGTTGCGATGATTCGAGCGCCCGCCATTGAAAAAGAATTGCGCCGTCATATTGTCGCCGTTGGCCAGCACCCAGTTCAGGCGCGGCGCCAGATTGATGCCTTCCGGGCGGCCATCGCCCGTGCCGTTCGTGCGGCGCAGCAGGTTTTGCCGGCCGTCGGGCGCGTAGCCCAGTTCCAGTCCGGGATTGTCGTAATGGTAGTCGTAGCGGAACAGCGAGCCGGCCAGCGAGTACGAAAAATTGCCGTCGCGGTCGGACAGCTGCACGTTGACGCTGGGCGAGAAGCTCACGTCGCTGCCCTGCACGCCCAGCTTGAGCTCGCGCTGAGCCGTCTTCACGGCTTTCTTGAGCACCACATTGATGGTGCCGGCGATCGATTGCGTGCTGTACTCGGCGCTGGCCGCATGCAGAATCTCGATGCGTTCGATCACATCCGGCGACAGGGTGTCGAGCGAGAACCCGGCCGGCGCCCGCTCGCCATTGAGCAGGATCTGCGTGTAGCCGCTGCCCAGCCCGCGCATGCGGATTTCGCCGCCCGAGCGCCCGGCCGCGCCGGAGACGGTAATGCCGGGCAAGCGCTTGAGCACGTCGGTAACATTCGTGTCGCCATACTTGAGGATTTCCTCGCTGCCGACGACCATCTTGCTGGCCGTATCGTCGCGGCGCGGATCATAGCCGCTGCCCTTGACTTCGACGGTTTGCATGGGCTTTTCAGTCTTCAGCGGTGCGGCGGTGACAGCAGCGTCGGCTGGCGCTTCGGATTGCTGGGCCTGGGCATTCCAGGCAAGTAAAACGGCGGAACAAAGAACGGTAAGGCGGAGGCAACGGCGTGGCATCATGACCTGGCTGAAAAAAGTTGGCTGAATAAAAATGGCTAAAAGCTAAAAAACAGGCCGCCGTATTGTGCTGCAATTTTTTCCGAGCTGCGCAGTTTCCTGAAAATATTTCTTACAGCAAATTAAATTCGGCGGCGGGCTGCGATACGCACCCTTGCATACGGCGCATATCATTGCGCGCCACATCGCCGCTATAATGCGTTTTCACCATTGTTCCCATCACCCCGTCAAAGGCTTCCCATCGTGTCTGACCGTCTTGCCGTCCTGCCTCAATATCTGCTTCCAAAAGGAGCGTTGACCAACTTTGCCGGCCGGATCGCCGGCGCCAAAGGCGGCGCCATGACCACGCGTTTGATCCGCTGGTTCGTCGGCCGCTACAACGTCAACATGGATGAGGCGCTGGACCCGGACATCACGCACTACACGAGCTTCAACGACTTTTTCACGCGCGCGCTGCGCCCCGGTGCCCGTCCGCTGGCCCAGGCCGACTACATCTGCCCCGTCGATGGCCGCATCAGCCAGTTCGGCATAATCGACAAGGACCAGATCTTCCAGGCCAAGGGCCACAACTTCAGCACCACGGCCCTGGTCGGCGGCGATGCGGCCCTGGCGGCCCAGTTCGAACACGGCAGCTTCGCCAATCTGTACCTGAGCCCGCGCGACTACCACCGCATCCACATGCCGTGCGACGGCCGTTTGACGCGCATGATCTATGTGCCCGGTGAACTGTTCTCCGTCAACCCGACGACGGCGCGCGGCATTCCCGGCCTGTTCGCCCGCAACGAGCGCGTCGTCTGCGTGTTCGACACGGCCAACGGCCCCTTCGTCATGACCCTGGTCGGCGCCACCATCGTCGGCAGCATGGCCACCGTCTGGCACGGAGTCGTCAACCCACCCCGCACGGGCCAGGTGCGCGACTGGAGCTATGCGAACGACAATGTCGTGCTGAAACAGGGCGAAGAGCTGGGCCGCTTCCTGCTCGGTTCCACCGTCGTCATGCTGTTCCCGAAAGACACCGTGCAATTCAACGCCAACTGGCAACCGGCCGGCCCCGTGCAACTGGGCGAAGTCATGGGCAACCTGCCCAAGTAAGGCATCCGGACGCGCGCCTATACGGGCGCGTCAGTCTGGTACATCTCCTCCATCAGATCGAGAAACGCGCGCGTCTTGGCCGGCATCAAACGCCGGCCGGGAAACACGGCCCAACCCGTGACGAGCGGAAAACTCCACTCCGGCAGCACGCGCACCAATTCCCCCGTCGCCACATAGGCCTTGGCAAAGCGGTCCGTGCTGGCCGCGATGCCCACGCCCGTGCACGCCATGCGCACCAGCAGTTCCGGCGAATTGGCCAGCAAGCGCACGGGCAGATCGCGCTCCCACGTCGTCTTGCCGCGGATCAAAGTCCAATGCACGAGGCCATGCACGGCGCGCGGCAAGCTCAGTAAATCGTGACCGTACAGATCGTCGGGATGCTCGGGCAAGCCGTGCACGCTCGTGTATTGCGGCGAGGCATACAGGGCCAGCGTACTGAAGGCCACGCGGCGCGCGGACAGGCTGGCGTCGTCGGGCAAGTTGCCCATGCGGATGGCCAGGTCGAAATTTTCTTCCAGCAAATCCACCCGGCGCGCCGACAAGTCCAGTTCCAGCGAAATGGCAGGATAGCGGCGCACGAACTCGGCCAGCACCTGGCGCATCAGCGCGTCGCCGAAATCGGCCGGCATGGAAATGCGCAGCAAGCCGCTGGGCCCGGCTTGGCGGTGCTGCGCCAGGGCGCCGGCCGCCTCCGTTTCTTCCACTACCTTGCGCGCATGCTCGAGCAGGCTGGCGCCAAACTCCGTCAGCGCCAGCTTGCGCGTCGTGCGCAGCAACAGCCGTTCACCCAATTTCGCTTCCAGCTGCGAAATGCGCCGCGACAGGGTCGACTTGGGCAAGTCCACGCGCACGGCGGCGCGACTGAAACTGCCGCACTCGACGACTCTGGCGAACAGCAGCAAATCTCCGGGATCGATATCCATATGTTGACCTTTACACTCAATTGTTCCATTGGTGGATTAATGTTATCCATTTTAACGGCTTCCGCATCAATTTTGGAATTGCTATAGTTCATCCATCGCAAGACACCTCACAACGGAGAAAACAAGATGAACATCCTGCAAATCAATTCCAGCGCCCGCAGCACCGGTTCCGCCTCGACCCGCCTGGCTGACGCCATCGTCGCCCGCGTACAAGCGACCAATCCCGGCGCCGCCCTCGTCCGCCGCGACCTCGCTGCCGCACCGCACCCCGTGCTCGACGAGCCGACCCTGCAAGCGCTGTTCACGCCGGCCGACAAACGCACGCCGGAACAGGCGGCCCGCATCGCCCTCGACGACGCGCTGATTGCGCAAGTGCAAGCAGCTGACGTCATCGTCATCGGCGCGCCGATGTACAACTTCGGCATCACCGTGCAACTGAAAAGCTGGTTCGACGCGATTGCCCGCGCCAACGTCACCTTCAAGTACACGGAAAATGGCCCAGTTGGCCTGCTGAGCGGCAAGAAAGTCTACGTGGGCCTGTCCCGCGGCGGCTTGCACCGCGACAGCGCCAACGATAGCCAGGTGCCTTACCTGAACACCATGTTCGGTTTCCTGGGCATGACCGACGTGCAATACGTGTATTCGGAAGGCATGGGCATGGGTCCGGAAGCCGTGGCCAAGGCGCAGGCGCAGGCGGATGCCGAGATCAACGCCATCCTGGTGTAATTTCCAGCAGTGAAAGGGGCGGCGCAGTGGCGCCGTCCTGGCCTAGAGGAGAAAGCAATGAGCGACATCACCACCGTCAACAAGCCGCGCGCCGTCGAGCGCGTGATCGCCGGCCAGGCCGTCATGGATGGCGCCGGCGTGAAGATCAACCGCGTGCTGACGCAGCAGCTGCAGCGCCGTCTCGACCCGTTTTTGATGCTCGACAATTTCGCCAGCGACAAGCCGAACGACTATATCGCCGGCTTCCCCGAGCATCCGCACCGCGGTTTCGAAACCGTGTCCTACATGATCACGGGACGCATGCGCCACAAGGACAGCGCGGGGCACGAAGGCTTGCTGACGTCGGGCGGCGTGCAATGGATGACGGCCGGCAGCGGCGTGATCCACTCGGAAATGCCGGAGCAGGAAGAAGGCGTGATGGAAGGTTTTCAGCTGTGGCTGAACCTGCCAGCGCGCGACAAGATGCGCACGCCGTGGTACCGCGATTTCACGAGCAGCGACATTCCCCGCTACACAACGGACGCTGGCGTGGCCGTGCAAGTGATCGCGGGCGTAAGCCATGGCGTGACGGGCGCCGTGCAGCGCGAGCTGACGCAGCCGCTGTACCTCGATATCGACTTGCCGGCCGGCGCCAGCTTCGAGCAGCCGCTGCCGCCAGGGCATAACGCTTTCATTTACACGTTTCGTGGCGAAGTGCAGGTCGACGGCAAGGCCGTGCCCGCCCTGCGCATGGCGATCTTCGCCAACACGCCGGGCAGCGACGGCGTGCGCATCGAGGCGCCGCAAGGTGGCCGCGTGATCCTCGTCGCCGGCCAGCCCTTGAACGAACCGATCGCGCAATACGGCCCGTTCGTCATGAATACCCAGGCGGAAGTGTTCCAGGCCGTGCAGGATTTCCGTGAAGGCAAGTTTGGCGAGACGGCGGCGCAGTAAAATTATTTGCTCCAGGTAAAACCTGCAGTGCCTCGCGGCCTGCGGGGTTTTTTCGTGCCGACTATTTTGTTGCTTTTCAATTACACTGACGGCAACTTCATTTCACAAAGCATTCCATGCAGCCGACGCACACCGAACACGACGCCACCCATTTGCACGCCCACCTGAAAGGCGACGCCAAGCACACCCACTCGTTCGAGGGGCGCAGCCAGAGCATCCTCGCGTGGGCGCTGGGGCTGACCCTGTCGTTCGCCGGCATCGAGGTGGCGGCCGGTTTCCTGTCCAATTCGCTGGCCCTGATTTCCGACGCGGGCCACATGGTCACGGACGCGGCCGCGCTGGGCCTGGCCCTGCTGGCGCAGCTCATCGCGCGACGCCCTCCCTCGCCGCGCCACTCGTTCGGCTTTGGCCGCGCCGAAGCGCTGGCCGCCTTCGTCAACGGCCTGGCCATGCTGTGCGTCGTGGGCTGGATCTGCTACGAAGCCGTGCTGCGCTTTTCCGCCCCGCAAACCGTGCAAGGCGGCATGGTCTTCATCGTCGCCTTCATCGGCCTGGCGATCAACGTGGTGGTGGCGTGGGTCTTGTCGAAAGACAAGCAAAGCGTGAACACGCGCGCCGCCCTCGTGCACGTGATGGGCGACTTGCTCGGCTCGGTCGCCGCCATCGTCGCCGGCGCCGTGATTTACTTCACGGGCTGGATGCAGATCGACCCATTGCTGTCCGTGCTGGTGTCCCTGCTGATCCTGAAGTCCACGTTCGGGGTATTGAAAGAGTCCTATCACTTCCTGATGGAAGGCGTGCCCGTGCACATCGACTACATCGCCGTGGGGGCGGACGTGGAACAAGTGGACGGCGTGATTGCCGTGCACGACCTGCATGTGTGGGACATGTCGCCGGGCCAGCCGGCCCTGATCGGCCACGTGGAAATCGAGCACCTCGACCATTGGCCGAAGGTATTGCGGGCGATCAAGAAGATGTTGCTGGCCAAGCATGGGATAGATCACATCACTCTGCAGCCGGAGACGGCGGCGATGGCGGGGTTACATCAGGGTGACAAGACGCATTAATTGAACCCAACGGCAAAGACCGGGGTCAGACCCGCCGGGTCTGACCCCAGCCTCTGCTCTCGGGGTAACTCCAACTAACTGCGCCGCGCTTCCAGGACCCCGCTGACATCCTTGATCACATTCAGCGCCTTCAACAGCTGCGCCGTCGAGCTGATCTCGGCCGTAAAGGTCATGCGGGCCTGGCCCTTGGCGCTTTGGGTGTTGACGCCGATGACGTTGATTTTCTCGCGCGAGAAGATTTCGGAGATGTCGCGCAGCAAGCCCTGGCGGTCGCCGGCGAGAATAAAGATGTCGACCGGATACACGGTGTCGTGCCCGCCCGTGCTGCCCCATTCCGTGAAGATCACGCGCTCGGGCGACTTGGCGCGCATTTCCTCGAAATTCTTGCAGGTGGCGCGGTGGATGGAGACCCCCTTGCCGCGCGTGACGAAACCGACGATGCTGTCCGGCGGCGCCGGCTTGCAGCACTTGGCCAGCACGGTCATGAGGCCTTCCGTGCCCACCACCAGCACGCCGGACTTGGCGCCCTGCTCCACGCTGGAAGCGCGGCTTTTACCGACCAGCACGGCGTCTTCCGGCACCACCACTTCGCCATTGTCGTGCAGCGCCTGCTCCACGTGGCGCAGGCTGAATTCATCCTTGCCCACCGACAGGAACAGCTCGTCGACTTTGGCAAAGCCCAGCTTTTGCGCCAGTGCTTCCAGATTGACGGCCGTCTTGCCCTCGCGCTGCAGCGACTTTTCCACCAGCGCGCGGCCATGGGCCAGGGTTTCCTGCATATCGATCGCGTGGAACCAGGCGCGGATTTTCGAGCGCGTGCGCGTGCTGACGGCGTAGCCGGCGCTGAGCCAGTCGCGCGACGGCCCGGCCGTGCCCGGCGCGCCCTTGGCCGTGATGATTTCGCAGGTCTGGCCGTTCTTCAGCTGCGTATTCAGGGGCACCATGATGCCGTCGACCTTGGCGCCGCGGCAGCGGTGGCCCACGTCCGTGTGCAGGTGATAGGCAAAATCGACGGGCGTGGCGCCCACGGGCAATTCCAGCACGCGCGCCTGCGGCGTCATGACGAAGATGCGGTCGTCCAATGTGGCGGACTTGAGCTTTTCCACCCATTCGCGCTGGATTTCTTCCTGGCCCACGACGGCGTCTGCCACCTCCGTTTTCCAGGCCAGCAACTGGCGCAGCCAGGCGATCTTTTCGTCGTACTTCTGGCCGGCAAAATTCGAGCCGCCCTCTTCCTTGTAGCGCCAGTGCGCGGCCACGCCGTATTCGGCAAAGCTGTGCATTTCATTCGTGCGGATTTGCACTTCCAGCGGGCGGCCATCCTCGGCCGTCACCACCGTGTGCAGCGACTGGTAACCATTCGGTTTCGGGCGCGAAATGTAATCGTCGAATTCCTTCGGGATGGGGGTCCAGATATTGTGGACCACGCCCAGCACCGTGTAGCAGGTTTTCACGTCGGCAACGATGACGCGGAAGGCGCGCACGTCGTACAGGGCCGTAAAATCGAGCTCCTTGCCGCGCATCTTGTTCCAGATGCTGTAAATGTGTTTCGGGCGGCCAAATACTTCCGCCTGGATACCGGCCGAAGCCAGTTCCGTCTGCAGGCGCAAAATCGCCGAGGACACGAAGCCCTCGCGCATCATGCGCTTTTCTTCCAGCATCTTGGCGATGCGTTTATACGCTTCCGGTTCGATGAAGCGGAACGACAAGTCTTCCAGTTCCCACTTCAGCTGCCAGATGCCGAGGCGGTTGGCCAGCGGCGCGTACAGATCCAGGGTTTCCTTGCCGTATTCGCGCGTCATTTCGTTGAACAGCTTTAAATCGGCAAAGTAACGCAAGGTCGTCACGCAGGCGGCCAGGCGCACCAGCACGACACGCATGTCGGAAGCCATCGCCAGCAACATCTTGCGCAAGGTTTCCACCTGGGCCACGGCTTGCTGCGCCGCATTCTTGCCGCGCCCGCCAGCGCTGCCGTGCTGCGCCTGGGTCAGCGCGCGCAAGCGGATCAGCTGGCGCACGCCGGTGGCCAGGTCGCACACCTGCTTGCCGAAACGCGGTTCGATGTCGGCCGCCGTATCGGGTTCCAGCAAAGTCAGCTCGAACATCAGGCCGGCGATGCGCGTTTCCGCATCGCTGCGCAGGAAAGCCAGGGTGGTGGCCACGCCAATGGCGAACTCCAGCGCGGAGCGGCCGGCAAAGGTCTGCTTGTCGCCATACGCTTCGGTGGCATACGCGAGCGCGTCCAGCACGCGCGCGCAGTCCGGCGCACTCAAGCCCTCTACCAGTTGTTCCGATGTGGCGCTATTCGGGGCCGAGATGGAAACCATGTATTACCTTTAAACTTGATGACTGAACAACTTGAAAACTTAACGTTCCGCAGCGATGACGACGATTTCAACCAGGCATGCCGGATTGGCCAGTTTCGCTTCCACCGTGGCGCGCGGCGGCGTGTGGCCGGAGGCGACCCAGTCATCCCACACTTCATTCATGCCGGGGAAATCCTTCATGTCGGCGATGTAGATCTGGCACGACAGGATGCAAGTCTTGTCGCTGCCCGCTTCCATCAGCAAACGGTCGACGTGGCCCAGCACTTCGCGCGTCTGGCCGACGATGCCTTGCGTGGTGTCTTCCGCGATCTGGCCCGCCAGGTAGATGGTGTTGTTGTGTATCGCCACTTCGGAGAGGCGTTTGCCTACGTGCAGTCGTGTAATTTCCATGCTTCTTCTTTCGGTTGTTTCAAAATCTGTACAGCGTACTACTTGTGTTACTTGCCCAGCAAAAACTTGCGGGCGATGGCGATCTGGTCGTCGTGGACGAAAGTGGGCGCATGGCCCACGCCGGCGATCTCCACCAGCTCCGCCTTCGGACCGCGACCGAGCATGCGCGTGGCCGTTTCGTGCGACAGCAAATCGGATTCCGAGCCGCGCACCAGCAAGGTGGGGCAGCGCACGGCGTCATATGCGGCCCACAGCATGGCTTCGTCGCTGGCCGCCGATTCCGGCGTGGCCGAGCGGAACGGCATGGCCAGTCCCATATCATAGTGGCGGCGCCAGTGGCCATCCTTATCTTGCCGCAACACATCCACCGCCAGTTTATGCCATTCCGCGTCCGTGTGCGGGCCGAAGCTGGCGGACACGTCGCGCACGAACTTGGCGCCCTGCTCGAACGTCTCGAAACGCAAGTCCTGGCCGATGTAGTCGCCGATACGCTGCAAGGCTTCGGGCGCCAGGGTCGGGCCGATATCGTTCAGCACCAGTTTGCTGATCGGGCTGTGCGGCAGCGATGCCAGGCCCAGGCCGATCAAGCCGCCCATCGACGTGCCGAACCAGTCCACCGTCTGGCGTTCGCCATTGGCCAGCACGCGCGCCAGCAGAGTCACCATGTCGCTCACATATTGCGGCACGCGGTAGAACTGGGGATTGGCCAGCCAGCCCGAGCGCCCGCGCCCCACCACGTCGGGGCAGATCACGCGGTAATCGCTGGCCATGGCGCGCGCCAGGTTGTCGAAGTCGTCCGCCACGCGCGTCACGCCGTGGGCGCAGACGAGCACGTTCGGATTATCGGCAGCGCCCCACTCCTTGTAGGACATGGTATGCAAGCCTGCGGGGGAAATACATTGCACTGACTTGATGCTCGCTTCGATCATGCGATTCCTTATAACACCGGAGCTACGGTTTTGTCCGGCGTCGTTATTTGGTAGTAAAAAACAAAGAAACCGGCGATTTGCCGGTTGCCTCGCGCGCGACGCTACGGCAGTGTAGCGCAGCGCGGGCAATGCTCCAAGCGCGCGGCTGAAATGCTGCGCCGCAGCATAGCACTGGCACATTCGCCCTGGCGCAATACCCGATATAGCGAAAATGCATATCTGCGGTTATCCACAATTGAGCCGGCCTGGCAATGCGCGGATGATCGCAGCATCAACCCGCAAGAGGAGACCACTCGTGAAAAAACCATTCTATAAAATCCTGTATGTACAGGTGCTGTTCGCCATCGTGGCCGGCGTGCTGCTGGGGGTGTTCTACCCTTCCAACGCCGTCGACATGAAACCGCTGGGCGACGGCTTTATCAAACTGATCAAGATGATCATCGCCCCGGTGATCTTCTGTACCGTGGTCTCCGGCATCGCCGGCATGCAGGACGTCAAGAAAATCGGCCGCGTGGGCGGCAAGGCGCTGCTGTACTTTGAAGTGGTCTCCACCTTCGCGCTGGCCATCGGCTTGCTGGTTGCTAACATCCTCAAACCGGGCGCCGGCTTCAACGCCGATCCGGCCCACCTGGACGCCAAGTCGATCGCGCAATACACGCATGCCGAAGGCATGTCGACCATCGACTTCGTGATGAACATCATCCCGAAAACTTTCGTTGACGCCTTCGCCAAGGGCGACATCCTGCAAGTGCTGCTGATCGCCATCCTGTTCGGCTTTTCGCTGTCCCTGCTGGGCGAGCGCGGCCGTCCGGTCACCAAGCTCATCGACGAGCTGTCGCATGCCATCTTCGGCATGGTCAACATCATCATGAAAGTCGCTCCGATCGGCGCGTTCGGCGCGATGGCCTTTACCATCGGCAAATACGGCCTGGCTTCGCTGATTCCGCTGGCCAAGCTGATGGGTTCGTTCTACCTGACCTGCTTCCTGTTCGTCTTCATCGTGCTGGGCCTGATCGCCAGGTACACGGGCTTCTCGATCGGCCGCTTCTTGCTGTACATCAAGGAAGAACTGCTGATCGTGCTCGGTACCAGCTCGTCGGAATCGGCCCTGCCGGCCCTGATGAAGAAACTCGAGCGCCTGGGCTGCTCCAAGCCAGTCGTCGGCCTGGTCGTGCCTACCGGCTACTCGTTCAACCTGGACGGCACCAACATCTACATGACCATGGCCGCCCTGTTCGTGGCACAGGCCACCAACACGGAACTGACCATCTGGCAAGAGCTCACCATCCTGGGCGTGGCGATGCTGACCTCGAAAGGCGCGTCCGGCATCACGGGCGCCGGTTTCATCACCCTGGCCGCGACCCTGGCCGTGGTGCCGACGATCCCCGTGGCCGGCATGGCGCTGATCCTGGGCATCGACCGCTTCATGAGCGAATGCCGCGCGCTGACGAATTTCGTCGGCAACGGCGTGGCCACCATCGTCGTGTCGAAATGGGAAAAAGAACTGGACATGGACAAGCTGCATAGCGAGCTGGCCCATCCCACCCACCCGACCGAAGACGCGTATGTCGCGCCAGCAGTGAATATCGTCAAGTAAGCCGTACCTCCATTGCAAAGCCCCGCAGAGCGATCTGCGGGGCTTTTTTCATTGTGCGTGCGCTGCTCGAATCATCATCAAACAGTAAATCATGCATCAATATTTATCACGATGATCAATGAATGAAAAACCATTACAGTACTGTCTATTGTTCGCCGCCAGGCTCCCGCATAATGACATTGCGTTAATGCAAGCCTGACACCGAACCATCCACCTTTGAATGGAGTACGCCATGTCCCTCTCGCCCGCCTTCTACACCACCTGGCCCCCACGCCTGCTCGGCTTGCTGCGCATCATCCTCGGCTTCCTTTTCCTGCAGCATGGCACGGCCAAGCTGTTCGGCGCGCCGCACGTGGCCATGTTCGACGGCTTGCAACTGTTTTCCCTGATGGGCGCGGCCGGCGTCATCGAGCTGGTGGGCGGCAGCTTGCTGCTGGTGGGCCTGTTCACGCGCCCCGTCGCCTTCATCCTGTCGGGCCAGATGGCAGCCGCCTATTTCATCGCGCATGCGCCTGCCGGCTTTTTACCGATCCTGAACGGCGGCGAAATGGCCGTGATGTACTGCTTCACCTTCCTGTACTTCGCAGTTGCAGGCGCTGGCGCCTACAGCTTGGACGGCTTGCGCGGCAAGGCTGGCGCCGCATAAACGACCGGGCTAGCGCGAGCACGTCAAAGGATAGGGCCGTTGCTCGATCACACCCTGCATGCGCAACGGCGCGCTGCCAGCAACGGTCCTCACTTGCAGGGCCGGGGCCTGCATGGCGCCGTCGGGCAATACCCTGTCCTCGCAATGGCTGAACAAATTGGCCGGCCGGTCGCCGATCGACCAATGCGCCAGGCCTAGCGGATCGCCAGCCAGCTGCAACGGCGGGAGCGCATAATCTTGCGCCAGGCCCGTCATCATCCACGCCAGCGACAGGTCGGACAACGACCGTGAATCGGCGTAACCACCACCGATATCGGCATGCGATCCGGGAAACCAGAGTTCGCTGACACTCGTGTAGTCCGCATTAATGGGCGGACACAGCAAGATGGGATGGAAGCGGCTGCGCTTTTCATCGCGCGACACGGCGTGCAGGATGCGGCGGATAGGCGGATAGGAATCGGACTTGTAGCGGTCGCCGCCCCTGCCGTCGCTCATTTCCTTGCACACACCGAAGTCCTTGAACAGCGAACCGGGCACGGTATCCCACAGGCCGAGAAATTGGATCTCCACCGGCACCACGGCTACCTTGAAACGTTCGCGCAGTTCTTTACCGGCGATCGGCTCCTGTCCCGGCCGCCACGCCTTCCACGCATCCACATAGGCTTCATCGTTCTTGCGCTTGACCACTTCGAGGATGGCGTTATCGCGCCGAAGCCGTTGTTCGATATCGTCTTCCGACCTGGCCGGCACGCCCGCATAGGCGATCAGGCCAGCCAGTGCGCGGGCCTGGTGGGCGCCACGGCTGAAGCCCAAAATGTAGAGCTTGTCACCGGGGCGAAACGCCTGCGCGATGAAGTCATAGCCGCGCAGGATACGCGGCTCCATGCCTAGGCCGAGGCTGGCGCCCAGCACGGGACTTTCGACGCTGCCCACGCCTTCGATATAGATGGCGCTGGTCTGCGCCTCGTCGGCATGGAGCACCGCATCAAAGACCCGGCGCACATTGGTCCCGGAGGCGCTGTCATTGCGCGTCCCATCCAGAAAGACAAAGATGTTTTTTGCCAGAGCGGGATCGCCCGTAAACACTTTCTCCGTCACCACCGGGTTGACGTGCTCGCCGCCGGCGGCGGCACAGGCCGCCAGCAACGCCGCCAAGCCCGCCGCCAACACACGCCCTGCCATGCGCCTCAGTAGCGGCGATGCGTACCAGTTTGCCTTCATGACTGCTCCGTGTCGTGACTTCGTCTGCCCTGCACCGTTCCAGCATAGGCACACTCCAGGGACAGCATTAGACATGGCGCAGACGTAGTGCGTGCCCGGCGAAAAAAAAGCGGACATCGCTGTCCGCTTTTTTTATGCATGCAACGATCCGTTTATACGGCGGAAACGTCCAGTTCCGCGCCCGTGGCCGCCTGCACCTGCTCCTTGGTCACGCCCGGCGCCAGTTCCACCAGCTTCAAGCCGTTTTCCGTCACGTCGATCACGCCCAGGTCGCTGATGATGACGTCGACCACGCCCACGCCCGTCAGCGGCAAGTCGCATTGTTTCAGCAGCTTGTGCGACGTCGTGCCATCCTTGGCCGTGGCCACGTGTTCCATCAGCACGACGACACGCTTGACGCCGGCGACGAGGTCCATCGCGCCGCCCATGCCCTTGACCATCTTGCCTGGAATCATCCAGTTCGCCAGGTCGCCCTTTTCCGACACTTGCATGGCGCCCAGGATGGCCAGGTTGATCTTGCCACCACGAATCATGCCAAACGAATCGGCCGAGCTGAAGTAGGCGGCGCCGGGCAAGGCCGTCACCGTCTGCTTGCCCGCGTTGATCAGGTCGGCATCGACTTCCGCGTCGGTCGGGAACGGGCCGATGCCCAGCAAACCGTTTTCCGACTGCAGGAATACTTCGATATTGTCCGGCACATAGTTGGCCACCAGGGTCGGCAAACCGATGCCGAGGTTCACATAAAAGCCATCCTGCAATTCCTTTGCCGCGCGCGCGGCCATCTCATCTCTCGTCCAAGCCATAATAATCTCCGTATTCTGTTTTATGCTTCGCTGCGCACAGTGCGCTGCTCGATGCGTTTTTCCGGGTTCGCGTTGACCACGATGCGGTGCACGAAGATGCTCGGCGTGTGGACCTGGTCCGGGTCGATCTCGCCCACTTCGACCAGTTTTTCCACTTCGACGATGGTGATTTTGCCGGCCATGGCCACGTTCGGGTTGAAATTGCGCGCCGTTTTGCGGTAGACCAAATTGCCGGCGCGGTCGGCCATGTAAGCTTTGACCAGCGCCACGTCGGCCACGAGGCTGCGTTCCATCACGTATTGTTCGCCGTCGAATTCGCGGATTTCCTTGCCGTCGGCAACGATGGTGCCCACGCCCGTCTTGGTGAAGAAGGCAGGAATGCCGGCGCCGCCGGCGCGCAGTTTTTCGGCCAGGGTGCCTTGCGGCGTGAATTCCAGTTCCAGTTCGCCTGCCAGGTACTGGCGCGCGAATTCCTTGTTTTCACCCACGTAGGAGGCGATCATTTTCTTGATCTGGCGCGTGGTCAAGAGCTGGCCCAGGCCGAAGCCGTCCACGCCCGCGTTGTTGGAAATGGCCGTCAGGCCCGTCACGCCCGAATCGCGCAAGGCGCCGATCAGGGCTTCGGGAATGCCGCACAGGCCGAAGCCGCCGACGGCGATGGTCTGGCCATCTTGGACGATACCGGCCAGCGCCGAGGCGGCGTCAGGATAAACTTTATTCATGGGTGTCCCTCTATCTTTTGTTAAACTTTGGTCTTGAGTCCATGACTCAGGCAGCGACTCAGCATAAAATACGCGAGTGGAAAGTACAATACCGTAGAACTACCGGCGCCGTGCCGGCAATCCCCCTGTGAGAGTGATACGTATCAGATGAACGCCGCGTCAGCCATCGATTATGAAAGCATCTTCCTGCACGCGCCCGTGGGCATGTGCATGTCGGAAAACCGCATCATGCGCAGCTGCAACGAAGCGCTGGCGGCCATGTTCGGCTATGCGCGCGCCCAGCTGGACGACCAGTCATTCGAAGTACTCTACCCCACGCACGACGAATTCCTGCGCACCGGTGACCGCATCATTCCCATCATGAACGCCAAGGGACGCTATTCGGACGAGCGCATCATGCGCCGCAGTAATGGAGAATTGTTCTGGTGCCACGTCACGGGCCATGCCATGTTGCCGAAGGAACCACTGGGGCCGGGCATCTGGACGTTCGAGGATGTCAGCGAGAAACGTCCCGTGACGGCGGAACTGACCCCGCGCGAGCGCGAAATCGCCGCCCTGCTGGTGGAAGGCAAGACCAGCAAGGTCATCGCCCGCCAGATCGACCTCAGCCCCCGCACGGTGGAAATGCACCGCGCCAAGCTGATGCGCAAGTTCGCCGCATCGACGTCGTCCGAGCTCGTGCACAAGCTGGTGGGACTGCAGCTGCAGCGCTAGAAGGTACTCATGCCACCGTCTGCGGAAATGATCGCGCCGTTGATGAAGTGCGAATCCTCGCCCGCCAGCAGCAGCAGCAGGCCGTCAAGGTCTTCCGGCTTGCCCGGACGCTTGTTCGGCAGCATTTCGATCAGCTTCTTGCCCTGCTCGGTGGCAAAGTAATCTTCATTGATTTCCGTGGAAATGTAGCCGGGGCAGATGGCGTTCGTGTTGATGCCGTATTTGCCCCACTCCACGGCCATGGCGCGCGTCATGTGCACCATGCCCGCCTTGCTCATGCAATACACGCCGATCTGCGGCAGCACCTGCAAGCCCGCCATCGAGGCGATATTGATGATGCGGTGCTGTTTCTTCGGGTCGCCCTTGGCGCGCGCGATCATGCGCTTGGCCGTTTGCTGGGCCACGAAGAACGAACCGCGCAGATTGGTGTCCATCACGAACGAGTAATCTTCGGGCGTGACGTCGACCAGGCGTTGCGTGGTGGAGACACCTGAATTGTTGACGAGGATATCGATGGGACCCGCTTCCGTTTCCGCATGCGCGATGGCCGACTTGATGCTGGCGAAGTCGGTCACGTCGAGCGACACCACGTGCGCGGCGCCGCCGTCCGCTTCGATTTCGGCGCGCAATTCCTTCAGGCGTTCGGTGCGGCGCGACGCCAGCACGACCTGTGCGCCGGCCTGGGCCAGCACTTTTGCAAAGCGCGCGCCGAGGCCGCTCGATGCGCCGGTAATCAGGGCAATCTTGCCCTCGAAATTGACTTCTATGCCCACGAGCTACTCCTGTTTTATTTTAGACAACACTTTGCGCCGTGCCTATGGCAATCGGGCAAATTCCCCCGCAGCGCACTCGAGCAAAAGTAAACGCCATCATTACACAAAATGGCCGGATTTAGATTGCGGCGAGGGGCAATGTCACGCAAAATGGCGCCAAAGTTGCAATCCTCGTCAAAAACAAGCACACTCGTGCTTAAATTTCCCCGATGATGCTTTATTCCCTATCCTTGCTACCTAATTGAGTGACTATAAATCGAGACCATGACACAGCCTAATAACTTAGTTGAACAGTACGGACCGCGCGAAACCATGGAATATGACGTGGTGATCGTCGGCGGTGGCCCCGCAGGCTTGGCCGCGGCGATCCGCCTGAAGCAGCTGGCCTTCGATAAGAGCCAGGAAGTGTCCGTCTGCGTGCTGGAAAAAGGCGGCGAACTGGGCGCGCATATCCTGTCGGGCGCCATCATGGACCCGAAAGCGCTGACCGAACTGATTCCGAACTGGAAAGAACTGGGCGCGCCCCTGAACACGGAAGTGACGGAAGACCGCATCCTGTTCCTGACCGAAACGAAAGCGTATAAAACGCCAGGCTTCGCCGTGCCGGCCTGCTTTGAAAACCACGGCAACTACATCGTCTCGCTGGGCAATGTGGTGCGCTGGATGGGCCAGCAGGCGGAAAACCTGGGCGTGGAAATCTTCCCGGGCTTCCCTGCCGCGGAAATCCTCTACAACGACGACGGCTCCGTCAAAGGCGTAGCGACCGGCAACATGGGCGTCAAGCGCGACGGCGAACCGGGTCCCGACTTCCAGCTGGGCATGGAATTGCACGCCAAGTACACGCTGTTCGCCGAAGGCGCGCGCGGCCACCTGGGCAAGCAATTGATGGCCAAGTATGACTTGAACGCCGGCAAGGACCCGCAATCGTACGGCATCGGCATCAAGGAATTGTGGGAAATCGACCCGGCCCAGCACAAGCCGGGCCTGGTGATCCACTCGAGCGGCTGGCCGCTGGACACGAAAACCTACGGCGGCTCCTTCCTGTACCACCTGGAAAACAACCAGGTGATGGTCGGCTACGTGGTGGGCTTGAACTACGAAAACCCGTATTTGTCGCCGTACGAGGAATTCCAGCGCTACAAGACGCATCCGGAAATCCGCAAGTTCTTCGAAGGCGGCAAGCGCATTTCCTACGGCGCGCGCGCGATCGCGGCCGGCGGCCTGCAATCGTTGCCGAAACTGGTGTTTGCCGGCGGCGCGCTGATCGGCTGCGATGCGGGCTTTTTGAACATGAGCCGCATCAAGGGCAGCCACGCGGCCATCAAGAGCGGCATGCTGGCGGCGGACGCGGCCTTCGGCGCGCTGGGCGAACAGCGCCAGCACGATGAACTGACGAGCTACCCTGTCGCCTTTGAAAAATCCTGGCTGCATGAAGAACTGCACGTGGCGCGCAACGTCAAGCCATGGCTGTCAAAAGGTTTGTACCTGGGCAGCCTGATGACGGGCATCGACCAGCTGATCTTCCGCGGCAAGGCGCCATGGACCCTGCACCACTCGCATGGCGACCATGAATGTCTGAAACCGGCGGCCCAGTCGAAAAAGATCGTGTATCCGAAACCCGATGGCAAGCTGACCTTCGACAAGATGTCGTCCGTGTTCATCTCGAACACGAACCACGCGGAAGACCAGCCTATCCACCTGACGTTGAAGAACGCCAGCGTGCCCGTCGACGTCAACCTGGCCACGTATGCGGGTCCGGAAGCCCGTTACTGTCCCGCCGGCGTGTACGAGTTCGTGAGGAACGACGATGGCGCCGAACGCCTGCAGATCAATGCGCAAAACTGCGTGCACTGCAAGACCTGCGACATCAAGGATCCGACGCAGAACATCGTGTGGGTGACACCGGAAGGCGGCGGCGGGCCGAACTATCCGAACATGTAAGCACGTCGCCCGGCATGCCGCCGCAACAGCGCTACCGCAGCCGGTAGCGCTGCCCCGCTGCGGCTGCCGTGGGCTTACAGATACTTGTCGCCGGCCAGGCGGCCGCGTATCGTTTTTGCCGGCGTGCCATAACTGACGCACAGATCGGCCACGGGCCGCGTCACCACGGCACCGGCGCCAATCACGCAGTGACTGCCTATGCGCATGCGCTGCAGCAGCAAGGCGCCCATGCCCAGGGCGCTGCACGTGCCGATGAAGCAGCCGCCGCCCGTCGCAGCGGCAGGCGCCAGGCTGGAAAATGCTTCCATCACGGAATCGTGATCGAGCGAGGCGCGCGTGTTGACGATACAACCGTGCCCGACCTCGCAACCGGGATTGATCACCGCCCCCGCCATCACCACGCTGCCCGCGCCGATACGCACGGCCCTGGCGACGCTTGCCTGCGGATGCACGGCGCTGACGAAGGGCAATTGCGGGCACAATGCCGCCACGCGGGCGGTCACGCTCGACCGCACGAAGTTGTCGCCGATGGCCACCAGCACTCCTGCCACGGCCAACTGCTCCACCAGGACCGGCAGATCGGACTCGGCGCCCAGGACGCGATAGCCCGAGGTTTCCTCGCCGACCGTCCGGAACGCATCGATCAAGCCGGCGATACGAAAGCGCCCCTGCCGTTCGACGACGTCGATGACGACCTTCGCGTGGCCGGATGAGCCAATGATTAAAATGTTTTGCATATCTGAGCTGAAAAGTGAACGATACCGGGCAGCGGCCATCCCGCAAGGACGGCGCCAATCCCAGCCATCATACCAGCAGCCCGGTGCTAGATATCCCGCCCAGCCGGCGGCAAGGTTTTTAAAACAGCCACTTTTCCCCACGCTTTGACAAGCCAGCAACACCAAGTTTGCATTGCGACAGCATTCCTGGATAAATTCCACATGGAAAGTTTCTCAGAAGCACTTCCAACAGTTACAATTCCCTCTGCTAACTATTTCCCCTTCCGCCCGCCATGAACGCAAACGCCCTCCCCGCAGTGCCCCTCGACGCCGAATTGCAGCAGGCAATCACCGAACACCAGGCTGGCCGTTATGCCGAGGCGGAAGAACTTTACCTGGCGATTTTGCAGGCGCAGCCGTATCACGCCATCGCCAACCACAATATGGGCTTGCTGGCGGGACAGGTCGGGCAATACCAGGCAGGCTTGCCGTATCTGCACAAGGCGCTGTCGGTGAACCCCGACGAAGGCCAGTTCTGGCTGTCGTATGCGGATGGCTTGCTCAAGGCGGGCGAACGCGAACAGGCGCTGGAGATCGTCACGGCGGCCATCGTGCGCGGTCTCGACAACGAACAGTCGCAAGGCTTGCGCAGCCGCATCGAAACGGCGATCGCCAGCACGCCGACAGCGCAGGAAACGCAGCACGTCATTGCGCTGTATCAAGCCGGCCACCATGCCGAACTGGAAGCGGCCAGCCACGCCCTGACGCAGCGCTATCCCGATTCCGATTTTGCCTGGAGCGTGCTGGGCACCGCCCTGCAATTGCAGGGCAAGGATGCGTTCGAGGCTCTGCAAAAAACCGCGCAATTGGCGCCCACGGATGCCGAAGCGCATGGCAACCTGGGCACCGCATGGCAGGAACGGGGCATGTACGACCAGGCGATCGACAGCTATACCCGGGCGCTGGAGCTGAATCCGGACTTTGTCGAGGCGCATGGCAACCTGGCGGCGGCCCTGCAGGCGCAAGGCAAGCTGGAGCAGGCCGAACAGGCATACCGGCAAGCGCTCGCGCTGCGTCCCGATTACGCCAAGGGCCATTTCAATCTCGGCAATACACTGCAAGCGATGCGGCGCAGCGCCGAAGCCGTCGCGTGCTATCAACGCGCACTGGCCCTGCTGCCGGGCGATGCTGACATCTATCTGAATCTGGGCAACGCCCAGCAGGACTTGCAGCAATGGCAAGCGGCCATCGTCAGCTACCGGGCCGTGCTGCAACTGGCGCCCCACACCACGGCGGCGCACGCCAATCTGGCCGCGGCACTGCATGAGGCCGAAGACTACGCGGGTGCCGTGGCCAGCTACCGCCGCGCCATCGAATTGCATCCCGACGACGCCAAGCTGCACAACAACCTGGGACGCGCCCTCCAGTCGCTGGAGCGGCCAGACGAAGCCATCGCCGCGTATGAACAGGCGATCGCGCTCGATGGCGACTTCACCCAGGCGCTGAGCAATCTGGGATTGCTTCAATGCAAACAAAAGAATTACACGGCGGCCATCGAGCACTGCGCAACAGTGCTGCGCCTGCGGCCGGACGACGCGCAAGCCTGCGGCCAGCTCGCCATCGCCTACGGCGCCGCCGAAGACCGCGACAATGCCCTGAAATATTTCCAGCAAGCCATCGACCTGGCTCCCGGCAACGCCGCGAACCACAGGCAACTGGCCGATTACTACAGCACCATCAAGCGCTATCCGCTCGCGGTGGAGGCATACCGCCGTACCCTGGAACTTGATTCCGACGATAGCGAAACGCATAACCACCTGGGCGTCGCCCTGCAAGAACTGGAGCAATACGACGCAGCCACCGCCGCCTATGAGCGCGCACTGGAACTGGAACCGAAAAACATCTCGGCGCTGTGCAACCTGGGCTCGACGCGCCAGGCGCAGAAACAATTGGAACACGCAAAGCAGACGTATCTGGCCGCGCTCGCTATCGACCCCGCATTCGAGCGCGCTCACTTTGCGCTCGGCAATTGCTACGTGCTCATGAATGAGCCGCTGCTGGCGCTCGATTGCTACCACAAGACACTGGAAATCAATCCCGACTATCGTGACGCCTACGTCAATATCAGCGCCACTTTCAGCAATATCGGCAGGATAGAAGAAGCGATTGAAACCTGCCGCAAGGGCCTGGCCGTCTGCCCGCTGTGGGAAACCCTGTTCAGCAACTACCTGTTCCTGTTGTCGCATAGCACGGAGATCGATCCCCAGGCGCTCTTTGCCGAACATCAGCGCTTCAGCGACACCTTTGAAACGCATATCGCCAAAGGACGCGGAGAGCACAGCAACAGCCGCGACCCGCTGCGCACCTTGAAAGTCGGCTTCGTGTCGGGCGACCTGCACAACCATCCGGTGCCGCACTTCCTCATTCCGATACTGGAAAATATCGCCGATGACGCCCAGTTGTCGCTGTATGCCTACCACAACAATCCGCAAAACGACGATATCACGGAGCGCCTGCGGGAGGTCATTCCCCACTGGCGCCAGGTGGAACACCTGTCCGATCCTGACCTGGGCCAGCTGATCCGCGACGATGGCATCGACATCCTGATCGATTTGTCCGGCCACACGGGCAAGAACCGGCTGCTCATGTTTGCCGCCAAGCCCGCCCCTGTCCAGGCCAGCTGGATCGGCTATCCGCTCACGACGGGACTGCAATCGATCGATTACTATCTGGGCGATCAGCACTTCACGCCACCGGACGAATTGGGCGACCAATTCTCCGAGAAACTGCTGCTGCTGCCCGCCTGCGTGCCCTTCCTGCCGTCCAAGCTGGCGCCCGGCGTCCAGCCCGCGCCTGTATTGACAAATGGCTACATCACGTTTGGCAGCTTCAACCGCACCAATAAAATCAATCGCCAGGTCATCGCGCGCTGGGCCAGGGTGCTGCGCGCCGTCCCCGACTCCAAAATGATCGTGGCGGCCATGCCGAAATCGGAAGCGCCGCCGCAGCTGGCGGCCTGGTTCGCGGAAGAAGGCATTGCGCCGGAGCGCCTGACCTTCGAAGGACGCACGGGCATGGCGCAATTCATGGCCATCCATCACCGCATCGACGTGTGCCTCGATGCCTTCCCGTATTGCGGCAGCACGACGACCCTGCATGCGCTGTGGATGGGCGTGCCCACGCTGACGACGGCAGGCCCCACCATGCCTAGCCGCGCCGGCAACATGATCTTGCGCCAGGTCGAACTCGATGACTTTATCGCCACCGACGAAGAGGATCTGGTCCGCAAGAGCGTGGCCATGGCTGCCAATCCGATGTTGCTGGGCGCCTACCGCTTCAGCATGCGGCACCGCCTGGAACGTTCCGTCCTGGGCAAACCCAAGCTGATCACGGAAGGGCTGGAAAATGGCTTGCGCATCATCTGGCAACGCTGGTGCGAAGGCTTGCCGCCTGTCTCGTTCGAAGCACCCGTGGCCGTACCCAACCCGCCGATCGGATTATGATGATGAGCGCGCAAAAAAAACAAACCCGTGCATGTCACCCAGCCCCTGCCGCCGCCGCTGGGGGATTGCCTGCCGTATCTGGAAACGATCTTGAGCAACAAGAAGTAATACGGAACATCGCCTGATGCAAATTTCCACCGAAACCAATTTTTCCGGCGTGGCCGAAAACCATCCCTGGTCAGCCCAATTCACGGTACTGGGCTACGCGGATGGCGCCATCAGCACCCTGCCCCATCAATTTTTCCGCAACTGGCTGGACCAGGAACCGGAGGGCGGCCACTTCTACATCGGGCGCGGCTCCTGTTTCGGCGTCGGTTCGCTGGTGAAATATGACAGCGGACAGCAAAGCCTGTGCGTCGGACGCTATGTGGCCGGCGGCTCGCGCCTGAGTTTCATCCTCAATGGCCAGCATGAAATGCGCACGGTCTCGACGTACATGCTGTCGATCCTCGGCGGCGGATTGAAAAATGCGCCACCGCCACAGTATGCCGACACGGTGATCAAGAACGATGTCTGGATCGGCGACGAAGTGATGGTGCTGGGCGGCAGCGTGATCGAAAACGGCTGCGTCATCGGCGCCCGCTCGCTGCTGCCACCGAATTTCCGCTCGGAACCCTATGGCATTTATGCGGGCTCGCCGGCGCGCCTGATCCGCCACCGCTTCACGGAAAAAGTCCGTGCCGCCCTGCTGGAACTGGCCTGGTGGGAAATGCCGCTGGAATGGGTACGCAACAATAACGCCATGTTCATGGAAGACCTGTGCGCCGACGAAGCGAAGGCATTGCTCGTCATCGACATCCTGAAAAGCAGCCGCCGGCAATGGGAAGCGGAACACGGCGGCGTGACGGACTGAGCACTCCGAAGCCTTGCCATTCAGGCAATGAAAAATATATTTCCATACGGCATTTAATAAAGTGGGAGCGATGGTCGTCTTGTACTGGTAGGAGCAGATAAACCGTCGCTCCTCACCGTAACCACCCAATTAGGAATGACACCATGCTGAGCCTTCACACCAACGCTGCCTCCCTGTCGGCACAAAATTCGATCTCGAATACCCAATCCAAACTGTCGACTTCGATGACGCGCCTGAGCACCGGCTTCCGCATCAACTCGGCCATGGACGACGCTGCCGGCCTGCAAATCGCAACCCGCCTGAAAGCACAAACCAGCGGCATGACCGTTGCGATGAACAACACGCAAAACAGCACCTCGCTGCTGCAAACGGCTGAAGGCGCGTTCGCCGAAGTCACCAACATGCTGGTGCGCATGAAGGATCTGGCAACCCAGGCAGCCGACGCTTCGTCGACCAGCAACGACAAGATCGCCATGCAAGCCGAGTACAACGCACTGGGCCAAGAGCTGTACAACGTCATGACCAACACCACGTTCGGCGGCACCAAGCTGCTGGGCAAAGGTAGCGCCGCTGCCGACGGTACGCTGTCGACGTCGATGACGTTCCAGATCGGTGCAAGCTCGACCGAAAAAATGACTTTCGACGTATCGGGCAACCTGTCGACCTTGAACACCGCCCTGAGCGGCCTGAGCGCGAACTTCTCGAGCGGCGCATCGACCGGCGCAACGGAACTGACCGCTACCGCCAACGCCACCATCGGCCTGCTGGCTACCGCCATCGACAGCGTC